>CBFDBJ010000001.1:0-154338 GCA_965603015.1 uncultured Alphaproteobacteria bacterium
ACTTCCGCACGTCTGTCGGTTTTGACCGTGCTCTTTCGGACAACACCCTCGCGATGATCGAATATCATCACTCCTCATTCGGCATCGACGATCCCCGGCAATATCAAAACCTGCCGCTCACCCGGGGATTTCAGTCAGGCGGGATCTACCTTGTCGGCAAGGACTACCTGATACCCTCAATCAACTGGACCGCGACACCACTGCTCAATTTGAGTGCCAGCGCTTTCGTCAATCTCACGGACACGTCTGCTTTTGTGCGCGCCTCCGGCGACTACAGCTTGAGCGAAAATCTTTATACAGACTTCGGAGTTCATTTTGGACTGGGCGACGCCACGCGCTATGAAACCACTATGATAACGATCGCGCCCTTTCCACCCACCTCATACCCTCAGCTTGTGCAGAAGTCCGAATTTGGCTCCTTCCCGACAACAGCCTACATAAGCCTGCGCTACTATTTCTAGGAAGCCTTAATTGATGAGCCAAAAAACCTGCGATGATGACCTCCATGCCCTCGGCGATCTTTTCGTTGCCGAGCACGAGCGGCCGGCGCACCTTGAGGCGATCGAGCCTGACGCCCTGCCCGCCTTTGCTCGGGTCCTCCTCGTCACCGACGGCACCGTGACCCATATGCTGCGGGCGCATTTTCGTGAACCGGTCGCGGTGAGCGTTGAAGCGCACAATTTTACAACTCTGGAAGACGACCTGCCATGGCTGGAGGCCGCCAGCGGCCGCGAGATCCTGATCCGCGATGTGACGCTGACCGGCGAAACCAGCGGACGCCTCTTCGCCCGGGCCCGCTCCCACATCGCCCTTGACCGCCTGTCCCCTGAAATGCGCGAGGATATCGTCACCATGCGCCGGTCGATCGGCAATGTGCTGCTGGCAAATTTCAGCGAGAACCGCCGCGAGCTTCTGTGGCACGGGCTCAACGAGGGATCCCTCGAGCGCACCTACCGCGTCATCGCCGGCGGCAAACCCCTCATGATCATCACCGAAACCTTCGCCCCCCTCATCCTCGATACCATGAATTAGCAAAATGGTGTCAGGCACCATATTGGGGAAACATGGTATCGCCAGACCCGGCAAAGCGCTTTACTCCTTCTAGTCAAACCAACAGCGAAGAAAGGCCGAGCTCATGCCCCTCCGGATGTCTCAAAAACCCGCAAGCGCCCTTGTCACCGGCGTAATGGCCGTTGTCATGATGACCGGCCTTACCGGCATGTCCGCCCTCAAGGCCCTCACGGCGAGCGAGGACTACGACACTGTCCTTGCCAGCGACGCCAGGACCGACGAGGAGCGCGCCCGCGACCCGTGGCGCCACCCTGCCGAAACACTTCAGTTTTTTGGCCTTGAAGGCAACATGACCGTCGCCGAAATCTGGCCCGGCGGCAATCCCTGGTACATGAAGGTCATTGCACCGATTATCCGGGAGGGCGGCGGCACCTACTACGCGGTTACACCGTGGGACCCGGAAAGCGAAAATCCCCGCGTCCATGCGGCGATCAAGAAGTTTGATGAAACCTTTGTCGGTACACGCGGCGCGCCTGCCGCCTGGGGCACAGTCCATCGCACCCTGATGCGTGGCTCCAAAACCGATATCGCCCCGGAAGGCACTCTCGATATGGTGCTGACCTTCCGCAATGTGCACAACTGGATGACCGGCAAGCCTGAGACCGACAACGCGCAGGCCTATATGAACGCGTTTTACAAGGCCCTGAAGCCAGGCGGCACCTTCGGCGTCGTCGAGCACCGCGCCGACGATGCCAGACCCGAGGATCCGGCAGCCGCAAACGGGTATGTCCATGTGGCGCAGGTTAAAGCGCTGGCTGCGGCTGCCGGCTTTGAGTTCGTTGCCTCCAGCGAGGTCAATGCCAATCCGAAGGACACCAGGGATCACCCTTTCGGGGTCTGGACCCTGGCACCGAACCGGCGCACATCGCCCTATGGCCAGGACCCTGATCCCGATTTTGATCGCACGCCCTGGGACGCCATCGGGGAAAGCGATCGGATGACCCTGAAGTTTCGCAAGCCGAAGACTTAACCGGACGCGGCACCATGGACACGGGACAGGAAGCGAGACAGGGGCAGACCTATGACCAATAAAGTCGTTGCCTCTGCTCGCTTCAATCAACTGCAATGGCGGTTGATTTTCACCATCTTCGCTGTCGCCGCGCTGCTCGGGTTTTATGGTCAGACGCTGGAAACACTTTGGCCGCGCCCCGTTTTTTCCCCCGCATGGTTCAAGGAGCTCTCCGACGATCTTTTTATTACGCTGCTCTATTTCACCTTCAGTGCGCCGGTCGATGCGGCCGGATCAAATCTTGCGCTCCACGTTGCGCGCGTCCTGGCCCCGTTTGCCACTGTTTCCGCCATTATCAAAATTGCCATTGAAGCCGCTTACGCATCCTGGCTTCTGGCGCAGCTGAAATATCAGCGCAACCACATCGTTATTGTCGGATTTGGCGACCTCGGCCAACAAATCGCCCGGCAGTTTCTGCAACAGGGTCGACGCGTTGTCGCCCTTGATCGGCACCCGACCAGCGAGACGGCCGACCTTGCCGCACAGCTGGCCATCCCCCTGGTGGTCGGGGATGGAACCCGGACCGAGGACCTCACAGAGGTTGCTGCTGCGCGCGCCGACTCGATCTTTTTTGTCACCGACAATGATGTGGTCAACCTGGAAGCCTGTGCCGCCGCAAGTGCTCTGATGAGCGCCAGCGACCGAACCCACACCCGCCTGCTGGTTCATCTTGGCAACGCCCAGCTCTCCCACCAATTGCAGGACTACGAACGCCGCATTGCCTTTATTGGCGACAAACGCACAGCCGTCAGGTTCTTCAATTTGAACGATCTCCTGGCGCGCCAGCTTCTGGTGGAAAATCCACTGCACAAGGTCGCCCACTGGCTCTGCCAGGACCGGCTGCATATCCTGGTTGTCGGCCTTAATGACATCAGTAGAAAGATTATCTTTCACACACTCCTGTCCCAACGCACCCATCGCCTCGGTCCACCGCACTTTACGATCGTCGATCCGCAGGCCGCGTCGGGTCAGAAGAGCTTTGAAGCCGCATGGCCCGGCATCACCGATATCGCAACGCTGCAATTCATCGAAGCCCCGGCCAACCCGTCGCAGATAGAAGCCCTTGTCGGCGAAGCCAGCAAGACCGCCCCGCTCACCGCCACGATCCTGTGTCTGGATGATGAAGTGGAGAACCTCGCGTCCGCGCTCAGAATTCACTCTGCTTCAGCCCGCGGCCAAATTCACGCCGGCAATATCATGGTCCGCCGCGATCAGACGTCAGACTTTTTCGAGCGCCTCTCAAGGATCGAACGCTTCGACCTTGCAAACTTGCTGTGCGATTTTGGCGAGGGAGATCATCAGCTTTTCGTACACCAGATCACCGGGGAGGATGACCTTCTTGCTCGCCGGATCCACGAAGCCTATTGCCGTCAGCGCGAAGCTGCCGGTGACCCGCCCTCGGCGTCAACGGCGCCCTGGGACACGTTACCGGAATCGAGCAGGCGGGCCAACCGCCGGGCCGCAGACCATATCTGGACCAAGCTCGAGGCCGTCGGGTATCGCATTGACCAGAAAACCCGGACCCTGCCCCGCCTTGTTGACCGGGGCGCAAGACTTGAGGAAGATGATATCCGCTTCGCACTGGCACAGCTGGAACATGACCGCTGGTGGGCCGACCGGGTCGTTGACGGCTGGCACTATGGCCCCATACGTGACAACGCCGCCCAGATTCACCCCGATATGCGCCCCTTCGCTGAGATCGATAATGCCGCAAAGTCTAAAGACGCGGAGCAGAACGCCTTCCTGACCGATCTTTTAAAAGAGACCCCTGCAAAAGATGCGGTTGCAATACCGGTCGAGCGCGTCATCGGCCTTGAATTCGCAGAGAACGGCGCGAGCGGCAACGCCGCTTCACCACAAGACAGCGCCGCGGAGATAAAATCCAGGTTCCCCGATGAAGTCTTTCTTGTTCTTTGTGAAACTGAGGGACCGGAAGAAGACGCCTGGCTGAAGAAATTTGTCGCGGCACTGACTTCAAAAGATCACGAGACTCGTCTCATGCGGCTGTTCAGGGCTGGCAGCGACGAAGCACTTGGCACTCTTGATACCGATGACACAACACTCTGGCTCAATCTGCGCGCCACCGGTGCCACTGCCCCGAACGGCTATCCCGTCGGCATGTCGCGCGAAGCCTTCCTCGACGCCCGGGCCGACTGGCGATTAACAGTTTGCCTGTAACCCCGGCAGCTCATCTCGCAGGCCCTAAAGCCGCCCGCCCAGCACTGTTGTCATGAGCCAGCGGGCAACAGCCAGCACAGCCATTGGTACGAAGGCGATTGTCAGCCAAAGGAAGGTGGCTTCAGCCGGAAAGGCCGACAGCATCAACGCCGTGATATAGATCGCAACGGTGCCGAGCGACCCCACGACCATCCACCGCGACACTCTGGTCTGACGCACCAGCCTGAAGACAAATCGCAGCACAATACCAAGGGCGAGCAGAACTCCGGCAATCCCGAGCCCCTTGATCGCATAGGCGGTGGCTCTGTCCGGATCAGCCACCAGATCAACCGGCACCGGTGCCCGCGAAGCGACAAAGTATGGCGGTTGATCAATCGCCCGGGGCAAGTCAATGGCCGGCGTAATATGTCCCATGATCTGCAGCTGCGCGCCTGACGCAACGTCCCATATCCGCGCCGTGTTATCGCGCGAGCCGGAGATCAAGAGGGTCCCGTCATCAGAAACATCAAGTCCGCGTGCACCGCCTTCGTGGCCTGCGAAGTCTCGCAGCGGCGCACCATTTTCAGCGCTCCACAGCTTGACCAAACCGTCAAGACCCACCGTTGCAATTTGCCTGCCCTGATCAGCAAAACGCACCCCAAACAGTTTGCCCGGAACAGATATCCGCGCCAGCAACTGACCACTGAAAACATCCCGGACATACCCCGTACCGTCGTCGCTGACCGCCGCAAGTTTGGTCTGGTTGCGTGAAAACGCCACATCATTGAGAGCGCCGCTGCCGGCAAAAACCTTGCCCGGGCTGCCGTCAGGGGCATGCCATAAACGAACTGTCCCGTCAGAAGAGGCCGAAGCAATGAGAGAACCGTCGCGGCTCACCGCCAGAGCCGTCACCCGGCCCGTGTGACCGTCCAGACGGCGCAGCTCCTCACCGGTCGCAGGGTCCCAAAGCCGTATGCTCTTGTCGTGCGATGCGGTTGCGATATAGCGCCCTTTCGGGTCATAAATCGCATCACGCACCGTACTGGTGTGTCCGGACAGTTTAAGGATTTCCGTCCCATCGTCGGCTGACCAGACACGGGCCGTGAGATCACGTGACGCTGAAACCACGCGCGTGCCGTCGGGCGAAAAGTTTGCCGCCCAGACCCAGTCCTCATGACCGGGAAAGCGACTTAACTGAACGCCGGTCGCTGCGTCCCACACACGGACCGTCTGATCGTCCGAGGACGTTGCAATGCGGGCGCCGGTAGTATCAAAGGAAACCGCATTGATATCAGCCCCTTCAACGCCTTCAATCCGAACCGCCTGCATGACAGCAGCATACAAACGCCCCTCCAGAAGAAACGGCGCACTGGCAATGAGCGCAAAGAAGAACAGCGCCGCATAGGAGCGCGACAACAGGCGCAAGGAGGCCCCGCCGCTCTTGCGGTCAGCCTGAAACGTCATGTACCGGGTAATGAAAACCAGCCCGCCGAGACCGCCAATCAGATAATTGCGATACTCCGGCAGAACAAAGTTGGTGACGCTCGCCAGCGCCCCGAACGCGCCGGCGACCAGGACCGCCAGCACAAGCGACCGAAAGATAAGGGCCGCCCGCGCCTTTTGCCCGGTCATCATCAACGACCGGGAGGCCTTTTTGCGTTTTTGCTTTTTGGGTTTTGACAGCACCGCAGGTGCCACCGGTTCGGTCCGCTCCGGCGCCTCCTGCTCGACCGTTGGTGTCCTGCCACCCAGGGTTCTCTTGCCCCCGGCCACATCCACAACAATATCAATAAAGGACTGGAACAGACGGTCCGAGGGCTTGCCGCGCCACTTTGTCAGATCGGCCGTTTGAATCTGGCGAAACCCGAGCGGGATATCAACCAGATCGACCAGAACCGGAAACAGGGTATCCTGCTGCGCGCCCACATCGGCCTCATCACAGACAAATCGTGACGCAACGGATTCTTCGGACCAGATCACAATCACGGCCCTTGCTGTCTCCAGCTTTTGAGCAATTTCCTGGCGGAATTCCGCGCCGGCCTTCAAATGCGTGTCCCACCACACATCGACCCCGCGCGCCTTCAGCGCTTTCGCCATAGTCTCGGCGCGCGCCCTGTCCTTGCGCGAATAGGATATAAATACGTCTGTCATTTTCCCCCCTGGAAAGTCTCGCCTACTCAAGTCTACTCACATCGCACACACGCCAACCGGCCGGGCCCACTCTCTATCGATCCAGCCTGCGCGCCACCCTGAAGCCAACAAAATCATGCCGCTCGGAGGGCGCCACCGGTTGTCGCCATGCGGAGCGCAGGCTCCACGGTCCATCGTCCCACGAACCACCTCTCAGTGTCCGATACGCACACTCTGCATCTTCCCTCGCAACACCATCGCCCAAATGTCCCCGATAATCTTTCGCATAACAATCCTGTACCCACTCTGCAACATTGCCATGCACACCGCTCAGACCGAAGGCGTTGGCCCAGGCGTCGTAGCGCTCTACGGGCATGGTCTGCGCCAGATAGGCGCCTTGCTGGCTATCACTCCAGACCAGATTGGCGTCATAGTTGGCCTTTTCTGACGACAGGGCCCCTTCAAAGCTGAAGGGCGTCGTCGTCCCGGCCCGCGCCGCATACTCCCATTCTGTCTCGCTCGGCAGTCTGTACTGTCGCCCGGTCGCAAGGCTCAACCAGGCCACATAGGCCTGTGCATCGTCCCAGTTCACTTCAATGACCGGGCGCCGCCGCGGACCCCAGCCCTTGTCATCAGGTTGATAGCCCCGGCACCCGCCGCCGGCGACACACGCATCCCATTCATCAAACGTCACTTCATAACGCCCGATGGCAAAGTCCCGCGCCAGTGTCACAGCATGTCCGGGGCGCTCATCCGCGTCTCCAATTGGTGGCTCGCTCAGGTCGCCCATCTGGAACGACCCGGCAGGAACAACCACCATCTGCGGGCACTCATCACAGTCCTGAAAAAACATGCCGACCCGGTGATGGTCCGGAGCAAGCGTCAACCTTTCAACCCTGGAACAACTCTGCGCACCTGCACTACCGCAATCATCCGCCGACTGACATCCGGCCATCAAACCAATCATCACACCAGGCAAAGCCCATCGGATGGCATGACAAAGAAATCTCATCCGCCGAAAATTCAAATATTTGTTGCCAAAACTCCCCATTGTTCATCCCCGTCTTGCTGCATCATAAGACCGAAGCGGACCGCGCATCACGCCCCGAAACCATACTCACACGACCAGACTCAAACGGGTGCACCACCGGCGGCGCTTGGCACCTCGGAGGTTGCTCCCAACACTGGTTCAAAGGTAGGACGGTTGTGGTCCTAAATCAAGTAAATGCCATAACGTAATTTGTCATAACATCGCCGCAAAACCCTGCTTTACCAGCGAAATCAAAGGGCTATGTCCTGTCATCCCGGCTCAGCAGGACATCTGACAGTCACGAATGGCTTTGCCACCGGGGCTCGTCATGGCACAATGGGAAGTGCATGAGGTGGATATGACCCAAATGAAGCATGTCAGTGAACTCTTGAAATTCCGCGCCGGCCACACTGGCCGGGCAGCCACGACCGCCAGGCGGCTCGCCGCAGCGGGTCTGACTGCTTTGGTACTGCTTTCAGGACTGCAGACCGCCAGCGCCAAAGACCACGACACCATCAAGCCATGCGCCACCGTTGGCACACCCGAAGCCAGTGACACCAACACACTGGTTGCCAGCCAGTCCGAAGACCTGATCATCGTCATTCGCCCGAGCGCGCCCAAAGTGGGCAGACCTGTTATTGCGTGGATTTCCGGCCATCAGCCAGGCCATCTTCTGGTCGCCCGCCGCATCTCCTGGGCCTTTAACAATGCCGCAAGCATGCTCAAAGACAGTGGCGGCGGCAGTGCCTCGACGATCTATCTCACCCCCGGCAAAAAGATCATCTCGGTTTCCGTAACCGACATGTCCGGCAAAAGGAAGAAAGCAACCTGTAGCCTCACCGTCACCTGGTAGCGCCCTCAAGCGAAAACTCGACGCCGCAAAACTACTCGACCTCCAGCCGCCAGACATCACCGTCTGCTTTGAGATACCCGGCTGACGGTGCTGCAAAGTGCGTCCCGATGACAAGCGTTGGCGTCCCGGCAAGATCAGCAAAGACTTCGCGCCGCGTCTGCGTACTCTGCACCGGATCGGTGTCAACCTGGGCCGCCCAGTCCGGATGCGCCATCTGACACGGGTGATGCACAAAATCACCGGTAATGAGGGCGCTCTCACCTTGTGATTCAATCTTTATACTGACATGCCCCGGCGTATGGCCGAGCGTCGGAACAAGGCGGATCTCATCGCAGATCGCTGCGGTGGTTTCCACCAGGTCAACAAGACCCGCCTCGAACACCGGCGCAACAGAATCAGCCATAATCTGCCTTTGTTCAGGATCGTCGTCACTCGACCAGTGATCATATTCAGGTTTTGCCATCAGATAGCGCGCGTTGGGGAAGGTCGGCACCCACGTGCCCTCAACCAGCATCGTGTTCCAGCCAACATGATCAACATGGAGGTGGGTGCACAGCACCGTGTCGATAGTCTGAGGCGCAAAGCCGGCACCCTCAAGGTCTTTCAGAAAATCGGTCTGGAGATTGGTCCAGTGCGAGTTGGCCCGCGTCTTGTCGTTACCAAGGCAGGTATCGACCACAATCCGCCGACCCGGCACGTCCCCGCGAGCCGGCACCTCAATCACAAGAGCATGAATTGACATCTTGATCCGGCCCTCCGCATCGGCGAAATGCGGCTGCAGCCAGTCGATCTCGCGTATGGCCTCCCGGGTCGCCTGAGGCAGCAGGAACCGCATACCGCCAGTGGTTTCCATTTCGGCGATCCGCGTCACTGTCACATCACCGACTGTCCATCTGCCGCCATGCATGCGCGCTCTCCCTGCGAACTATTATTGTTTGCGGCGAGCATCTGATTTTTGGCCAGGCAGGTCAAGCGCCCGACCTCGACGCTGATCGCATTTCATGCAATCCTTTCGCCAAACAAACAACAAGGAGACGACACCATGGACCTTCGCCGTAACCTGCCCGCACCTCTGAAGCCGGAAGGCGACTGGGCCCATATCTTCTCCTACCACCCCATGGACGTCGAGCTCGAAAAAGCCGAGGGGATCTATTACTGGGACACCGAGGGCAACAAATACATCGACGCCTCGGGCGGCCCCATGGCCTTCACCCTGCCGCACGGCGATCCGCGCATGAAGCAGGCGATAGCCGATCAGATGGACAAATTCACTCACATCCATCCGGTTCTGGCGAGCCGCCCGCGCGCCGATCTCTGCGCCAAAATCGCAACCATCACGCCGCCAAAACTCAACACCACCTATCTTGTCTCGGGCGGATCGGAGGCGGTTGAAACGGCCATGAAAGCAGCGCGCCAGCACCACGTGGCAAAGGGCAATATCGAAAAATACAAGATCATGTCCAACTATCAAAGCTATCACGGCATGACGCTTGCCACCCAGGGCCTCTCCGGCAACCCGTCCTATGATCGATACTTTGGGCCCATGCTGCCCAAATGGCCCCATATTCATCAGTATAGCGATCATGACAGACCCGAAGGTATGGCGCGCGAGGAATGGGCGATCAAGTCAGCCGGAGAGCTGGAAAAGGCAATTTACTTTGAGGGTCCGCACACCGTGGCCGCCTATATTGCGACGCCGCATGGCTGCGGCTCGGACTACGGCGTCGTTGCGCCGAGAGAATACTGGCAGGAGATCCGCCGCATCTGCGACCACTATGATGTCCTGCTCATCGCCGATGAAGTCGTCACCGGCTTTGGTCGAACCGGCAAATGGTTTGCCATGGAGCACTTCGGCGTCGAAGCCGACATCATGACCACGGCAAAAGGCATTTCAGGCTGCTATCTGCCCCTCGGCGCCGTCATGGTCTCCGACGAGATCAATGCCCCGTTTGAGGCCGGCGACGCCCATTTCGTCCACGGCTTCACCAATGGCGGCCACCCTCTGGCCTGCGCCGCCGGATCCATGGCCATTGAAATCCTCCAGAGCGACGGCCTGGTGGAAAACTCCGCCCGAATGGGCGATCACCTGTTCTCATGGAAAGACGCAATGCTGAAACATCCAACCGTTGCGGACGCACGCGGCTGGGGACTGTTCATGGTTCTGGAACTCGTCGAAAACAAAACCACCATGGAATATTTCGACCAGGACAAGGGCGCCGAAGGCCTGTTCCAGGCCCTTGCGCTCAAAAACGGTCTGGTCTTTTACGGCACGCTCTATGGCGCGCGGCGCCAGCCGCTGTTCAAACGCGGCCTGCCCCTGTGGATCTCCCCGCCGCTCTCCATCGCCAAAGACCAGATCGATGACATGATGGCGCGCCTTGATGACACTTTGGGCGAATGGGAAGAACAGCTGGGCGTATGAGTGGTCGTTCCGGGCAAAAACTCTAGCTGGCAGAACCCACACCAGCTGTGCCATTAAACTCTTTCGCGTCGATCCGGCCATTGCCGTCCGCGTCGGCTTCAAAGACGATCTCTTTGGCCTCGCGCAGGGTGAGGGTCTGGCCGCTGGCCTCCATCAACGCACGAACTTCGCGGGCATCGAGGCCGCCATCACGGTTGGCATCAAAGCGCAGGAACGTACGCTCCATCTGGGCTTCCAGTGACCTATCCTTTTCGCGGAAGCCTTGCATCAACTTTGAAAACTCCCCGCTCTGCAGCCCGCCATCGCTGCTGATATCATAGGTCTCCATCATCCGGTCAAGCTCCGCTTCACTGAGCCCGACGCGAAACGAAACGATCACCTCACGCAACTCCGGTTTTGTGACAACCCCGTTTCCATTCGAGTCGAAAACCTCAAACAGCTGGGCGAGCTCCCACTCTGATAGATTTGGCTGCGAGGTGGACGCCCCAACCGTACTGCTCAGGACGAACAGCAGCAGTCCGACCGTCCCGTGGAGACGGATAACCCGACGATTGAACTCAGAAACACCCATTCAGACACCCACTAAAAATATCTTGCGAAAACGTCACGTGCAGACAATCCGAAATAGTCTTTTAAAACACCTGGGCGATCCAGGCCATCATAAAAGGGCTTTCATCCCGCCCGATCATCGCCACGACGGCCTCATCGGGACGTCTTCAAGAAGGCGTCAAAAGGCGCCTGGCGAGGCCAGCCGAAAATCTGCCCGTAAACTTACCCGGAAACTTGGCCTGAGACAGGCCATGAGACTGACCCTGAGACAGGCCATGAGACAGGCCTGGCGCGCTGCCCGAAACAAACTTGTTCCCTGGCCCGGTTGGGTTTATCCTCACGACTACCAGTTTCTCGCAGCAAAAACCCTCACAACAACCGGGGTCAAACAGGACAACAAGGCAATGAGACCAACGGTTCTGATCTTCCTGGCTGCCCTCTTCATGGCGTCACAGTCCGCCCGGGCTCAAACCGGGGCAGACGGCGGGGCAGACGCCGGGACATACAATTGTGGCCCCGCCCGCCAGGCCGTAGCGACACCGGCCCGCCCGGCCGATGATCTTGCCCGTGACCCGTTGCGGAAACCTGCCGATGTCCTCTGCTTTTTCGGCATCGCGGAGGGCGCGCAAGTCCTCGACCTGTTTTCTGGCAGCGGGTATTATACCGAGATTGTCAGTCATCTGGTTGGCCCGTCCGGCGGCGTTGTCGCTCATAACAATGCGGCCTATCTCGGATTTCAGAAGGATCAGATTGCCGAGCGCTACAAAGATGATCGCCTCGGCAATGTCAGTCAGCTGCACGCCGAGGCAAGCGACCTGAAACTGGCCGGTTCGACCTTCGATTTCGCCCTCATGATTCTCGCCTACCACGACATCTACTACGTCAGCGAAGACGGCTCGTGGCCGCCCATTGATGGGCCGCAGCTCCTCGCGGAGATATTGAAGGGACTAAAGCCAGGCGGCGTCCTGGGCATTGTCGATCACACAGCCGAAGCGGGCAGCCCGTCATCAAGCGGCACAACCCTGCACAGGATCGATCCGGCATTGCTCAAACGCGAAATTGAATCAGCCGGTTTTATCTTCGATGGGGAAAGCAACGCTTTGCGTCATACCGAAGATGATCGCACCAAACCGATGTACGACCCAGCGGTTCGCGGCAACACAGACCGCATCATCTACCGCTTTCGCAAACCGGAATAAACTCTCAAAACACGCCTAGTGTAGAACCTGCGATGAGCCCGGGTGGCGGCACTCATCAAGCACACCCAGAGCCCGATCGCGGCGATCATCAAGAGTGTCCCCGTCAATGAAATGCATCTCACCAACCAGCGTGTCGTCGGGATGCATTTGCGCATCCAGCACCAGGACATCTCTGGAATAGTAATCCGCCAACAGACCAGCGATTTTGGACGCAGCACCCAGATTACCCTGCTCGGTTTCATCAACCACCAGAGCCACAAGACCCTTGATGAAGTCCTCGCTGTTTGTTGCCGTCTCGGCAAAATCAATCCGGCCAACACCCGACCCACCGACATCAAATCGCAATTCAACCGCCTGCCGATCAATCAGTATAAAGAACGACCCCCGCTGCCCGTCGCCGCGACGCGCTTTACTGGCCTGAGCACCCCCGTGCTGTTTACCAAACCCGCTCATAATTTTCCCCAACTTCAACGCAAGAAACAGTGAACCATAACGAAACCGGGGCATTAACGATACAGGCAATATTTGTGATGGTTAACGGGGTGCGCGGCTAGAGGTTCCACCACTCTTTCACCGACCAGTCAGGTGACAGCGTATGACCTTCGGGCTCATAGCCATAGGCCTCGATTTCCTTACGGTAATTCTTGTCTGACGCAAACACACTGTGCGGCGGGAAGTCACTATGTTTTGCTGGATGCAGCGCGCCATCGGATTTCGGCAGAACCTTATAGAGTTTACCGTCCAGACCAATAACCGGAATCGGACGCTTCCAGCGAGAGAAAACCCGGCGCATGGATACCGACTGTTCTATAAAAGCATCGCGCTCGTCTTCATCGTGCTTGAAAGTAAGCGAATAAGCTTCGATCAGTTCGTCTACGAACTTCGGCTCAACGATCTTGAGATTGGAAATGACCCAGCACCGGTCCTCAAAAATCCAGTAGTAGGAGACGCCGACAATTTCCCGATCCTTGTTGAAATAGGGGAAAAACGGAAAGGACCGACAGGCCACCGTGCGATGCTGTCGCTCGCATTGCGCCGCGCCCTTGCATTCAATTGCACAGGACGAACTGGCCAGCTCCTCGACAATCTTGCGGCTGTCGGCATCAAAGGGCTTGAACCGATGCCACAGATCCGTTTTCTTGCGGAGCAGACGCCACTCTGATTTTTCCACCACAGGAATGGCATTGTCCGTACTGCAGCATACCGGCTCACCACCGTTGAGCGGCGCGCAAATACGGCCGCAGTCGTATTTTTCCGATATCGACGAGCCGAATTTCTTGTGTATTTGTTCGAAGTGTTTTTCTTTCAACGCCATGATACGTCGCATCCCTGTTTCCGGATTTGATGACTATTGTAAGCAGACCAATCCTGATTCTCTCATTGGTCTGCTTGGTCTCATGGAAACAAATAATTTTCAACCTCTATTCAGCGAGGCCGACGACCCGCCGAAGAGCGACAGGCGAGAGAGCGACAGCACAGGCGGCCCGCACGGCCCACCCGGTCGACAAAGGAGCCTGTATAGCCGGCAGAAAAAAGCCCGCGGAGTTGTGCCTGGAGGTGTGAACCTGGTCTAGAAGGAGCTTCGGGACGTCACCATGACGCTGATGGCATCATCCCGGCCGGCAACATGTCCTGGTTCACGCTGATAAAGCAGGTTGGCGGAAACGCGCGCTGCGTCCTTGAGGCCAAAGTGCCACGCAAGTTCCAGATCGAGTTCACGGCCCGAAGGTGTAAGGCCGCGTTGGCGATCATCGTACAGCGGCGTATCGCCCTCATAGTCATAGCCGGAGGCAAACCCATAAGCCACACGGCCAGCCTCGAGGCGCAAGGGTTGTGACATGGTGAGGCTGATCCTGTTACCACCAAACGCCGCGCCATCAAGAGCAAGACCAAAGGCATACTGGCTTGCCATCAGCCCCTGATACCCTGAAAACGCCGATCCGGCATCCTCGTCAACGGCAATGGAAGCCCCGGCTACGTGACCAAACAACGACAGCGATCTCGGGCCAAAACGCCCAATCCCGGCTTCGCCGCCAAGCGTAACAAAATCGGTTTCAGCGCCCCTGCCCAAACTCAGCACACCGGTTGAGGAACTGCCAAGCACAGCGCCGACCTCTTCAACACGGCCAAGGGTTATAGCCCATTCACCCCTTGCAGATGACCTGGCAAGACGAGCCGCCGTACCGATACGCGTGGCTGCCCGGAAAGGTTCGTTGGAAAAAGCATCCGACGCAGGAGCCCCGATATCATCCTCGCTGGCAGCGACCGAAAAGACAAAGCCATTGTCCAGCCTGTGACTGGCGCCGACCCGCCGCCCGCCGGACAAGGCACTTTTACCTGTAGCCGCAAGCCCTGTATCAGACACCCATGGCAATTGCCCGCCTTGAGCCAGCATGGAGCCGGACAGGGCACGGCCGCCGGTTTGGTCAAGCTCATCTTCCAGAGCCCCGCCAAATCCGAACGACATCGACGTCCGCGTGTCGAGTTTTGTCTCGACCCGGAGTCTGGTTTGATCAAGCCCGCCTCGCGGGCTCGACAGCCCAAGACCATACGCCTCATACGCCGTTGACGGCTCGCTGTAATTTGCACTCAACGTGAGTGTGGACTTCGGGCCAAGAGCAAGCCCGGCAGTCTCGAAACTTTCAGTTGATTCAAAGCGTGTCAAAAAATCTGTAAAAGGACTGACAAGGCGAATTTGATTTTCAAAACCCGTCGCATAGGCGCGGTCATAAACATCGGTAAAAATTGCACCGCTCTGGAAACCACGGGTGAAACCGTCGCCAAAGATCCCGCCTGCAACAAGACCGCCGTCTGCCGGGTCCGCCGTGATGATCCCGCCGGATGTTGTGATGGAAAGTGATGTCGTGCCGATCGGCGCAATCGCGGCCTCCAGATCGAGAATGCCGTGGCCATTAATCGCATCCACGCCGACAGCGCCAATATCTGTAGCGCTGGTCAGTAGAATATCAACGACCTCGGCGGCCGTCAAAGCGGGAAATTTCTCCAGCAAAAGCCCTGCAGCGGCTGCCACGGCAGGTGCGGCAAAAGACGTCCCGCTGCCGGTTCCGAAGGTCGACTCACCGGTCCCCGAAACAACTGCTGTCGAGTAAACATCTTCGCCAGGAGCCAGAACATAAAACGCCGCGCCGGTTCCTGCCCTGTTGCTGAAATCGGAAATTGTTCCCAGAAAATTGGACGCCCCCGCGATAATAACCTGACTGTTCGCCCAGGTCTCAAGCGCGGCCATGGCCAGAGGGTCCGGCTCTGCGGAAGGTGTGTAGGGCGGAGCGTCTTCAGCCGCATTGCCCGCCGAAATAACAATAATAACACCGGCCAGCGTCGCATCCCGAATGGCCCCTTCCAGATAGGGGTTGGCCGGCGTTCCGCCGAGCGAAATATTGACAACATCGGCGCCATTGGCCACGGCATAGTTCAGAGAGGCCGCGATGGCGTTATCATCAAAAGCACAATCCGGACACGTGTCGCTGTCATCAGCGCGGATCGACAAAACCTGGGCATTAAAGGCCAGACCGTGCATCCGGATGTCATTTTTCTCCGCAGCAATCAAGCCGGCGACAAAGGTCCCGTGCCCGTCGGTGTCATCAAGGCTGGCCCCGCCGGTCCGTGTCATTGAAAAGACGGTGGTCGCGCCGGACAGAGCTGTCAGCGTGTTAACCGAACCATCAAAAATATCCTTGCTGGCAGGATGGATGTTGCCATCCAGCTCGGTCTGATCAAGATCAATACCTGTATCGATGGTCCCGACCACGATTCCGGCTCCCGAAAGGCCATCATCATAGGCACTCAGGGCCCCAACCGCCTCCAGACCCCAATTCGCCTGAAATTCAGTTGTGTAAAACGAGCTCGGCGGGGGCGGTGTTGGTGTTGGTGTTGGTGTGGGAGTAGGTGTCGGGGTTGGCGTCGGGTCCGCCGAACCACCACCGCCACACGCAACCAGAAACAGCGAAAATCCAACCAAACTCGCTCTCAACAGAACTCTCATGCAACACCCGTTATGTCCTGGTTAATTTGTTCCTTACTATACCGGAGACAGGTTAATTTTCACTGGATTGTATCGATCAAATCTCAAACAATTTTCACAAAAACCCTGGTCAACCGACAAGGCAGACTAGTCCATATCTACCCCTCTTGTGCATACTGAGCGCCATAGACCAGATCGATTTGCAACCAATGTACCACATTTATCACAAGACCCTCAAATTTGCCGACAAGAACTGACATTCCTCCTTTTACTCGCCGCCACAATAATTCACTCTTGAGTGATTAAACGGGGGATTTCAGAACATGAACGAGGGCTCGATGGTCTATGCGCGGTGGTTGTTGCGCCTGCGCTGGTTTGTCCTTCTCGGCGCCCTGTGGCTTGCTTTTGCCGCGATCAGCGGCGCGCGGGATCTGACCTTCACCAACGACTATCGCTATTTTTTTGGTGAAGGAAACCCCAATCTCGAACAATGGGAAAAAGTCCAGCGCACCTACACCCAAACCGATCAATTGCTTTGGGTGATCAAGCCAAAGACCGGCCAGGCCACCGATCCGGCGATATTGAAGATCGTTGGGGAAATCACCACCCGCGCCTGGCAGACCCCTTATTCGGTGCGCGTGGATTCCATAACCAATTACCAACACACCAGGGCTGAAGAAGACGACCTGATTGTCGAGGATCTGGTGCCCGATCCCGACACTGTCACCCGCGCCGAAGCTGACCGCATTCGCGATATCGCCCTGGGTGACCCGGTCATAGCAAAACGCCTGATCTCTGCCGATGCGCGCACCACCGGTATTATGGCAACGATCCGACTGCCCGGTGATGACATAGAAGCGCTCAGGTCCATCATGTCTCATGCCCGCGACATCAAGTCTTCCGTACAGGCCTCTTACCCTGACGTGGATGTCGCCCTCACCGGCTCCGTCGCCCTGTCGAATGCGTTCAACGAAGCCTCACAAAAAGATATTTCAACCCTCGTTCCGCTGATGTTTTTGGTGTTGGGACTGGCAGTTTTTGCCCTGACGCGCTCGGTGCCGGGAACCCTTGCCGCCCTCCTTGTTGTTCTGCTGTCCGCCGCGGCCGCCATTGGCACTGCGGGCAGGCTTGGCATCCCGATTTCACCGCCATCAGCCATGGCGCCTATTATCATCCTGACAATTGCCGTTGCTGATGCCATCCACATTCTGATTTCCTCTCTGGTGGAGATGCAGCACGGCAGGGACAAGCGCGCCGCGATCATGGAGAGCCTGCGCATTAATATCGGTCCCGTCTTTCTGACCAGCCTGACCACGGCCATCGGCTTCCTGTCGCTACGCTTTTCCGACGCGCCGCCGATCCGCGATATGGGCACCATTTCCGCCATCGGCGCCGGATATGCGTGGCTTTTTTCCATGACCTTGTTCCCGGCCTTGCTCGCGGTCCTGCCACTCAAGGGCGCGAAAACCATCGAGGCACAAAGCAATCTCCTTGAGGCCATGGCGACACCGGTGATCGCGCTGCGCCTGCCGATCATGGCAATTTTCGCGGTCGCTCTGGTCGCGGTGGGCTCTGTTTTACCAGGTCTGAAATTTGATGATCGCTTCGTCGACTATTTCGACGAATCCATCGAGTTCCGTCAGGATACAGATTTTGCTGCACAAAACCTTACTGGCATCTACCAGCTTCACTACTCGGTTAACGCCAAAAGCAGCGGCGGGATTTCCGACCCTGAGTACCTTCGGACCCTTGACACCTGGGCCGAATTCTTCCGCGCCCAGCCCGAAGTGATGAGTGTTTCGAGCTATACGGACATCATCAAAAAGGTCAACAAGTCCATGCACGGCGACGATCCGGCATGGGACCGTATTCCCGACGAGCGGCGCATGGCGGCTGAATTCCTCTTGCTCTATGAGATGTCGCTGCCTTACGGACTTGATCTCAACGATCAAATCAATGTCGACAAATCGGCAACCCGCCTCGTCGTCACCCTCCAAACCGTCTCTACCGAGGTTCTTGGCGATGTGCTCGCCCGGTCCGAGGCGTGGCAGGTGACACATGCCCCGCCCTATATGCATGCGGCCGCAGCCGGACAGGTTGTGATGTTTGCCTATATTGGCAAATCCAATATGCAGGCCATGAAAACCGGGTCTGCCGTCGCCCTGATCCTGATTTCCCTGTGCCTGATGATTGCCCTGCGCGATATCCGCCTTGGCGTCCTCAGCCTCATTCCCAACCTTTCGCCGCCGATCTTCGCCTTTGGCCTCTACGCGATGACCGGCGGCTCGCTGGGCATCTGGTCTGTGCCGGTCTTTGCCGCGGCACTCGGCCTGATCGTCGACGCAACAGTGCACTTTTTGTCCAAATACCAGCGCGCCCGCCGCGAACGCGGTGCCGACGAACGCACCGCCGTGCGCTATGCCTTTCGCACCGTTGGCACGGCCTTGTTGGTCTCCACTCTTGTGCTGATCGCCGGATTTGCAATACTGGCGCTATCGACATTCAAAATGAACGCCTACCTGGGTATGATGGTCGCCCTGACAATTGCCATCGCGCTTGTTGTCGACTTTTTGCTCTTGCCCGGTCTTCTTGTTACCCTTGATAAAAGACGCACGAAACCAGTCAGAACAGCCTGAAGGCCTGACAAAGAAGGACTTTTTTATGAAACGATCTCGCGAATTCCTCAGCCTGGTTTGTGCGGCGATGCTCCTGCCCTCGCCGCTTCTGGCCCTGGAGCTTTCCGAGGACCCGGCCGTCAAGGGCCAGCAGATCGCCGAAGAAGCCAAGCGGCGCGATCTGGGCTTTGGCGACAGCGAGGCCGTCATGCAGATGGTCCTGACCAATGCACACGGAGATACCTCGACACGCGAGCTGCGCATGCGCACCCTGGAAAATCCGGCGCCCGATGATGGCGACAAATCGATGATCATCTTTGATCGCCCCCGTGACGTCGAGGGCACGGCGCTCCTGACCCACGCCCATATCCTGAACCCCGATGATCAATGGCTCTTCCTGCCCAGCCTCGGGCGCGTCAAGCGGATCTCCTCGGCCAACAAGTCAGGCCCCTTCATGGGCTCTGAATTTGCCTATGAAGACTTTTCCTCACAGGAGCCGGCAAAATTTGAATACACCTGGCTGAGAACCGAGCCTTGTCCAGACCCTGTGGCTGATCGCACCTGTCATGTGACCGAGCGCCGCCCGCTCTACGAAAAGTCCGGCTACACGCGGCAGATCACCTGGGTTGATACCGATGACCTGCAGGTCCGCAAGGTCGACTATTACGACCGCAAGAATGCACTTCTAAAAACCTTGACCCTGGGTGACTACCGACTTTACGAGGCAAAGCACTGGCGCGCTCACGATCTTTATATGGTCAATCAAAACAACAACAAAACGACCCGGCTGACCTGGGGCGACTTCAAATTGGGCAACGGATTAAGCGACGGCGACTTCGACACCAACAGCCTTAAAAGAGCCCGCTGACATGGCAAAGACCTGCCTGACAGGAACGGCCCTGCTGACCTGCGGTGCTCTCGCCCTCGGCGCCATGCAGACCGGCGCGGCGATAGCTCAGGAGGTTGATCTCAAGGGCTATTTCGAACCGGAATACCGATACTTCCGCGAAACCGGGAGCGATGTCAGACAGTCTGAAGGCGGCTTGTCATTTGCAGCCGAGGCAACCATCGAGATCGAATGGGATCGCGGCGATCACAATATCATTTTCACACCCTTTGCCCGCATCGACGCCCAGGACGCAGAGCGCGAGCACTGGGACATCCGCAAATTGCGTTATGAAGGTGTCTTTGATCACTTTGAACTGAGGGTCGGTCTCGACAAGGTTTACTGGGGTGTCACCGAATTTGCCCATTTTGTCGATGTCATCAACCAGACCGATCTTGTTGAAAGCATTGATGGCGAGGAAAAACTCGGCCAGCCCATGGTCAACCTGACCGTCCCGACAAACCTTGGCACCTTCGATTTGTTCCTCCTGCCCCGGTTCCAGGAGAGAACCTTTCCTTCAGTGACCGGGCGCCCGCGCCTCGACCTGCCCGTCGACACCGCGCGCGCCTTCTATGAGCATGGCGATGGCGACGAGCACACCGACTATGCCGTGCGCTGGAGCCACTATTTCGGCGATATCGATATCGGGCTGGCGTATTTTAAAGGCACCGGCCGCGACCCGCTGTTTACACCGGATTTCGCGGCCCCAGGCGGCCCGGTTCTGGTGCCGACTTACGTGCAGATCGAGCAGCATTCAATCGATATTCAGGCGACGCTTGGCGCATGGCTGCTCAAGTTTGAGGGCCTGACCCGTGATGAGCGCGACGCTGAATATAATCTTGCCGCGGGCGGTTTTGAATATTCCTTCTATGGCGTGCGCGGAACTGCGGCGGACCTCGGGCTCGTGGCCGAATATCTCCATGATGATCGCGGCCGGACCGCGCCTCAACCCTTTAACAATGACCTCTTCACGGGGCTGCGTCTTGCTCTCAATAATGAACACTCAACCGCCTTCCTCGCAGGTCTCGGCCGTGATCTCGACACTGAGGCGCTGTCGTTCAGGATCGAGGCTGAACGGCGCCTCGGCGCTGATTTCTTCGCCACCGCCGAACTGCAGATCCTGACCAATGTCCCCGACACCTCGCCGCTGGCCAGCTTCGAGGACGACGACTTCCTGCAAATCAGACTGACGCGATATTTTTAACCACTTGGGGCCACCAGGGGTCAGACACTATTCTTGCAGGGGCGCTTTGCTCCTGCAAGAATAGTGTCTGACCCCACACATGGTGTTTCAGCCAAACTCATGGTTCTTCAGTGGCAGTTGTCTGACCCGCTTGCCGGTGAGGGCGAAGACGGCGTTGGTGACCGCCGGTGCGATCGGCGGGGTGCCGGGCTCGCCGGCGCCGCCCCAGGGCGCGCCGGAGCGGATGATTTCAACCTCGATCTCCGGCGTATCGGCCATAGTGATCATCTTGTAGTCAGGGAAGTTGCTTTGCACGACCTTGCCCTGCTCGATTGTGATCTCGCCGTAGAGCGCTGCTGTGAGGCCAAAGATGATACCGCCCTCCATTTGCGCCTCGAACGTATCGGGGTTCACCACATCGCCGGGATCGGCCGCGCACCAGACCTTGTGGACCCGAACCGCGCCGTCGACGATGGAAACCTCGGCAACCTGAGCCACAATCGTCGCGAAACTCTTCTTGACCGCGATACCGCGCGCCCGGCCTTCCGGCAAAGTCTCGCCCCAGCCCGACATGCGGGCCGCCGTTTCCAGCACATGCGCCATCCGGGGGTCGTCGCCTAAAAGATCGCGGCGATAATCGTAAGGATCCACCCCCGCCGTATGGGCCAGCTCGTCGATGAAACTCTCGATAAAGAAGCCGTGCTGCGACGAGGCAACACTGCGCCACGGCCCGTAGGGCACATGGGTCGGGGCCTCAACACTCTCGATAACCTGCGCCGCCACGCTGTAGGGTATGTGAACCGCCTCGGCTTCCTCGTCCATAATATGGACATTGGTCCAGAACGTCGGTTTGCCGGAACCATCAAGTCCGGCTTCAAACCGGCTCACGCAGGCCGGACGATAGGCACCCTGACGCATGTCCTCCTCACGCGACCAGATCACCTTCACCGGACCGTCAAGCTGAGCCGCAACCCGCACTGACCGGTCAATGAAGTCCATGACCCCGCCGCCGCGCCGCCCGAAACCGCCGCCCAGCGGCAGCAGGTGAACGGTGACGTCCTCTTTGGCAATGCCCAGCGCCTTTGCTGCGGCAGCTCGCGTCGCCAGGCCATCCTGAACACCCACCCAGATCTCACACTTTCCATCCTCGACCAGCGCCGTACAATTGAGCGGCTCCATCTGGGCGTGGGCCAGATAGGGCGCGCGGTATTCAGCGTTGAGGGTTGTCACCGCGGCCACTCGCGCCTCGTCGAGATTTCCATCCGAAACATTTGATTTTCGCTTGCCCGCCTCAATGGCATTTACCTGGGTGGCATAGATCGTATCGGAGGAAACGCTTTCATTACCACCGCCGTCAAATTGCACATCAAGGTTAATCAGAGCGGATTGGACGCGCCAGAAATTGTCACCCACGACAGCAACGGCATCGCCAATATTAACCACAGTTTCAATACCCCGAAGGCCGGTCACAGACTCGCTGTTAACCCTGGCGACCATACCCCCGAAGACCGGACTCGCCTGTATCGCGGCAATTTTCAATCCTGGCATGTGGATATCTATACCGTAGGTAGCTGATCCATTAACCTTACCGGGAATGTCAAATCGGGGTTTCGAGGTGCCGATGATGGTAAAATCATCCCGCGCCTTGAGCTTCGGAGAGGCGCTTGCGGTCATGCCTGCGGCATCCGGCGCCAGCTCGCCAAAGGAGGCTGAACGCTTTGATTTATTATGGAAAACCTGCGACAGGCGGGCGGAACATTCGCGCGCCGGGACATCCCATTTCTGTGCCGCGGCCTGGATCAACAGATCCTTCACCGCCGCGCCCGCAACGCGCATCGCGTACTGTCCGGTAGTCCGAACGGAGGTGCTGCCACCTGTTACCTGCATGTCCATATATTTGCCAAGCTGGTATGTCGACCAGTTGGCCGGCTGATTCAAAAAGGCGGGGATCTCCTTGCCATCGAGAAGGTAACCCTTAACAAGAGCGTTGTTGGCGTAAATCGTCTCGGCCGGAGCCTGAACCATGGTTACTAAGTCCCAGTCCGCCTCAAGTTCCTCGGCGAGCATCATCGGCAACGAGGTGTGAACCCCCTGGCCCATCTCCGCGTGGGGAACGATCACAGTAACAATGTTATCCTGAGATATTTTAACCCAGGTTGTTATAAGGTTTTCCCCCGGATTTTCAAGCATTTCCCGGGCTCGGGCCAGACGTTTATCCGGCGAGAATTTCACCCCGACCATGAGACCGCCGCCAACAAGCGCCGTACCGACAAGGACATTTCTTCTGCTCAGAACACCCATTTTACATCTCCTCCGCTGGCGCGGCTTCATCGACCTCTGTGGTCCCGGCCTGCGCTGGATCCTGTGTCGCTATCGCCTGCGCCACGGATCGGATCGCCGCCTTGACCCGCGGATAGGACCCGCAGCGGCACACGTTGCTCACGCCCTTGTCGATGTCCTCGTCGCTGGGGTCAGGGTTTTCAGCCAGCAGGGCCGTCACCGCCATCAGCATACCGGACTGGCAGTAGCCACACTGCGGCACCTGATGCACGGTCCAGGCTTCCTGCAGGGCCGACATCGCCCCGTCCGGGCCGCCCAGCCCCTCAATCGTGGTAATGACCGCCCCGTCTGCTGCCTCCACCGGGAAAGAACAGCTGCGCACCGCCACCCCGTCGACCTGCACGGTGCAGGCGCCGCACGCCGCAACACCGCAGCCAAACTTGGTCCCCGTCAAATGGAGCTCATCGCGCAGCGCCCATAAAAGGGGCATGTCCCCTTCCACATCAAGCTCGTGAGAGGTGCCGTTAATTGTCAGCTGATAAGACATGAAAGCCCAAACCTTCCTGATTTGTCCTGATTTAACAAGATTTGCACGAAGGCACCATACGAAGGGATAGCGCCATCCACGTCAAGACCGCAAGCGCCTCTGCGGCTCCGGAAATTTGAACCAGCGGAGAAAACAGGCCAATGTGGAGCGATGGTCACCGATTCGCAGCATATTAGGCAAGGCGAGACAAAACCGCCAGCCGGACGCAGGTGGCGCAGATCGCCCAGGAAGGCGCTTTCATGAGCGAGACGAAAATCAGCGCGCAGATTGCCCCGCCGCCCGGCCTCGGGGAGCTGGAGCGCCTGTGGCGCGCCCTTGAGACCGAATCCGAGGGCAGCTTCTTCACCTCCTGGGGGTTCATCGGCCCCCTTCTCAAACTCACGAAAACCCCGCCGGATCTCTTTGTCGCGCGCCGGGCAGGCGACATCATCGGCCTGGCGCTCATTGCCCGCAAATCTCGCCCCTCGCTTTTCGGCAAAGTCGCCGGGCTGGCTCTCAATCAGACCGGCGTGGCGGCAGAAGATATTGTCTATATTGAATTCAACGACCTGCTCTGCCGCGAGGCCCTGCGGCCCGGTATTCTGGCGGCTCTCGCCACAGAGCTCGAAAACTCCAAACGCCCGTGGGCAGAGCTCCACCTTGCCGGGCTCACCCCGGACCGGCTTAATACCATCACCGCCGCCTTTGGTCTCAACGAGGCGGAGCGCAAGACCAGCGCCGCCCCTTACGTGGACCTCGAAAAAGTGCGCCTGCAAGGCTATCTCCCGCTTCTCAGCGGCAACACCCGCCGCCAGATCACCCGCTCCAGGCGCCTCTTTGAAGAAGCCTTCGGGCCGATCACACTGCGCACGGTAACCGCCGAGCCGGAAATCCGCGCCGATGTCGCGGTACTGGCGGATCTGCAGACCGCCCGGTTTCAGGGCACAGCCACCCCGTCGTCTTTTGCCGCGCCCTTCTTCGCTCGCTTCGTCGAGGCCCTGCTTCTGACAGAGCCAACCCGGGAGACAGGGGCCGCACTCCTGCGCATCGAGGCGGGCGGCACCCTGCTTGGCCTATTGGTGAATTTCCACCACCGGGGCACCATTTCAAACTACCAGTGTGCCTTTGCGGCCTTTCCCGGCGACAATCAGCTCAAGCCCGGGCTGGTCTCCCACACCCTGGCCATTGAACACTATGCCAATGAAAGTGCCGAAATTTACCATTTCCTGGGCGGCGACCAGCAATATAAGAAGAGCCTGTCGACCGACACACAGCAGATGATCTGGACCCGATTGCAAAAACACGGACCCCGCCTCAAGCTCGAGACACTCCTCAAATCCGCAAAAGCACGTCTTACCACCGCCCCAAGGGCCCGCCACAGTTAGGGCCCGTTACAGTTAAAGCACGCCACAGCCTATGAAAATCCTCTATCACCACAGAATTGCAGCGCGTGACGGCATGGATGTGCACAAGAGCGAGCTGATCAAGGCGTTTCGCGCGCTTGGTCACGAGGTTATCGAGGTCGGGCCCTCCGCCCAGCAGAAGGCGAAATTTGGCGATGACGGCGGCCTGGTGGATCTGGTGCGCCGACTGCTGCCCGGGTTTGCCTCCGAGCTCCTCGAAATTCTCTATGATCACCACGCTTACCGCCGCCTCAAGAGCGCTTATCTGCGCGAAAAGCCGGACATCCTGTATGAGCGTCACAATCTTTTTCTGTCCGCCGGCAGGCGCCTGAAGCAAAACTACGGTGTCCCGTTTTACCTCGAGGTCAACGCGCCCCTGGCCGAAGAGCGCGAGAAATCCGGCGGCCTCAGCCTGAAACGCTTTGCCCATAACCAGGAAGGCGCTGTCTGGCGCGCCGCCGACCGGATTTTTCCGGTGACCGGCGTGCTGGCCCGCTATCTCACCGCCAAAGGCGTCGAGGAAAGCCGCATCGAGGTCATTCCCAACGCGGTCGACCCTGAAGTCTTTCATGCCGATATCGACGGCACCCCGGTCCGCAAACAATACGGTCTTGAGGATGCCATAGTGCTGGGCTTTACCGGGTTCATCCGTGACTGGCACGGCCTCGACCAGGTCATTGACGCGCTGCCGGATCTGGCACAGGAAAAGAACGTCCACTTCCTCGTCGTCGGCGACGGCCCGGCCAGAGCCGCGCTGGAGGTGCAGGCCGCCGAGCGCGGCGTCGCCGACCGCATCCATTTCACCGGCATCATCTCCCGCCAGGACATCCCCGGCTACATCGCCGCCTTCGACATCGCGCTGCAGCCGGCCGTGACCCCCTACGCCTCGCCGCTAAAGCTGTTTGAATATCTCGCAATGGGAAAGATGGTTCTGGCGCCGGATGAGGAAAATATCCGGGAGGTGATCGAGGATGGCGTGAACGGTGTGTTGTTTTCCACCGGCACAGCGGGCAGCCACAGGGGTTTGAAGGATGAAGTGGCTGCCCTCCTTCATGAAGGCAAGCCCCCTCAAGCTGCTGGTTTTGACCGGACATGGGAAACCAATGCAGCGCACATCACAATGACGCCGCATGGCAAATAAGTGACGAGAGAGTCACTCATCCGCCTTTTTGCTTTTCTTCAAGGCAAAAAGACCCGCAAAACTGTCATCTCTTGAAGTTTTCTCTGTTTGCACTTCCCACTTGATGACCATGGCTATAGCGACAGCGGCCAATGCTAGAAGTATCGCAGACATAAAAGCCTCCAGGCTGGACAGGAAAAATTTACAGTACACAAAACTACTTAAAAGATATTCAAGGAAACCTAATCTATACTGGTTGATGAAATAAACACGGAAAATCTCGAATGCGTGGACTGATAATCTTTGGTGTCTTTCTGGTCGTTGCGGTAACAGCCGTGACGGCAGCACAGGCCGGCGTATTGGCATGGGTCTGGATTGCCCTTATGAACCCGCACAAGGAAGTCTATGGCTTCGTTACAGGTCTAAGACTCAACTACATCATCGCGATCATTGCCGTTCTCAGCTGGCTGATTTCCTCAGAACGCAAGGCGCCCGGTGACAACAACTCATTCTGGTTGGCTGTTTTTTTCTTCCTGTGGACCTCCCTGTCGACACTCTTTGCCTGGAACGCTGAGTTTTCCTATCCCTACTGGCTGGAGTTTGCAAAAACCCTTACCTTGATTTTTCTGGTTGCGACGGTTCTCAATACCCGCCTCCGCATTCATGCCTTGCTCCTGATTATATTCATTTCACTGGCTTATTGGGGAGTGAAGGGAGGCGGATTTTCGATACTCTCCGGCGGGCGGTATCTGGTATACGGCCCCGCATCCAGTCATATCGCAGACAACAATCATCTCGCCCTGGCACTCACAATGACACTGCCGGTTGGCTATTTCCTGTTCAGACAATCCGAGCATAAACTCACGCGCTGGGCTGTCGCAGGCGCATCAACACTGACGTTGATTAGCGTCCTCATATCATATTCCAGAGGTGCCTTTGTTGCCCTTGCCGCGATGGCCCTTTACTGGATGTTCACAAGGAGACAGATCAAATCAATCGCCGCTACCGTCATTATTGGCGGCCTCACATTCATCCTGCTGCCCGACCAATGGTTTGACCGAATGGAAACCATTGGTGAATACTCGGAGGATCGATCCGCACAGGGGCGGCTTGATGCCTGGAGAACATCTTTCAATATGGCGAAAGCCGATCCCTTGACGGGAGCCGGTTTTACCGCCATTGAACGCCCGGATGTCTATTTTTCACATAATCCGGATTCGATCCTTGGGGCTTCGAAAGCAGCCCACAGCATCTATTTCCAGGTTTTGGGCGACCATGGCTTCGTTGGCCTGTTCATCTACCTTTCGATCGCGCTCCTTGCCTGGAGAAACACTCAACGTCTGTCTCGTTCCCCTCCTGGCACACAGCGTGACGACTGGATTATTGACATCACACTTGCACTTAAACTGTCATTGATCGGGTTTTGGGTAGGTGGCGCCTTTTTGTCCATGGCTTACTACGATCTCTATTTTATCCTGGTAGTTGTAACCGGTATATTGACTCAAATTCAGACAGGCTCGACCCATAAAGTCGATGGATCGTTGATGAGACAATTGGATCCACGTCGGTCCGCCAATTGAGTGCATAAAGTCCATGACAGAATTATCCAGCCAGACAGTCGAGCAGATCCTGCGGCGGAAAATGCAACCCGCCGAGACGTGGCACACCTGCAGGGTTGTTGGCCCACTGATTACAACCACAGCATCACAGATTTATCAGGCTTTCCCTGAAGGCAGCGATGCTCCGGTTGCGGTCAAATGCACATCACCCATCGAAGCCGCAGAACAATTTGCCGCCCTCAAAAAGGCGGCCGATATTCTCGGTCGCCAGCAACAGTTTAAGTCGCCAATACCCGTTGCCATAATTGAGGACGAGGGGATTATTGTGATGAGCTGGATTGAAGCGCCTTCCTTGCAACACATGTGTCTGGATCGCAAAACATCCATCGCCGCGATACGAGAAGGGCTGGACACATGTGGCGAAATGCTCGGTCATCTGCACGGCGATACTCACATCATGGAAAAGGTCCTTGATACCGCTGACTTTATGCATGACATTGATTTGGCCTTTGGCGGGAAAAGCGCGCCGAAGTCCATCAAACCCGCACTCGATCTTCTATTAAAAACTGCGGCTGACGTTCAAGAACTCGATCTTCCTGTCACAATTTTGCACGGCGATTTCAAACCCGCAAATCTGCTTCTTGCCAGCCCTGTAACGTGGACGATTGATGCGGCTTTGAAGTGGGAGGGCGCCGCAGTGCATGATTGCGCTCATTTTCTAAATCAATTCGCTCTCGATCTCTATCACCCTCGAGGAATAAGGTTACGTGCGCATCTCAACGACCTGGAGCAGTTTTTCCTACGAGCTTATGAGCACACGGCTGAACCCGTCTCGCGGCTGCCGCTCGACTGGCTACGGCTACAGAAACTTGTTATTCTTTATGCCGAACAGTTAGAGAGAAAGAACCGACATCTCGCATCCAGATACCTCGCATTGTGTATCAGGGTCGAGATAGGAAGGTTAGTGCGCAAGTTTCCGACCTGACAACCAGTGTGCTCTCCGTTCGGCTCAACGCGAGACTGGTTCATTTCTATGACGCAAAGCCTGCTCCCGCAGCTCGTCCGGGGTTGACGCCTGGCCGCCGCATTCATCAAAGAAGAACTCCAGATACTGCTCTATGGTTTTGACAAAGACGGCCCTGTCCTCATCTGTTGTCACATAAGGACTACCCCCGGGCATCAAGGTCGAGGAATGATAGGTCAGACTGAAGATTCGGCGCCCCCGCGCCCTCATTTTCATCGTCAGGCGTTTCATTTCCTCAAACGAAATGCCTTCCGGCGTCAGCGTTATCCTCTCGAGAAGACCGGTGCGGGCAAGCAGTCCCGGGAGGTGCAATCGCGTCCCCAGGGGGCCATTAATATCTTGAAACACTCGCGGGCCAAGCGGGGCCAGAAGCCCGGAAAATCCACGAGTCAAGGGTATTTCCAGCAGGTCCAGATCATCCCCGAGCCAGACCGGTGCATTAACAAAACTCGAAAAATCAAACCCTTCAACCTCCGAAAAATCCGTATGAGGAACGATACTAAGGTCGATCTGATACCCCAACGTCTTCAGGATTTTTGGCGTTGATGGTCCAAAGCCGTATCGCCCGGCCTTGTAGATGGTTGGTCGATGGGAAAATTCCTGCTCAATCTTCTCCGTCAGCTCCTTGAGTTTCCTGTACTCGGACTGAAAGGACAGATTGCCAGGGTATGAGTTGAAATTCGACTGTTCTTCAAGATAGGGCGGGTTGACCCAGGGCTGAAGATGAGCCCCGATCATGCAATTACCAGGCTCAAAGTAGCGTTTGATAACATCAACAGATTTTTTGTTTTCAACAATCGGGTAGTCCAGCACGTAGGTCGGTTTGACGCCAAATTTTTCAAACAAGGCTTGGGTTTCATCCTGATAGAGAATTGATTCGATGGACCGATTCGATGCTGAAAAAGGTCTCGACCAGTCAAACTCTTCTTCTGTATCCACGACAACGACGAGACTTGGCTGGACCTTCTCATCAAGGGTAACTTCGTGCTCACGTCCAAGCCGATGTGGGCTGACAATATGTTTCAGCCTCTTGATCGGTTGCGTCGAATTAAGCAGATAGGCAAGATTGCCAAGCGAATCAAGCCCGAGGGACGCCGCCTTTCCAAGATACTCAAACCCCTCCTTGTGCCGTCCGGATTCAGCGTAGATGCGCCCGACACTCTGATAGCGATGCGCCAGAATTGTCTTGATTTCCGCGTCGTTCAACCGATGACGATTCTCCTCGATACGCTGCTGGATAATCGGCAAAATCGCTTCGGCCGAGCTGGATCGCTCTCTCTTCGAAAGACTGAAGCCGGTATCATAGACATTGACAAAAACCTCATCAATGTGAACGACAGAACCGAGCATTGCCAATCGAACCCATAAGTCCTGATCTTCACCACTGGCCAGTTCAGGATTAAACAATCCAGCCTGGAGAACCTTGTCACGCCGCGCAAGAACACAAGGGGTCGCCACACAGGGTTGCCGCAGCAGGGCTTTCCAGCCGTCAGGCCCTTCAGGTCGTTTCCGGTTTGGATTAATCAGACCCAGGGATTTACCGCCAGGGCCAAGCAGGCTTGCCTCGCAGGTAACGAAAATCGAATCGGGACGGGAGAGAAAGGCCGCCACCTGGGCCGTGAGCTTGCCCGCGAGCCACTCATCATCAGCATCCAGAAAAGCCAGCAGGTCGCCCGTCGCCATTTCAATTGCCAGATTGCGTGCCCCGGAAGCGCCAAGGTTCGTTTGCGACTGGAAAAACTTGATATCAAGCTCTTCAAACCGCATAACAAGGTCAGACGTGCCGTCAATACTGGCATCATCGACGACGATCACTTCGAGATTTTCATAGTTCTGCGCGACAACTGACGCAAGAGCGCGCTCCACCGTTGTTGCCGCATTGTAGGTTGGAACAATGACGCTGATGAGCGGATCACTTCTTGTCATAACACAGGCTCTGGGGATGAAGTGCTGCGAGGGATCATGAATTCAGATTTCCATTGCCATGGCACGTACTCTTCACTGCCACGATTGATACTGTCCGATGCCATAAAATATACTATGCGATGAAAGTCTTTTTAAAGCGTTTCAGCAGCAAATGTAATGGTTGATGTCAGGATGGGGTAGAGGGGAGAAAACAGATTTCAGAGGACAATGACATACATCGCCACCTGGCGCGCGGCCTGAGCTGGATGGCGGCGATGCGCTGGACAATCCGTATTCTGGGCATGTTCAACGTTGTCATTCTTGCCAGACTGCTGGCCCCGGAGGATTTCGGGCTTATCGCCATGTCGAGCATTGTCATTGGCCTGGTGACAACACTGACCGACGGCAGCGTCGACCACGCGATAGCGCGCGCAAAGAGCCCGGACGATGAGGATTACAACAGCGCCTGGTCACTTCAAATCTGCGTTGGCATTGCCAATGCCATCCTGATCATTCTCCTGGCTCCGCTGTTCGTCTGGGTCTTCGATGAACCCAGATTGCAGACCCTGTTTTTCATCGGGGCCCTGGCGCCGATATTCATCAGTTTTGAAAATATCGGAACTGTCAACTTCAGGCGGGCCCTCGACTTCCGGACGGAGTATCGTTACTGGATAATCCGAAAACTTGGCAAAATCGCAATTACGCTCGCAATGGCGTTTACCATTCGAAATTACTACGCCCTCGCAATTTCGGCGCCACTCTCGGCACTGTTTGTGGTTTTTCTCAGTTTCCGTATGTCTCCATTTCGTCCGAAATTCAACCTCTCACGCGCACGCGGAATTTGGGATTTTTCAAAATGGCTGATCGTTCTGGACACCTCGCGAATGTTTGAGCGCAGAGGCGACGAGTTTGCGGCCGGAGTGTTCGGGGTTGCCGATCAGCTTGGCACCTACTCAGTAGCTTCTGATCTTGCGACGATGCCAACGCGCGAGATGATTGAGCCCCTCGACCGTGTCATCCTGCCGGCCTTCGCAAACCAGTCGGACATCACGGCATCGGTCAAGGAGGCCCTGACGGCCAGCTTATCCCTTATCATTGCCGTTTCCTGTGCGACAGGACTGGGCATGTATCTGATTGCCGATCCGTTCGTCCGCTTTTTTCTCGGTCAACAATGGCTCGACGCCATTCCATTCTTTGAATGGATTGCCTTGTCTGCCGTGGCGGGCGGCATTGCCCTCGGTCTCAGGCCGATTTTCCTGGTCATCGGCGAAGAGCGCCGCCTGGCTCTCATCTACTTCGGTGCTCTTGTTCTCTTCCTGCCGATCTTTCTCCTTGTCGCGGCGACTTTCGACTTTGAAGCGCTGGCACAGGTTCGCATTGCCTTGTCGGCGTATCTTCTTGCCGCTTCGCTGGTTTATCCTCTGAGGAGCGGCATCGTATCCTTTGCGTCTCTACTGGAAGCAAGCTGGCGCCCCCTGCTTGCCAGTCTCGCCATGATCATCTCCGTTCGGATAGCGCAAGAGTTTGACGCGGGCTGGCTGGCGCTCGAACTTCTGCGCGATGTGCTCATAGGAGCTTTATCCTTTGTCACAACACTGCTGTGCAGCTGGCGCTTCTTTTCAGGCAAAGCTGGCCCGGAGGAGCAAATCTGGCGGCTCCTTTCACGGCTTGCCTCGCGGCAAAAGACCTGAGAACGAGTATTCCGGCGGTCAGGTCATCCTCGGACGACTATCCCAACCGCCATTTGAGGCTCTGAAAACTCCTGGCAACAAGCCCGCCAACACCGGCCGCGCTCCAGCTTCCTTTCACAAAGCGTCTCGTGCCATTTGCAAACTCGAGTTTGGTGCGACTTTCCCCAAGGCCATAGTCAAGCAGGTTCATTCCCCCGTCCGGCATCGCGCGAAGCATTTCCAGAATGAGAAGACGGCCCGGCGACATGCGCTTCAGATCGTCGTTGAAAACCGGAAACCAGTAATGAAACACTGGCCCACAGCGCAGTCCAATATGAAAGGCCGCCCAGGTCTCGCCGGCGTAAAGCGTTGAAAGGACAAGCGTACATTGCCGGTGGTCTTCACGCGAGAGCCGGTGCAGGAGCTTGCGGTTCTGTTCGTTTTCGAAAACATCGGCAGCACCGCGCTCACGATATTGCCGGCATTTCTCATCGATAATCTTGTCGAGCAGCTCGTCGGTTTTGTCAACTTCGAGCACAAACCGCAGATCTCCGTACTCCCGCTCGATCTTGCGCCGCCTTCGCGCCAGATCGGTTGCTCGAGATTTTTTCTCCTCGGAAAACCGCGCCCACCAATGGTCAAACCCGGACGCCATACTGGTCACCGGCCCGCCCGGCGCATCGACAAGATCTTCCCCGCGCCCCTGAGGACGCGCCGGAACGTGATCAATTTCAAATCGCTTGAGACCGGAAGCCGCAAAGAAATCGGGTGGCGAGAGCGTTCCTGCAGGCTGCCTTGCCAGAAGCGGCCCCGAATAGTCGCTCATTTCGCCGCCGACACGCTGGCCCAATCCAAGAACTCCCTCAAGCCCCGGATTTTTCTGAAAGGCAAACAAGCCTGCCAGCTCTCCTGCGTCATTACAGGCAGTCGTCACATGGACATCGAACCCCGCGTCCTGTGCGGCCTTTGCAAAAGTATAACTGTAAAACGCGCTGTCACAATCTTCTGCATCATCCAGCGCCCGCGCCCATGCAATGATCTTGGCCTCGGTTAGTTCACCGGGACGTTTTGTTTCAAATTGGTAGTGAGGCTCGTCCGACAGCGTCATCGCAATCCTGTGCTTCCCCTGGTACTCTTCACGGCGACCGGACGCAAAAACATCTCTGCTGCAATGCGTCCGGCATCGAAGTCATCTGCCAAATGTCGGCCATAGTCGGAATTAGACGGATCGGACCCCGGCGGACGAATTTCAAATCGACCACAGGCTGGCACATTAATTCCGTCCCCGGTTCCGCATAACGTCTTGTCAGAATCAAAGATCAATTCGTAACCGGTTGATTTTGCCTGATCCAGAATTTCACTTGTATAGTGCCCGTGCGGAAAAGACAGGCTCTTGACGGGCGGTGTACACCATGACGACAGGTCGTCCCAGGACTGAACCAGTTCCAGACCCGGGTCTTCAAGGGCCGGGAATGGCGTGTGGCTGACCCCGTGCGTGCCGAAGTCGAACAGCGGGTCTTCGGCAAGGCGTGTAACATCTTCCGGCGTCATCATCCGCGGCATCCAGCGATCATCCATCGTCGAAAACTGCGCGGCACACTCCTGGCCCGCATGCCCGCCGCGGCTTTCAAGGCACGATACAAGACGCATGACTTTCCGGGGAAAATTGCTGTCGCCGAGAACCTCATCAACGCCCAGGGTTTGCCCCAATGTCAGCCATTGATCCGAGCCCTCACCGGCCACCATGAGCGATGCGAACAGCCGCTCCTGCCAGAACGCCTCGCCGCTCTTGACAGCGCCGGTGGCAACAAAAAACACGGCTGGCACCCCGGCTTGTCTCAGCAGCGGCGCAGCAAACTCCACATTGTCAGCCCAGCCGTCATCGAAGGTCACCAGCAGCGCCCGGGGCGGCAACACAGCCTCACCGCGCTGCGCACGCGCAACCGCCTCAAGTCCGACCGGAGTGTAGTGGCGCTTGATCAACCCCAGCAGCCGATCAAAAAACCCGGTCGACATGGTAAACAGCGGGTTCGCGCCCTGCCATGCGGGCGCGTCAGGATCTATGACCCTGTGGAACATCAGGACAGTCAATGTCTCACGGTTCCGCCGCCGGTGCAGCGCGCCCAGCCCTCCGGTCCGGTAAAGCATCTCCTTGGCCAAAGCCTTTGGACGTATGTGCCAGCTGTGGGTCATTCGATTGTGCAGATTTTCCGTAATCAGGGACAGGGTTTGGCACCAGGGATGCGAACGCCGGAACCCTATCAGTATTTGCTTGATCGCTCATTAAAAGACACAATGTCGAAAGGTCAGAGCCGGCCCGCTTATGGCATCATACTTGCGAATGTTCAGGAGAATTGCATTCCTTGCCGCGCCGCCGGCCCGGAAGCGCCCCGTATTGTAACATGAATCAGGACCTGAGACCCGTAATGACACTGAAGGAAGCCATGTCAGCCCGCCCCCGTGATCCCGAGCCGTCGGGTGCCCGCAAGGCAAGCGCAGAAGATATCACCTTCCTCATGGTCGGATGTCAGCGCTGTGGCTCGACGTGGGTCGACAGGGCTTTGCGCGGTCATCCCGAAATTCACCTGCCGCCACAGAAACAAACCTACTTCTTTGATTCCAACTATGACGACGGCATGGAATGGTATCTGGAGCAGTACGGCCCTCTTAAACCGGGCGCCAAAGCTGTTGGCGAAATCGCCACGAGCTATTGCCTGACCGACATCCTGCCCCGGGTCGCCCGGGAACTCCCGCACATCAAAATCATCATGAGCGTCCGCGAGCCTGTGGCAAGAGCCCTGAGCTACTACAACAGCCGCAAAGTCAAATTTGGCTGGACATCACTTGACGAAGCAATCAAGGATGACCCGCTGATCATTGAGCGCGGCCAATACGCCGATCAGATTGAAACGATCCTGAAACACTTTCCCAAAGACCGTTTCCTTCTTCTGTTTTACGACGATCTTGTCGCCGATGATCGCGCCTACCTCAAAACTATTCTGCGTTTCCTCGAAGTCGATGAAGATTACGACAGTCCGGCGCTGGGCCAGAAAATTCAGGTCTCGGCCTTCGGGCGCAGCCGCAGGCTCGCACGCAAGATGGGCGCAGGCCGCCTCGTGGATATGATCAGCGCCAGTCCCGCAGGAGATATGTTGAGGCGAAGGCTGGCCCGCCAGTCCAGTGCCCGCCAGTCCAGCGCCAGAACAGGGACAGGACCTCAATCGCCATCCCCCGAAGCCGAACGCCTCGCGTCGCACTACACGTTCGACCCCCACCAGCTCAGAGCATATTGCACTGACCACCCCACAGACGCCTCACGGCAAGACAGGAACAATAGTATGGAGATCCTGAGCGAGCGAGCACACCCCGCCACAGCGATCGAACCCCTCGAGCCGGGATATCGCAAAAACTGGAACCCGAGCGACTGGTACCAGGACGTTGCCATCGCCGAGGACTATGACCGCACGCGCTTCAGCTCACTGGCCGGCCGCATCTTTGATGCCCTTGAGAAAAGAGCCTTGCGCAAAATTCTTGCCGGACTGCCCGTCGGCGCAACCATCATTGATGCCCCCTGCGGCACCGGGCGCCTTGCAGAAACGCTGCTGGAAGCCGGATACAGAGTGATTGGCATCGACATCTCCGCTCCCATGCTCGACGTGGCCTCACGCAAGCTGGAGCGCTTTGGCGACCGGTTTGAGGCCCATGTGCGAGATGTCAAATCCATAGAACCCGGCGAGTTCAACGCCGATGCCGTCCTGTGCGCCCGCGTGCTGATGCATTTCCCGCTGGCAGAACAAATTGACTTCCTGAAGAAAGTTTCCAGCCTGACCGAAGGTCCTGTCATTTTTAACCAGTCCGTCTCCACCCCCTGGCACCGCTTCAGACGGTCCTTGAAAAAACTCCTGCGCAACCAGTCCCCGGCGTCCTACCCTCTGGAACGATCTGATCTCGACAATCTTGTGACTGGCGCCGGTCTGAAACTGGAGCACCGGGTCTCCGTCCAGCCGCTGCTCAGCGAAGCCGAGTTCCAAAAAGGAAGTCGCCACGTTTGAATGAAACGCTAGCGTCCATGTGACCCCGACCACGAAACTCTTGAGGCTTTGATTGACTTTGATCGCCAAACTTGCCGGATCTATAGACGCTCGCCGTCGGCTTCGAAAGCTGGAGCTGGCAAGAGCCGTAAACACGCAAACCGAAGCAAGTCATTTGCTGGTGATCGCCTGGACGTTTCCGCCTCTTTATGCCACAAGTGTCCACTCACCCTATTCCATGGCTCGAGACGCGGCGCAACCCTTTGACAAGGTCACGGTGCTTTGCGGCATCGATCAGGAAGGCCATTGGCCGGATGCGGACGCCTCACAGTTTGCCTTGCCGAACAACGTCACCGTTTTGCGCGCAGATGCAGCTTCGCTTTCAAAGACTTCGCAGAAGCTGATCAAACAGATCGACGGCGGAATCGAGACCGCAATTGTTATGGCTGAACTTGGCATCCGCGCGCTGGTCGACTCACCACCCGACACCATCTTCGTATCTGGTCCGCGGTTTTCCAATTTTGCCGCAGCGACACTGATCCATCAATACTTCAACAAGAAGCCCCGGCTTTTCCTGCACTATCAGGACGAATGGACGGTCAACACTCCTGAATTCATCCGTTCCACTTCTTATGACGAACACTGGGAAAGACGAGCAATTGAGGCAGCATCGGGACTGGTTTTTGTCACCCCCGGCAAGCGGGATGCCTACATCAACAGCGGTCTCGTACCCTATGAAAAGCCCGCCCTTTTTTGCGGGCTTGGGTGCGAACCTGTGGGCGCTGAGGCGGCACCGCCAAACAACAGCCAGGCCGGATTGATTTCCTTTGTCGGGAACTCCGGCCCCCAATCTCCTCTGGATCCGTTCCTGACTTGCTTCGTCGAGGCCGCCCAAACATTTCCAGAGGATCTGTCAAACATTTCCGTGCAAATAACTGGTCGCCAGCCCCCCGAAACACTGGCACTCATGCAACGTCTTGATAAGGTCTTGCCTGGGCGCATAAACGTTAGTCCGCCGGTTTCACCGGCCGAGGCAACGCGGCAAATGCAAAGTTCCGAGATTCTCTTGCTGTTGGCCAATACAGTAAACGAGAGCGTCATCCCGTTGAAGATGTTTGACTATCTTGCACTGGACAAGAATATTCTGGTCTATGGCTCGACAAGTCAAAGCGCCCAAATCGTAAAACAAACTGGCGCAGGCCTTGTGCTCAAGGAGAATGACCCCGCCGCGCTGGTTGACATCATCCGAAAATTTGACGCCCGGGGGAGCGGACAGACAGCGGACCGCCGTCTGTGGAGAGATCTCAACAAACGAGCCCTTCTCAATCACAAAATGATTGAGTTCATGCAAACAGGAACCACGACCCCGGACCACCCCGCTCAAATGCTGGAACTCGCGACGAAGAGAGAACATGCATGCTTACAGTAGTAATCGCGACATACAATGGTGCAACAACAATCGGCCATACCTTACGGCAATTCACTTTGGTCATCCCACCAACAGGTGGATGGAAAATCATCGTCGTTGACAATGCCAGCACGGATTCAACACTTGAAATATTGGGCGAGTTCCAAAACCAACTTCCGTTGGAAATCCATCAAGAGATAAAACGGGGTAAGAATAATGCACTCAATTCTGTCCTGGATCGGTTCGAAGGTGACCTCATCATCTTTACCGATGACGATGTATTGCCCAAATCGGACTGGCTCATGGCGCTACGCTCTGCGGCAGATACGAACCCGGATGTCGATCTGTTCGGGGGTCGGATTAGCCCGTGTTGGCCAGCATCAGGTGACAGGAATCTTGCCACCCTCATTCCGTCCGGACCGGCTTTTGCGATCACAGCGAACAGGCATCCAACCGGCCCAACGAGTGCAGACAATATTTGGGGGCCCAATATGGCCGTCCGAGCAAGCCTTTTCAACCTAGGAAATAGATTTGATGGAAATGTGGGACCTAGTGCAGGTCAGTACATCATGGGTAGTGAAACGGAGTTCTTACTCAGAATGGCAAAACAGGGACATCAGGCTTATTGGGTAAACGAGGCCGAAGTGGAACACATCATCCGAGATCATCAATTAACCATAGACTGGATTAGCGCCCGTGCTTTCCGCTATGGCCGTGCAAGACTTCGAAATGAGCAAGTAAAACTAATACAGGAACGGTCTGTTCCATGCATTTTTGGAGTTCCTCGCTGGATCTGGCGCAAGTATATCGTTGCCCGACTTCAAACTCTCACATCACGCTTTTATTCAAATAGCGCAAAGAACGCGCAAACCATCTGGCGCTACGGAGAACTACGCGGCATGATTTTTGAGGCCAAGTCTATTCAGAGAGAAACACCGTGAGTCAAGTTCGCTTTGCAATTGTCGTTTCACTGTTAGGCAGGTATGCGGGGCTTTTGATCAGCTTGACAAGCGTCGTGATAATTTCACGCCTGCTGTCCCCTGATGAGATTGGCCTCTTTTCTGTTAGCGTCACTTTTACCCTGTTGGCCGGAGTCCTCAGGGAATTTGGCGTTGGTGACTACCTGATTCAAAAGAAAGAGATCCGACAGCACGATCTCAGGGCAAGTTTTACAATTTCAGCTATTACCTCCTGGGTTTTGGCCCTTGCGATAATTCTGTCTCGCAATCCAGTTGCAGAATTCTATAACTCGCCGGAAATGGTCTCGGTTCTGTCCCTGTTATCACTTAATTTTGTGGTGACTCCGTTTGGTGTCGTTGCAAACGCATTATTACGCAGAGATATGAAGTTCGGGGCAGTCTCCGCCATCGAAGCTGCATCAGCGGCCGTCGGCGCCGCAACAGCGATCATACTTGCCTACATGGGGGCCAGTTTCATGGCATTGGCCTGGGGCGCCGTGGTAAGGTCACTTTTCAGAGTTATTCTGGTTGCCGCAATTCGCCCAACAGAAATATTCTATATGCCGACGATAAAAAATCTTGGCGAAGTTTTTCGCTTTGGCTCCATGTCTGCCGGCTGGGTCATAATCGCTCAAATAGGAATCTATGCTCCAGACTTGATTCTGGGTCGCGTATTGTCAATGTCAGCAGTCGCCTACTTCAGTCGCGCTCAAACCATCGTCAGGCTCTTTCAAACCGGCGTGCAGCAGGCACTCTATCCTGTAGCGCAATCCTACCTGGCCGATTCTGCGCGCCACTCCAGACAGGCCGCCAAAATCGATTACCTCAAAACAGTCTCTTTGATCACAGGTATAGCCTGGCCATTTTTCGGCTCTGTCATGATTATAACCGGCAACATCATTGATATTATTTTCGGCGATCAATGGACGGCAAGTATACCTGCTGCCAAGATCCTCTGTATTGGAGCTATTATCTATTCTCCAGTTTCCTTTTCTCCCGGATTCTTCCTTGCCCTGGGAGAAATCAAGAAAAACCTCGTGCGTGATATTATCTTGCAGCCGCTGCGAGTCGCCCTCATTCTTGCGGCGGCGACAATCAATCTTGAGGCCGTGGCTTGGGCCATTGTGATAACACACACTGTCGCCGTAGTAATCGTCCACGCTCAACTAAAGTCGTCAATTGGCTTGACGCCTCAAGAACATCTGCTTTCTCTAAAGGGAAGTTTTCTCGTGAGCATTATACCAATCGCCCTTTGTGGTGCATTGACTTTCGGGTTTACATTTATTGCCGCTCCGAAACTCCTGGAGCTACTTGTCACAGGATTCATTGTCGCAATTTTCTGGTTGCTTTCATTCAGAAAAATCGAACACCCCCTCGGAAAGGAAATCAAAGGATTGGTCAAATACCTACCCAAATTCCGAACCAGGAGCTCCAAATCTTAGCCCTGTCACACTCTTACAAATACACTATTTTGAACTCGCCTTTGCACCCAAAACCATACCCTTCTCCGCTCTGACTGATTTAAAAGTGAATTCGAAAAACTCAGCTCTCCACTTTTGGACAACATTCTTCTCCATCACCCTGTCAGCATCATCAAGGAAAACGAGACCGCCGTCTCTTATGGCAGGGAACAGGACTGGCCCGGCAGGATATCGGCTGAGATCTCCAAGATACTCCGGAGGGCCATCAACAATCAGTATGTCAATTTTTTTCGGTTGATCTTCCAAAGCATACCAGCAAAAACTGTCAGAACCACAGTGAACATCGGAAAGTGGTGCGTGCCGACACTCGACCCATGAGCTCAAGTCTTTTTCCTCGAGTCTGTCTCTTGTTTCCTGCAAATAACTTTCTTCATGATCAAAGCTATAAAGCTTACCCTTCCTATTCAGCTCAAGGCACCGGCCGACGACCAGCGTGGACACGCCTCCGCCCAGTTCAACAACCACATCCGGGGCTTCTTTGAGAACCGTACGCGCCACCTCATACAAAAAGTCCGGTGAAGCAGCCCAGTCCCGGGTTGGAGGCAGCGATCCGATTGGCCAATCCAGCAACTGGCAAAGTTGAAGCAAAATTTCCTGTTGGCGCCCTTGTTCCAAAACCGACGTAACAATGGTCTCTTCAAGGTCGACCTGGATTGATCTCACTTTCCAAAAGATCTTTCTGACCAACAAATAATTGACACCGACAACAATCAAGACGGCCATCATCAAGACGACCATCACCACGTCAGTCAACCAGGGAAATATCATTTAGGACTTCTCCTTGAGTATATTCAAACTGTTACACCGTCGCTCGCTGACCCAACTGGGCAAGATAGACAATCATTTGAGGACGCAGCCAAGGCTCATCACTTTTGAACTTTATTGCATTGTGGATAACTCGCGGTAAGACTTTCTTTGTATTCAGAACTTCAGATGACAGATGCTTCATCAGAAACCAGGATAGAGACGTGGACTGCAGACGCCAATGCATCTGTGAAACAGGCTCTACGACATCGGTGTCCTCAAAGGGAATATCGCTATACGCGGGATATCCTTGTCCAATGGCATCTTCTTGAAACTTCCTGCGATGGAAAAATTCGAAGGGGCAAGAAGCTAGAAAATCAAACAACCGCGGTACAAGAAACGGCATACTTACGTCCGTCCCGTCGCTTAAAATTCGAAGCGGAGATAACACTATCTCTCGTCGTGCTTTATTCCAAACCGAAAAAGAGGCTAGTGGATTGGGTAAATCCATACAAAGTTTCAGCTCGACCGCCAACTCGTGGGCAAGATCAATATACTCAATCTTACAATTCAAATCGCGAGAAATCATTAGCCTCTGGACTGCACTGCTAAGGACAGAATTTCGCTCCGAAAGAAACTCTTCTGCAAGTTCATCTGTTCGCCGCTCCCGAACTAATTGCTCAAAAGCAGGACTCTGAAAGCGATTAGCTGCCAGGTTTCCTCCACCAAACCCATCAAATATAGCGTCTGCTTCAGTAGACAAATATCTTCCGACAGGCACTAGCCAGCCATGCTCATCAGCACAATAGTTTGTGTTCTGGTTTTTCAGATTTTCGTCTTTGAGCCAACGACTACTCCTGGGCAGTGCCACATGGCGCACTCCAACCCGCGATGCAAGTGACTTTGCAATACGCTTGTCCTCGCCTGGTAGTGGAGGAAGCGGGTCAACGGTTACACATTGATCGGGAAGCCGCCCCTGCCTTGCCAGTTCCAAAAGAATATGACGCGAGTCCCTGCCGCCGCTAAGAGGTAACACCAGTCGCCCCTCAGGTCGAAGCTCGTCAATCGCTTGTGAAAAAAGGTCAAGGAAAATCTCTATCGCTTCATCGCGGGTCCCGTCAAATCTCCCAACATCCGGCTTGCTGGATTCCAGCTTGAGCGAGCCTTCCTGCCACTCTATCCTGCCTCCCGGCGACAGAGCCTGGATGTGCTTGAAAGAAGTCTTGCCTCCAATGTGATATCCGAGCCTGACGAATAACCCCAGCGCCAAAGCGTCAATCTCGCGCGGCGCCCCCAAGTCCAGAAGCTTGTCAATTGAGTCTGAAATCGCAAAATTTGCACCCCACTGCGAATAGTAAAGGGGAACCATTCCGTATCTATCACCCTCTACTTCCAGCTGATTTCCGGACCATCGCCAGGATGCAGAAAACCCGGAACAATCCCCCGCTCCACTTTGATTGTAGCCAAAGGAGTATTGAGTTTGACCGACGCTGGTGACAGAGCCATCCAGCTCTCTGGTCACCTTGAAAAATGAAGGATTATCAATCAACATTAGGGTAAACCTCAGTCCTGATACGGCACTTTGGTTTACGTCAGAAAGATTAAGGAAGCAACCATGGCGTCACTGACGATTCCGATATGAAATCAACAGACTTTAACCGCCGATGGTGAAGTCCACTTTGGCAATATCGGCTTCAAGCAATCCCTCCAACAGGATTTGGTCCCCGCTGCCAAAGTTAATCAAAACCCCCTCCGCAACGGCTGTCATTGCCGCAGTCACTTCAGCGGCCGTCAGCGTGCCATCGCCCATAGATGCCGATAACATCAAACTGTCTTCAAGCACGTCGAAATCACTAATCGTATCCGCACCAAACCCAGATCCGGAATAGGCGAACTCATCAGCACCCGATCCGCCGATCAGAATATCGTCGCCCGCTTCGCCAGACAATTTGTCATTACCGCCATTTCCGATGAGCCAGTCGGCGCCGGCGCCGCCCGCAATGATATTGGCAGCGTTATCCCCTATCAGCATTTCGTTCTGACTGTTCCCCGTCCACGAGCTTCCAACATGAATATTACTGTGATCCAGGTAGGACCCGTCGGACATTCTCGGCATCAAGAGCCATCTCGGCAAGCTCAGATAACCGTGGGTATTGGCCGCGCTGAACGCGCCGGAATCATAAGCATCTGCCATCAAAAAGCCATAAGCTTCGACTGAGGCAGTGGATTGCGTATACGTAATCAATGTCGCCAAAGCAGCAGCAGCAGAGGCCACGTAATCAGTACCATGAGAAGCATCGGCTATAGATGTTGTTCGCTCAAGAGGGTCCAATCCAAATGTATAATTCGAGAGCTCAGCCCATGTATCCGCGCGATCCGAACCATCTGCAAGGTCGATCTGGAAACGGTACGCGGATCCTAGATAGGGATCGAACCCCTGATCAGCGCTCGTAAAGCGTCCGGAAAAGAAGTTTTCCGACCAGTTCAACAAATCCACGGCCTGATCAAAACCGCGATCTGCGGCAAGCCCAAGCGCTGACACAAGATAATCCTGCATCCAGGGCGATGTCCGGCCCCGGTCATCGCCATAAGAGTAGTTGAGCATATCAAAGAAGAAACCTTCATGAAATTCAGACTCGAATCAACAGCCGCCGAAAAATAATTTTCAAGTAAATGTCCATCAGGCACTGCAAAATCAGCATCGGTAATTGTCCTCAATGACCAGGCTGACCCTCGAACCTGCTGACCCGCCGCCTCATCAAGGACGAGCAGACCACCTTCTCCGCTTGCACGAAATCCCGGATCAATCTTGGCAATTGTCCACGTCGCCTGGCCGAGAAGGTTATCGAGGTGATATTTGTCACCGGTTGTCAGGTAGGGCAGGAAACTCAGAGCCGGCTGATGCGAGGTATCCGGCGTCCAGCCACCCTTGTCCGCAGTGTAGGACGTTGCCAGCGCGTCGGTTCCGCCAGATTGGCGATAATCGATCCAAAGGCCAGGACGATCACTGACGCTCACATAGGTGCCCGTCGCTTCGTCGACAAAGTGCCAGGGCACGCTGCCAGCAGCGTCCGCATTGCCCATCATGACGTCAAACGCATCCTCATCCTGGCTCACCAGATAACGCGCTGTCCAGCCAGACAAAAGGCCAATATCGGCCCGTCCGCCAGTTTGTGGCATATAGGTCTGGATTGTCCCGTTACCCATCGGCCCAAAATCGGCACCAAGGCCATCGTCGAGTACAGCCGCATTCACCCCCAAACTCGTATCGTAATGCGGGATCGCGCCTGTGGCCGCCATATAGTCGACATCGAAGGTAATAAAGGCATCCGGCTCGCCGTTGGCCCAGACCTGCGTGTGCCAGTTGGCGTTGCGGTGGTGAGCGATGTCGAGATCCTGGAAGACGATGTCGCCGCCCTCGACAATCGTGGCGCCATACTGGAAGGTCTCAATCCCGGCGGTATAGGTGCTCTCGCTGGCCACCGTCACATCCGTGCGGACCTCACCATTGGCGTAGACGCGCACATCAAAGCGCAATTCCAGATGGTCGTGGCCCGGGAGCTTGGCGTTAAACGAAAATTCCGACGCAGACGGACCATCGATCCAGGTCTCAATCGTGCCGGCATCAATCGCGGCCTGCATCCAGGTTGCGGCATCAACAACATGGTTGGTCGTCGTGCCATCACCGTTATCGAGATCAATCTTGACCTGAAGGTCATAACCGGGCGCAAGCACGTCGGCTGTCGTAAGATCAGCGCCTGCCAGCCCCGTATCCTGCAATGTCAGGATGGCATCGACGCTTTGACCCGCACCGAGCGCCGGTGTCACCATGGTCAGGATGGCATGTTTGGCCGATCCGTCGTCGTAGGTTGCCTTGACGTCGACCTGGACCTGATATTCCAGACCATCGATAATCGCAACGAGGCCCTTGCCGATCGGCAGGTCGCCCTGAACGAATACATGGCCGAAGGTCTTGTAGTCACCCACGATCGAGGACGCGGTATTATTCTCAACGCCGATCACAACGATCTCGCCCTCGCCAAGCGGAATGGTTGAAACCGTTGGCTCAGGCGTCGGCACCGGATCCGACACCGGACCGACCGAACTCGGCGCTGCCCCGGCCCAGGCCACAACATCCACCGTCACAACGCCGTCAACCACGGCAATCGAGCCATCGGCGCTCTCCTGCGCTTCGGCAACAATCGCCAGCTGGAAGTCGCTTGTGATACTGGGTGGCAGATCAATGGTCACACCGGCAATGTCTCCTGCGCTCAAGAGCCAGCTGCCGTCGCTCTGGGCGGCGCCGGCGCTCAAGGTTGCACCTGTCGGCAGGCCGCTGACGCGCACCTGCAGGGTCTCCGAGCCGTCAGTGTCGGTCAAAGCCGCCGAAATGTCGAGAGGCACCCGCAAAGTGTCGGTCCCGTTGGGGAATTCCGCCGTGATGGTGCCAGGAACGCTCATGGTTGGCAGGTCGGCCGCATCCAGAGGCACCGGAACCGTCCCGGCAGCGCTCGCGCTCTGCAGCGCATCAACCTCGTATAGATCAGATCCGAAACGAATTCGTTCAATCCCGGTGAGGCTGTCATTGACAGTAGTCCCGTCCGGCGACTTCACAGTGATCCCGGAGACGGAAAAACTGATCACATAGTCCAGGTAGGAGCCTTCATAGACCGCCGTGTCAACGCCGTCTCCGCCGTCAAGAGTGTTGGTTCCTGTCCCGCCGACCAGCGTGTCAGCACCGGCACCGCCGGACAGCGTATCATTGCCGCCGTCGCCAAAAATCGTGTCCGCGCCGTTATTGCCGTAAAGCGTATCCTGGCCACTGCCGCCCAGGACGACATCATCGCCGGACATGCCAAACAACCTGTCATTGCCGGCGCCGCCAACCACCGTATCACTCAGGCCGGTTCCGCTCGGCGCCGCTGCACCGTCTTGCGCCAGGTGATAGCTGCCCGTGCGATCAAGAGCCGCTTGCAAACCGCCTTCCGCCGCAAGCCCCCGCGTCATCAGGTCTGTGTGAAGCACGCCAATATCGCCGGTATATTCATAGTTGATGCTGCCAAGACCGACCCGTGCAGGCGCCTGCACATCCGGTGTCAAAACGAAAGGCAGGTCGAAGGCAATATTTCCAAATTCAACGTTGGCGAAATTCCGGAATGAGCCGCCCCGGGACTCAAAGTTGAGGAAACCAAAATTGAGGCCAACAAGACCCCATGGCACACTGACCGGCGCTTCAGCGCCAGCCCCGAACGAGCCAGCCTCATACCCGGTCTCAGGCCCGGTCTCAGGCCCGGTCTCAGGCCCGGTCTCTACATAGACGTTGCCGGCAAACGAACGCTTTGAAATCATCTCGTCTGATCGAGACTCGGTGAAAAATTCGTTTTCGAGGTGCCTGAAATTTTGTCGTCCTGGTGCCATGTGTACAAACTCCGAAATTCGGGCCCAAACCACGACAAACCGTGAGGCGGGGCTAGCGAATTATGTAAACGATCAACAGACTTTCGCCTTGTTATGGCAAAAGACTACCTGCCTCGATTTAAATTTCTGTGAGTCCAATTCGCAAATTTTGAGTAAGTTTTTCGCCAGATTTGACCCGCCCGAAAAAGGGCCATGCTGTCAGATGGTTGGGTGAAAGATATAAAATCTGTCCCGCCAAAAAAAAATGAAAAACGAACCTGCGACCAACATCCGGCGGACCGGAATGTGTCAGTCTATAAACAAATCCTTCCAGGAAGAAAGCATTTTCTCGGCATCAAATTCATGTTCTGCCAATCTCTTGTTCGCCGCACCAATCGTCGCGCGGTCTGCAGAACCGCCAAGAAGCGCCAAAAGAGACGCCGTCAGGGCAGGCAGTTCCCGGCCTGATATGTAATCCTTGTTCTCCTGTGCCACCATGTGGCGTACATCGCCCACATCAAGACTGGCGACGGGTAGTCCGGCAGCCATGGCTTCCATAATACTGAGCGGCATCTGCTCTGTGTCAGAACTCAGGGCAAAAATATCAAATGCCGGCAATAGAGTGTGCGGCGCCTTGATAAAACCGGGAAAGCTGACAGCATCGCCCAGCCCCAGGCGTCTGGCATGGGCCTCAAGGCCGGCGCGCTCGTTGCCATCGCCGGCAATAACAAGGTGGCAGTCGATATTCTGGCGAACCCCGTGAAAGGCCTCCAGCAGACGACCCAGATTCTTTTCCGGCCTGAGGGTCGCAAGGGTCCCGATGACCGGTTTGTCTCCCGGCAGGGCAAAGGTGCGCCGTGCCTCTTCGCGTGACACGGACCCGAACGGTGCAAGGTCAATCCCGTTTGGGATATAGTGCAGGCTCGTCTCGGGCAGTCGCCAGATATCACGCGCAATGTCATAAAGCGTATGCGAGGGAAAGGCGACACGGGACTGGCGCGAAAGAACCAGCCGTCGAAACAGCACCCGGCGCCGGATCTGCCCTTCGGCCTCTTCTCGCCCAAAGCCGTCTTCAATATGAACATGCCGGCACAGCGGCCAATAGTTCGCCGCCGCCCATTCAATCGCCCCCCAGTTATAGGTGAGCAGCAAATCAGGCTTGAGCGCTGCTATGGTCTTTCGAGCCGCGAGGATGCGGCCGATCAGACCCGCTTGCTGCAAACCTGACCGAAAAATTGGCGCGCCAACAGCTTCCCACGAAACCTCTTCGGAGAACTTATCCGCACACCCCATATCACCGTTCAGTGACAGGATCAGGTTATGAGGGTTTTTTCCAGCTACGCTCTCCGCACTGGCCATACCCTCCAAACGGGCCATACCATTGGCCAGTGCGGCGGCGCGCATCTGTTGCCCCCCGACCTCAAAAGTCGGGAATACATGAAGCACGCGCACTCTGGTTATTCCAGTTCGCCAAGGAGCGCCGTCGCGGCCGCGCGATCTTCAAATTCGCTGCCGTCGGCAAGCAGAGCCTTCAGCTTGGCCACAGCAGCCCCCTTTTGGCCAATCTTTGCCAACGCTGCGGCATGGTGGAATTGAACGATGCGGTTCCCCGGTGCCGCTCCCGCGGCTGCGCCAAGGACCGCCTCGGCTTCAGAAGCATCACCGTGCTCGAACAGGATCCACCCGTAGGTGTCGGCAATTTCGGCCACCCCGGGCGCAATATCAGTCGCCTGTTTTGCGAGCGCCATTGCCTCTTCAATCCGGTCAACCTTCTCGTACACCCAGGCAAGATTATTCAGAACCACAACATTTTTCGGATCAGCCTGATACAGAACTTCACCGTGCCGCACTGCCTCGCCCCAGTACGCCAGACCAATGAATCGAGAGAACACAAAGAGCCTGATATCCCAGTCTCCGGGATGTTCATCGAGCCAATCCACCATCACTTCGAGGGCTTTCAGCGGGCGGCCAAAATTGTCATAAGCATTAAAAAGAGCAACCAGTTCCGGTTTGGCGTTTGTCTTTTTAAAGGTCTGTTCGAGAAGGCCAAGGCCTTCATCAACCAAACCCAGCTTGGCAAGCGCCTTGCCCAGAGCCAGATCACGTTCCTGGCCTTCGGGCACCGCTTCAAAAAGCTTGCGCGCCAGGGTCACGCCACGCTTATCTCCGTGGACTTTCTGCTCCATATCAATGCGTTGTTGCCGTGCTTCATTGCTGGACGGATCCAGCGCAAGAACCTTCTCAAGAGCAAACATCGCATCGGTATAGTCCCCATTGGCGATCAGTACCTGGGCCAGCCGGAAGTGCGCCACAGCATTGTCCGGCACGCGGGCAACGAGCTGCCGATAGGTTACGATGGCTGAGGTCACGTCGCCCGAGGCAGCCTGCCCGCGAGCAAGTGCATCATAGGCCGCTGGACTTTCCGGCAGCGCGGCAACGAAATTACGGGCCGCAGTAAGCGCCTGGTCCTTGCGTCCCAGAGAGAGAAGCTGCTGAACCTTCAGCAGGTGAGCCTTCTCACTCTCGGGGTTTTCCTTGACGGCAAGGTTGACAAGACGAATAACGTCTTTCTCGTCCTGCCGCTCGATCGCCATCTCGACAAGTCCGGTAACAGCCGCCAGGTACCCTGGTTGCTGCCGCAGCAGCTTTTCATACTCTGCTTTCGCGCCATCAAGATCTTTCCGGGTACGGTATAACCGCGCCAGATTGAGACGCGCGGCCTGATAATCATCTTGCAGAGCCAGCGAACTCTTGAGATGCGCTTCAGCCGTAGCAACGTCGCCGCTTGCGAGCGCCAGAGACGCCCGAAAATTCTCAGTCTCTGCAGACCTGCCCTTGAGCGTCTCAAGTCGATCCAGAGCACTGGCGGCCCCGGCAAAATCTTTTGCCCGCAGCTGGGTCAGAAAAAGCAGCGTTGCGGCGCGGTCGCCTCCGCTCTCGGAGTCCGTCAGAGAAATCAAATCAGCCATGCCGCTTTCAAGATCGCCGGAGCCAATTTTTGCCTGAGCGGCCCGAAGTTGAAGATCCTGGTCGCCGCTACCCAGATTAATTGCTTCATCAAACAGCGCGGCGGCCTTGCCCTGATCGCCTGTCTTTTCATAGGCATAGGCCAGCAGCGTCACAATCCGCACATCCTGAGGATCGGCCTGATAGAGCGGCTCCAGCACGTCTGCCGCGGCCTGGTAGTCACCGGCCTGATAGTAGATGGCGCTTGATGTAGTTAGAGCCTGTTTGTTGTTCGGGCTCACTGACAGGTATCTGTCAATTTCGACACGGGCCTGTTGCAGCGCACCGGATCTCAAATGAAGCGCCGCACCTAGATATTGAGCGGGCTGAAAGTTTTCGAGGCCTTGCCCCAGCGCCAGCGCCGCCAATGCAGTTTCAACTTCACCTTTTTGCGCATAGCCCCATGCCTTCAGAAAAGCTCCGATCGGGTCATGTTCGTCGCGCTCGAGAAGGACCTCTGCGTCGCTCAGGACATTATCGAATTGTCCCAAAGCTGCATAAGCCATACCGCGGGTGACCCGCGGCGCCCTTCGAAACTGATTTTGCTCGAGTGCCCTGGTCGCAAACTCGATCGCGCCCTCATTGTCCATTGCGATGCGGCGCAGGTCGGCCTTCTGCATCAGAGCATCAAGACTGTCAGGGGATGATTTGAGGACAACATCAACCAGAGCTTCGGCACCGGCCAGATCGCCTGCTGTGCGCCGGAGCCAGCTGCTCACCATATAAATCTCGGGCATGTCGGGGTTGATCGCCCGCGCGCCCTCAAGCGCCTTTTCAGCGTCGTCATACTGATTCAGGGAGACATGGGCTTGAGCGCGATAAATCCAAAGCATGGCCAGCGGCTCACCGTCAAGCTGCTCGTTCTGAAAATCATCCAGCAGGTCCTGAAACTTTCCTTGCACGATGTAGGCCTCGGCAAGGCTTGAAACAATCTTTCCCGAGTCATAGCCACGAGCCCGCGCCGCCTTGAATTCTTTTTCAGCCCCTTCCGGATTACCCTGAGCCAGATAGATCGATCCCAGCTGAACCCTCGCATCGACATTATCAGCATCCGAGCGAATGGCATTCTTGAGCTGGATCACGGCTGCATTGAAGTCACCTTTTTTCACATGGTCCTGAGCCTTGTCATAAAAGCGAACCGACTTTTCACTTACTGCAGCTTCAGCCTGCCCCGCAGGCACTCCGGCCGTGCCAAGCGCGACAATGATCACGGCACAACTCATGGACAAACGTCTCATCAGAATTTTACTACTCATTTCGCTCTTCCTTTCCTCAAAAAGGGCTCTGCGGGTCCAGCTTGGGAGCCTCAGGCCTTCATCCCCAGAGATTTCATCAATTCGTAGAGTGTCGGTCTTGATACGCCGAGCAACTTTGCCGCCTGGGTTACATTGGTATCACTTGTGGCCAGCGCCCGCTCGATAAGTTCCCGTTCCGCCCTCTCACGGACTTGCTTCAAGGTCGGAAAGACAAAATCACCTTCCCCCATTTGCAAGTCGAGGTCATCCGGTTCGATCGGCGCATCCTCGGACATGACCACGGCACGCTTCAGTTTGTTCTCAAGCTCCCGAACATTGCCAGGCCATGCGTAAGCGTCAATTGCGCCCCGGGCTTCGTCGGTAAACCCACGGTTTTTCTTCCCATAGAGGGCCGCAAATTTAGCCAGATAGAATTTGGCCAGCAGCCCCGTATCTCCCGTACGCTCGCGCAGCGGCGGGATATGGAAAGAAATCTCATTGAGGCGATAAAACAGGTCCTCCCGGAACCGGCCGTCGCCAATGGCGTCCTCCAGGTTCATATTGGTTGCCGAAACCAGCCTGACATCGACCTCGATCAAGGCCCGACCGCCGACCCGTTCAAACTGGCGTTCCTGCAGAAACCTCAGGACCTTGGATTGCAAGGCAAGTGGCATGTCGCCAATTTCATCAAGAAACAATGTCCCGCCGTCGGCACCCTCAACCTTGCCGATCTGCCGCTGGACCGCACCGGTGAAGGCACCTTTTTCGTGGCCAAAGAGTTCGCTCTCGAGCAAATTTTCCGGTATCGCCGCACAATTGATAGCAACAAAAGGACCCGTCGCGCGGCTGCTCAATCTGTGCAGGGCTTTGGCCATCACTTCCTTGCCGGTTCCACTTTCACCGGTAAAAAGCACACTGACATCGGCGCTGGCGACCTTCTCAATACCTTTACAAATCTTCAGCATGGTTGGACTCGACGCAATGACCCCCTCAAAGGGCTCTGCCGTTTTCTCCCGGGCGAGGCGATCATAGTCGACCTCCAGATCATAAAGCTGAAAGGCGCGCTCAATGATGAGTTTCAGAGCATCAATATCAACCGGCTTGGAACAATAGTCATAGGCTCCAAGACGCACCGCTTCAACCGCGTGAACCCGTTCTGAATTTCCTGATGCAACAATCACCTTGGTTGACGGATCAAGCCGCAAGGCTTCCTCGAGGGCCGCAAGCCCCTCGGTCACCCCGGCCTCATCTGGCGGCATTCCCAGATCAAGGATGATAACCCGGGGCTCCTCCCTGCGAAGAATAGCCAGCGCCTCGAGGCGATCACTGGCAACAAAAACATCCAGATCATCCAGCGCCCATTTCATCTGGCTCTGAATACCCGGATCGTCTTCGACGACGAGGATCTTGCGTTTTTGTTCGCTCATCAGGTCCCTTGATCAATATCGGTAAGAGGCGGATCAATGTCTGTAAGAGGGTTCGTTTTCTCTGCAAATTTCTCCAGCGGGAAAGTCACTCTGATGGTTGTGCCCTGCCCGGGAGTCGAAAGCACCTCCAGCCTGGCGCCAAGATCGCGAATTTGGCTGCGAATCTGGAACCCGCCAATGCCGTAGCCACCTTCGCGCGTTGTCCCGAACGGCTTAAAAAATACGCTTTCCACAAAGTCCGGCTCCATTCCTGGCCCGGTATCGATCACCTCGACACTAAAGCTTCTCTCACCTCTCACAAGCAAAACCCGGACCAAACTGGCCGGTCCGCTCGCATCAATGGCATTTTGCACCATATGGTTCAAGGCCGATACCAATACATCGCGCTTTGTAGCGATACCAAGCGCGCCGCCATCATACTCAAATCGAACCCGTGCGCCCTGCGCCTGCCAGCCAGCCGCGAAGTCACCGAGAGCCTCAACAAGGTTAAAAACGGGAATATCCAGCGTTTCAATCCCGTCCGGCACCACAGCGGCCTCGGAGCGGGTCGTCAGGTTTTTCATCATGCCATTCATGCGATCAACCGAATTGGCGACGGTCGTGACCATATCCTTCTGAAAGTCTGGATTGTCGGCGTGCCGCTTTGCATTGGCAACAAGAATAGACAGCTGGTTGACGATGTTTTTCAAATCATGGGCGACAAACGTGAACCGTTGATTGAATTCCTCCATCTTGCGCGCATCCGCCAGCGCTCCGGCGGCCCGATCTTCGGCCAGGTAACTCGCCGCCTGACTGGCAACGGTAGACAACAGATTGCGATCCTCAAAATCAAGCTCGCGCGGCGCACGCGGCTGGCCAAGCAACAAGACCCCGTTCATCCGGCCACGATAGATCAACGGCAGGATGAGCCAGGTGTCACGTTGTGATGTGATCCAGTCCGGCACCAACCTGTCGATTTTCGAGCCCCGCGCCGTGTCATCCAGAACGATCACATTGCCAGCCTCTCGTATGCTCCTGACAAACAGGTCATCGAGCTCAAGGGACTTCAGGCTGTCGCCATAGTTCCACGAAACAACGGGCCGCAAGGCACCGGCCGCACGATCCGTGACCCAGAGCGCTGCTGCTGTACTGTCAACAATCGGCGCCACGGCCCAAACGATCCGCTGGGCTATACTGGAGCTTTCCTCACCCGATCCGAGCGTCGTGATAAACCGAAGCCATTCCTCTCGATAATCATATTTCGAACTGTAAAAGTGTCGCGCGATAAACAATCTCAGCCGCGAGCGAAAACTGCCCGAGGCCAAAATCGCCAGCAACATAATGCCCGCGAGGGCAAGAAACGCGACCTGAAAGACCGTTCCGGCTTCTCCTCCAAACTGGCGTATCCAGTAACCGACCATCGACATAACGATGAGATAGACCCCGGCACCGACAAGCGTCGCGGACTGAAACACAACCTGACGCGACACATGAAGGTCAACCGCCCAGAACCTCACCCGAGCCAGCGACAGGGCAATCAGCGGTCCCGCAAGGCCTGTCACATAGGGGCGCGCATCAGAAAGCTCTGTATCAAATCGCTTGAACAGAAGGCTTTCTGCATAAAAGAAAAAGTCGTAAACAAAAAACAGACAAAGGCCCAGGCACAGATAGCGGGTTCCCCAGCGCTGGTCTGCCCCGGCATTGCGGTAGAGGTTCTCCAGCAAAAGCAGCCCGACTATCAAGAGCAGTAACATGCCCGTTCCACTGAGAAAGTCTGACGAGGCCTGGAAACGATAAAGAGCCGGGAAAATCTCCACTGCGAAACCGCCCAGAGCCGCCAGACCGGGCAGAATGACCGCCACCAGAACAAGCCCCTTGAGCCACCGATCCAGACCTTCGCGCCCGTTGCCGGTGTTGCTACTGTCGGAAAGCCCTGACAGTGCCGCCAGAAATCCGACCCAGGCGTAGCCCCGCAGGACATCCAGCATCAACACTGCCGGAGCATAAAGCATCACAAATGCACGGGTTTCAAAGAGATGGCTCAGAGACCATAAAACGGTAAGTCCGCTCGCCGCGACCAGCCACCAGATGTGACTTGCCCGCGTGCGCCCGGCCAACGCAAGGCCGGTCAAAGCCAGATAGGACACTGCGCAGAAGAGGGCACCGATTGTGGCGATCAGTTCCATGAGAAGTAGCCTCTCACCGTGATCCGGCAAGCATTATAACAACTCTGACCGTTTGCAGCAGAATGACGAGATCGAGGAACAGGTTTTCATTCTTTACGTAGTAAAGGTCAAAGGTGAGTTTTCGGCGCGCATCATCAATCGAGGCACCATAGGGATAATTGACCTGGGCCCATCCGGTAATGCCTGGTTTGACGTTGTGACGAACCGCATAAAGTGGAATTTCTGCACAAAGAGTATCAACAAAATAGGGACGTTCCGGTCTTGGTCCGATGAAACTCATCTCGCCTTTCAGGACATTGAGAATCTGGGGCATTTCATCGATCCGCAATTTGCGGATGATGCCGCCAACCCGGGTGATGCGCGCATCATTTTTGGCTGCCCATTGCGGCACGCCATCCTGTTCGGCATTAACACTCATCGATCTGAACTTGATAATATCAAAGTGCCGCCCGCCTTCGCCAACACGAGTCTGGCGATAGAAGACGGGGCCAGGGCTTTCCAGCTTGATAAAAAGGGCCGCCATCAGCATCACCGGCGCCACAACGATCAAAAAACCTGCCGACACGACAATATCAAAAAGCCGCTTCACCGCGCGTCTCATCCAGTGGCGGTCAAAACCATCCGACAAGGCAAGCCAGCTGGGCTTGACCTCATCAATATCGATCTCGCCAGACTCACGATCCCAGAAAGTCATATAATCAGTCACCGCAACCCCGGCCATCCGGCATTGCAACAGCTGCCAGACCGGCAAGCCGCGCCGCTCCCGCGAGGCGACAACAATTTCGTCCACCTTGTTGTCCATGGCAAAGCGCAACAGAGCACTGTCCTGACCCATTGTCGAATTGTGCAAAGCGCCCAGCTCGGACACCGGCTCATTCTTCCCGGCTAGCTCACTAAACGTATCGCGGTTGATAAACCCGACCGACGTCAGATGGGCCTGGCCGCGGTTTTCAATCAGTTGGCGAACCTTTCCTGACAGAACCCCGTCACCAACAACAATCACGCGTCGCTTGAACATATCCACACCGGAAAAGGCAACCAGGCCAAACCGCAGAACGATCATCAGCGGATAGTGAATAAGCAGGGTAAAGGACAGCAGCCCGAGATACCATTCGACGGTCACCGGATCAAACAGGCCGTAAATCGGAAAAATCACAAGAGCCGTAAAGATCACCAGCAATAGAGCGACCCCGGCCCTCTGAAAGAAGGTTCGCGCCTCTATAAAGACATCTCTGTTATAAAGCCCGGCGGCCGCAAGACAGACAAACGTCAGTCCCGTCAAAAACAAAACCACATAAGGCCGGATCACATCAGGGGCATTGGTCGCCAGGAAGGTCTTCGCCCCGACAGCCTGCAGACCTGTGATCACAACCAGAAAAAGCGCTGTCTCAGCAATCGCCAGCAACGATACTGGAACGACGAGAAAGTGCCGAAAAACCTTCAGCATTCGTGCCCCTAACTACTCTTTAAGCTTCCCCACCATGGCAAAGCTCATACACAACACTCATCTTCAATTTCGATGCCAAAACGCTCAAAAAAACCGGGATATTTAAATAGTCTTCCAGCTCTGTTTATTGGTATGCATTCCTGTGAACAACCGGCAAGCATTAACCATTTGGTATTTGACCGCACAACGCAAGCCCGCCAGCAACTCAATGCAAACTATATATCCTGACGACGTTAAATTGAACCGGAAATCTAAATGTCCGGCCCTTATCCGGACAGCAGATGCCGTAAAAGCTCAGAGTTTGCAGAGCTTTCAAATACCCTGTAATTTTCTTCCATTTATATCGCCATATTGAAATAAACAGCCATGCGAATACTGACTTTTTCAACTTTATTTCCCAATGCCGTGCAGCCGACCCACGGCATATTTGTCGAAAATCGACTCCGCCAGCTCGTCCGAACCGGTCAGGTGTCGGCCCATGTGGTTGCCCCGGTGCCCTGGTTTCCATGGCGCCACAAGTATTTCGGAAAATACGCCGACTTTGCCCGCGTGCCCAAAACAGAAACAAGACACGGATTAATCGTACATCATCCCCGTTATCTGCACATCCCCAAAGTGGGCATGAACGCCGCGCCGCGCCTCATGTTCAACTCGGTGCGTGCCACCATCGGACAGATCATTGAGGAACACGGGCCCTTCGATCTCATTGATGCACACTACTTTTATCCTGACGGCGTGGCAGCCGCCCACCTGGCGCAAACGTTTAATCTGCCCTTCACCGTTACCGCACGGGGCACCGACATTAACCTCATCCCGCAATATGCCAGCCCCAAAGCGCAGATCCTTTGGGCGGCGGCCCGCGCCAGCGGCATCATCACCGTCGCCGGCGCCCTCAAGGACGCGCTTGAGGACATGGTCCCGCCGGACATCACCCTGCCGCCAACCCGCGTCCTCAGAAACGGTGTCGACCTGCAAGCATTCCGACCGGCCGAACGCGGCAAGGTCCGCCAAAAACTGGGCTTAACGCGCCCCACTCTTCTCAGCGTCGGCCATCTGATCGAGCGAAAAGGCCATCACCTGGTAATCAAGGCACTCGAAAGTCTGGACGGTGTCGATCTTCTCATCGCCGGTGAAGGACCGGAACGCCGCGCTCTGGAGCGCCTGACCGACGAGCTGGGGCTCAGGGACCGGGTTACCTTTCTCGGGGTCCTGCCCCATGAAAGTCTGTTTGAATTCTATTCCGCCGCAGACGCCCTGGTCCTCGCCTCCAGCCGCGAAGGCTGGCCCAATGTCCTGCTTGAAGCCATGGCCTGCGGCACGCCGGTCATCGCAACAAACGTCTGGGGATCCGGCGAAGTCGTTGGCGCGCCTGAAGCAGGCGTCGTGGTAGACGAACGCTCGCCACAAGCGCTTGCCAGCGCCGCCGGAGCCCTTCTCGCCGATTTGCCGGACCGGGCCAAAACCCGCACCTACGCCGAGGCGTTCAGCTGGGACGAAACAAGTCAGGGACAGATTGACCTTTTTGGGGAAATCATTGCGCAGCATACGCGCAGTGGATGAATTCTGCCGATCTGCGCTGCATTTCGTCGCATTTTAGACAATCCTGCGCGTGATCTTTAAGACTCTGTTAAATATCTCTTCCTAATCTTCCAATGAGCTAGACTCGTAAGTGATTCGGAATGAGAACAATGATGAGTTTCCACAAAGCTGTCCCTCTCGACCAGCCCCGCGCACGACACGCCCAGGGCGATGAACGCGTTTCTGTGGGTGCCGGGCTGATGATCTGGTTCATTCTGGCAGGGTTTAGCTGGTTGGGAATTATCAGTTTGCTGGGCCTGTAGTCTACCGGACAATATGATCGGCTGAACCAGCCACCGCGGTTATCCCGGCTTCGTTTTCAAGAAATTTTGAAAAGACAAACAGCAGCCAAAGCGTGCGTGCGTGATCACGGCGTCCCGAAACATGCTCATCTCCGAGAAGCTGCAAGGCCTTGCGATCAAACAGACCGCTCTCCAGCAACGCTCCGCTGGTCACCATGGCCTCGACCCGTGATCGCAAGGGCCCCCGGAACCAGTCCGTGATCGGCATGGAGAACCCCTGCTTGGGACGGTAAAGAATGTCACCTGGTAACCTGGTCTCCATCGCCGACTTGAGAATGGCCTTGCCATTCCTGCCCTGAATTTTGAGACCCGTTGGAAGGCGCAAGGCCCATTCCGCAAGCCTGTGATCAAGCAGCGGCGCCCGCACTTCCAGAGAAACAGCCATCGATGTCCGGTCGACCTTGGTAAGAATGCCCCCTGCAAGCCAGGTCTGGAAATCAACATACTGCGCCCTGGCCAGCGGATCGTCACCGTCAGCCCGCTCAAAATGCGGTTTCAGAACCTCGACCGCGTGATACCCGTCCAGATCCCGTTTCAAAGTGTCACTGAACAAGGCCAGCCTGGTTTCATCAGCGGTTGCTGAAACGCCATTAAAAAAACCCCAGACCTCATCGCTGCCCAGTTCCTGAAACGTAGTCCGGGCCCGCAGGAACCGCGGCGCCCTGTCGAGCTTGGGATAGATCTGCCCCAGCGGCTTGAAGACAGCGCGGCGCAACCCGCCGGGTATTTTACGGCGCAGGTTTTCCTCGTGCCGGTGATACATATAGCGTCGGTAGCCGCCAAACAGCTCGTCCCCGCCATCTCCCGAAAGCGCAACCGTCACCCCTTGCCGCGCCGCTTCGCAAACCCGGTAGGTCGGCAGCGCGGAAGAATCGCCAAACGGCTCATCAAAAATGTCCGCCAACTGATCGATCATGGAAAAGTCGTTTGGATCAACACGGTTGACGTGATGGTCAGTCTTGTAACGGGTCGCAATGTCCCTGGCATATTCTGTTTCATCAAAGTCACGCGACCCGAAGCCAATAGAAAATGTTTTGACAGGCTCGCTGTTTTGCTCCGCCATCAGCGCGACAATTGCACTGGAATCAACGCCGCCGGACAAAAAGGCGCCCAGCGGCACATCAGAAATCAGACGCATGGCCGTTGACAATTTCAGGCGTTCGACAAGGTCTGCTTCGGCGTCCGGCTGGCTCACTGCAAGCGGTTCAAGTGTCGGATCCCAATAGCGATCGATGCGCGGCGCGGCGCCCCGCTTCCACAACAGGCGGTGCGCGGGAGGCAGCTTTTTGACGTGCGCATAAATCGACTTCGGATCCGGCACATAGCCATAGGCGAAGAAATCCTCAACCGCAGAAAGATCAAGCGTCCGGTTGAGCCCCGGCAGCACCTTGAGCGCCTTGAGCTCTGAACCAAACGCCGTTGAGCCATCAGGCAAGTGAGAGTAATACAGCGGCTTCTTGCCAAGCCGGTCGCGCGCCGCGAACAGCGTTTGCGCCTCCTCATCCCACAGGATGAAGGCAAACATACCGCCCAGATGATCGACACAGTCCGGCCCAAAATGCCGCCAGGCCTCGAGAATAACCTCGGTATCGCAGCGCGTTTGAAAGCGTGACCCCCGATCTTCGAGGTCTTTGCGCAGCGACATGAAATTATAGATCTCGCCATTGAAGACGACGGCCACTTTCCCGTCGGCGGTGAGCATCGGTTGGTGACCACCGGCAATATCAATGATCGACAGCCGCCTGTGCCCCAGAGCAACACCGTCAGAAAAATGAAAGCCGTCACCATCCGGCCCCCTGTGGGCGATGGCATCCGTCATGGGACGGATCAGATCGGGGTTAAACCCTGTGGCCGCACTGAAGTTGACCAGAGCCGTAATACCGCACACGAGCAGGACCTACCTTTCGCCAGACGGGGGCGGTGTGGAACCATCTGATCCTGGCGCAAACAAACCCGTTAGATCAGCACCTTCAATAAACCGGGTGAGGTCGCCTTCAGCCTTCTCAAAGTCCATAGTGACGGGAACAGAAACCAGAATGACGCCGGAGCTTTTCTTGCTCCAGAGTAATGTCGCTTTGGCCTGCAACAATTTGGCTTTGATGGCGCTTGTCACAAAAGCGCCGTCAACGTGCCGTGCCTGCGCGACCAGCCGCGCGCCGGAGCGCGAACCCAACTGAACAAACCGCCAGCTCACGGTGCCATCTGCACTTGCGATTTGCCGGGAATATCCGCCAAGCGAGTAATACGCAGAAGAACCGGCAAGATCGTTGCCGGATGTGATCATCTCGCTCGCATCGCGCGGATTGAAATAGCCGGCAAGATAAACATCGGCCGTAATATTATGACGAGACGCCTGAAACTGAAGGGTTTTGGTCGCCCGGGGAAAGTCAGGCAGCCAGCCATCGCCAGCCTCTGCCACGCTCTCAAGCTGCAAGCCTGCAAGGTCTATGCGGCCTGTCCCCGACCCTGTTTCAGAAGCAACAGCCGCAAGCCGATAGAGCGGCAACGCCGCCAGCGCGATCATGGCAAAAGCGGCCCCGGTCACCAGGGGTTTGCGGTCAATATGGGCTGCCGGCGCATAGGGCTCCGTGCGCGCCGGGCGCTCCGGATCGGCAAAACGCGAGCCGACAAATCCGGCGATCGTCAGGACGACAGCAAAAAAGCCCCAACCATAAAGCAAATGATCGTCAACAATATCGATCCGGCGATTGCTGAACTCGGCAAGCGCTATAATCGCGTAGATACGAATACCATTTGCAACAACCGCAATGACCAGCATGGCACCGATCGCAATGAGCCTTTTGCGCATCCCGTCGTACATCATGTATCCGAACAGCGGCGCGAGCGCGAGACCAGCCAGAATGAAATTAAGCCCCGAACATCCTTCCGCCACCTCGTAGAGACCGGTTGGCACCTGAACGAGAAACCCCTCGCCGAAGACCGGAATGCCCGAGAGCTGCAGCATCGCCACGGTCTGCCAGTGCGCCGCCCCTTGCAAAATCGGATACAGCACCGTCCCGGTAGGAACCATCAGCCACAGATAAGTCATCGGCAGGATCATGGACATAAAGACTTGCCGCCCCAGCACCGCAAGGACCACCCCCTGGATGACGCCGACAAGAGCAAAATGCTCGCCCTCATTAATTCCGGCAGATCGGCAAATGGTCCACGCAAGAGAAAAGCCCGCAATAACCAGCAGCCCGCCCACAGAGGGCCGCGGGGTCATGGCCGCCAGAGCTTCATGCTTGTCCCAGACGAGATAAAGAGAGATCGGGATAATCAAAAACCCGTGATTATAGGACGACCGGTTCCACCACAGATCAACCGCCGACGCCGCCGAAGCGCCGTACAGACCCAGAGTTAATGCCAAAGCGGCACACAGCAGCAAAAGCGCCAGCCGCCAGCCGTAGAGCCCGTCCACAGGTGAGACAGCACCCCCGCTTGCGCCGCGACCGGGCCCGCCAGATTGCGGCTCCAACCCCGAATTTGCGCGTCTTTCCGACGCCTCCGGAGAACCACCCAAATCTCTTTGTTCCGTCATAGCGTCACTCGGCACCGGCCGCTCCTGGCAAAAACTTGAGGCATCAAAAGCAATCTCGATTGAATATGCAAGATCAATACCTTTTCTTTCTTGCAGATTTACCCTTATCCCCTCGCATTAGGACAAAACGACAGGTATAGGAATTTTATGGGCGACATCCTCTTTCTCAGCCAGCGCATTCCCTATCCACCGGACAAGGGCGACAAGATTCGCTCCTACCGGGCCCTGTTACATCTGGGCGAACACAGACGCATCCATCTTGGCACATTTATCGATGACCCGGATGACTTTCGCCACATTCCTGTTATGGAAAACATCTGCGAGAGCGTCCATATTGCAAAGCTCAATCCCCTTGTTGCGCGCCTGAAATCTCTCAAGGCGCTTTTGACCGGCGCGCCGCTCTCTCTGCCCTACTTTTATAACAAGGCACTCGAAAAGTGGATCACCACGACCCTCGACACTCACGATATTGATGCCATCTTCGTGTTTTCGTCGGCCATGGCGCAATACGTTCTAAACCTGAAGAGAAAACCTCAACGCGTTCTGATGGATTTTGTTGATGTGGATTCCGAAAAATTCCGTCAATACGCGCTCGAGCGCGGCTTCCTCGCCAGATTTGTCTATGGCCGAGAGGGCAAAAAACTCCTCGCCTTTGACCGACAAATCGCGGCGCACACCGATGCCTCGTTCTTTGTCTCGGAAGCCGAAGCGGACCTGTTCCGCCGCCTCGCCCCGGAAGCCTCAGCAAAAACCTTTGGGCTTTCGAACGGGATCGACACCGATTATTTCGACCCTTCAAAGGTAACGGTCCCGCAAGCGGACCTGTCAGCCTATGGCCCGGGCCCCAATATTATTTTCACCGGGCGCATGGACTACAAGCCCAATGTGGATGCCGTATGCTGGTTTACCCGGAACGTGCTGCCTGCTCTTCTGACCGAAAAACCGCAGGTCCGCTTTATCATTGCCGGCGCCGCACCCACGCCAGCGGTCATGGCCCTTGCGGCCAATCCGGCGGTTCAGGTCACCGGCCGGGTTGACGACATGCGCCCCTGGCTCGCCCATGCGGACCTTGCCGTCGCCCCCATGGCCATCGGACGAGGTATCCAGAACAAGGTCCTTGAGGCTGCCGCTATGGCACGGCCGGTCCTAACCACGCCCGAAGGGCTTGCAGGCATTGACCTTGTGCCCGGCAAACATCTCTTTGTCGCAGAAGGTGCGCAAGCCTTCGGGCAAGCCGTTCTGGACAGTCTTGATAATCCGGACAGAGATCAAATCGGCGCCGCCGCTCGCGACTACCTGATCGGCCACTACAGCTGGTCCGCCCGCATGGCCCTGCTTGACGATTTTTTGCCTTGAACTTTGCTCAGGGCTCTAGCCGATATTACGCACGACCAGAGGCCCGATAAAGTTTGCGACAGGCAGCGGCAACCGCTTCCAGGTCGCCACCATCGCCGCATATTTTGGATTGAGCGGATTGAGGTCAGGCATCTCTGTGCCCTCTTTCAGGCAGAACTCATGAGCAATCGGCACCGGTGTGAAGCCCCAGTTTTTCTTGAAACTGAACGGCCCGGTATTTTCCTTGGAACGGCCAAAGTCAAACACCGTGTAGCCCTTGTCGACAGCCCGGCGCATCACATGCCAGTACATGAAGTCATTGGCCCCGAGCCGCCGCGCCTCGACGCGCGATCCGGTGAAATAGGGCATGACAGCATCACGGTGGTAGAACGACATGACCGAACTGACCGGTTTCCCGTCCGCGGTGACGGTCAAAATTTCACAATCAGCTCCGAACGTCTTCGCCAGCTCCTGAAAAAATCTTTTGGAAAAAACCGGTGTTCCCAGATTGCGAACATTGAGCGAGTAAAGTCGGTAGAAATCATCGACACTGGCATCAATTCGAACCGCCAGCGCTTCATTCTTCAGGGCCTTGCGCACGACAGCCCGCTGTTTACGCGGGATTTGCAACAGATCCTCATCCGCATCCTCAAGCATGGGCCTTGAAAAATTGGCGTAAAGGCCGTCTTTCCGGACCCAGTCCGCATGCGCCCGTACCGGCCTTCGGTATTCCAGATAGTCCGCCCCGGAGATCTTCAAGAGCCCGACCGCCGCCGCGTCCAGCGCTTCTGCGGCCTCATCATCGAGAGCCGCCACGCCGCCACCGATCGAAAAGGCCGTTGAGATAAGCGCATGCCCGAAGAGGCGGCTTTTAATCTCGACAAGCGGCAAGACCCCGGCGATATCGCCGCCCCGCTCGGCAATCATATAGCGGCTCTTCTGGCCGAAGGACGTCTCGACCACGCTCTTCCACCCGGCACGGTGAAAAAAATTGGCCTCGGGAAGCTGCGCCACGAAACGCTCCCAACGATCAAGGTCCGCTGGTTCAAAAGCTCTGACTTCGATACTCATAGTACGCCTTCTTTTTGCATCACAGCGTCGCCCGCATGTTTGCTGCTCGCAACATTGAAAACGTCATCAACACGGCCCCAGGCAAAATCTCCCATCAACCGTTCCAGTCTGACTTCCATTCTGGAAAGGTTGGTGTAGTGACGAATACGCGATTTCAGAGACAGATCGGAGATCCTTGGTTGATCCGCGTCCACTTCCCACGGGTGAAAGTAAAACATGAACGGCTGAGCCTCAACAGTATTGACCCGCCGGATCAACCACGATGACAGACCATAGGGCAAGAGGCGAAAATACCCGCCGCCGCCGCCTTGCACAATGCGGCCACCAACCTTGACCGTCGACATGGGAATTTCAAGAATATCTGCTCCGTCAAGGGGCCGGTAGGGGGTGCGCGGAGACCCGGGCATGCCATAAAGATCATGATGCACCGGGTAAACGCTGGACGACCAGGCAAAGCCTTCCTCGACCAGGATCGGATACGCCCATTGGGTCCCGGTACCAATTGAAAACGTCGGCGCCCGATAGCCTCGCACAGGGGCCCCGGAAGCGTCTTCCAGGACATGCTTTGCCCGGCGGATATCCTCGCGAAAGGCCTCTGGTGACTGCTCTGAAATGCGCACATGGGCATACCCGTGCGCCGCAAGTTCATGACCCTCATCAACAATGCGCCGCACCAGGCCAGGGGCGCGCTCGGCAACCCATCCCAAAGTGAAAAAAGTCGCCTTGACCCCGCGCGCCGCAAACAGATCAAGCACCTTGTTGGTGCTCGCTTCAAACCGCAGCGGCACCCCGGTCGTTCCGGCATCGCTGCGAATGCGCAACAGAGCCTCGGCGTGGAAGTAGTCTTCCACATCAACGGTCATGGCATTGCGGCAGGGGGTCGTTCTGGACAAGGACAAATCCCCTTCAGACTTGGCTGTATTCATGAGATTGGCCTTTTGCATCAACGCGGCATCACGGTCACTTTTACGCACTCGGCAAGTGCGATCAGGACGCCCGTCCGCCAAAGAAATCGATAACCGTATGAAGCGCCCGTTTCTTCAATCGCAACTCCGCTTCAAGAGAGAGTTCTTCGCCGGCATGAATGGTCAAATCAATAACCTCGGCATCGCCCCTGTCTTCGCCATAATCGGGAATACCGTGTTCCGGGCCCTGTTTCACTCGCAGCGCTTCATCCACCGCCTCAAGGTCGAAAACCACCTGGTCTTCCACATGCGGGATCGGAACATCGAAGTCACCTGATGCCATCGGCGCTACCGCTGACGATTCCGGCGAAACCTCTGCAACAAAAGGATCCGGTGAAGTCAGGTCCGACTCCGACAGGCCATCCGTCTCGTTGAGGTCGTTTTGCGCACTTTCAAAGTCAACCACAAGGCCCAGCTCTTCGGCAATTTCAGCGCTCACCTTGCGCACATCGGCCGTCGTGATCGTGTGATTCTCTTCAAGATAGGCATTCAACATGAGGCGATTGCACAACGTGTTGATCTGCCGCGGAATACCCCCTGTAATTTGAAAAATGACTTCAATGGCCGGACCATCAAAGATCGGATCCTTCGTCCAGCCAACGACTTCAAGACGATGACAGATATAGGCGCCCGTCTCCTCCAGATTAAGCGGACCAAGGTGATAGGACGCGATCACACGCTGACGCAGCTGAGCCAGATCCTTGCGGGCAAGCGTCTGGCGGAACTGCGGCTGACCAAGAAGAAAACTCTGCAGCGCCGGCTGTCCGTTCACTTGCAAGTTGGACAGCATCCGCAATTCCTCAAGCGCCGTAATCGAAAGATTTTGCGCTTCGTCAACAAACAGCAGACAGCGCCTTCCCTGCCGCGCCGAATCTGCAATAAACCGCTCAATATTTCTGAACACCGACGTTCGGTTAAGACCCTCTTGAGTAAGCCCAAAACTGGACGCGATCATCCGGATCATATTCTCCTGATCCAGATTGCTGGTTACAATATTGGCCGCCACAAAGTGACGTGGATTGAGGGATGCCAGAAGATGATCCACGATCGTGGTCTTGCCAGCGCCGACCTCGCCGGTCACCAGAATGAACCCTTCCTTCTGGTCCAGTCCGAATTTCAGATGCGCCAGCGCCCGGTTGTGGGCGCCGGATCGAAAGAAGAACCGATGATCCGGCGACAGCCGAAACGGTTGATCATTCAACTTGAAAAAGTCTTCATACATGGCAGCTACCAAACCTTCGTAATTGTCAACATAAAGGCATTTTCTTCAACTTTGACCCCGTCCTGGTCCTCTCTCTCGGAGCGCGAATAATTCAGCGAAACCTGAGCGGTCGGCGATAGCGAGTAGGACGCAAAAACACTTCCCGAAACTGAATCAATAGCCCTTGCCAGATTGATGGCCAGAGGCCCTCCGCCCAGCAGCGGCAAATCAGATTCTTCATCAACATATTGCATATTGATGCCCGCCTGGGTTCGTCTTCCGAAGCTTCGGTCAATAGCCAGCGACACATTTGTAGCTTCTTCTTGAAACGGACCACCCAGTCCCGGCAATTCTTCAAATTCCCGCGTCTGATAAGAACCTGTCAGGGAATATCTGATCCGCCCCAGCCCGCCAGACAGCGTCAGTCGCGCCGTATCGGTAATGGTCAGCTCTTCAGTAATGTCGCCTTCGAACACCAAATCAAAATAGGGAGCGTTCGGGTCTTCAACAATCAGACTGAAGGATGACGAGCCCAAAAAAACCGGCTCAAGACTATTGAGCATATCGACAAATCGATTCTGGTCCGTTCGAAGCTCCTGGAGGTAACTGGCTGAAATTCTCAGAGCTCGAGCCACATCATATCGCACCTCGGCATCATAGGACGGTCCTCCGAAGCGCTCCCCGGCCTCAAACCGAATGTAGGAATCACGGATCGGCTCAAGCTCCACCCCAAGCCGCCAGAAAATATCATCAATATCCCGTCCATTAGTTCGGCCATCGGTCTTGTCCTGGCCTCCGCGAGCAAGCAACCGGCTATTTTGTGTCATTCTCAATCGAAGTGCCAGGTTTGTACCTTGTTGCTTAAGATCATCATCATCCGCCGAGGCATGGCCCGAGAACTCCCAATGGAGCCGTTTGTCCTGATCGAGCTCATTGATCATAAAATTTCCGGACCAGATCGTGTCGTCATCTCCCGCGCCGGAGGCCCCGCTGACATCGGGCTTTCTGAAGCTGACGGTCGAATAGTCAATCCGCGCAACAACGCCGACCCGGCCTGCGATAGTGGTGTCGATATAGGGGGCAATCGAGCTGGCCAGAACCATGGTCTGATTGCTGTTTATGGTCCGCGTCGTCGCAGGGGTCCGCAGGTTACGACTGGCAGCCTGCTCGCGAATGGACGCATTGACATCAAGGAAAAACAGATCATCGACCAGGTTGAAAGTATTCTGCGTCAACAGACTGTGCCGAAAGCCATTAAGTTGATCGGTGTTGGCATAGAAATCATAATTGAGCTGATAATTGAAATCGATTGAACCGCCGCGCGTTTCATTGAACACCTGCGCTCCGGCTGTCAGGCTCGTAATAAAATCTGATTCCGGATTCAATTGAGTCAGGAGCACATTATCGGTCAGGGTAAAGGCCCCGTTGGTGTTGGCCGAATACTGCCAGCCTGCCGGTCGGTCGGGTCCTGCCCCCTTCTGGTCTTGCGCCTGCGCCCCTGAACCCAGGGCTAGCAACAGGCTCAGTGTAGAAGCGCTCACACATAAGGTGTGCCGCCAAAACCCGCGCGCAGACCGGAGATCGTCGTAAACTGTATGGCGCACCCCTGGCGCCGCCCTCATATCGCTCTTGTCATACTTTGCCATAATAGGAATAAGCTCCGTATCGCTCTTTGCCTTGACGGTCCGTCACCTTGTTGAGCACGAAGTTTATACTAATATCGTCTCCCAACAAAGAAAGAGCATGATCGACGTCACGCCGACTGGTCTGGTCTGCTTCAACAACCATCACGACCTGCCCCGCCCATGACGCCAGCACGCTGGCCTCACTACTGACGAGCACCGGCGGCGCATTGAAAATGATAACCCGGTCGCTATAGCGCGTCGCCAGATCGCTGATCAGATCAGCCATTGCGGGCCCGGCCATGAGTTCCGTCGCATGGTCGTTGTTGTTGCCGGCGGGAAGAACCGACAGATTGGGAATATTGGTCCGCACCAGAATATCTGACAAATCAAGGTCCCTGTCCGTCAGCAAATCAAGGAACCCTGTTTCCGCCCGAAATCCCAGAAGCTCGGGCAGGTCGGATTTTACCACGTCGCCATCCACCAGCAAAACATTGAGGCCACGCTCCGAAGCAATACTCATCGCCAGATTGATCGAACAGAAGGATTTGCCTTCCCCAGGGTTGGCGCTGGTGACCATAATCAGGTGATCCCGCCCCTGGCCGCCGCCCTCGAAAGCCCGGCGCAGCAAGGGGCGCTTGATGGCCCGGAATTCCTCGACGATCTGGGAGCGCCCGCCATCCGGTGTAACGTACCCCAGGGATCGCAGCCGTTTCAGGTCGATCGTGGCGATATGTCGGGTTCGCGCACTGGCGCGCAGCGGCCGCGCCTCTGACCTTGGCATGAGGCCAGCAGCCGAGCCATTCGCGACATCCTGTTCGCCATTGTGTGGCGCAATTTGCGGCCCCTGACCATGGCTCTCGCCCTGCCGCTCCGCAAGCCGCTCCACCAGGGTTTTTGCCTGGTCGGGATTAGCGCCCTTTGATTGTCCGTTGTCACTCATAATTACAGATCACTCTCTGGTTTACGATCACTTTGATCTCTACAGCGGTATTACACCCAGCGCCTCACGCAATTGCGCCGCCCTGGGCAGAACAACCATTGCGCCGCCGATAATGGCCAGCGGCACAACCGCCGCAGCATAGAAAGCCGCATGCCGCATCTGCTGATTTGTCTTGTCGGCAAAGTCCGTCATCAACGACACACTACCGATTACCGGATACCTGAATGCGTCGCTCAGGGCCGAGGGAACCGAGAACGTGTCAGACAGTTGCGACCGTAGAAAAGCCGCACCGCCGCCGGCGCCAAACGATACCCCGAGAACCATAAACAGATAAAGCAACCGCGGCGGCCCTGACGGTTCTGCCGGGATCTGCGGCGGGTCAACAGTTCTGAATTGCAATGAGTCGGTTGAAGCTTCAATGGCGCGGGACATGCGCGCCGATTCACGCCGCATCAGGAGAGACTCATATTGAGCCTTGATCGTACCGTAATCCCTGTTAAGGGCCGCCATCTCTGCTTCAATCGTCGGGGCAATAGAGGCTTTTTGTTCCAGCAGAGCCAACACTTTACCGGCATTCTCCTTGCGGCGCTCCAAACGTAATACTTCAGACCGCGCATCAACCAGACGCAACGAAACTTGCTCAAAGACAGGATTGAGGACCCGTGGGCCGCCCTCAATCGAAAGCTGCTCGCCGGACTTCTCTCGATTATATTGTGCAACGAGGGCGTCAATACGTTTGCGAACCGCCAGCACATCCGGATGGCTCTCCGTATACCGCAGAAGCAGATCATCCAGACCGCTCTGCAGGGCCTGAATACGCGAATAGGTCGTCGTAACCTGTCCTTCAGAGCCAAAATTTGAAACTGTATCGCCCGGATTGAGATATTGCGGAGTCGTCCCCAGACGGGCTTGCAGGTCATCAACAGTGACTTTTGCCTCTTGCAAGGATTGCTCGGTCACGGCGACCGCCCTCAGCGCTTCCTCAATCTTCTCAACATAGCTGCCCGCCGATGAAATAACGGACATGTTGCCGGCGCGAAAGCGGGCGGATTTTTCCTCTGCCGTCTTCAACTGACTTTCATAGTTCCGGATCTGCGCCGTCAGGAAAATCTCGGCCTGCTCCATATCCTCACGGTTTTCACCAAGATTGCTCTCAATGAAGATTGTCAGGAGCGTCTGCACGACTTCGCGCGCCCTTGCCGGGCTGGTGTCACGATAGGAAACACCGAACAGCTGCCCCCCGACAGAGCGCACCTTGATGCGCCCCTTCAAAGCCAGCAGCATGGCTTGTTCTTCAGCCTCCGAATTGACCGTGACGTCAAGGTCGACGGACCGCGCGACCTGCTCCAGATTGGGCCGACTGAGAAGCGTTTGTTCCATCAAACGGACCTGATCGCGAATATCGCTGTTGATCGCCATACCCTTCATCAACGGCCGCAAGGCGCTGTCTGCATCAATCCTGATGCGGGCTTCGGATTCGTATACGTCGGGCAGCATCAGGACATAACCGGTTCCCCCGACCGCAACCAGCCAGCAAACCAGCATACCCAGCCAGCGCCAGCGCCAGGCTTTGGCTATGTGTCTTAGAAGCTGTTCAAAGGTTTCCTGCATTCTTCGGGTCTTTCTACACGTCTCTGCAAATCGATCAGCTGACAAAACAGTCTAAACATTTGTGCCGCATTGATCAGAATCGGGTTTCCGGAATAATGATGACATCGCCGGGGATCAAATCGACATTGGCACCGACATCCCCGCCACGCAGAAGGTCATTGAGCCGGACACGATAAATGTGCTCTTGCCCGTCAACCTTGCGCACGATGACGGCGCGATTACCCGAAGCAAATTCGGTCAAACCGCCAACCTGGATCATGGCATCGAGAATGGTCATATCCTTTTTGTAGGAAATCGCCTGCGGCGAGGTTGCCTCACCGACAATTCTTATCTGCTCTGCAAAAGGGCCGACAAACCCTGTGACAATAATTGTCACTTTCGGGTCCTGAATATATTCTTTCAGGATCTCTTCAATCTCGGTGCCAAGTGCGGACGGGGTCTTGCCTGCCGCAACCACATTTTCAATCAAGGGGACCGAAATCCGCCCGTCCGGACGCACCGGGACGCTGGTCGTAAGATCCGGATTGCGCCACACAAAAACCTGCAAATTATCCCCGGGGCCAATCAAATACTCTGACTTGTCCTCTTCCATAATGGACTTTTGCGGTGCATCCGGATAGGACGTCACACACCCTGCCAAAATCAGTCCGGCCACAATCCCGACCATCAACTTTGAGCCCCACACCACAATACGACTTGCGGAATTCGACATTTCCAATCCTCTTCCTGTATTCCTTAACGCCCGACAAGGGCATGCTGGTTTCAGATCTTGCAGGTTTTGTGCCTGTTCATCCTCAAAGACGTTAGTCGCCGCGCCCAACTGTGGACTCTCGCCGGGAACACCCCGAGAACCCCCGGAAAATTCCTGTGTAATCCTGTTCAAACTCACCGTTTACCCCGGAAACAGCGCATGTTCCACCAACTTCCGGTGAGTGCAAGGCCCGGGCCGCAGCGTTGATCATATTCGAGAAAGCCTGCCAGGGTAAGTCCGTTTCGGGCTAAAAGTGAGCCACTGCCACGCGCAATTTGCGCCTGACCGCACGGATTCTGCACCGAAATGGGCCATTGCGAAATGGCACCCCGGCATCCGGCAAGCGTCCAGGCGGCATCTGCATCACCGCATTCCGAGATTATGGATAGTTTACGCCATATCTGTTCCCGGAAAAATCAGCAGGAACAACAAGGCACAAGAAGCTTTATGGAGCAGGGGGGACTTGTTCAGCGCCCGACACCTCAGCCCTCCCGGAAGCTGCGACGCAGCGTATCCGAGGCCGGCTTTATCAGATAGCCCAGCAGGGTCTGCTCACCGGTCACGATCATGACTTCCGCCGGCATTCCGGCGGTCAGCACAAGCCCTTCGCCAATTTTTGCGATTTGTTCTTTCGTGACCTCTACGGTCGCTCGGAAATAAGGCTGCCCGGTAACCTCGTCGACCAGCCGGTCCGCCGACACATAACGAACTGTCCCGGTGATCATGGGCACATTTCGTTGGGCGAAGGCAGAAAGGTGAATCTGCGCTGTCAGGCCTTCATAGACGACATCGATATCCATGGGCGACACCCGCGCCTCAATAATCAGCTCTTCATTTTCCGGCACAATGTCGAGGATCGCTGCGCCAGGCGCAATGATCCCGCCAGCTGTATGATATTTCAGCGCAATAACCTTGCCCGCAACAGGAGCCATGATTTCAATCCGGCTAAGAATGTCGCCCGAAGCCGCCATTTTTTCCCCGGCTTGTGAAAGATCCGCCTGAATCTGGGCCATCTCGCGGGCGACCTCATCCTGAAGCACTGTGTCAGAGGAGATCAATTCAAGCTCGGTCGCGCTGATTGCTTGCTCGGTCCTGGAGATCATGGCCATGTTGGAGCCTTGCTGGGCCTTTATCTCTGCTTCGGTGCGCTGCAGGCCAAGCAGCCGCGGCGTGCGCTCAAGCCCTTTGTCGACGAGTTGCTGGACCCCGCTGATCTCCTTGCCAATAAGGACCAGCTGTCTGGTCTGGCCATCGATTTGCGCGTTCAGCCCGTCGATTTCCTTTTCCAGCTGCACGATACGTTGTTGCAGCACAGCCTTGCGATCATGATGCGCCTCCCGGCGGGTCTCAAGCAGATTGATCTCCGTCGCCAGGATCGAGGCCACATCCGGATCCCCGGCTTCCTTGACGAGCCAGTCAGGGAAATAAACCTCCCCGGCGCCGCTCTGCAGAGCGCCAAGGCGCGCATGACGCGCCGCCAGCGTATAATACTGCGTACGGATCAACTGCCAGGAGGCCCGCGCCATCGTATCCTCAAGTAGAATGAGCGGATCCCCGGCATTAACGTGAGAGCCCTCTTCCACCAGAATGCGCTCGATGATCCCGCCCTCCAGATGCTGCACCGTCTTGCGACTGCCGTGAGGGGAAATGACGCCCGGCGCAATTGCCGCGCTTGAAAGCGGCGCCATCACCGACCATCCAAACAGAAAAACCACAAACACCCCGACGGCAATACTGCCTGCCAGAACTTCCTTGCGTATCATCAATTTCAGGTTCGGCGCGGTCTTCATTGCAGCCATGTCGCGCTCTGCGCGAGAGGTCTTGTTGACCTTGGTCGACAGGTCACCTGCCGTTTCCTTGTTCGGCTCATCAACTTCTCTGTGCCCCTTGGCAACCACGTCTTCGCCGCCAACATCTCCCGACTGGCCATCAGACTCGCCACCAGGCCGGTCATCAGACCCGCCCGAATTGTCATTATCTTTTGGCAGGCCCGCCTCAAGCTCTTCTGACGAACGGGTCTCAAACTCTTTGGACAAACTGGATTGTATATCACGTGCATGTTGGGCGGCCTTGTCCTGCCCTGCGAGAGCCTCCGCAACCCTGGCTTTGGCAGTCCCGGCTTTCGCCTTCGGCGCCTCCATGTTCGGTGTAGCCTCGTTCGCAGTGTCAGAACGCTCAGCCCCGGATGCCTGAGAGCCGGGCGCCTGAGAATTTGGCGCCTGAGAATTTGTCTGGTGGTCCATGGAAAGGTTGCCGGCCTTGACCTGCTCCACCGTGTCGCTCACCAGCCTGTCAAAGGCACTGACTGGCTCTTCGGAGGGTTTTTTGAACTTTGAAAACCAGGTCATCCCGTCACCCTTCCGAAACGCGTTTGGCGCTGAGCTGCTGAACGATTTCATCGCACGGGCCGGCCATTTGAACCGTGCCATTGGCAAGGACCACAAGTTTGTCAACGTGGGAGATAACCGAGGATCGATGGGCGACCATCACGATCGCCGTGCCGTTCGCCCGCAAATAATCGATCGTCTGCATCAGCGCCGCTTCGCCGTCCTGGTCGAGATTGGAGTTGGGTTCATCAAGGACCAGCAAGCAGGGATTGCCAAAAAGCGCTCTGGCAAGCCCGATGCGCTGGCGCTGTCCGCCCGAAAGGATCGAACCGCCGTCCGTAAGCTCGGTGTCATAGCCGTTCGGCAGCCGCAGGATCATGTCATGAACCCCGGCGAGTTTGGCAGCTTCAATAATGCTCATGCTGTCAGCTTCACCCATACGGGCAATATTCTGGGCAACCGTGCCATCGAACAGATCAACCGTCTGCGGCAGATAGCCGACATGGGCACCAAATTCCGTGCGATCCCACATCGACACTTCCGCCCCGTCGAGCCGCACACTGCCCGCTGACGGGGCAAAGACGCCGACCAACATACGGCACAGCGTACTCTTGCCGGCCGCTGATGGACCAATAATCGCCACGGCTTCGCCGGGCTCAAGCTCAAACGAAACATTTCTGAGGATCGGCTTGCTGGCGCCGTGAGGCACATAGCCCAGACCTTCAACCGACAGATGTCCGCGTGGTTCGGACAGGGCCATACGGTCCGGTTGGGCCGGCACAGCGTCCAGCACCTTGTCCAGTCGGGCATAGGCCGCCCGCGCCGCCACAAAACCCTTCCACGCGCCAATGGATTGTTCGATCGGTGCAAGACCGCGGCCCAGCAGGATCGAGGCCGCGATCATCCCGCCCGACGACATGCGCCCTTCGAGGACCAGATAGGCGCCAAGCCCGAGGATCGCGGTTTGCAGCGCCATGCGAATAAATTTTGTTGCCCCGCCGAGCTCCGCGGCGCGGTCGCCGGCCTGCGACTGGTGCTGCAGCACGGCATTATTGTGGTGTGCCCAGCGCATCAAAAGGTTCGGCAAAAGCCCCATCGCCTCGACAATCTCGGCATTGCGCACCACCTTGTCCGCATGGGAGAAGGCGGCAACCTGCGCTTCATTGGCCTGCTTCAGCGGCTGGCGCGTCACATATTCATTGGCAAGGGCGATGCCAAAAAGCGTCGCAGCCCCGGCCACCGCGAGCCAGCCGAGCCACGCGTGCAGCATGAAGATGGCGGCAAGAAACACCGGCACCCAGATCGCATCGATGATCGGGAAAACGGCGGGACTTGCAATGAAGGATCGAAGTTGCGCCAGATCGCGCAGCGGCTGTGCGCCGACATTGGCCCGGCCAAGCGAAAGCTTGAGACTGGCGGTCAGGACCCGAAGCGATAGTGCCTGATCCAGCCAGATGCCGATCCGCGTCAGGATCCGCTGGCGATAGGTATCCATCTGCCCCAGAATAAGCAGAGCAAAAACCGCGATCACCGTCAGAACCAGCAAGGTTTCGGTCCGCCCGCTGGTCAGCACCCGGTCGAAGACCTGCATCATATAGATCGGCGAGACCAGCATCAGAAGGTTGAACACAAAACTGAACGCAAAAACCGGGATGAAGCCCTTCAGCGTCCGGCGCGCCATGGCCTTAAGCTCGGTATCACTCCCCGAATCGCTGCCGGGGGTTTTTCTGGATAGAGGCGAAACACCGTCTCGTCGAGTATGCGTCATGCAAAAATTTTACCTTGAGGAGCCTGATGTCCGGACATAGTCTGGGCTCCGGCAGGGATTGCCCAGGGCCCACCGGATCAATCCAAACCCTATATTTAAACAGGTTGATATGGCTTTAACGCTGCCCGACAAATTGTCTCTAAAAGGGAATTATTAACCAAACGATAAAGCCCCGTTTTGCACTGTCGACATGTCGATCTTTGCAAGTCCGGCCATTAATACTGCCGGTTGACAGGGTCTCTCGCTGACCTATGCTCGCCGTCCGGTCTCCCGGTCTTTGAGGGCAGACCTTATGGGTGGTCTTTGTGGCCGCTTTGTGACCCCTTTTGAATTTACAAAAAGAACACGCCTCACATGAATATATCGCCCCCAACAACCATCACGACACCCACCCGCCACGACTGGACCCGCAAGGAGGTGGAGGCGCTGTTTGCCCTGCCGCTCAACGACCTGCTTTTTGAGGCGCACAGCGTCCATCGCCGCACTTTTGACCCCAACCGGGTGCAACTTTCGACCCTGCTGTCGATCAAAACCGGCGGCTGCCCCGAGGATTGCGCCTATTGCTCGCAAAGCGTGCACAATGAAACAGGGCTTTCGGCCGAAAAACTCATGCAGGTCCAGCGCGTTCTCGATGAGGCCCAAAAGGCAAAGGACGCCGGCGCAACCCGCTATTGCATGGGGGCCGCCTGGCGCGAGCCCAAGGACCGCGACCTTGAAGCCATCGCCATGATGATTGAAGGCGTCAAGGCCATGGGCATGGAGACCTGCATGACGCTGGGCATGCTCAGTGTCGAACAGACCCTGAAGCTGAAGGCCGCCGGGCTCGATTATTACAATCACAATGTCGACACCTCCGAAGAGTTCTACGACAAGATAATCACCACACGGACCTACCAGGACCGCATCGACACCCTCGCCCGCGTCCGCGACGCCGGCATCAAGGTTTGCTCCGGCGGCATTGTCGGCCTCGGCGAGGAAGAAGGCGACCGCGCCGGCATGCTCATGACCCTGGCCAATCTCGAGGTTCACCCTGAAAGCGTGCCGATCAACATGCTGGTCCGTGTCGAGGGCACTAAGCTGGCCCAAAAACTGACACAGGCCAATGCGCTCGACCCAATAGACTTCGTGCGCACCATCGCCGTCGCCCGCATCATCATGCCGCTCTCCATGGTGCGCCTCTCGGCTGGCCGCGAACACATGAGCGATGAACTGCAGGCCATGTGTTTCTTTGCCGGCGCCAATTCGATCTTCCTCGGCGAAAAGCTTTTGACCACGACCAATACTGAAGAAGGCCATGACGAAAAGCTGTTTGCCAAACTGGGTATTGAACCCATGAGCCTTGAAGAAAGCTGTCCGGCATCCGTTGCCGCCGAATAACAATAACAACAAAAGAGCCTGACATGATCAAAGCCGTACTCTGGGACTTTGGCGGCGTTATTACGTCGTCCCCTTTCGAAGCCTTCAATCGTTATGAAGCCGCAAAGGGCTTTCCGAACGATGTCATCCGTGGACTGAATTCAGTCAATCCCGACACCAATGCCTGGGCACGATTTGAACGTTCCGAAGTCAGCGCCGAGGACTTCGACGGCATCTTCCTCGCCGAAGCGAGGGCCGCAGGATTTGAAATCCCGGGCCGCGACGTCATCGCCTGCCTCTCCGGCGACGTCCGCCCGCGCATGGTCACCGCGCTCAAAAAATGCGCCGAACACTTCAAGGTTGGCTGCATCACCAACAATGTCTCCGCCGGCAAGGGCCCCGGCATGGCCTCGTCCTCGGACAAGGCGGCCCAGGTCCAGGCCGCCATGGCAACCTTCGAGGTCATCATTGAAAGCTCCGTCGTCGGCATCCGCAAGCCCGACCCGGAAATCTACAAACTGGCCTGCCGCGAGCTCGGTGTCGAGCCCGCCGACGCCGTCTACCTCGACGACCTCGGCATCAACTGCAAACCGGCCCACGCGCTGGGCATGACCGCCATCAAGGTCGTCGACCCGGATATGGCACTTGAAGAGCTGGCAACGGCAACAGGACTCATGTTCGACTGAAACCTTGATCTGCAGGCCGGGCGGCGACCGAAAGGCAACAGCTGAGGGGCGCGCTACATATAGTCCGGATATGCCTTACCAAAATGGGGGCGGGTCCATACAGACCGGAGGGCCGTCAAACCCGAATTGGCATTGTGGGTGCACCTTCAAAACAGCCGGTGAGTCCCCGGATCTCACGTTGCATGTGTTCGCGAAAAAGGACCACGCGTTTGGTGTTGCGCAGATCCTGGTGATAGAGCAGCCAAAGCCCCAGGTCGTGCTGCTCCTCAGGTTCATGAAACCTTGAAAGCACAGGGTCGCTGTCGCCCAGGAAGCATGGCAAATATCCGACCCCCAATCCTTGTTTCAAGGCTGCTACGGTTAGCAGAGTGTCATCGACATACAGTGCATGGTCCGCTTGCGGACGTGCTTGTTTGGTCCAGGTTCTATGGAATTCGCAGCACTCGACGCCGATCCATTTTTCCTCGGTCCGCCCCGCTTTGACCGCAGCACAATAGTCTGTAGATCCGTAAACGGCCGAGGCGATGCTTGTCAGTCGTGTGCCGATCAATGTTTCCTGTGGAGTATTTGTCTGCCGAATAGCAATATCGGCATCGCGTTCGGCCAGGCGCACGGAATTATTAGTCACTTCGATGCGCAATTCAATGTTGGGATGCATAGCGCTGAACCGGGCAAAAACGGGCATTAGCACGGTCGAAGCCATATTGGCGATTGCTGTAACGCGCAGGACGCCCGCCACATCGTCTTTTTGCCCTCCGCTTGCTGCCTCAAAGGACAGTAACTCCTGCTCGATCCGGCGAGCCGATTTCTTCAACGCCTCTCCAGCCCTGGTCAGGACATAGCCAGATGAACTTCGCTCGACCAATGGTGTTGAGAGTTTTTCCTCCAGGGCGAGAATGCGGCGGGAGACAGTGGAATGCTGCACGCCCAGCCGTTTTGCGGCGGCACTAAATGAGCCCTCACGGGCGAAGGCAAGAAATATCCGCGCATCATCCCAATGCATTCGGCGTCTCCGGTTCTGTGCAATTATGCAAAACAGGTTTCGATAATTCACGAATCGTCAAAACAGTGCGTGAATGCGACTTAAATGACAACCGGAAACCAGAATGTCCAACGGGGGGCTATCGACCGACAGGGCTTGAATCACAACTTGAAAAAGAGGATGAGGAATATGTCAACTTCACTTTATTCGCGACTGGGTGGCTATGACGCAATCGTTGCTTTTGCCACAAAACTGGTGGGCCGGGCACAGGCTGATGACGTGCTTGGCCGGTTTTGGGCAAATCGCGGTGAAGATCGCATTGCGCGCGAAATACAGCTATTGATTGACTATCTTGTCAAAGAGACCGGTGGCCAGATGTACTATACCGGCCGGGACATGGCACTTTCGCACGAGGGCATGGGAATATCCGAGGTTGACTGGGAGAGATTCATCGAACTTGTCAAAGATGTCGCGGGAGAACTTGGTGTTGAAGCCCGCGAAGGCGGGGAAGTGCTCGACTTTCTGGGCACACTCAAGGCTGACGTCGTCACCGCATAATGCTGCTTCAGATATTCAGAGCTCACTCAAAAAGGGAAAGTGAGGCAGGAAATGACTGACACATTCGAGCCCTGCGAAGGGGGATGCACTTGTGGGGAAATTCGGTACAAGGTCCATGCGGCACCCTTGATCGTGCACGCGTGCCATTGTCGCTGGTGTCAGAGGCAAACCGGCGGGCCCCATGTCATAAATGCGCTCTATGAGGCCGAATTGATCGAGGTGACCGATGGTGACGTCGAAAACACCACGGTACCTTCGCCCGGTGGCAAGGGCCAGATCATCGCCAGATGTCCGACCTGCAAGGTTGCGGTCTGGAGCAATTATGACTTCGGCGGATTGCGCGAACGTGTACGTTTCTTGCGGGTCGGCTCTCTCGACAACCCGGACCTTATGCCTCCTGACGTACACATCTTTACCTCAACCAAGATGCCCTGGTACGTCATCCCGTCAGATCAACTTGCGGTCGAAGAATACTATGACACGCAGACGACCTGGTCGAAGGAAAGTATGGAAAGATTTCGAAAGTGGGAAGAAGCGGCACAGTGAACCAGGTGTCCGCTCAGGACCGCCGCCTGGCAATCATCTCGCTCACGCCCGCCATCAAAACATCTATGTCTTCAAGGCTTGTGCGGTGATTGATCAGGCAACACCGAATGGCCAGCGTGTCGCCCAGTTTAACCGTTGAGGGCGCCGCGATGCCGGCTTCCTGCAGGTCGGCGACTATGGCGGCATTGAGCGCACCCGGGTCTTCACCCGCCAGCGGCTTAACGCCGAAACAAACGATATTGAGCACCGGTTTTGTCAGCAGGACCAGCGCCTCGCTGTCTTCAACCCTGTCGGCCAGGGCCTGCGCGAGGTCGCAGGAATTTTTGATGGCAGCACCCAGCGCGCGGGTGCCGTGTTCTTGCAACAGAAACCAGACCTTCAAGGCCATAAATCCGCGCGACAGTTCAGGTCCGTAATCGGAGAACCAGTGATCGGCAGAGGCAAGTCCGCGCTCATAAGGCGCAAGATAACTTTCGCGCAGCGTAAAGGCACGGCGGTGCAGCGCTTTATCATGGATCAAAAGACAGCCGCAGCTATAGGTCACCTGACCCCACTTGTGAAAGTCAAAAGCAATCGACTGAACGCGATTGATGCCTTCAAACAGTGCACTGAATTCCGGAACCAGAATTGCCAGAGCGCCAAACGCCCCGTCAATGTGGAGCCACAGGTTCTCCGCTTCAGCAATATCGGCAAGGTCTGCAATAGTGTCACTGGCGCCGGTGGCCACTGTGCCAATGGTGCCGACAAGCGCGAAAGGTTCCATGCCTTGCGCCCGATCGTCTTTGATGGTGGCTTGCAAATGCGCGGTGTCAATGCCGCCACCCGGCAAACAATCAATCCGCCTGAGAGCCTCAGTGCCAAGCCCCAGCATGGCAACCGCCTTGACCAGGCTGGAATGGACGGCGTCGGAGGCATAGATCCTGAGGCGCGCCTGGCGCCTCAGTTTCTCGTCTGTATCAAGGGGCCCGAGGACCGCGTGCCGCGCAACCGCAAGGGCATTCTGCGTCGCCATCGACGTTCCCGATGTCAGGATGCCGCTGCCGGTGTCTGGAAGTCCAAACAGCTCCAGCATCCATCTGACGACCTGCAATTCCACGTAGGGTGCGATCTGCTCACGGCCGCCGGCATTGGAGTTCATCGCCGCTTCAACGAGCGCCGCCATCATGCCGCCAGCCGTACCGCCGCCGTGAACCCAGCCCATAAAGCGTGGATGGGTGTTGCCCGTGGCGTAGGGCAGGATCAAATCGTCAATCATCTTGAGAGAGGCAGCTGTGCCAACGCCCTTGCGCGGCAAGGCGACATCGAACTCACTCTTGACCCCGTCCGGCACCGGGCGCCAGACCGGGCCATCCCGGACATGCTCCATGCGGTCGGCCAGCTTATCGACCAGGTCGTGCATCTGACGGCGGAACTGCCCCCAGTCTTCCGGATCGAGATCCTTTGGCGCATCAGGCATAAAGTGCTTTCCTTGCTTCCATCCCGGCTTCGCTTGCCTCATTCATGAGCGACTCTCTGCGTTCGCCCCGCTCGCTATCGAGATTGACAGCTTCATCGTTTGGGCGGTTTCTCAGATCGATAAGATATATCGTACTCAACTTCAACTGATCGGAAGGCCGACTTGGCAGTTTTCCAAATTGATTGAATCATCTCCCCTAACGTCATCCCGGATGCTTTGCGGCACGAAGTGATGCAATGCTGGTCTCTACGCAGCAGGGCGTGCAACGCACGCCAGAGAGCTGGGGATCCAAATGTCAGATTTAGGCCCCGGACCAGCAAAGCGGTACTACGCACCACATTGCATCCGGGGTGACAGCCAAAATCCTGCCGCCAGCAAGAAATCTTGCACTTTGCCGGAGTAATGTCAGATTTTGGTCTGGTTGGCCCGACGAGATCTGCAGATTTCTGTTAAGTACTCGGCGCCTCGCAGGGTGAAAATCTTACACTATTACCAATAATGGAAGATGGGGAGGGGGCAAAGGCGTTCGATAGGCGGTATGGAAAATATTGCGGAAATCCCGCTAGTGGAAGACGTGCATCGAACATTCTTCCGAAACACTACAAAATTGATTACACCGTCATAGTACGCTAGGACTTAGCTATTGTTTGTCTCATGAAGATTGTTTCTGAATTGAGGGTGGGTGTATGACTTTCAGAGGATGTTTCTTTGCAGTTTCTCTACTGCTTGTTTTGTCATTGAGCGAACAGGCGATAGCTAAATCACGCGGTATTAGCCCGAGCGACCCCGAATATAGCGACTATACAGAAGTGCTGGCAATCGTCTTTTCACATTGGGGCGGCGAAGAGTCTTGTCTTTTGGAGCCAATTCAAATCAAAAACAGAGATGGGTCGGTTGGCAAGACCATTGAGATTGGAGTCTGCACGCTACCCGCATCACGAGAAGTTTGTTTCGAAGACCATGGCAAGTTTTGTTTTAACGGAGCAGAAGCGCGGATCATTGGAGGTTCGAGCAACGTCAGTTTCAAAAAGACTGCAGCCAGTCTCATGTGGACGCTTTGGATTTATGATCGTTGCGAGGATACACCTGAGCACCTACTGACCTTCAAATACAAGTTTAAGAGAATTGATGGGGTGTGGAAGCTAAATAGCAAACGGGCTAGCACAATTCTTGATATGAGAAAATCGTGTGAGAAAGTCCTCAAGCAGCAAGTGACAGGTGGATAGTCAGGTTTGTTGGGAGGGATGGTGTGAGGGGAGCGAGACCCAGTAGAACACTTGCTCCTGCTACCCATCAGTAAAAGGCGAACAATATACCTTATGGAAATATAATCATCATACGTATTATATTTCCAGCTCGTCGAATTCAAATTCGATTTTGACCCGATATCCTAAAGCCCTCGCATAGTTTTCAATGGTCGCCAGGGTCGGGGAAACCTCACTGCCTACACTTTCCAATCGGGATATATTCCCTTTTTTGGTGTTGAGGAGTTCCGCCATTTGCTCTTGCGTCTTTCCTGCTGCAAGGCGCATGGCAATCATATCGCGTTTCATTGCAAAAGATGGCGCGGCCTCATCATAGGCGGCCTTAACGTCCACTCGCTCAAGGGCTTTGGTTCTCATATCTTTAAATGTTGGTCGGTCAGTCATGGCCTGTTACCTCCTTCATACGTTTGCGCGCCTTGTCCATTTCCTTCTTTGGCGCTTTCTGAGTTTTCTTTATGAAGGTGTGCAGGATTACTATTTCCTGCCCCTTCACAGTGCAAAACAAAGAGCGGCTTATCCCTTCCGGGCCTTTGGCTCTGATTTCAAACAAGCCCTTACCGAGCGGCGCTGTGTGAGGACGGCCAAGAGCTGGCCCGAACTCTTCTACCAACTCAAGGATATGCAGCAAATTTGCCAATATTCCGGCTGGTAATTCCAAAGTCTCGGTTTCCACCTTTTCGCTATAAAACGTAACCGTCCATGCCACGCACTAAGTTCTCATATATGATAACATTTGTCAAGCCTTCCCCCTGTCAGCCCGTCACACCCGCCACCAAAACCTGACACCGCCGTCAACTTTCTCTTGCGAACCCGACGCATGAAACATAATGTACCCCGGCATTGTGCGATTTTTCACGTTTGGAGACCTTTGATGGAAAAGCAGATCACAAAAGACGAGGCCTATAACACGGTTTCCCCCGACGACTTTCAGGCCCTGCTCGAGGTCGAGCGCTATGGCGAACGCACCGAGGCCTTCGACAAGATCATTTCCGCCACCCATGATCATTTCTGGGATCCGCTCGACGACAGGTATATCTCGTTTGAAGACGACTTCGACATGAAGACGCAGATGATCCTGCCCGAGGAAATGATGGCCTCTCTCAGAACCAACTATGTTCAGAGCCGCCTTAACGAGCAGGAAAAGATCGAGCTTGGCAACGAGGTTGCCCGCTGGATGATTTCGTCCATCCTGCACGGTGAACAAGGCGCGCTGTCGCTGTCGGCCAGCCTGTGCCATATCCTGCGCGATCCCGGCGCTCAGGAATATGCCGCCAACCAGGCCCGTGAGGAAGCCCGCCACGTCACCGCCTTTACAAAGTACATCGAGGCGCGCTGGGGCAGCCCGGCTCCGGTCGGCGACACACTCGGCACTCTCCTCAACGAGATGGTTTCCTCCGAGGCGGTCTACAAAAAGATCGTCGGCATGCAGATGCTGGTCGAGGGCCTTGCCATGGGCGCCTTTGCGACCTTCCATACCCGCTCACAGGACCCGCTTCTCAAACACCTGACCCAGCTGGTGATGACCGACGAGGCCTTCCACCACAAGTTTGGCAAGATATGGGCTGACCGCACGGTCCCCAAGCTGTCCGACGAGGAACGCAACACCATCGAGGACTGGGCGGCGCATTGTTTCCAGACGCTTTTGTTCAATCTGGTCAACCCGGAACAGATGAAGGATGTCTACGCCAAATTTGGTCTTGATTACAAAGAGATCATGGCAGAGTTCGCGACCATGTTTGGCGACGAGAGCCGCCGCGAGCAAATGCAACAAAGCACCAATATATTCCGTGTCCTGATTAAAACACTGGTCAAGGCCGGCATCATCACGGACAGAACCCGCAGCTTCTATTCTGCCTATGTTGACATGGACGAGCTCAAGGGCGAAGGCGACGAAATGGTCGGCGACGAGATCGCGGAACAAGGCATTGCCTTCCTCAAGACCGTCAACTTCAGAGGCGCGGCGGTCGCTGCCGAATAAGCCTCAAAGAGCACTGCAAAAAAGGAAGGCGGGTAACGCGCGACACGTTACCCGCCTTTTTATGAGGTGGTCTCGTCCCGTCATGCGAGAGGTAGAGCCCGATCCTCAAGTCAGAGCCTGGAAATCTTGACGAGCGGCACCCCATTTTTGCGCTCAAATCAAGATCTGCTCCAGCGTGTCCTGGATCACCCAAATCCGTTGGACACTGGCCCCATGTGCCGCCCCCACGTTTTACCAATGAGAACCGCAACGCCAAATCTGCAGGATTCGGGCCAGGCGGGTTGTAAAATATCCGGACAAAAACACGTGATCAGGCACGCTCCGGGCTTTTCGCCGCGAGGAGCGCCCAAAGAGCGCGTATCGCATTGATACAAGTTCGCGACACAAGTCCGCCAGACAAGAGAGGGTGCGTGGCTGTTGGACCAGCCATGCGCCTTCGCTATAACGGGTCCATGACAGAAGGTACAAAACAGGCAGCACCGGGCCGTCCAGCGACAGCAGAGCACCAGGCCGCAGGTGACATCGCCCGCGGCACGGATCGCCTGCTGCTCGATATGGGGCTCGCATCAATTCGCGAATTCTCGCTGGCGTCCGGCCGGCGCGCCGACATCGCCGCTCTCGGCAAGGATGGCCGCATCCTCATCATCGAGATTAAATCCTCCATCGCTGATTTTCGCAGTGACACAAAATGGCCGGACTATCTGGAGTATTGCGACACGTTCTACTTTGCCGTGGCGCCGGACTTTCCGGTTGATATCCTGCCTGAAACCTGCGGCATCATCATTGCGGATCGCTTCGGGGCAGAGGTGCTGCGCGCCGACCCGTCAGAAGGACCCGACAGGACGTTAAAGGCGGCACGGCGCAAGGCTGTAACGCTGCGCTTCGCCCGCAATGCCGCAGCGCGGCTGATGACAAACCTGGCCGACGATCAACCTTGAAGTGATTCTCTTGGATGCGATCTAGAAAGGTCTTGAAAACAGCTTCGCCGAGGCGACGTCCGTACATTCGGCATAACGGAACCCGAAGGCCTTGGCAGCCACTGCCTTGTCCTCACTGTTAACACCCTGAACGAAGCAATGCTCGGCACCCCATTTGCTCAGGGCCCGCTTAAGACTGTCAATTTCCCCCTGCGGCGTCCGACTGAGATCCAGCTCCGGCCACTTCAGTGCCCAGCCATCAACCTGAGGCAGGCGTGCCGAACACGCACCCAGGTCGCCGGGAACAAGCCCGCGGATCCCGACAAGGTGGCCCATGTCATGGAGAAAATCCGCGATATAGGGCATCGGCAGCGTTTCCTGAGCAATATCGTCAGGATCAAACCAGAACAGCGTGCCGTTTTTCCCCGCCTTGCGCCATGCCCGGGCGGCCAGCAGAAAAGCCGGGCTCAATATGGCCTGCGGCGACAGGCAAACAGATTGTCGAAGGTTAGGGTTCGGCGACACGAGGGAGCCCAACAGTTGAACCAGGTCCATCTCGACCTCTTCCAGAAGATACCCTTCAAGCCGCTCGGCCATCCGCATACCGCTTGCACGGGCGTAAGCGTCAATCAGGTCGCGTTGATTAATTTGCAGGGTGGCACCGACAGGTGGTTGACCAGGGTGGCCAATGTCGCAAATCGATATCGAGCGTATAACTTCATTGAGGGGCAGGGCCGCGCCGCCGGCCGTCACTGTATTTTCCGCCAGCCACTGATCGAGCGGGCCGGACACCATCCGGGCCGCACTGTCGGGCGCCGGCCTGGTCGCCGACTTGCGTTTCCTGGGGTCCATCGCAACCAGACTGGCCGGTTTTTTGACCGGAGACTTTCCCGGTGCGGGCGCAGCAGTACGCGTCGGCGAGCTTTTGGCATCAGCACCAGCATCACCCCGGGGGGCGCTCACCGGCTCGGAAGGGACCGCCTTCAGAGCTGCAAGACGCTCCTTTGCCAGCTGTTCCACACGTTCATAGTCCCACCGAACATCAAACCGCTCGATGAAAACCGCATCTCCGGCGTCTTCCGCCTGGACCAGGGCGTCCGTGGAAAATCCGTAGCGAATCTCGAACAGGGTATTGTCGATCATACCGGGGGACGCTTCGCGCACCACGCAGGCGATATCGTCATTCGCCAACTTGAAAACTCTGCCATCAAATTTACGCGCAACCTGTCCAAGCCGTGCCGTGACAAGTTCGACATGATGCCGGGTCCGATTGCCAAAATCGAGTTTTGACATATGGACCAACAACACTTCGCGTCCATCGCGATGCCGCGCCATTCTCTTTACGTAATCAAGAAAAAGCTCTTCAGGCTCAGGTAGGTGCTGTTTCCGTACCGGCATCGAGCATCCTTGCAAGGGTTTCAGGCGGCCACGGCCGCAGCGCGCCCGAACATATGCAGGCGCTTCACCCGGCAAGCCTAACCTCGCGGATTTACAATTGTCTTAACCAATTCGATAAGTTTGAAGCCGGAATCAGTTACATAATCAGCAACCGGGCCCACCTAACGCGGCGAGCGTTTAGCCAGAATACGCTGCAACGTACGGCGGTGCATATTGAGCCGCCGGGCTGTCTCGGAAACATTTCTGTCGCACAGTTCATAGACCCGCAAAATATGCTCCCAGCGCACCCGGTCCGCTGACATTGGATTGTCCGGTGGCGCTGGCAGAGCATCAGGCGCCGCAAGCAGCGCCTTTTCAACGTCATCGGGATCAGCTGGCTTGGACAAATAATCAATGGCGCCGCGCTTCACAGCCGAAACAGCCGTGGCAAGGTTGCCATACCCGGTCAGCATGACAGCGCGCGCATCAGGTCTGAGGTCATGTAGCAGATCAACCAGGTCAAGGCCATTGCCGTCTTCAAGGCGCAGATCAATAACCGCGAACGAGGGCGGTGACTGGCGAATCAGGGCCGAGGCTTCCACAACCGACCCGGCCGTGGTCACCGCAAATCCGCGCTTTTCCATAGCCCGCCCGAGACGATCACGAAACGGCGCATCATCATCGATGATCAACAGATCCAGTTCGTCGCCATCTTGCTCTGCCGCACCACCATCCGGTGTTTGCTCTGTCATCGTCTTCTCTCCCGGGCACTTGTCCAAGCAACATCATCACTTGTGCTTTTATACTAGGTAGTTTCGCCGCATAGGTAAATCAGTAATCAATTTTTCGCAATACCGTCCACCAGCACATCCTGATCCAGAATTCCGTCCGGCCAGATAACCGACACGATTGCCCCGTGGCCATCAGAGCGATTGTGAAACTCCATGACGCCGCCGGTTCGCCCGAGCAAGGTCCTGGCAATGAAAACCCCGAGCCCAAGCCCTTCGTGATCCCCGCGCCCGACATTGACATTGCGTCCTGGCCGGGTTGTCAGATAGGGCTCGCCGAGGCGGTCGATAACATGCGCCGCAAAGCCCGGGCCATCATCGGAAATCTCGATGCTGAGCCGCGTATCCGCCCAATCTGCCTTGATCACAACTTCGGATTTTGCAAAATCCACGGCGTTGTTCAAAATATTGCTGAGGCCGTAAATGATTTCCGGGCGCCGCGCCAGGACGGGCTCATCGACAAGATCCTCACCATCGGCAAATCGGTCGTGCGGCAAAAGATGAACCCTCACCAAAGGCGAGCCTGCCGGAACACTGTCGGCAAGCTCATGCAACAGCGTCCCAAGATCAAGCGTATCGTAGACAGCATCGCCGATATGGGGGTCGGCTGACAATTGTCTGAGAATTTTTCGACACCGATCAACCTGACTGAGCAACAGGCTGATATCCTCTTTGAAGGTTGCTTCATCGGCAGCGCTATCCGCCAGATCACTGGCCACCAGCGCGATGGTGCCAAGCGGTGTGCCCAGCTCATGCGCGGCAGCCGCCGCCAGCCCGCCAACGGCAGACAGGCGTTGTTCGCGCGCCAGAACAAAACGGGTCGCCGCCAGGGCTTCCGACATGGCGCGGGTTTCAAAGGCGATGCGCCAACCGTAAGCCGCCGTAAAGACAATCCCCAGCACCAGAGCGCTCCAGATCCCGACCTGATACATCGGTGGAATAACAAAGCTCTCACCGGGGATCCAGGGCAGCGCCAGCGACAACAGACCGAGCCCCGATACACAGGCCAACGCGAGCCCGACAAGCAGGAGGGTCGAGCGGCCCGACAGACTTGACGCCGAGACCGCGACCGGCGCCAGGATGAGGATAGAGAACGGGTTGTGCAATCCGCCGGTTAGCAGCAAAAGCGTCGACAGCTGGATAATATCAAACGCGAGATAAAGCGCAGCCTCCCGATCCGACAAGCGCTTGCTGGCCGGAAACGCCGCGGTTGCTGCGATATTGAGGACCACGCTCGCCGCAACCACCGCCGCACAGGCAACAAACGGAAAATCAAATCCGAAGACAAACAGGACGATCAAAAGCGCAAACCCCTGACCGACAATCGCCAGCCAGCGCGTCAGAATAAGGCTCTGCAGGCGAATGCCCCCCGGCAAAGCATCCGTCGGTGCCACGCCAGGTCGCGGCGCGCCCGTGTCGGACATTTTTCTCGTTATGCTGTCAGTGCTCAACAGGGCTTTCCCATCCTTATAAGGCGTCACTTCCCGGTTATGCCCCGATAAAGCAGGGCAGGCAAATCGGAAATCCGGACAAAAAGACGCGATTGCCTCGCAAAGGCTTTCACGCCGGCGCTGGTCTGTCTATTATCAATGAGTCGCCAGGTCCTTTTACGATACCCTCTGGCGATACCCAAACACCGTCAAAACATCAGGAAAATTCAATGAGCCAGGACCCGGGCGGCACATCATCCTCACAGTTTTCCATGCGCCGACGACTGCTCTTCATGAGTTTGGCTGCGCTTGCCGGCATTGGCGTGAGCTTCCTGATCTGGAACTTCACCGGGATCGGCGGGCAAAAATCACCGCAGGACCCGGCGAGTCACAGCGGGATTGCCAGCGTGGGCGGGCCCTTTCAGCTTGTCACCCAGGACGGCAAGACCGTAACGAACGAGGATTTTGCCGGACGCTACATGTTGATCTATTTCGGCTACACCTGGTGTCCGGACGTCTGTCCGCTGGCGCTTCAGCTCATGGACGACACTCTTGCCCGGCTTGGCCCTGACGCCGCAGCAATCCAACCAATTTTCATCACAATTGACCCCGAGCGGGACACCCCGGAGGCCATAAAGAGCTATATCGCATCCTTCCGTCCCGGCCTCATCGGCCTGACCGGCGCCCCCGAAGACATCGCCGCCGTCGCCGAAGCCTACAAGATGTACTACCGCAAGACCCAGCCGCTCGACGACGCCAATCCTGGTAGCTACGGCGTCGATCATATGAACATCTTTTACTTGATGGGTCCGGACGGAGCCTATGTGGCCCATTTCATGAGCCCCACGTCACCAAAGGATATGGCCACAGAAATCGCCACTCATCTTCCTTAAGTACATGTAATTAATTACTTTTATCGCATTGTCCGGACAATGAAGCCACAATTTCATAATTATGTTTTGACTATGGTAACAACTCAGCTAGCATATTGCACTGCAACATAAGCCTGGAGCCCGAAACCGTTCGGTCACTCCAGGGGTGCTGCGCTAGACCATTTTCGAGATCGAAATGGTCTTGCAAGGTCGCGACTGCGGCCCGGCGCTTATGCGCCGCCCCGCGGAGCCGTGCGCTTTCAGCGCACTGGCGTGAGCGAAAACAGAGAGAAGCTCGATTCGACCAATGTCGAATCGAGAGTAACAAGAAGCCCGGATACAAATCGGGCCGGAGCTCCTCATCCCGGGGATCACAAGTCAGGAGTAGTGTGCGCGTGCTTTATCAGGTCTATGAATTCAATCACGCGGCGCTGGCGCCGCTGAGGTCCCTCGCCGGTCTGAGCCAGAAACTGCTCGAAAATCAATTGAACCCCTGGGCTCATACCGCTGTCGGAAAATCCGCCGCCGCGGCGCTCGATGTTTTTGAATCAACCACCCGGCGCTATGGCAAGCCCGAATTTGGCCTGCATGACACCCTCGTCGATGGCGCCCTGGTTCCAATCCTCGAAACCCGCGAAATGGATGAGACCTTTTGCACCCTGATCCATTTTGAACGCGATCTCTCGGTGCTCCCCGCAAAAGCGCGCAAGAAAGCCGAAAACGATCCAAAGGTTCTCATCGTCGCGCCGATGTCCGGCCACTACGCAACGCTGCTGCGCGGCACCGTCAAAGCCATGCTGCCCGAGCACGACGTGTGGATCACCGACTGGGCTGATGCGCGAGCGGTCCCCCTGGCCTGCGGGACATTTGATCTGAACGACTTTGTCGACACGCTCATTCGAGCCCTGCAGCATATCGGTCCGAACACTCACATGCTGGCGGTTTGCCAGCCTGGTCCGGCCGCCCTTGCCGCAACCGCTGTAATGGCCCAGGACGGCGATCCGTGCCGCCCGGCCTCCCTGACCATTATGGGCAGCCCGATTGATACGTCAAAAAGCCCGACCGCTCCGACCGAGCTTGCCGAGGGCAAACCACTGTCCTGGTTCAAAGAGAACGTCGTCATGACCGTGCCGTTTCCCCACTCCGGGTTCATGCGCCGGGTTTATCCCGGCTTCATCCAGCTGGGCTCTTTTATGGCCATGAACATGGACAGTCATGTCTCGGCTCATCACAAAATGTTCCAGCACCTTGTCGACGGCGACGGCGATTCTTCCGAAAAACATCGCGACTTTTATGATGAATATCTGTCGGTGATGGATTTAACAGAAGAGTTTTACTTGCAGACGGTCCAGGTGGTGTTTCAGGATCGCAATCTGGCCTGCGGCACCTTCATGCATCGCGGCCGTCTGGTTGATCCCGGCGCCATTACCGACACGGCTCTGTTCACCGTCGAGGGCGAAAAGGATGATATCTCCGGTGTTGGCCAGACCCAGGCGGCGCACGATCTGTGTGCCAATTTGCCGGACACCCTGCATGCCGATCATATCGAACCGGAGGCGGGTCACTACGGCGTCTTTAACGGCGCGCGCTGGCGCACCAATATTCAACCTGCGGTCCGTGATTTTATTCGCACCCATAATCGCAAATAGCGCAAGCTTTCCAACGCTGTTTTGACTATTCTGCCGGATTGTTGATTCCATCAATCCAGGTGCCCGATACGCCATGGCGACGCAAGCCAATTTAATAACGCAGATTGACCTCGACGGCCGCACCATTACACTCCGTGTAAAGCATAACCCGCGCGCGCGCCGGATGATCCTGAAAATTGACCATACCACAGGCGAAGTACACGTCACCGCGCCGACGAAAAAATCCATGAAAGAAGCTTTGAGTTTTGCCGCGCAGGAAGAAACCTGGATCCGCGCGAAACTTGACCAACTGCCGCAGCGCCAGGGCTTCCATGATGGCGCCGTCATCCCTCTGCGCGGCATTCCAACAACCATCTATCATGACCCGGAGCGTCGCCGCGGCGTCTGGCACAACGCCGAAGAGAGCACCATCGGTGTCAGCGGCGATGCGGAATTCATCCCCCGGCGCGTCAACGACTGGCTCAGGCGCGAGGCACGCCACGCGCTCGTCGACGCGGTATCACTGTGGACCTCACGTCTCGATCTGGCGCTGCCAAAAGTTTCGATCCGCGACACCTCAAGTCGCTGGGGCTCATGCTCGTCCAGTGGTGCGCTGTCGTTTTCCTGGCGTTTGATCCTGACACCGCCGCCGATCCTGGGCTATGTCGCGGCCCACGAAACAGCACACCTCAGACATCTCAATCATTCCAAAGCCTTCTGGAAACTGGTCGAAACGCTTGATCCGGACTACAAAACCGCCGAGACCTGGATGAAGAAAAATGCTGTTGACCTGTTTCGCTACGGGTAGAGTGCCGTCACGAAAACAAAAATAAAACGAGGAAACCCGCCATGACAGATCCCCTTACCTATGAGCTCGAAGACAAAATCGCCGTCCTGACCATGGATGACGGCAAGGCAAACGCCCTGAACCCGAGCATGATAACGGCTTTGTCCGAGGCGCTCGACCGCGCTGAAAGTGAGGCCAGCGCCATCATCCTCACCGGCCGCGACGAGCTTCTGTCCGGCGGCTTTGACCTCAAGGTCATGCGCGAGGGACCGGAGGCCGCCGCCAACATGGTCGAGGCCGGGGCGCAGCTGATGCTCAAGATCTATTTGCACCCCCTGCCAGTTATCACCGCCTGCACCGGCCACGCCATCGCCGCCGGAGCGATCCTGCTGCTGGCTTCAGACGTGCGTATCGGCACCTCAGGTGCCTTTTCCATTGGCCTGAATGAAACATCGATTGGCATGACCCTGCCGCAGTTTGGCGTCGAACTTGCCCGCGACCGTCTGACACCTGGAGCGCTTACCGCCGCCGTGCTGGGTGCAACGCTGTATGATCCGGATGCTGCCGCCGCCATCGGATATCTTGACCGGGTTGTCGGAGCAGGCGATCTGGCCAAAGAGGCGCGCAAGGCTGCCGCCCATTACACCACTCTTGATGGGCCTTCCTTTGCCGGAACCAAGCTCAATCTGCGCCAGGCAACCGCCGACCGGATCCGCCCGACCCTGCGCAACGCCTGACACCCAGTCGCCGTCCCTGACCTTCAATCGCCGCCCAGGAACTTCCCCAGCCGGCTGAAGAACCCGCCGCCTTCTTCCGCGGTGCTCCGGGGCTCCGGCGTCTCCAGGCTCACAGCAACGAGATCCAGCGGCTCAGAGCGCCCGGGGACCCTGGGCAGGTCCCACTTCGGACCATTGTCGCCGGCGCGGGTCATGAAGTCCTTCCAGATCGCCGCCGGGATCGTCCCGCCGGTAACGCGGGTCATCGGCGCACCGTTGTCATTGCCAACCCAGACGCTGGCCACAACATTGGCCGTATAGCCGACGAACCACGCATCGCGAAAATCCTGGCTGGTGCCGGTTTTCCCCGCCATCGGGCGCCCGTTGGCCAGCTTCGCCCGGCGCCCTGTGCCCGAGGTCACGGCCTCGGCAAGCATTTCGTTCATCAGGCCAATATCAACCGGATCGGCGACGCGGCCCGGACCCGAGCCCGAGCGCTCATAAAGGATCTCACCGCTCTTCGTCCGTATGCGTTTTATCACATGGGTAAAGACACCGCGCCCGCCATTGGCAAACGGCACATAGGCCCGTGTCAGGTCAAGCGGAGACACTTCTCCCGTTCCCAGCGGCAGAGAGGCCACCGGCTGAAGATCCGCGGTGAGGCCCATGCGTTCGGCGGTCTCAATAATGCTCTGTGTGCCGACAGAGGACCCGAGGCGCACTGCAACGGTGTTGATCGACCTGGCCATTGCCGTCGTCAATGTCATCTCTCCCTGATAATCATCCTTGTAATTCGTCGGGTGCCAGTCACCGACCTGCACCGGCTCATCAACAACCAGGTCACCTGGTTTCCAGCCGTTTTCCAGAGCCGTGAGATAGACAAACGGCTTGAACGCCGAGCCTGGCTGACGCCGCGCCTGTGTCACCCGGTTAAACTGCGAGCGCTGATAGGACCGCCCGCCGACAAGCGCGCGAATGCCGCCGTCCAGATCAAGCGCCACCAGCGCGCCTTCAGAAACCCCCGAAGCCTCGCCGTTCTGTTCGAGGGCAAACGTCAGCGCAATTTCGCCGGCCCGCTGGAAGGTCAAATCAAGAGTCGTCTCGACAATGAGGTCTTCAGACACCGCGCCAACAAACCCGGGCACTTGCTCGACAACATAGTCAGCAAAATAGTGAGCGCCTGGCGTTGCAGCCGGTGCAGCCAGACGCGTCACGTGCCGGTTGGCCGAAAACAGCTCATCCTCGGTGAGCAGGTTCGCGTCCACCATAGCGCGCAGCACCACTTCGGAGCGTGCCTTGGCCCGCTCCATATTATTGGTCGGCGCATAGCGCGACGGCGCTTTCAGAAGCCCGGCCAGCAGCGCCGCCTCCGGCAAGGTCAGGTCTTCAGCGCGCTTGGCAAAATAGCGCTGCGAAGCCGCCTCGATGCCGTAGGTCCCCGCGCCCATATAGACCCGGTTGAGATACAGCGTCAGGATTTCATCCTTGGTCAGTTTGGCCTCAAGCCAAAATGCCAGCGCCATTTCCTGACATTTGCGTCGAAACGTTCGCTCCGGTGTCAGAAAGAGGTTTTTGGCAAGCTGCTGCGTAATGGTCGAGCCGCCCTGGACCACACGGCCCGCTTTCAGATTGATCGCCATAGCCCGGGCAAGGCCGATCGGGTCGACCCCGAAATGGTAATAGAACCGGTGGTCCTCAATGGCAATAACGGCGCCGCTCACATAAGGCGGCAGTTCACCAACAGTAACGGTATTGCCGCGCGAAAGTCCTCGCGTCGTAATCGTCTGACCACGGACGTCGACGAGCGTCATGGACGGACTCGAAGCCAGCGCATCAAGATTGTCCATCGAAGGCAGATTGAAGACAAAAGATCCGATCATGAAGATCGTCGCGACAACCCCGAAGATTGCAACACGCCGCGCAAAGATATCAAAGGCACCCAGAGGCGTCAGACGCGGCCTCAGAAGCCTGGTTACGCCGCGTCCCGCTGATGCCCTCGTCGCACTTTTCCTGGCTGTTTTTTGGCCCGCCTTGCTCCCCGTCTTGCCGGCCGTCTTGCCGGCAGCTTTTCGCTTTGCCGTCACCCGCGCACGCCCTCGGGCCGCAGAGGGTCGCGTTCGGTTAGAGCTTGCTGTGGAAGCGGAGGTTTTTTTTGAGCCTGTCTTGCGCGCAGCCGGTTTTGACACATCTTTTTGCGGCGCATCCGCATTCGGCTTGCGGGTTGCAGTATTGGTCGAGGCCTTCGAGTCAGATATCCTCTTGCCCCCGCGCTTCTTCGTCGCCGCTTTCTTCTCCGCAGCTCTTTTGGCCGCCGTTTTCCGGCGCGCGGGTGCGGCCCGTTTTCCTGATACTGGTTTTTTCGGCGTTTGCGCCATTAATCCCTGATCCCACTATGCCCTTCAGGCCCGAGAGCCATCCATAAACTACCGCGAGTTAAGTCAGGGTTAACAAGTGATGAACCGGGATTATAGAAAATTGCACAGCCCCGCTCACCCCCACTCACGGGATAAGCCGGAACTGAAACAACAATAGTCCAGCGGGCTGCCAGACAGACCTGGACGCGCTCTAGACGTCGAGATTGGCCACCGACAACGCGTTGGTCTGGATGAACTCGCGGCGTGGCTCAACCACATCGCCCATCAGCTTGGAGAACATCTCGTCCGCCGTATCGACATGATCGACCCGCACCTGCAGCAGCGTGCGCTGGTTTTCATCGAGCGTCGTTTCGTGCAATTGCTCGGGGTTCATTTCGCCCAGCCCTTTATAGCGCTGCATGGAACTGATGCCCTTGCGGCCGGAGGCAAAAACCTGCGTCAGCAACTGGGTGGGCGAGCGCACCTGAGCCACGAGATCGCCCTTGCGCCATTCGGCAACTTTTTTATAGGTCTCTTGCAGGACATCCAGCTGTGAATTGAGCTTGCGCGCATCACCGGATGCGATCAGCGGCCCGTCAATAACACAAACTTCCTTGACGCCGCGCAGCTCTCTTTCAAACCGAAGGCCGCCTTCATCCGTCGCCTCGCCCGACCAGCCCTGCTCATATTCATTGGCCAGCATATCAAGGCGCCGGGCGATATATTCCGCAGCATCGCGTGCACGTGTTTCATCAGCCATGATCTCCGGACTGAGCGCCCCCGCAATGGCCGCCTGCTCGACAGCAATCCGGGAATACTTATGAGCCACCCCTTCGAGCACCCGGTCAACACTGCGCGCCTCCTCGACAAGCGCACGAAGGTCTCCGCCCGCGCGCTGCGATCCATCATCCAGCGTCAAAACAGCATCGTCCGTACCCATCTCAATAAGATAGTCCTCGAAATCTCGCTCATCCTTGAGATAGAGCTCCGACGAGCCGCGCTTGATCTTGTAGAGCGGCGGCTGCGCAATATAGAGATGGCCGCGCTCGATGACCTCCGGCATTTGCCGGTAGAAAAAGGTCAGCAAAAGAGTGCGAATATGCGCGCCGTCCACATCAGCATCCGTCATGATGATAATCTTGTGGTAGCGCAGCTTGTCAATATTGAAATCCTCGCGCCCGATTCCGGTACCCAGCGCCGTGATCAGCGAGCGAATTTCATTCGAGGAAAGCATCTTGTCAAAACGCGCCCGCTCGACATTGAGGATCTTGCCGCGCAGCGGCAAAATCGCCTGATTTTTGCGGTTGCGGCCCTGTTTGGCCGAGCCGCCAGCGGAGTCCCCTTCGACAATGAAGAGTTCGGATTTCGCCGGATCACGTTCCTGACAATCGGCCAGTTTGCCTGGCAGGCTGAGACCGTCGAGCGCGCCCTTGCGCCGGGTCAGCTCGCGCGCCTTGCGCGCCGCTTCGCGTGCCGTTGCCGCCTCAACCACCTTGCCGACCACGGACCGCGCCTCGCCGGGGTGCTCTTCAAACCAGGCGGCCAGCGCCTGATTGACCACACCCTCGACCACCGGCCGCACTTCAGATGAAACCAGCTTGTCTTTCGTCTGTGAGCTGAATTTCGGATCCGGCACTTTCACCGACAGCACGCACGTCAATCCCTCGCGGCAATCGTCGCCGGTGAGCGATACTTTTTCCTTTTTCGCCAGCCCTGAATCATTGGCGTAGCCATTGACCACGCGCGTCAGCGCGCCGCGCAGGCCCGCAAGATGCGTCCCGCCGTCACGCTGCGGAATGTTATTGGTGAAGCACAAAACATTTTCGTGATAGCCATCGTTCCACCAGGCCGCAACCTCGACCGTAATCCCGTCGCGCTCTTCCACCAGGGTGATTGGATCAGAGATCAGCGGGCTCTTGGAGCGATCAAGATAACGCACAAAAGCTTCAAGGCCGCCGTCATAGATCAGTTCAATTTCCTTCGGCTCGACATGCCGCAGATCCCGGAGCACGATCTTGACACCGGAATTGAGAAACGCCAGCTCGCGCAGACGGTGCTCCAGCGTATCGTATGAAAATTCTGTCATGGTAAAGGTTTCGGTCGACGGCAGGAATGTCACCTCGGTCCCCGTCGCGCCACCTGATTCACCCACGACAGCCAGAGACTCCACCACGTCGCCGTGCGCGAACGTCATCATATGTTCCTTGCCACCGCGCCAGATCCGCATGGTCAGGGCTTCAGACAGGGCATTCACAACCGACACGCCAACGCCGTGCAAGCCGCCGGACACCTTGTAGGAATTCTGGTCGAACTTGCCGCCGGCATGCAGCTGGGTCATGATGACCTCGGCCGCCGAGACGCCTTCTTCGGTGTGAATATCTGTCGGGATGCCGCGCCCGTTGTCGTGCACTGTGACCGAGCCCTCCGCATTGAGGGTTACGGTCACTTGGTCACAATGCCCGGCCAGCGCCTCATCAATGGCATTGTCGACCACTTCGTAGACCATATGATGAAGGCCCGACCCGTCGTCCGTATCGCCGATATACATGCCAGGGCGCTTCCTGACCGCATCGAGACCCTTCAAAACCTTGATCGAGTCCGCACCATATTCTTCAGGCCCATTGTGGCCGGCGTTTGTGTCGCTCATTTAATACTCCTGAGGGCTTGCCAAAGCGGGCGTAAACCCTTGCGATTCCTGCCGCTATTCTATCAGCCTGAGACCCCGGAAGTCACGCATCCATTGGCTATTTCGACATATTGAGCGCGCGCCCCGAAGGCCTTGAAAAGATGCCGGTCGGTCCCGGTCATGAAGGCCTGAGCGCCCAGGTCGTAAAGCTCGTCAAACAGCGCCTCCCGGCGCCCCTCATCAAGGTGAGCCGCGATCTCGTCGAGCAGGAGAACCGGTGGCGCACCGCCTGCCAGAGAGCGTTTTAACCGTGCATTGGCGAGCACGATCCCGATCAGGAGCGCTTTTTGCTCGCCGGTCGAACAGTCTTTGGCCAGCCGGCCGCGCTGACGCCCGTCCCCGCTGCCTTTGGGGCCAAAAAACACCTCAAGGTCCGATCGATTGGGCCCGACCAGCGCGCGCCCCGCCGCCGCGTCCCCGCCACGCCGCCGCATGAGTTCCGTATGGTACCAGTCCTCGGCCTCAAGCGCCGACTTGTCGGAACGCAAAAGGTCCTCAAGGGGGCCCGTCAATAACAGCCCGGCTTGCGGAAACGCTGACCCCGCACTGCGGGCAATCTCTGCCTCAAGGCGCTGGACGAATTGCAACCGCGCCGCCGCAAGGGCAACACCGGCCTCCGCCATCTGTGCCTCAAGCGCCGCAAGCCAGGCCTCATCGGCGCGCGTCCCGTGCGCCGCCCCCTCAAGCAAACGTTGGCGCTCGCGCATCGCCTTTTCAAATGATGTGGCAACAGCCGAAGGCCCCGGATGAGTGCCCAGCACCAGGCGATCAAGAAACCGGCGCCGCTGGGAAGCCCCTTCGGCAAACAGCCGGTCCAGAGCCGGGGTCAGCCACACAACAGAAAAATACTCGGCAAGCGCGCCGGGACCCGGTGCCGCAAACCCGTCAATGCGGACAATTCGTTTTGTTCCCGCATGATCCGGATCAAGCCCGGTACCAATCCGAACCTCGTCGTCGCCCTGACGGACAAGACCGGAAACGGCCCAATGTCGTTTTGCGCCATGCTTCTCTGCATCCGTGCGCCGCGTCAGCTCGTCAAGGCGGGCGCCGCGGAGGCCGCGCCCTGGCGATAGCATGGAGATCGCCTCAAGCACATTGGTCTTGCCCGCACCATTGGGACCGGTCAGCACGACACAGCGCCCGTCGAGGACAAGCTCCGCAAAGTCATAATTGCGAAAGTCCGTCAGCATCAGCTTCGTAAACATCAAGCGGGACATTGAGCTCCCTGCAAGGCCATTGTGATTGTGGTGTGGCTCACAGATCCTGGATCCAGACCGGCCTGCCAGGGCCTCAAACGCGCATCGGCATCAGAACGTAAAGCGCGTTCTCGTCCGAAGCATCTGACACAATGGTCGGCGCACCGGAATCAGCCAGCAGGAACCGCGCGACTTCACTGTCGAGTTGACTGGTGATGTCGAGCAGATAGCGTGCATTGAACCCGATTTCGATTGGCTCCGCCGAATAATCAACCAGTAACTCTTCCGTCGCATTGCCGCTTTCCGGATTGGTAACGGTAAGATTGAGGCGGTCCTGCTCCAGATTGAGCTTCACAGCGCGAGACTTTTCTGTCGAGATTGTCGAGACCCGGTCAACCGCCTGGGCAAATTCCTTTGCGTTGACGCTCAGCACCTTGTCATTACCTTCAGGGATCACGCGCGAGTATTCCGGGAACGTGCCGTCGATCAGCTTCGATGTCAGCACCGCGCCATTGACGGCAAAGCGGATCTTGGCATCCGAGACCGCAACCTCCACCTCGCCCTCGACATTTTCAAGCAAACGCGAGATCTCAAGCACGGTCTTGCGCGGCACAATAACGCCCGGCATCCCTTCCGACCCGGCAGGGGCCGGGAATTCCACCCGGGCAAGCCGGTGACCGTCAGTCGCAACCGAGCGCAACATCCGGCTGCCGTTCGAGCCATCGGTGACATGCAGATAGATACCATTGAGATAATAGCGCGTTTCTTCCGTCGAAATAGCAAACTTGGCCTTGTCAATGAGACGGTTGAGCGCCGAGGCCGCTATCGAGAACTGATGCGGCAAGTCCCCTGCGGCGAGCAAGGGAAAGTCCTCGCGCGGCAGGCATGACAGAGCAAAGTCAGAGCGCCCCGCCCTGAGCGAAAGTCTGGGGTCATCGCCGCCAAATTCGATCTGGACTTGAGAGCCCTCGGGCAATTTGCGGACAATGTCATACAGCGTATGGGCCGGCGCTGTCGTCCCGCCTTCCTCGATGACATCAGCCGCCAGTTCCTCGACAATCTCGATGTCGAGATCTGTCGCCGAAAGGCTCAGCTTGCCGCCCTCGGCCTGTAACAGCACATTGGACAGGATGGGGATCGTGTTGCGCCGCTCAACGACACTTTGCACATGATTGAGGGCCTTGAGGAGGGCGGCGCGTTCAATGGTTATCTTCATAGGTCTATTAAATCCGGGGAGCACCGGCAGCCAGGGTTCAGCAGCCTGTGTCGCAGAAGGAGGAGGTGGCAAGAGACGAAAAGCGCCCATTCGGAGAATGTGCGCCTCAGGCCTCCACGTCCGGCGTTAACCGGACGGTTACTATAGCAAATGTTTCAGGCCTGTACACCATTCTCACAAGCCGCCGAAGTCATGGGAGCCATCAGGAAGCCTTCGCCCCCCCGCCCTCGGCCCTCCGGACCCGACATCAAGATCCACTAGTGCCGCAGCATACGCTCCAGCATGTCGACATCCTCGCGAATTGCCATATCGCAGGCCTTCAGCTCCTCGATCTTCTTGACCGCGTGCATCACCGTGGTGTGATCGCGGCCACCGAATTTACGGCCAATTTCCGGCAATGAGCGCGTCGTGAGCTGCTTGGACAGGTACATCGCCACCTGCCGCGGGCGAGCCACCACACGGGCCCGGCGCGCCGACAGAAGGTCTGCCATGCGCAAATTGTAATATTCGGCGACCCGGCGCTGGATATCATCGATCGTGACCCGTCGCTCATTGGCGCGCAGCAGATCGGACAGCACGTCCTCGGCCATCTCCAGGCCCACCGGCCGCCCGACAAGGTCCGCATAGGCGACAACCCGGTTCAGCGCCCCTTCAAGCTCGCGTACATTGGAGACAATCTTGTGGGCCAGGAATTCAAGCACCCGCTCCGGCACAACAACGCTCCCACCCCGCGTGTGCAGAGCCTCCAGCTTGGTGTGCAGAATACCAAGGCGCAGCTCATAGTCTGTGGCATGGATATCTGCCGACAGACCCCAGCCCAGACGCGAGCGGATCCGCTCCTCAATGCCCTCAAGATCTCCCGGCGGGCGGTCGGCGGTCAGGATCACCTGTCTGTTGTGGTCGATCAGCGCGTTGAATGTATGGAAGAATTCTTCCTGCGTGCTCTCCTTGCCGGAGATAAACTGCACATCGTCGACCATCAGGACGTCGACACTGCGAAACTTGTCCTTGAACGCCATCGTATCCTTGTAGCGCACCGCCCGGATGAACTGGTACATGAACTTTTCGGCTGACAGATAGAGCACCTTGCGCATCGGATCGCGGCGCCGGATCTCGTTGGCAATGGCATGCATCAAATGGGTCTTGCCCAGACCGACAGAGCCATAAAGGAACAGCGGATTAAACGGAACATTGTCCGCTTCTGCCACCCGTCGAGAGGCGGCGTGAGCCAGTTCATTGGATTTGCCAACAACGAAATTCTCAAAGGTATAGCGGGCATCAAGCGGCGCCCCGAAGGAGTTCTCCGGATCATCGACACTGACCGCCGCATTTGTCTGACCGCCTCGTGCCGGACTGAGGATGGGGCTGGCGCTGGCCACCGGCCGCCGCCCCCCGGAAACATTCGCGGCACCTGAAGCCGTTGCCCCGTTCAACTTCTCCGGGGCATCTTTAGTCTCGGATATCAGAATGTCGATCCGCGAGATCGTCGGCTGGCATTCAAACCAGGCCCGCTCGATGTGTGACAGGTAATGGGTTTTGATCCAGTCACGCAAAAACCTGGTGGGCACGCACAGCGTCACACGCGACTCTTCCATCGAGACCATCGACAAATGTCCAATCCAGGAATTGAAGGTCGTCAGGCCCAGTTCATTCTTCAGCCTGACGCGCACACTGTCCCACTGGTCCTCCAGGGAACCACCGCGTTCCGTGACCTTCAGGGCCGTGCCCATACGGTCATTGCCGACACTGTCATTGGCCGCGCCTTCTCTGGCCGCCGTTTCTGTGGCCCTGGTTTCATTGGCCGTTTCCCTGGTTGCTGTCTGCCGATTTGTCATTTGCCCTGATGCCACTTGTTCAGTCATTCGTTGCCCCAAATTTGCGATCTCGTCGCACGGTCTGCTCTATTCACGCAGCCTGCTTTATTCACACAGTCTGCTCACTTCACCAAGCGGGTATAAGCCACGCTCAAAATTTTCTGTCGACACTGCCAGTTAATACCGCCAGTCAACACTGCCAGTCAGCACTGCCAGTCAGCACTGCCAGTCAGCCCTCGCCTGAAACACTCTTGCCCTGGATCACAGGACGCCCGAAATTACTATCAGCGCCAAACCCCTTTGTCCGGACAGTCCCGGGATCTGCTTTACTTTGTCGCAGTCTTACTTTTGCGTCCAGGCCAGACTTATTTTTGCGTCCAGGGAAGCCCGCGCGCTTTCCAGCCACCAACCCCTCGATGTCCCTCAACATCAAGAGACCCCTCAAACCCTTCTGTTACATTGAAACTCTTCGTGTAGCCTGCGGCGGTCATGGCCTCGGCGGCAGCAATACTGCGCACGCCACTTCTGCACAGGAACAACAGCGCGCGCTCCTTGTTGACAGCCCCTTCATCCAACGCCTTCGCAACATCAGCCTGAAAGGCCTCATTCACAGCCATTGTCGGATAGCGTTGCCATTCGACCAGCAAAGGCGCCTTGTCACAGGCAGCCAGGTCCACGACGCCCACAAAACTCCACTCTGCCTGTGTTCGAACATCAACAAGCGCGGCGCTGGCGTCGCCACAAAGAAGCTCAAAGGCTTCTTCCGGCGAAACATCTCCTGCGTACTGCCCGCTAACCGCTGTGACCAACATTTCCTCCACAAGTTCCAGGCCTGCCAATAACGCCAACAGCCCGGCGACTTCGTTGTTCAATTACTTCGCTCTTCAGGGGGTCCTGCCGCGCCCGTTTCTGCCATCCTGAATGATTGCAGCGGACAATAACGGGGCCTTTCAGCCCGGCGACGGAACCTTCTTCATTTTTAAAATTTTTGGACTAGGTTACAAAAGCAGAAACAACAATACATTCGCCTCAAAGAACTCGTGCTCAGTATTTTCACGCGGCACACGAGCCTCGAACCTGGGCGGTCATCACCTTGCCCCGATCTGGAGCAACTGTGCTGGCCAAACACTCCAAACATACAGCGCAGTTTCTTATGAACTTTGGCTACTGCTCGGCACCGATTTACAATCGATTGCGACCCCTGTACAGCGGATGAAACAAATTAAACCGAATGCTGACGAAACTGCAAGTGGGTCAAAGCCGGAACGAGCAAAATATTTTGATTCTTTTCAATTGACTCTTCAAACAAGAAGTGAACAGCCGGTCACTTGAGATTTTGGGTAAAGACGGCTGTACTTCATCTGTCTTTTCCATCTTGCGAGCAGGTTTGTCCGTGTAGAAACAGACATGAAAAAGGGACCTGAAGAAGGTCCCGTTTTTATAGAAGGCGTTGTCATAAGTCCCCGTCAGGACTTACAAAAACACGGCTGTTCAGTCAATTGAATCAAGCGGCCTTCAGAGCATTAACACGCTTGGCAAGACGCGACACTTTGCGAGCGGCTGTATTCTTCTTCAAAATACCGCCTGTTACGCAGCTCATGATTTCCGGCTCGGCAACTTTCATGGCAACAACCGCATCATCATGAACCCCTGATTCAATCGCTTCTTCGACTTTACGAACGAAGGTACGCATGCGACTGCGGCGGGATTTGTTAATTTCGGTCCGAGTATCGATCTTGCGAACCATTTTCTTAGCGGAATAGGTATTGGCCATTGGCTGGAAGCCCCATCTGGAGTTTTGTCTAGAGTTTTGTATTCATTATCTGTTTTTCGCTGTAAAGCCCGGTTTTACCCGCACCAGACAGCCCCGACTTCGGGATGCGCGGTTATAACGGCCTCCGAGAGCCCGGTCAACACCGCATTTCAACCAAATCCGCGCAGGGTTTCTGACCTGCTCCGCCTGCTCCATACAGTGTTTCAGAGCCATCGTCCTGGCTTATCTGGTTTGATCCTATCGGTGTTTAAATTGAGGCTTGCGCTTTTCCACAAACGCCGCCATGCCCTCGGTCTGATCCGCCGTTGCAAACATCGAGTGAAACAGCCGACGTTCGAACCGAACGCCTTCGGCCAGAGTTGTCTCATAAGCCCGGTTTACAGCTTCCTTGGCCATCATGGTAATCGGATGCGAAAACCCTGAGATCTTGCCGGCGACTTTGATCGCCTCTTCCCGCAACTCCGCCACCGGGACAATACGGCTCACAAGTCCGGACCGCTCGGCCTCATCGGCATTCATGATCCGGCCGGTCAGACACATCTCCATGGCCTTCGACTTGCCGACAAACCGGGTCAGGCGCTGGGTTCCGCCAGCCCCGGGCATGATACCAAGATTGATTTCCGGCTGACCAAATTTGGCGTTATCTGCCGCAAGGATAAAGTCGCACATCATTGCCAGCTCCGCGCCGCCACCCATGGCATAACCCGCAACCGCCGCGATCACCGGCTTGCGGCACTGCGTCACCCGCTCCCAGTTGCGCGAAATAAAATCGCCTTTGAACGCCTCCATATAGGTCTTGTCCTGCATCTCCTTGATGTCCGCGCCTGCCGCAAAGGCCTTTTCCGATCCGGCAATCACCAGACAGCCAATACCGTCATCAGCTTCAAACTCGTCCAGCGCGCTGGCCAGTTCATCCATGACCTGATCATTGAGGGCGTTCATTGCATCAGGGCGATTGATGGTGATCACACCAACACTGCCCTCTCGGTCAACCAGGATGGTTTCAAAAGCCATGTGAGATTTCTCCCCTTGTTCATCCGGTCGAGATTTGACCGGTCCCGGAAATGCGGGAAATAGCAACAGAGCGGCGACCCTATATCGCGTCATACCCGGTCTGTCGACAGGATTTGGCAACCATAATGCTGCATAAATCTCCGCACTGACAACACTCCCGTGCCTGCAAACGATCTGAACATTGTCAGAAATCGCTCAAAATCCCTTTGTTCTCCCAATCTCCATAACGCGTCGGCTCGAGGCCTTCCTTGCGCCCGCCCCGTTCTTTTTCAAGCGCGCGCCCGTCACCGTCAGTCCTCTTGCGGCGCGCTTCAGCCTCGGCAAGCGCCCTTTGGGCCGCAGGCGGCAGGGTTTTTACCGCCGGCGCCGCGTCGGCGTTTCCAGTCTTTGCCGTCCCGTCAAAGTCATTGTTTTCTTCTGCCATTGACGCTTCTCCTTCAATCACCACATAGAAACAGATCCGGATTTATCCGGGCGACCTGCCAAAGCATACACTGCCAAAGAATACCGCGCCAAAAAATACCGTGCCAAAGAATACCGCGAAAGCCCGGCGAAAGCTGCAAATTTGGCATCACAAAGTTGAGAGAGACAGCCACTATGGGTTTTGCGCGTACCGCTATTCTTCTTGCCGCCATGACCGGACTTTTTCTGGCCATCGGGTTTCTCATCGGCGGCGAGGCCGGCATGATCCTGGCGTTTATTGTCGCCCTGGCGATGAATGCCTTCGCGTTCTGGAATTCTGACAAGATGGTCCTGCGCATGCACAAGGCCCGGGAAGTTGATGAGCGCAGTGCTCCGGACTATGTCCGCATCGTGCGGCGTCTTTCGGCCAATGCGGGATTGCCCATGCCGCGCACCTTTATCATCGACAACCCCCAGCCCAACGCCTTTGCCACAGGGCGCAATCCGCAACATGCAGCGGTGGCAGCAACCACCGGTCTGCTTGACCTGCTCAGCGCGGAAGAACTGGCCGGCGTCATGGCGCACGAGCTGGCCCATGTGAAAAACCGTGACACGCTCACCATGACCATCACCGCAACCTTTGCCGGCGCGATCGGCATGCTGGCCAATTTCGCCTTCTTCTTTTCGCGCGGACGCAATGGCGGGTTGCTCGGATCTCTCGCAATCATGATCCTCGCCCCAATGGCCGCAGGCCTCGTACAAATGGCAATCTCGCGCTCGCGTGAATATGAAGCCGACAGGATGGGCGCAGAAATTTGCGGGCGCCCCCTGTGGCTCGCCTCGGCGCTGGAAAAACTTGACCTCGGGGTGGCAAGGGTCCGCAACCCCGCCGCAGAGGCCAATCCGGCAACCGCTCACCTTTTCATCGCCAACCCCTTGCAGGGAGAACGCGCCGACCGGCTGTTTTCAACCCACCCGGATATGGCCAATCGCGTCGCCCGATTGCGCGAAATGGCGGGGGATCAAAGCGGCCATCAGACCACCGCGACCGGGCCCTGGGGTTAACGAGGGGGCAACGGGGGGCTTAAGCACACGATGATGCCGCAACATGGGACTTGCGCCCGGGTGGCAAGGGCGGCTACATCCTCAAAAATCAGAACTTCCTCTATAGCCAGGATATCGGATGCAAGGATTTGAATCGCGCAAGGCAGCCCTGACGCTGCTCACCGGCGTGCTCGTCAAGAAAACACCCCTCGACCGTCTCATGGATGATGACGAGGGCGGGTTTCTTGAAAGTCTCGAAAAGCGCGACCGGGCCTTTGCCCATGCACTTGTGGCCACCACCCTGCGCCATCTGGGCAGCATCGACTTTGCCATCGATGCGGCCATGGATCGCCCGTTGCGCGAAAAAGCCATACGCGCGCGCAATATCCTGCGCCTCGCCGTAGCGCAAATTTTCTATCTCAAGGTGCCCGATCACGCCGCCGTCGACATTGCAGTGCGCTCTGCCGAGGTCCACCGGGCCTCAAAACCCTTCAAGGGCCTCATCAATGCCGTCCTGCGCCGCATCCTGCGCGAAGGCGATACCCTGAAAGAAACCGCCATGGCGCGCGGCAACACACCGCCGGCATTTTTCCGCCAGTGGAAGAACGCCTGGGGCAAACGCGCCGCAGACAAGATTGCCTCGGCCCACCTCGCCGAAGCGCCGCTCGATATCACTGTGAAAGATCGCAGCGAAGCGGAAGCCTGGGCAAGCCGCCTCGGCGGCACACTGCTGCCAACCGGATCCATTCGTCTTGTCGATGCCGCGCCGGTTCCCGAACTGCCGGGCTTTGCAGACGGCGCCTGGTGGGTGCAGGACGCCGCTGCGGCCTTGCCCGCAACGCTCTTTGGCACCATCAAGGGGACACGCGCCCTCGATCTGTGCGCCGCGCCAGGCGGCAAGACAGCCATGCTGGCAGCGCTGGGCGCCCAGGTCACCGCCATCGACAAATCCGCATCACGGCTCGAGCGCGTGCGTGAAAATCTCACTCGCCTTGGCCTCAAGGCCGAGACCATTACCGCGGACATCAGCGCCTATAAACCCGAGGCGCCTTTCCCCAATGTGCTTCTGGATGCGCCCTGTTCGGCCACCGGTACCGTGCGCCGCCATCCTGATGTAGTCCACCTCAAAACCCGCGATGAGATCCACTCTCTGGCGAAACTTCAGGCCGAGCTGCTTGATGCCGCCGCCGATATGACAGCGCCGGGGGGCACGCTCATCTATTGCACCTGCTCGATTGAACCCGAAGAAGGCGAGGAACAGATCACAGCATTCATTGAGCGCCGCCCGGAGTTCCACATTGATCCCATCGGCTCGGACGAGCTTGGCGGCGAGGACGGCTTCCTTACCAAACGCGGTGAAATCAGGACTTTGCCCTTCGTCTGGGACACCCGTGGCGGGATCGACGGCTTCTATGCAGTTCGGCTCCGGAAAGCCTGACAGGTCACACACGAACTTGATCCGCTTACAGACCGCCGCACAGAGAGGCACACAGCAGGGTTGCCAATACCTGCGAATCATCGGCGCATGATTTGCCATAAGATCGCCGATGCCTTTGCGGCTCGCTAAAAATTCTCATGTGTTTCAAACGCTTAAGCTATTAACCCCTCTTTGCTTGAACGCCCCTCTGGCCGATGTTATGAGGCAATATGACAAACTCCATCAAAATCGCGCCCTCAATCCTGTCCGCTGACTTCGCCGAGCTTGGCCGCGAGGTCCGCGACATCTGCACGGCTGGCGCTGATTATGTCCATATCGACGTCATGGACGGGCATTTCGTGCCCAACCTCACCATCGGCCCCGGCGTGGTCAAGGCGCTGCGCCCCCACACCGACAAGATCGTTGATGTTCACCTGATGGTCGCCCCGGTCGACGGTTTCATTGACGCCTTTATTGACGCCGGCGCGGATATTGTCACGGTCCACGCCGAGGCCGGGCCGCACATGCACCGCACCTTGCAGGCCATTCGGGCCGGCGGCGCCAGGGCCGGCATTTCCGTCAACCCGGGAACCCCGGCCAAAATGCTCGACTACATTTATGACATGGTCGATCTCGTGCTGGTGATGAGCGTCAATCCAGGTTTTGGCGGCCAGTCCTTCATCGAAAGTCAGCTTCCCAAGATCGAGGCGATCAGAAAACGCATCGACAAGGAAGGTCTTGATATCGATCTTGAAGTTGATGGCGGGATCAATTTTGACAATGCCGCGCGCGTCATCGGTGCAGGGGCCAATGTTCTTGTCGCCGGAACCGCGACATTCACTGGCGGCCCCGCACAGTACGCCGATAATATTGCCCGCATTAGAAACGCTGCTGGATAACTGAAGCAACAAGGAGTACGAGGCCGGATGGTTCTCAACCCGGGAAAAGACGACCGACTTGGCGATATCGCCGGCGCGACACTCACGTCTGCGCTGAGCGGTGCCGTCAATACGGCGCTCAACGCTTCCTACTCCTCGCGGCTCTATAATATGACCCTGAAGGGTCCGATGCCGGACCGGATCCTGCACATTCCGCAATTTGCCATCGCTCCGGACAGCGCCCTCGCCGATGCCTTTTTGATGGGGCGTTACGCCCTGCCCGGCGGCCAGGTTCAGATGCACGCCGGCACGCCGTGGGATGCCGAGGCGCCAAACCGCGAATGGTCGCAGGAGCTGCACAGTTTTGAATGGCTCTGGCATTTCAATGCCCGCGCTGGCCATGACACATCAAAACACGCCGGCTGGCTGGTCAACTCCTGGCTGGAACGGTACAAAAAATGCGACGGCATGCCGTGGGAACCCCACATTCTCGGGCGCCGTCTCGTCGCCTGGTTTGCCAACTGGTCGCTCATTGTCGGCACCGCCGACATGGTGTGGCGCTCGTCTTTGCTCCTGTCCATGGCGCGCCAGGCCCGGCACCTGCGCCGCTCGGCCGCCGCCGCCCCGGCGGGTCTGCCCAGGCTGACCGCCGCATGGGCTCTGGCCATGGCCGGGCTGTGCATGCCGAACGAGAAGAAGTCCTGGGAAAAGGGCGCCGCCCTGCTGCAACGTGAACTGCAAAACCAGGTTATGGCCGATGGCGGCCACGTCTCTCGCTCACCGGAAATTCAGCTGCAAGTCCTGTGCGATCTCCTGATGCTGCGCGATGCCATTCGCGGCCGCAATCTGAAAGTCCCGAACAAGCTGCAGCACACCATTGATCGCATGGCCCCGGCCATCGAGTTCTTCCGGCACGGCGATGGTCACCTGAGTTTCTTCAACGGATCCGGCGCAGGCGACAAGGCGGCCATTGAAACCGTTGTGGCTTCCGATCAGGTCATCGCCTCGCCGCTCAGTCACCTGCCTTACACCGGCTTTCATCGTCTGCAGGCCAAAAAGACCCTGATCATCATGGATGCCGGCGCTGCGCCCACCGGGCCGCATTCGACGCAGGCTCATGCGGGCTGTCTGTCGTTCGAACTCAGCATTGGCAAGAACCGTCTCGTGACCAATTGCGGCAACATCGCCATTCAGGGCCCCGAATGGCAGGATGCCCTCAGGGCAACCCCCGCCCATTCAACCCTCGTCGTCAATGAGTGCTCAAGCGCCGGATTTATCGATGACGGCTGGTCACGCAGACTACTCGGATCGCGCATGACCGGCGGGCCGCAAAAAGTCACCTCCGTGCGCCGCCGCAAGGATGTCGGCCTCTGGCTCGATGCTTCCCACGACGGCTATGCCGACAGATTTGGGATCATTCACGAGCGCCGTTTGTTTTTAGCCGCCGAGGGCAATGACCTGCGCGGCGAGGATCGCCTCGTCATGGAAGGCGACAGCGAGGACGAGCCGGGCAGCGGGGATGTCTCCAGCGTGGTCGATGACGCCGTCGTGCGCTTCCACCTGCATCCCGATGTCAAGGTCTCGCTCGCACGCGATAAAAGCTCTGTCCTGCTGCTTCTGCCCAACCGGGAAGGCTGGCAGTTCCGCGCCCGCGGCGGCGAGCTTTCGCTGGAATCAAGCATCTATGCCGCCGACGGCAATTCGGTACGCCGCACCAATCAGATCGTCCTGACGTGCCTGCGTCCCAAAGACGAGGTTCAGTTCAACTGGGCCTTTACCAGACTGGAATCAGACTAGGTCTTCAGCATCACCAGGCGCCCGCCCGGGCTCGGCGCAGCAGGGTCCGCCGACATTCTGATCGACTTCAACACCTGATGCAGAAAATTAACACGGCTTTTACGAAACTGCTTTAGTTACTAATGCTTCCTGACGAGAGAGACAAAGTCTTCCCGGACCGACTCCTCGTCCGGGCACTGGTATCAAAATCGCACGGGAGAGCAACATGTTGAAATCTATGACAATTACAGCACTGGTAGCATTTGGCCTGACTATGGCAACCACTGCAAACGCAGAAGTATCGCCTGGCACCATTGACGGAGCAACCACCGTTGACGCCGCCGCTGCCAAGGCCCTGTTTGACAAAGGCGCGATCTTCGTTGATGTGCGCAAGGATTCTGACTGGGACGCAGGGCGCATTCCAGGGTCTCATCATATCGAGCTGAAAAAAGCTTACAGCGAAGCAGCGCTCGGCGAAGCAGCTGACAAGAGCGCGGAAGTTGTCCTTTACTGCAACGGCGAGAAATGCCTGCGCTCCTCTAAAGCCGCCACACAGGCCGTGTCATGGGGCTTCACAAAAGTTTCCTATTTTCGTGACGGCATGCCGGCCTGGGAAGCTGCCGGTTATCCCGTCGAATAACCTGCAAGAGATTTCCTGCATCACAGGCTGAGGGTTGGGTAATGTTATTACGTACACGAATTGTTCTCGGTGCATCGGGAGCTTTGGTTGCACTCGGGCTATGCTTGTCAGTGGTGGCCGAGCTGTCTGCTCGCCGCGCTGACCAGCGCTTCGCCAATGCGGAGCTGGAGCAGCAGCAGATTCTGTTTCGCCAGATCGTAACGGCACAATCCCAGCGGATGCGGGGCAGTACGAAGAGCGTCACTCGAAACAGGGACGCCATTGCCGCGCTGGCCGAGGGCAATGCAGAACATATCGAGGAGGAGTTTCGCTCCACGTTCAATCGACTGAGCACCTCCGGCGTCATCGATGGCATGCAGGTCTTCGACGGCGCCGGGATGCTCAAATACTCGGAACCGACCTACAAAAACAACAGCAAACCGATCCTGATTGACCGCATTCGGTCAACCTCAAAGACCGAAGCCGGTTTGGTGACCCTTGGCGGTCAGCCAACGGCGACCTATGCCTTTCCCTTGTTCAAGGGCCGCGATCTTGCCGGCATCGTTTTGTTGACACGCAATTCCCGGTCTCTGATCGACGAGCTGAAGATGGTCGACGGTTCAAATCTCTCCGTTGTCTCCGACACAGGCACTCTTGTCGCGGCCACGGAGGACTCCACACACACAGAAGTGAACCTCAGTGAGTTGGTGAAGGCGGGTGATCACCTTCGCTATGTACCTGTCGAAGACAAGGTTATGGCTGTTTCGACCATTCACCTGACGGACATTGATAACGCCAGCGCCGGTTTTCTGGTTTCCGCGAAGGATGCGACCGCGAGTTATCGGGCACAGCGTAACGCACGTATATTTTCTGTTGTTACATTTATTGCCGTCCTGTTGACCTCTCTTGTTCTCTTAACCTGGTATCTGCGTCGCGGTTTTGCGCCGCTGACCGACGCCGTTGGTTTCCTTGAACGCCTGTCAAAAGGCGATGACGATGTGGATATCAGCGGACAGGAGCGCAACGACGAAGTCGGCGACATTGCCCGCGCCCTCGACGTCTTCAAGCGGAATAATCTCGAACGCGCAGAGCTGCAAAGGAAAGAAGAGCAGCGTCAACGAGTGATCGAGGAGCGTGCCGAAACCTTGAACACCCTGATTGCCGAATTCGAAGGCGACGTGGCAACAGCAATGGGGGTTGTCAGTTCAGCCTCAAAGGACATGGAAGCGACAGCCCGGGGACTATCGGAAAATGCCGAGAAAAACGCCGAACAGCTGGATCACGCCAATACCGCTACGGGCACCGCAGCAGACGGTGTCGATACCGTTGCCCAGGCCGCTCTGGAGTTGTCGGCCTCTGTTCAGGAAATCGCAAGGCAAACCAGCGATTCCCGAGAGACGACACGCGCGGCCGTGGAGGCAGCACAACGCACCGACACACAAGTTCAGGGTCTGGCTGACCTGTCGGACAAGATCGGTGAAGTCCTGACGATTATTCGCGACATCGCCGAACAAACCAATTTGCTGGCACTCAACGCCACAATTGAAGCCGCCCGCGCCGGCGACGCCGGCAAGGGATTTGCCGTGGTTGCCAGCGAAGTCAAAGGCCTGGCCGGACAAACGGCAAAGGCAACGCAAGACATAACCGCCTACATCGCCGGTATTCGTGAAGCCACCCTCGGCGCTGTCGAAGTGATTTCAAATACTGGAGAATCGATCTCCCGCATCGACGAAATTACCGAAGCGATTTCTGCTGCCGTTGAAGAGCAAAACGCTGCCACGACGGAAATAAGCCGCAGTGCCGAACAGGCATCACACGGCACCGACAGCGTAAAAAGTCTTTTTGATTCACTGAATGCCAGCGCGGCGGACAATCGGCAATCTGCTGAAAGCGTTCTGGGCTCGGTTACCAATCTCTCGGATGAGGCGAACGCCCTCAGCCAACGCATTGAAGGCTTCCTTACCAGCGTGCGCGAAGCCTAGGCCTGACCCGCCGGGGACGCGGCCGCCAATTTCGCTTCAGATGCTCATCAAACTGGAATCAGACTAGATCGCATACGCACAAATTTGAATTGAGTGCGTTGCATTGCGCTCCTCTTCCCTCTTACACTTGCGGCATAACAAGCCGACAACAGAGGGAGGATTTCAGATGGGCAAGCAAGGACGATTGACGGCGGACGACACGGGCCAGGCCATGCCTGTCGATGCGCCGCTTTACCACAAGCCGCCGTTTCATTTTCGCGATGTTCATGCCATCAGCATAAACTACGAGACCGATGAGGCGGCCTTGCTCGCGCTGCTGCCGGACGTCCTTGAACTGCCCGAGGCTCCGACCGCGACACTGATGTTCATCAAATATCCCTTCAGCACTCTTGGCCCCTATGAAGAGACCATCCTTGGTATTCCCTGCCTGCTGAAGGGCGAGGAGCGCTTCTACATTCCCCACATTGTGCTGAACTCCGATGCGCCGCTGGCCGCCGGCCGCGAGATTTACGGCTATCCGAAAAAACTTGCTGATATCGAGATTTCTGAAAGTTCCGACGGGGTCATCGGTCAGATGGCGCGGCCCGCAGGCAACCTGATTTGCTCCGCCGGGATGCGGCCGCAAGAGCCGGTCCCGATCCCGCCCGAACTTGTCGGCACCCCCACCGACACCTGGTCGCTGGCGCTGCGCGTCATCCCGGACCCCGGCGAGGGTGCGCGGCCAGGCATTGCCCAGCTCGTCGAAACCAATACAAAGATGAGCGTCAAGGAAGTCTGGACCGGCCCCGGCTGGGCGAAATATCATTCCGCCTCGAGCCTTGATCCCTGGCACAAGCTGGACGTCAGGCGCGTCGTCTCATCGACCTATCAGATCTACGATATGATCCTCGGCTTCGGCCGGGTGGTTCAGGACTATTGATGATTCAAAGTCCGCGCACTGTGCGGACGCAACATGGAGATAGTGATACGAGCCTGGCGCGACGATGAACCCGACCGGGCCAAGGCTCTCGATCACCGCTTTGGATCACCAAAAGGCGGACCGCGGCAAGTTGGAAGTCGTCTGCTATTGCGAGCAAAGCGGACGGAGTGAGAGGATGAGCAAATGGTCTGCTTTTAGCCCAGAAGCGGACATTGGGCATCTACCCATTTGCTCGCAACTCATAACATCTGACAGTTTGAACAGGAAATTGGCGGAAGTGAGAGCCTGGACATACGTTAGCGTCTTGCCCCCTGCTCGACCTGCCCGCCACTGACAAAGCGAAGGGGGTCAACGCCTCGATTGACTTCTTTCAGATTGTCGAAGGTTACCGGCAGGCTCTTTGAGGTAAAGGCGTTGGTTCCCGCGTTGATTTGAAAATGCAAGTGCACCGTTATGCTATCGCCGGTATCGCCAACCTTGCCGATGAGTTCGCCGCGCTTGACTTTCTGACCCAGCACGACGTTGACACTGCCATTGGCAAGGTGTCCGTAGGAAGAGTACTCTATATGATCTCCCTGTTCATGACGAAGTACCACAATGTTTCCCGCGACGGCGCGGGGGAAGTCCTTTGCCATTTTTTGGAAAGACACTCTGGAGATGCGCCGACCTGCATCACTTCGACTTTCGCCTTCCTGAGGTCTCATGAGGGCGCGTTCTTGAATGTCGTCCCAGATAACAAAGACCACCTCTCCGTCCGCAGCGGCCATCACCGGTTCGCCGAAGCCGAAGTAATTTTCCGCAAACTCATTGCTGCCGTTGTGAATTTGGCCCGAAACATCAAGTTTGAAAAAATCCACTGCAAATTCTGTTCCCGGGTTTAAACGATGGTGTCCCTGGATGCTCGCCCCGGCAGTCTTCAGCCAAACACCGTCAAGCGGGCTGGAATAGGCCAGTTGACTTTGATAGCGGCGCACCGGAACGGATTCTTGAAGACGTTTGACCCTTCCATTGGCCTTCAGAAGCTCAGCAGTGACAACGACCTCGTCGGCAGCAACATCCAGACTGAAATGGTGCCGAGTTGTCAGCAGCGCCTCATTGGCTGCCAGTTTTGCAGTTCGAGCAAAAGTCACGTCGCGCCCGAACAGACCCGACAGGCCATCGTCATTAAGAACCTGTGCATTGACCATAGCTCCCAGCCCAGCTCCGGCCATTTGACCAATTTCGCTGGTCTCGCCCACAATCCGCTCCACGGGAACCGACTTTGTCAAAACAGGGACTCCCTTGAGCTGAAAGGAAATCTCCAGAGACAGGAGCGTAACGACTTCGCCGGGCTCTGCCGCTATGGCAATGGAGTGAACCACGGTGTCATAGTAATTCTTGCCCGGGTTGGTCGGGTTCAAAATGATGCTGTCAGAGGGCACAATCAAAAGGTCCGCAGCTCGCGCCTGGTCAGACAGCGCAAAAATAGCCGAAACCGCGAAAGCAAGGCGTGCAAAAGTCTTAATCGTCATTGTCAAATTCCCACGATTCTTATCGGTCACAGATCTAAAACTGATGCAATAACCCGCGTGAATCGACTTTCTACGCGAAATCGAACGTCCTAACTTACGGATTTTCGAAATTCGGTGGGTGTGAAACCCTTTTGTTTCTTGAAAATTGTGTTGAAAGACGATTTGGAATTAAATCCGGAGGCCATAGCAATCTCTAAAATTGTCCGGCCTTCGCTTGTCAGCAATTTTTTTGCGGCAGCCTCGGTGCGATAGGTGTTCACAAACTCAAAGAAGGACTTTCCGCCGATGCCATTGATCGCTTCAGACAGCTCACGCGGTGTTGCAGCCACCTGATCTGCGAGCTCTTTCACCGTGAGGTTGGGGTTGAGGTAGCATTTCCTCTCAACCATAGCTTCCTGAACCTTTGCAAAGAGGCTTTGCCGGTCTTGTTGCGACGCGTTGGATGCAGCATATTTTTCGCCAACCAACGCGGTTGCAGAAGCACTCGGCCATTTCAGGTGGCTCACAATACCGACCAGCATGAGAGTGTTCACCAGACCCAGATGTAAAAGGTTCATAACTTCAAAGATCACCCGGCCATAGACGGCGGTCTGCATAACACTCGAAACAAGAATCAAAGCAAGATGCGTTAGGAAGATAAAGGCCCATAAGAGCAAAGCGGCTTTCAGTCCGGAAATAATTTCATCCTCATTACCGGAAAACCAGTTCCTAAAGACCACTCCCGCCGCCTGCAGGCCTTTCAACGCCGCAAGTATGTACCCGATTTGAATTAGATCCCCGATTGACGGAATAACAATTTTATCCATTGTTCCGCTCAACACTCCTGAACTCATCAGGGCCCGAATTTCATCAGGGTCACGGCCAATGAGTATTGCTCCATAATAACAATAGAGGAGCACGGCCGGTATGAAGTGCAGCAAATGCTTAACCTCTAATCGAAATTCTGGCTCAACTTTCGACCGGACGAAGAAATAAAGTGATGGCGCAATTAACAACTGTAAAGGCACCAATACAAATGCAAACTGCGGGAAAGCCTCCAGGCCACCTTGCATTTGATAAATCTGATCCAGCTTTGCTGTGGCCAGAATGAAAAACAAGAAAGCCAGAATCTGATTGGACCGGCTGTAGCGGTAATGAGACAGAACAAGAAACAGCAGGAATATCAGTGACTGGCTCAACGTTATGACCGCAACGATCTCATTGAACGACAAACTGAATTGAGATGCCATTTATCTCCCCCATACCATATGTCTCTTTTGGCTTTCACATACCCGATAGTTATCATGAGTTTCAAATGTAGAGTAGAGGAGGATCGTTCAATTCAGGAGATAAAGCCCGGAAGGGAAGCGTTCCGGCGTGCAGAGCTACATATTGGATAAATCACTTCATTTTCGAACGACAGCCCGCTTGCGTGATTGTCCGCTCCGGGTCAGACGCGATCTATTCAGATCCCTTCGGCAGGTAGTCCCCCAGAAGACGATGATATCCAAACTTAAATTTTTGCGCAGGACCAAGTACGAATACGCGTAGCTGGCCGACGATGACCTGTCCAGGAGTTAATCTGGAGGACACAAATGGAAGCAATTCGATACAATTTGAAGAACAGGACCTTAAAGGGCCTTTACTCCAGTTGAATCCGATTCACATTGTCTTCAGGTTCGCTGGCGCCGCGAATCTCAATTTATAGAGGAGTGGTTGATGCGATGGAAAATGACGAGAAATTAACGGTCAGTTTGCGGATATTCGTTTGTGTTGTACTGGGGTTATCAGTCTTGTACTGGGCAGCATTTCAAATTGCCCCGCTCCTCGATGTTGAGCTCCCTGCTGATTTACTCGGTACTTTAAGAGGGTTCGGACCAACGATTGCCGCTGTTGTAGCCTTGGTATATGTGGGCGGAATAGGCGCAATTCGATCGCTTTTAGCCAGTATCCTTGATTGGCGGGTATCCGGTCGGCTTTATGCGGTTGCGCTGCTGGCCCCTGCCACCGCGATGGCCCTGGCTTTGGCAATAGCTTATTCCAACGAGCCCAATGCATTTTCGCTTGGCGATGTGAACCCTCTGCGCTTGGCAGCGATCTTCTTCATTTTACCGATATTTGATGGTCCGTTGGGCGAAGAGCCCGGTTGGCGTGGATTCTTCCTGCCTGCGCTGATGCAAAGGCACAGTTCGATAGTAGCGAGCCTGTTGGTTGGCCTGGTGTGGTATCTTTGGCATCTTCCGCACTACCTTGTTGATGGTAGAAGCATGGATGGTGACTTCTTGACCAGATACCTGGTCTATACGATGGCTTTGAGCCTCGCCCACACCTGGTTGTTTAAGAAAACAGGTGGAAGTGTTTTACTTCATGTGCTCTTTCACAACACGACCAACTATGTTGTTCTTCTTTCAGTCATGCTTTTTCCGGCGATAAGGGAGGATATGGTAAGCGACAACTATTTCTATTCGATGCTGGCACTAGGAGCGCTCGCCGCCCTGTCGCTCTTGCTACAAGATTGGTCGGCAAAGGCGAAAAACGTTTGACTTGCGGGTTGCAAATTACTTGTCAAGCCGCTCCCTATAGCCACCCCTGGCTATGATAGAGTGATCTCCTGAAAGCAGGATCACTGCTTGAATGAGGGCTTGCCCCTTTAATTCTCCTGGCTTCCTGAAAGAACAGACGCATCGCAAAGTCTGGCTCTTTGGCAGCGCATATCCATCGCGTGGCCAATCACAAAATGTCCGCTTTGGGTCAAAAACGGAAGTGGCAAGGCTCATCGAATGGGGTCCGCTGCTATGGTCAAAGCAGTCATGTCGCGCCCTGAAATCTGAGAACAGTCCATCACTCTGAACGCGCCTCGCAATCACACGTCAGGCGCAGCATCAGCTCGGCCGCCTGTTTGTCGCTGAGGCCCTGCACGCGAACGAGGGTGCGCCAGGTTTCAATGTCGAGCGCCAGCGCAATGGCGGCGCGCAGCAACACCTTGCGGCGTCCTTTTTCCGGCCACGCCTCCAGCAGGACCTCCGCGGCCCCCGCCCAATAGGCCAGATAGGGCGCCATCACCGGAAGGTCGCGCGCTTCGGCATAGACACTGGACATCATCGGTTCGGTCGCCCGGTGCCACGCATAGGCCTCCAGCAAGCCCTGGCGCAGCCTTGCCGCAGGGTCCTCGATGGCCCGCCAAAGCGCCGGGTCCGGGAACGGATGGCGCTCAAAGTAAAGCCCGCTGCAGGCCCCTGCGACCGCGCCCAGATCCGGAAAATGGCGGTAGACCGTAACCTTGCCGACCCCCGCCTGTTCGGCAATATCACTCATCGAGGTCGCCGCAAGACCTTTGGTCTGGTGCAGGTGGATCGCCGCCTCGACAATCTTCTGCCGGGTTTGATCGCGCGCCGCGCCGCGCTGCTTGAGTTGGTAAGGCCGTTTCATGGGTTCATGATACAGCCTATTTCATGAAAGTTGACAAGGGTGAAAGTCACGGGTATCACTATTTCGTGAAACATACTGTTTCATTAAATATCACTCCGGATACCCGGCCTCGCAGCAAGGAACAACAATGACCCTTTTGACCATGGAAAATCCCGTCTTCGTCACCTATATGATTGCCGCCGCGCTGATGATCCTGAAGATCATGGGTCAGGGCTGGATGACGGTTTACAGAATGCTGAAGAGCGATTCCGGCCTCGCCAGTCCCGAAGATGTACAAACCGGCCTGATCAACAAAAACCCGCGCCCCGAACAACTCGAGCGCAATGACTATGTCGATCGCTCGCGGCGCATGCATCGCAATGACCTGGAAAATATCCCGGCGTTTCTCGCCGCCGGCGTGATCTTTGTTGCCTCAGGCCCATCGCTCCTGCTGGCGAACATCCTGATGTACAGTTTCGTCAGCGCCCGCTTTGCCCACGCCATCGCCTACGCGAGCAAACAAACCCACGAAGTGCGCGCCACCTTTTACACCATCGGTTCCGTGGTGGTCGTCATTATGGCGGTCTATGCGCTGATCGCGGCGATGTCATAAACGATCCGGGATCACATGCGGCGCTCGTGATGATCGCGACTTCGGGTGCGATACTTTGGCGGCAGACTATTTGCTGCGCGCCTTTAACCAGTCAGCAACCAGCGCTTGCGCTTCGGACAGCTGTTCCGGCGTCAGGTCTTTGGCGACAGTCTCCTGCATGGCAGTGGCGGATCCCTGATCCCCGCACGCGGCCGAAATCGCATACCATTTGTAGGCCTCGACCGCGCTGCGGGAAACGCCGTCGCCGGCGGCAGAGTGCTCGCCAAGACGGAACGCAGCCTGCGGATGGCACTGCCCCGCGGCGACCGCATACCATTTCACGGCCGCTTCCAGATCGCCCGGCTCGCCGCCCCTTTTGTCGAGGGTTTCCGCAAGCCTGGACATCGCCTCAATGTATCCCTTTTCGGCCAGCGCGCCATACCATTGGATGGCCAGATCAAGATCCTGGGCCGTGCCGACACCGGAGGCAGACATCTCCGCAACATAGAATTGGGTCGTCGCGCTAATTTCTGTGGACGCGAAGTCATTTTCGGCGGCCTTCCTATACCACTTGAAAGCCTCGGCCTCATCTTTCGCGACCCCTGCAGTGCCAAGGTAAAAATTACCCAGGTTAAACTGCGCCGCAGCAAGGCCTTGCTCGGCAGCCTTTGTGTACCATAGAACCGCTTTTGCATGGTCTTGATCAGCACCAAGACCACCGCCATACATATAGCCAGCCGTGTACTGCGATGTCCTGTGACCTTGCTGGCCCGCCAGCTCAAACCATTTCAGCGCCTCGGTGGCATCCAGAGGCGCGCCAACTCCGGTGAAAGACATGGCGCCAAGATTAAACTGCGCCTTGACGTGACCTTGCCCGGCGGCTTTCAGAAACCATTCGCGGGCCCTGACCGCATCCTGGCCATGCACCCATACTCCCGCTTCGTGCATTTCGTCGATCAAAGAATAGGTTTCCCGCTCCGCCTTGTGATCGGCCTGCAGAAACCAGTGCGCGAGCGCGGGAAGCTCTTGCTGGCCGTCCCATCTGCCTTTGGCATAGAGCAGCCCGTAGAGGTATTGCGTTTCCCCGTAATTTTGTTGCACCGCATAGGCGAGCCAGCGCATCGCCTCGGGCAGGTTATGGTGCAATCCATAGCCCGCACCCGATCCGCCATAGACCAGCCCAAGCTCGTGTTGAGCCGCTGCCTCTCCCCTTTGGGCTCTCGCCTGAAGCGCCATAAACCGCTCCAGGGCACCCGTCACCCCCTGCTCCCAGGCATCCTGCTCCTCTGACGCCAGCACTGCGCCCGGACCAGACAAACCGGCCATAATCAAACTGGCTGAGAAAACGGCTGTGCTTAAAAACTTGCGCCTGAGTTTGATCATTGGGGTGGCTCCGATCGGATTTGAGACCTGGGTATAAACGGCATCACGGGACAGGGCGGGCGGCTCCTAGCCGTCGACCTCTTCAGGATCGTCGATCCGCGAGCCGATAACCGACAGCAAACTAAGCACCCCGGCGATCACCGAGAGCCAGAACCATACCCTGGAAATCTTGCCGGGGACGTCGTAGCCTTCGGGTTTCAACAGGACCGCGATCTCTTTTGAAACAGGCTTGACCTCGTTGGAATAGGACAGGTCCATTCCAATCGTCCGCGATATGACATCGTCGCCCTCTTCCATGACCGGGACGGTGACCTGACCGGCAAAGCGCAATGTCGCGGGCTCTCCGATTGATCCGGTCAGGTCGGGAATGGCAAACGCCAGGTGCAGCGTGATCGGGTCCGAGTAATCCGTGACCGAAACACCCTTGATGCTCAGGCTCGTGAGGTCGATGTATTCGCTCCAGTCATCATTCTTAAAAGCAGAAACATCAACCGGCACACGATCCCCCGATGCCAGCTCGATTTCACCGGTGAGATCAGAAACACTGGCAAGGCCGTTGAGGGAACTATAAAAACCGGTAGATTCCAGCCGCCACTCCTGATTGACAGGAACGCACAGCGCCGCCTTGCGACAATCCTGCAGGTTATTGTTCCACCAGATCCAGGCCGCAACACTGGCCGAGATCAGCACGGCCACAGTATAAAATTTCGACGCCCTGGCGTTTTCTTCCGGCGTGAAGTCCTCATTCTGGCTGTTACCCATTTTCCCCCCTGAAACGTAAAACCTGATTGGCCTGCGTCATATGTCAGGACAAATCTCTAAATTTTCTGTTAAAGGCCGTCAGGGGCGCTGTGCAGAAGGTTTTGCCTTCGAGTGTCGCCTCCAGCCAAATGTCTGCTTTGGGTTGCAGAGAGGAATTTGCCCGGCATATTTCATTGACCAGCTCACAGTCTTTTCTTCGATTCCCCTTCACACCCCTATCCCCACTCCTCGAACCGTGTTATCCGGACCGCCCGAAACACAGGTCGCGCGCCCGGGCCAACAGGTCAAACTGCCGCGCGGCTGAAACTGAAGGTTTACCCCGTCATGAGCACCAATAATCCTGTCATCAAGCGCGCCCTCCTGTCCGTCTCAGACAAGACGGGCCTCGTCGATTTCGCCAAAGCCTTGCATGCCCGCGGCGTTGAAATCCTGTCGACCGGCGGCACTGCTGCTGCAATCAGAGATGCCGGCATCGCCGTCATTGATGTTTCGGATTATACCGGCTTCCCGGAAATGATGGATGGCCGGGTCAAGACGCTGCACCCCATGGTCCACGGCGGGCTCCTCGCCCTGCGCGACAATCCCGAACACGTCGCTACCATGAAGGAACACGACATCGGTGCCATCGATCTTCTGGCGGTCAACCTTTACCCCTTCGAGGCCACGGTCGCCTCGGGCGCCAACTACAATACCGCCATCGAGAATATCGACATCGGCGGTCCGGCGATGATCCGCTCCGCCGCCAAGAACCATCCCTCCGTTACCGTCATCGTCGACACGGAAGACTTCGCAACCGTGCTGGATGACATGGCGGCCAATGACGGCGCCACCACCCTTGAGACCCGCAAGCACCTCGCCGCCAAGGCCTATGCCCGCACCGCCGCCTATGACGCGGCGATTTCCAACTGGTTTGCCTCCGAGCTTGAGGTCACCGCGCCCAGGCGCCGCGCCTTTGCCGGAACTTTGCGGGAAAGCCTGCGCTACGGCGAAAACCCGCATCAGCACGCTGCCTTTTATGTCACCGGCGATCCGCGTCCGGGCGTTGCCTCGGCCCGCCAGCTGCAAGGCAAGGCGCTGTCCTATAACAACATCAACGACACCGACGCCGCCTTTGAACTGGTCGGCGAATTTGACCCCGCCGACGGCCCGGCCGTTGCCATCATCAAACATGCCAACCCCTGCGGCGTCGCCAGGGGTGCAAGCCTCGCCGAGGCCTACAGGGCGGCGCTCGCATGTGACTCGACATCAGCCTTCGGCGGCATCATCGCGCTGAACCAAAAGCTCGACCTTGAGACCACCGAAGAAATTGCCAAAATCTTCACCGAGGTGATCATTGCCCCGGATGCTGATGAAGACGCCATCGCACGCCTCGCCAAAAAGAAAAACCTGCGCCTGCTTTTGACCGGTGGCTTGCCGAACCCCACGGCCGAAGGCCTGACGTACAAGACTGTCGCTGGCGGCTTCCTTGTGCAGTCGCGCGACGCAGGCAAGATCACCCTGCCGGATCTGAAAGTCGTCACCAAACGCGCCCCGACCGATGAAGAACTGCAGGACCTGCTGTTTGCCTTCACCGTCGCCAAGCACGTCAAATCCAACACCATCGTCTATGCCAAAAACGGCGCCACCGTTGGCATTGGCGCAGGCCAAATGAGCCGCATCGATTCAGCGCGCATCGCCGCCCGCAAGGCCGAGGACGCCGCCAGTGTCGAGGGCTATGAGAGCGTCAAAACCATCGGCTCAGCCGTTGCCTCGGACGCGTTCTTCCCCTTCGCCGACGGGCTCCTGGCCGCCGTAGAAGCCGGTGCGACATCCGTCATTCAGCCCGGTGGTTCCATGCGCGACGACGAGGTTATCGCCGCCGCCGACGAAGCCGGCCTCGCCATGGTGCTAACCGGTATGCGGCACTTCCGGCATTAGGCAATCATATGATTTTCGTCATCCCGGATGCGGTGCAACATGCAATGTTGCTCCGCTGGTCCGGGACCCACATGTCAGATTTAGGCCCCGGACCAGCATCACATCACGTCGTGCTGCAACGCATCCGGGGTGACAAAGAGAAATAAATCATCAATGCAGAGCTTCGGAGCGCTCTTCTTTCACCGGGAGGAGGAGCCAGAGGCCGACGCACAGCATGGCGATAATGACCATCATGCTGACCCGCGCATTGCCCGTCAGTGCTGTGGCAATGCCGATCAGGAGCGGTGCCATAAAGGCCGTGGCCTTGCCCGAGAGCGCATAGAGCCCGAAAAATTCCGTGATCATACCCTCCGGCGCCAGCCGCGCCATCAGGGTTCGACTGGCCGATTGGGCCGGGCCGATGCCGAGCCCCAGAATGACCGCAAACAACAGATAGGTGCGCTCCGGCACACTGACAAACAAACCCGCAGACAGATCCACCGGCACGGTCTCGATAACAAAGAAGATGTGCCCCGGGCCAATCGAGGCAATCCCGAACGACCCGAAAATAAGCAGCCCGAGTGAGGCTGTTATGGTGCTCTTTGAACCGATCCGGTCGTCCAGTCTGCCGCCGACGATAGCGCCGGCGCCGGCAAACACCAGCATGATCAGCCCGGCAACACCAAGCTGCAGCGAGCCCCAGCCAAAAACTATTCCCGCATAAATTCCGCCGAAGGCGAAGATTGCCCCCAGACCATCATTATAAATCATCCGGGCAATAAGAAAGCGCACGACGTTGCCATAGGACCGAATCTTGCGCAGGGTCTCCCCAAGCGCCAGGATCCCTTGTTTGACCGCACCGCCAAGCGGCACATCAGAACGCTTGCCGTCCGGCGTAAAAGCAAACATCGGGATAGCAAAAATCATATACCACAGAGCTGACAGCGAACCCGTAAGCCGCTCGGCCTCGCCCGCAGCCTGATCAATCCCGAACGCCGGTGATGCAGCAACCCCCGGCAGATCAATCGTGCCGGGATAGACCAGAAACCACAGTATTGCGAGCAGCGCGACGATGCCGCCGAAATAACCAAGCCCCCAGGCAAATCCTGACAGCCGTCCCATATGCTTTTCTTCTGCAATACCGGGAAGCATCGCATGATTGAACACAACGGCCGTTTCCATCGCCAATGACGCCAGCACAAGGCCGAGCATAACGCTTCCGGCACTGGTCGCACCTTTGCCCGGCTCTGCGCCCCACAGCAACATACTGGCCAACACAAAGACAATCGACAATCCGAAGATCCATGGCTTTCGCCGCCCCGCCACGTCCGAGATCGCCCCGAAAACAGGCGCAAGTATGGCAATACCAAACCCGGCAAGCACGAGGGAATAGGAATACAGCTGCTGACCGCGCACGGCATCGCCGACGAACGTATTCACAAAATAGGGGGTAAAAATGACAGTGGTGACAACCGTGAAATAAGGCTGGTTGGCCCAGTCAAACATCGCCCAGGAAAACTGGCCAAGCTTTGAGGCCGGTTTGCCGCCCAAAGCATTAAGGGCATTTTGACTGCCGGCGCCGCTCGGTTCGCTCATTGGCCCTCAAGCGACGAGACCAGGTCTCGCATCTGACTGGACAACAACGACAGCTTGGAAATGTTCATGCCCGCTGTCGCCTCAAGCTCACCGAAAAGCTGTTTGAAGCGACCGATCGGTTCGTCGTTCTCAGACAGCCATGCCGAAACGCAGACCATCGCGCCGTCGTCCCGCGCTTCATGGCTGAGAGCAAATTCAACCAGCATCCGATGATACCAGGCCATATCGGTCCCGATGCGCCGGATCGCCAGACGGTCCCAATGCTCCCCGGCAGAAAGCTCCCGCACGTCCTGACGCAACCGGTCCAGCCGCATCTTCGCGCCAACCAGGAAATAGGCCTCCGTCACATCGTCCACACTAAATCCTGTGCGCCGCGCCACATCGACAACATCGCAGGCCGCCGCCATCGGCGCCAGAATTGCGACTTCCGCAGCCAGATCCGCTTCAACGCCTTTTTGAACATAGCCTTCAATTCCAGCTTCGATCCTGGAGACCTCCGCCCCGGAAACCACCGAGCGCGGCACGTCATGCACCGCCTTGATCCCGTCGCGATACCGTTCAATGGTCTCACTAATGGAGCGCATCCGTCCGCCGGACAGGAACCAGACCGATTGAGTATAGAGCAGGTCCTTGATCGCGCGGTGCATCGTAGTCTGAATATCCGCCTCAACCTTGTTGTCCAGAGCATTGATCCGTGTCCGCAGCGGCCCCAACGAGTAGAGCGCCCTGACAATGACAAAAGCCCTGGCGATGTCTGCCTGAGTGGCCCCCGTCATTTCCTGCAAGCGGTGGACAAAGGTCACGCCGCCCGCATTGATGATGCGGTTGGCAAGCTCTGTCGCAATAATTTCCCGGCGCAGCCGGTGGCGATCAATCTCCTCACCAAATTCTTCGCGCAGAACCCGGGGGAAGTAGTCATACAGCATTTTGCTGAGCCAGGGGTCGTCCGGCACATCACTGTCAAGCAGCGCCTCGGACAGGGCGATCTTCATATAGGACACCAGGATCGCAAGTTCCGGCCTGGCAAGGCCCTGGCCTTTTTCCGCAAGCTCCGAGAGCTGATCGTCCCCCGGCAAAAACTCCAGATCCCGGTCAAGACGTCCGGCGCGCTCAAGTGCCCGCATCACACGGCCATCAGCATCACGGTCCTCATGGCTCGAGCTTTCGACCAGCGTGATCGCCAGGGTCTGATCATAATTATTGCGCAGAACAAGATCTGAAACCGCCGCGGTCATATCCACCAGCAAGGTGTTGCGCCGCGCTTCATCCAGCTTGCCAGCCGCCATCGCGGAATCAAGCAGGATCTTGATGTTAACTTCATGATCAGAGCAATCAACACCGGCCGCATTGTCGACCGCATCCATATTGATCCGCCCGCCGCCCCGGCCAAAGGCAATCCGCCCAAGCTGCGTGCAGCCCAGATTGGCCCCTTCACCGATAACCTTGACGCGCAACTCATCGACATCGATCCGGACCTCGTCACTGGCCCGATCACCGACATCCAGATGGCTTTCACTCGCCGCCTTGAGATAGGTTCCAATCCCGCCAAACCACAAAAGGTCGGCCTGCGCCCTGAGAATCGCCTTGATCAGGTCATTCGGTGCCAGGGTGTCTTCTTGAATATCCAGCACCTGACGAATTTCCGCCGACAGCGGTATGGATTTGAGCGATCGACTGAAAATGCCGCCGCCCTCGGAGATCAGCGTCCGGTCATAATCATCCCAGGACGAGCGCGGCAGGTCAAACAGACGCTTGCGTTCCTCCCAGGTTTTCGCCGCATCGGGCGCTGGATCAATAAAGATATCGCGGTGATCAAACGCCGCCACCAGACGGATTTTCTTCGACAACAACATCCCGTTGCCAAACACGTCCCCCGACATATCGCCGCAACCGACCACCGTAAAGGGCGTGGTCTGAATATCGTGGCCCATTTCCCGGAAATGTCGTTTCACCGCCTCCCAGGCACCGCGCGCCGTGATGCCCATGACCTTGTGGTCATAACCCTGGCTGCCGCCTGAAGCAAACGCGTCCCCGAGCCAGAACCCGTGGTCTTTTGCCAGGCCGTTGGCGATGTCCGAAAAGGTCGCCGTCCCCTTGTCTGCGGCGACAACAAGATAGGGGTCCGGCCCGTCGAAACACACGACCCGCTCCGGCGGAACGATCTCTTGCTCGGGGCTCGTCAGATCAAGGTTGTCGGTCAAGTCCAGCAGGCCGCAGATAAAGGTCTTGTAGGCCGATATCGCCTCGGCCTGAATGTCCTCGCGACTTCCCCCTTGCGGCAATTGCTTGGGAAAGAACCCGCCCTTGGCCCCGGAGGGAACAATAACCGAGTTCTTGACCTGCTGCGCCTTGACCAGACCCAGAACCTCCGTACGGAAATCTTCTCGCCGATCCGACCAGCGCAATCCGCCGCGCGCAATCCGTGCACCGCGCAGGTGAACCCCCTCGACCTGCGGCGAATAGACAAATATTTCCGCAAACGGCCTCGGGTTTGGCAACTCCTCGATCTTCGCCGCATCCATCTTGAAGGAGATATAGGACTTGAATTTACCCTCGGCGGTCTTCTGGAAGTAATTCGTCCGCGTCATTGACAGGATGAGATTGAGCAGCCGCCGCATGATCCTGTCCTGATCAAGGCTCGGCACCTGGGCAAGGGAGCGCGTGATCGATTGCAGGATAGACTCCGATGCGGCTTCGCGGGCTTGCGGCCCCCCCGGCAAGAGCGGGTCATGACGCAACTGGAACAGATCAACGAGCTGCAACGCAATCGCCGGATTGTCGGCCAAGGCGTCTTGCATATAGGCCTGACTGAAGGAAATCCCGGTCTGCAGCCGATATTTGGCGCAGGCGCGCAACACCGCCACATCGCGCCACGCAATACCCGGTGAGACAACCAGGCGGTTGAAGCCGTCGTTCTCGGCCTCGCCTTTCCAGATTGCGACAAAAGCAGGCGCAAATACCTCTTGCAGAATTTCAAGGCTCAGCGCGCCGCACGTCCCCAGCTCCGTTATGAAGTCATAGACATAACGGTGCGGCTCACACGTTCCGTCAGCGGTATTCGGCGCTGCCTTATAGGAGAATTCGGAAAGGACCCGCAGACCCATATTCTCGAGGATCGGCATGGACCGTGTCAACGGGATCGAGACACCGTAGTGGTAGACCTTGAGCCGAAGAATAGAATCCTCGTCCCCCTCCAGTTTAAAACAGCGAACGGCCACCGGGTCTTCTTCCGTCAGCCGCTCAACAACTTCAATGTCGCGAACCGCTTCATCGGCATCAAAGACTTCCTTGTAGGCTGCCGAGAACGCGCCGCGATAGCGCCGGAAAAGCCCCTTGGCCGCGCTATAGCTTCGGTTTCCCTCCAGGGCATCGCCAAGTTTGTCGGTCCATGAGCGCACCGCTTCGATAATGCGCCGCTCCGCTTCACTGTCACTCGCCCCCTGAGGCTCCCCCGGGGTGCGGCCAATAATGTAATGAACCCGCGCCAGCGTGCTGTCGCCCATCTGGGTATAAAAAGCCGACGAGCGTCCGTTAAAGGCAGACGCCAGCTCGTGGCCCACCCTGAGGCGCAGCTCGGTCGAAAAATGGTCCCGCGGAAAATACACCAGCGCCGAAACAAAACGATCAAACGGATCATGGCGAATAAAGACTTTGGAGCGTGGCCGCTCCATGAGACGCATAATCCCGACACAGGTTTTTGATAATTGATCAGTATCAATCTGAAACAATTCATCCCGCGGAAAGGTTTCAATCACATTCAGAAAAGCCTTGGCATCATGTGTGTCAGAAGCAAAACCTGTCTTGTTCAGGGCCAACTGCACCTTGCGGCGCACATAAGGGATGGCGCGCGCTGATCGATTATAGGCCGACGAGGTAAACAGTCCAATGAACCGCCATTCACCGGTTAATTCGCCGCTATCAGAATAAGTCTTGATGCCAATGTAATCCATATAGGCACGGCGATGAACGTGCGAGCGCGTATTTGATTTCGCAATGACGATGGGCGCCGGTTGATTGAGAAAATCGCGCACGAAGGGCGCAAGCCCTTCACTTGTCTCCGACTGGCGTCTCAGCACCATCACCTCGGGATCTTTCAGCACACCGAGGCTTGACCCTTTCCTGGCCACCAGACGGCCGGTTTCGGCATTCCCTTCGATCACGTAGTCGCGAGCGCCAAGCAAAAGGAAATGATCCCCCGCCAGCCATTTCAAAAATTCAGCCGCTTCCCCCACCTCAGCTTCCGGCAAAAAGGACGTCAGGCCTTCCAGCTGCGCTGTCGCCGAGTGCAAGCGCGCCGTCATCTCCTGCCAGTCGCCAGTGGCGAGGACAATGTGGCAAAGAATATCGACCAGCCCCGCCTTGAGATCCTGGCGCTCGGCCTCGCTGGCAATCAGCGCAACCTCAATATGGATCATGGATTCCCGGCCGCTCCAGGGGGCCTCTGCCGTGTCTATGAGGCGCACACCTCCCGCGTCGCGGACCACATCGACAACCGGGTGAGCCAGAAAGGAAATCGCCAGTTCACGTTCATTAATCTCGGCCAGCACCGAAGCCACCAGAAATGGCATGTCATTGGAGACAATTTCAATAACCGTACACGGATGAGCGACGTCCTCTTCGTAGTCAGGATTGAAAACCCGAACCAGCGGCACCGTCTCGCTTGGCATGCCTTGTCGATCGGAGGAAAAATCCCAGAACGAACGCGCCACGGAGCGCAAGCGTTCAATCGGCTTGTCGAAAAGCTCTTCTACCGCAGCGTTTTTATAGAATGCGCAGAAAAAATCCTTAAGCGCGGCCGCCTCGCCCGCCGACAATCCCTCCGGGCTCCAGTCGTTGAGGAGCCCCTGTAAACTCACTTCGCCGGTAACGCCCCCGTGGTCATCCGTGCTATCATCCGTCATCGCTGCTTCCGAACGCGCTGCCATTTGGCAATCCTCTCAAACCGGGGTCTCACTACCGACCACACAAGCTCACAAAGTTGAAGGCTTCTCTTTATAACGGTTTACCCTAATACCATGAGGACTTGGTAAACTGCAGTACAAATTCCCGCGAGGAGCCTCAACTTTGGTCTGCAGGGGCGCCGCCCAATTCGCCAATCAAGGCACACAGTCCGTCGCGGTCGAGGCGCGCGCCGTCGGCGCCAAAGAGCTTTTCAAGACGGTCCTTGAGAATATGGAAAATCGCCTCAAACGCCGCCAGCTTGTCACTGTGATCCCCCTCAATGGCAGCGGGGTCCGGCAACCCCCAATGGCCCGCCGCCGGATGGCCCGGCCAGATCGGACAGGTCTCGCCCGCCGCGTTATCGCAGACGGTTATAATAATATCCATGGCCGGCGCACCCGGCCTGGCAAACTCGTCCCAGGATTTGGACCGCAGACCTTCTGTTGCCAGTCCGCGCGCGCCAAGCACTTCGAGAGCCACAGGATTGACCGCGCCCGTCGGCGTACTGCCGGCACTGAACCCGCGAAGGGAGCGGGCCCCGCCCGGGCCATCATCCCGACTGCTGCCAATGTGATTGACCAGCGCTTCACCAAGAATGCTTCTGGCTGAATTACCGGTACAAAGGAACAAGATGTTCAGGGGTTGATCGCTCATCGTCAGATCTCTTTGCAAAAACCACGCCCGCAGCCGGTGGCCGCCCAATATGACGCCTCCTTAACAGCCTTTTGTCGAAAGGAAAATGAATTCCGCCAGATTTTCAGTCGTCTTTTGAACCGAGCCCCGGGATCATGTCGGTGATCCCCTCAACGGTGTCCCCGACAACATCGAACAAGGCTCCTGCCACAACAGCTTCAATGACCCTGGTTGTGACGGCCACAGAAATCTGGCTGGCAACTTCGCTTGCCGGGATACCGCCATCCGCTTTGCCGATATTCTCTATCTTGAAGCCGGGCATGGTAGCATTAAGCGCGTCGCCGGTTGGCGACAGGCCGGTGGCCTTGATTTCACCGTCGGTAAATTGGACCAGCCTGACGATAAACTTTTGCGCCTTGTCATTCTCCGGCACGGCATCGCCGCCACCGGTTTGAGCCTTTTGCCTTATGACATCAAAATTTGATACACCGTCCACAGATTCATAAGTCAAAACCGGATTTTCCACATAGATCTTCGTTATGATCATAACTTCTTTGGCGACGCTGTTGGCATCAAGACCGACGGAGATCACATCCACGACAAGGGCATGGCCATCACTGAACCCTTGCGGATTTCCTATCCTGAGGCCACGAAGTGTCACCACGCCGTTCAGCAAATCAGGCTCAACACTGTCAATGCTGACGCTCACACCGGTGGCCGCGCTGCCCTGTTTTTCGATGAAGGCTTTCATCAACGCGCCGCTGTTCAGATAAAGATACGCGGCCCCCACCGCTATGAGCACTACCGCCAGCATCAAAAATTTCTTCATCGGATCCCCGCCTGTTATCCCTGGTCCACTCACCCCTCCAAGTTAACCATTTTCACCCGCCAGCCGTCCACTGTCTTCAGGGCGAGTGAAGCGTGCAACAAGGGTGCCCGGATCGCCGCGCTTTGCTATAGTGAGAAAAAAGGGAAGATTTTCATGACCATCACACTGCGACAGATCTGCCTCGTGGCAGAGGATCTCGCCGGGCGGATCGCCGACTTTGAAGCGGTCTTTGGCTTGCAGGTCTGTTTTGTCGATGACGGCGTTGCAGCCTTCGGCCTTGAAAACGCGTTGATGCCGATCGGCACCAACCTGCTGGAGATCGTCTCTCCAGTCAGGGAGGGCACCGCAGGCGGGCGCTATCTGGCCCGCCGCGGCGGCGATGGCGGCTATATGGTCATCACCCAGGCCGGAAGCCTGGCCGTTCAGGACGCCGCAAAAGCGCGCGCCGAGGGTCTGGGGGTCCGCATCGCCATGCAGCACGACAACAAGACCGGAAATTACTTGCAATTCCATCCTGCCGACACCGGCGGCGCCTTCTTTGAGCTTGATTGGGACAGCGTCAACGACCCCACCGGTCACTGGCCACCGGCAGACGGCGATGGCTGGCAGGACAAGATCAACCGCACCGTTATTGGTGACCTCGTCGGCGTTGAGCTGCAGGGCGATGATCCGGCGGCACTCGCAGACAAATGGAGCGCCCTGACCGGTCTCGCGCTTGAAACCCGTGGCGGCGTGCCGACCCTGGATTTTGCCAATGCGAGCTTGCGCTTTGTCGAGGCCACCGACGGGCGCGGCGACGGCCTCGGCGGGCTCGATGTCACCTGCGCCGATCCGTCCGCCGCCATAGCCGTTGCCAAAACCCGCGGCCTGACGACGGCGGGCAATCAAATCATCATCTGCGGTACACGGTTCAATCTGGTCTGAGATCTACTGCCCAAAGTTCAGACGTCATCCCGGATGCTCCGCAGCACGAAGTGATGCGGCGCTGGTCCGGGACCCACTAACAGGATTTAGGCCCCGGACCCGCAAGGCGGCACTTCGCACCGCATTGCATCCGGGGTGACAAACCAAAAACAAGAGGAACAAACCCCATGGCTCTCGCCAAAATCGATACGGCCTACGACAAGGAAAACCCCAACGATTATCCGCCCAACATTCAGGCCATCCTGAAGCGCCCGTCCGGCGCCTCGGCCATTCTCGGGCTTGAGCTTCTTGAAATGGATCTGGAGGCTGGCCGCATCAAGGCCGCCTTTCACGCCACCAAGGACATCTGCAATAAATGGGGCGGCATCCACGGCGGCATGGTCGCCGCCATGCTCGATGATCTCAACTCCATCGCCGTCGGGCTCACCCTTGTCTGGGGCCAGATCTCGCCAACTCTTGAAATGAAAACAAGCTACATCGCGGCAGCGCGCCCCGGCACTCTCATCGGCGAAGGCTGGATCGTCAAACGCGGCAAGTCCGTCGCCTTCACCGAGGCAGAGCTGAGAGACGAAAAGGGTGCGCTGCTGGCGACTTCCAGCTCAACCGCAACCTTTGTGACATTGAAAAAATGATCGATCAGTCCTGAGTGAACCGCAGGCCTGCACCGGGCTACTCGATGGGGCCGGTGGCGGTCACTTGCGAACCTTGTTCAGGTGCAAGAGCTCTGAGGGGGGCACGAGCTCACAGGAAAAATGTGTGAGGCAGTACTCCAGAACCTCGACCGTCGGCTGCATCGGCTCCAGAGCCACTGGCTCAACGCAGACAAAAAGATACTTCCGGCCGGATCGCCTCGATACTGTCGGAAAAACCACCATCCTGCGCATTCTTGACAGTCCGTTTTTCATGTGAACGGAGAATGTCGCAAGCCCCACCACCTGTTGCTTCACGACAGCCTCGTCAAAATCCTTGACCTTTTCCAGATTGCCCTCATGCACCATGTCGAAAAGACTGAGGCCTGCGGGGTCAAGGTGATTCTCGGTCACCAGTTCCGATCCCTGCATTACATAAGGTGCTGTGTTTCTGTCGATCCACTCAATGATGGAGGCGTGGCCAACATGCTTGCCCAGTTGCTCTATCTTCAGGTCCTCATAGGCCGGCACGCCACTCGCACCGCCCGCGTCAAACCAGCACTGAAGGCTTTCAGCGAATATCTCAATATCGTCAAAATCCTTGTAGGTATTTTCCTCGTTCAATTCAATCCCCGCAGGTGTTCAAAACTGGCCTTGCAGAAGACAGGGCGCGCAGTCTCCTGCTGCCCGGTCTGACTGCCGGTCTAACGGCCGATCTGGCCTGACAATACAATCAGTTCCAATGTACCTGCCAGGAACCTGTTTTAAAAGAGTTAGAAACGACAAAATGCCCGCCCCTTGACCGCGATCAAGCGCCAACCAGATGGGCCGGCCGCCTCAGTTCCGCCGCGAGCCCCTCACCCATCAGATCGATGAAATTATCCGCATAGAAACTTGTCTTTGCTGACGGGCTCAAGCCCTCCAGAGAGGCATCAAACCGTTTGATCGGATTGCGTCCGCCTTCGATGTGCGGGAAGTCTGTCGAAAAGAGACCCATCTCCTCACCGGAATTGGCGATGATCCATCCGGCGTCTTCATGCGGATAGGGCGCCACGCGCAGCTGACGCCGCGCAATCTCGGACGGCCGCGCGGAGAGCTTTTGCAGCCGGTCCTCGTTGCGGACAAAGGCGTGCGCCGCAGAATCCATCGCCCGCATCCAGCCCGGCAGCCAGGCGGCGCCAAGTTCGATCACACCCCATTTGAGGCCCGGAAAACGGTCAAACACGCCGTCAAAGATCAGCGTCGCCAGGGTCTGCATGGCGGAAACCGGGATCGGCATGTAGCTCACCGAGGTGAAATTATCGTCGCCGCCGTGAAAGTCCGGCACCGGCGGCAGTCCGTTTTCCTTGTAGGTTTTGTTCAGCTTGTCCTCACCGCCGACATGGAACAGGATCGGGAGGCCCGCCTCCTGCGCCATCGCCCAGACCGGATCAAGACCGATATGGCTCGGCCCGTGGTTCTGCGGACACCACGACGGGATCATCAGCGCCTTCGCACCAAGCTCAATCGCCTCTTTGGCTACTTGCGCCGCGCGATCAAAATCTTCCAGCGGGATATAGGCTGTTGCCAGCAGACGCCTGTCGACGCTGCAAAAATCCGTCATCATCCGGTTGTGCGCCGAAGCCGCACCGTAACACAGCTCCATGTCGCGGCCCCGGTCGAGACCAAAATTGCCGAGGCAAAAGGTTGTGAACACAAGCTGGCTCGCAACACCGATCAGATCAAGCGCTTTGGGGCGATCCTCCATCAGGAACGCGCCGTGCGCCTCATAATTCTTCCGTAGCATGATGTTTTCGTCGATACCGCCGCGAAACGCGGGATCAGACTGAACAGTGCGGGCCTTGTCCTCCCATCGACCATTGCCGACTTTCACGCCCACAGCATCGAGCGCGCGATAGCGATCAAGCAGCTTTTTCTCAAAATAAGGATCGAGACAATCCGACAGTTCCATGAGATGACTGTCGGCATCGTGAACCAGACGCCCTTCAATATAAGCCATGCTTTCCTCCCCAAACGGTTCCTCTGATTGCTTGACTGGAACTCTAACAATTCAAAAGACCCCTTGTCCACGGGGAGCGGCCAAAAACCAGTGTAGGGAGTCGGCCGCCTTGCCCGAGAATTTTCCACTATTACCAATAGTGGAAGATGGGTTTTTCTATTGCGCCGCCCCTTTACAGGTGCTCGACCGGTTGGTACCAATACCTTAAGTAGAAATGAGATTCTGCTTTGGGGGAAGTTGAGTGTATGCAGTTCATTCGAAACGCAGCGTACAAATTGGTCTTCGGGACGTTTTTCCTCTATTGGATGATGTTAATGGTCGGCCAGTTTGGGTCTCTCCTTTTGCCCTCAGAAATGTATGTATGGTTTGTCGATTCAAGAATTGAAATCTGCAAACGCGAGAACATTTTTCTCGAAATTTTCATGTGCAGGGGAAGTCACCCTGCCTTGGCTGGGCAGGTCACGCTCTTTTGGGTGGGACTTGGCGCGGCGGTGCTTGCCTATACCGGGTGGTTCTATGCCAGTGAGCTTCGAGGTCGAACTACCGCTTCGAAGCTAAAGTACATTGTCTCAACGGCAGCCATGTTTGGTATCCTTGCCATGATCACTTGGATTGGATGGATTGGATTCAAAGCATTGAATTCTGATCTGCATCAATTTTCAGTCGACGACGTAGCAGGGATATGGAAGCCAAGATATCAGGGGGTTGATGCAAGCCTGACTTTGAAACCCGAGGGGCAGTATGTCTACAAGGTCGTTACAAAGCACGATGGGACATTTGAAAACGCTAACGTATGGAAAATCATCGTATTAGAACCGGGCGAAATCCCTGAATTTCCGCCTGAGAGCAAGATTCTTGAATTTTCTTCCTTTATGTCGAAACATGAATTCGACAAGTGCGAGGCGCAGGAGTTACCTTGCGAGCCTCCAAGTGAAGCTGGCGGGTTTGTCACTCAATCTGCATTCGGACAATTGAAGTTGTATGTCGTCAACGACGCAGGGGTTATACTGTTTCGAAAAGTTAAGTAGTCGGGTAAAGCAAAAAACCTCTCAAGATTTGATGCCTCATAGCTACATCAAAACGGTGCACAATGTATCGCATGGAAAATGATCTGTGTCCAGATCAAAACTCCTACATGTCCATGACACTCTGCGTTCTCACTCCGCCGCTTCGGGCTCGGCCGCCAGCGCCGCATCAATCTCGCTGGCATCATGGCGCTCGGCAAGTTTCTTCTCGCCCCAGCTGCGGTTGACAATGCGTCCGCGCTGCGCCGCCTCACGCGCCGCGATCTCATCCGCCCAGCGGTTCACATTCTTGTAGGTGTGGCATTCGATGAACTCGGCGGAGCCATAGAGCTGGCCCTTGGCGAGCGCGCCGTACCACGGCCAGATGGCGATATCGGCGATGCTATACGCGTCGCCGCACATGTATTTTTTGTCCGCCAGATGCTGATCCAGCACATCAAGCTGGCGTTTGATCTCCATGGTGTAACGATCAATCGCATATTCAATGGCAATCGGCGCATAGGCATAAAAGTGCCCGAAGCCGCCGCCCAGAAACGGCGCGCTGGCCATCTGCCAGAACACCCAGGACAGACACTCGGCCTTCCCGGCCGGGTCTTGCGGGTAAAGCGCGCCGAATTTTTCGGCCAGATAGACCAGCATCGCGCCTGACTCAAAAATCCGGATCGGTTCCGCACCGGAATGATCCATCAGTGCAGGGATCTTTGAATTCGGGTTGGCCGCAACAAAGCCCGAGCTGAACTGATCGCCGTCGCCGATGTTGATCAGCCAGGCATCATACTCCGCGCCCTTGTGCCCGAGCGCCAGCAGCTCTTCCAGCATGACGGTAATCTTGACGCCGTTGGGGGTCCCCAGCGAATAAAGCTGAAACGGGTGTTTGCCGACCGGCAGTTCCTTGTCGTGGGTCGCCCCGGCAATCGGCCGGTTGATCTTGGCAAAGCGGCCACCGCTTTCGGTTTCCCATTTCCAGACTTTGGAGGGTTCATAGCCTTCGGGCAAGCTCGGGCGCTTCTCATCACTCATGGGGGTACTCCGTTTATTGGTTTTGCGGCTTGTTGTTTTACCGGCAGTCTAGGGCAATTGCCGAAACAGACAATGGCTGACACGCTGGAGCGTAAGCCTCGTCACTCCGCAAGCATATTAGCATGTTGGGGTCAGACACTATTTTTGCATGCTCAAAATGTTAGATTCAAAGCCCAGACACCATCTGCATCTTCAAGACTTTAATGCAAAAATAGTGTCTGACCCCAACATGCTAAACTCTCAGCGTTGTCACTAACGGTGCGTGATCCGAGGGCCTTTCCCAACCGCGAGCGTCGCGGACAACCTCAACCGGCCCGACATTGTCTTTCAACGCCGGTGAGACCCAGATGTGATCGAGCCGGCGGCCCTTGTTGGCGCTGTCCCAGTCCTTGGCCCGGTAGCTCCACCAGGTGTAGATTTTTTCCGGCTCGGGACGCTGGTCCCGGATCGGGTCGTGAAAGTCGTGCGACTTCAGCCAGGCCTCCATGGCCTCCACCTCAATCGGCGTATGGGAGACCACCTTGAGAAGTTTCTTGTGGTCCCAGACATCATGTTCCAGCGGGGCGATGTTCAGGTCTCCAACAACAACGATTTTATTTTTCTTCTTGTTGCGCCGCTTGCCGTACCAGGCCGTCACTTCGCTCAGAAAATCAAGCTTGTGCTGAAACTTGTCATTTTGCTCCGGGTCCGGAATATCGCCGCCCGCCGGGACATAAAAATTATGCACCTCGATGTTATCACCGACGCGCACCGAGACATGACGCGAGTCGCCCTTGCCGCAAAATTCCTTCTGCTCAATCTCTTGCATCGGAATGCGGGCAACCGTGGCCACGCCGTGATAGCCCTTCTGGCCGTTGACCGCCATGTGCGGGTAGCCCATCGCCTCAAAGGCTTCAAAGGGGAAGTCACTGTTCTGCGCCTTGATCTCCTGCAGACACAGGACATCGGGCTTGTGGGTTTTGATAAAATCCTCAACCAGACCGATGCGCAATCGCACCGAATTGATATTCCATGTAGCAAGCCTGATTTTGGTCACGCTGGCGCACCTCCCGTTATTTCTGTTCTGACTGAATTAAAAAAGATTGAGTGAGCGGCCATGCACGCCGATGGGCCAGCGGCCGAGCTCAAAGAGGCGGTATTTGAGGGCAAAGGGGTGGGTTTCCTCGCCGCCTGCCGCCAGCAGCAACGCGGCATTATAGACCGTCTGGACCACGGCGCCTGTGGCCGCTGTAATCAGGGTTTCATCCTCGACATCCCACAGCGCCGCAAGGTTCTCCATGGCGTCCTGAAGACCCTCGGACGTGGTTGAGGTAATATGCGCCAGCGCCACCTGCAGACCTTCTTCATCGATGAGCGCCAGCGCATCGACCACAAGACCGGCGCGCAGCTGTTCCTCAACTTCCCAGGCGGCGCTGTCCCAGTCGAGAGTCTCGGCAGCGTCGCTCGCCTCTTCAAAAGAGGTCACGGCCGCAAGGTCCGCATCGGGAAATCCGAGCCCGTCGAGGTAATCACGCGCGATACCTGCGATCTCGGGCGTCATGCGTTCGCCGATCGTCGAGAACCAGGAAACCCGGTCGACCACCATGGCAAAGCGCTTCAGATTGATCAGCGCCGGGATTTCCGACAGAAGCTGCTCAAGCGCCGCGCCTTCAAGTCCGAGGCCTGCATCATTCGCCTCATCGCCATCTTCAAAATCGTCGTCGCCCAAATCATCCTCACTATCTTGAACTTGCTCTCGCAGCCGCTCACTGCGCTGTTGTGTCAAACTTTGTGCGCGCCAGCAACACCCGCGTCAGCGCCGCACAAACACGAGGCCGGCCCCGGTAGGGCCAGGTTCTGCCGCCCCCTGCAATCCCGGCCACGCCTCTGCAATCCCGGCCACGCCTCTGCAATCCCGGCCACGCCTCTGCAATCCCGGCCGCGCCTCTGCAATCATAGAGCGCGGGCAGAGGGCTCAACCGGGCACTCGAGTTCCGGGTCACATTCTTGACTGTTGCAGAAATACACAAGGTCCCTTCAAAGCCACGGGGCAAATACCTTGTTCTGAATAAATCCGGAGCCCAAATAAAAGGCGCCCGGCCGTGTGCGGGGGGCCGGGCGCTTATAGCGCATCTAGGACGCGCACGCCGGAAGGGGATTATCCGACGTCGTCGAATGAGGGTCTGTCCGGCAAGCGGGGGGGGCAACGCCAGACCAACCGTATTCTCATCCGGTTACCTATAAAACTAGGGAATCCTGCGGAATATTCAATCCTTTTCTTTGCCGGAGCGCTGCGAAGCGGTGTCGCAGGCCGGGTCGAGGCAAAATCCCTTCGCTGCAGGGCGCTGAATTCTGCGATTCGCCCGCGCGACTCAAGAGTCCTAAAATATTGTTAATGTTAAGGCCGCAGCAGGGTCTGCCAACTCGAAATTCACTGTTGCATAGACATAAATGGACAATATGGAAAATCCGAATGTCAAAGAAAAAATCTGTCCGCATTCCATAATTATCGCGAGTAGAACTCTACCTGTAGTCGAGACTCTCGAACCATTCCAGAACGCCCTGCACAACGGATCGATCTTCTGATCCTCTTCAGGCGGCCCTACTTTACCAGATTACCAGATCAATCCTCTTCGAGGCCGTAATCATAGTCCTCGGCAATGAACAGCTCCGGTGACAGGCTCATACCCTGCTCCATTCGCCGCAGCGAGACCACGGTGCGATTGCCCTGCACGTCCTCGACAATCCAGTGGCGCAGATCCAGACGCGGCGCGGCGAAAACCAGCGTCAGAACACCGCCTGCCGCGCCTTCTTCCTCGCGAACCGTGACCCCGACAAGGTCCCCTCGCCGCTCGACGCGCACAATGTCGGCGTCAACCGCCAGGTCCACGTGTTTTTTCAGGATCAACCACAGCGGCGTTTCACGCAGCGGATAGCGATCAACACTTTCCAGCTCCCGGTCATTGAGTGCCACCCACAACCCGTCAGACAGCAGCGTCAGCTTTTCCGGTTCGGCATATTCAAACCGCATCCGCCCGGGGCGTCTGAGGTAAAACGCGCCGCCAACCAGGGTGCCGTCCTGGTTCTGCTGATCAAACAGCCCTTTCAGGGTCTCGACGCTGTTGAACCACGCACTGACCTCATCGACCAGCGCCCGGTCCTCAACGGTGAGATGAGCGTTGCGACCGGATGCCTCAATTTCTACCGGCTGCGTTTCTGCCGGTTGCGTCTCTGCCGCTTCAGAGACGACCGTTTCGGCAAAGCCCGTAAGACCGGTAAAGAGAACAAGGCCGACAACAAGCCGCAAAAATCTGCAAGATGAGTGTTTCATGCGTCCTATACTAACTGTGACTATGGCGAAAACAAGGATGCTCCGTGAAGCCTTTAGCCGGCTAGCTCCAGCCGAAGCTACCCTCATCCATCATCTGGCTTGCCGCAGCAAGAGCAGCCTTCGAGGCATAGCTGCCAAGGGCATTGCCAACACTGATCCGCCGCGCGCCGAGCTGTGAATACTGCTCCAGAGAAACCTCCGGCATAAAGACCGCCAGCACATTGATCGGCTTCGACACCGCATCAAGGACCGCCTTGACTTCATCAAGGGTCCGCAGGCGCGGCGCATAGAGGACATCCGCTCCCGCAGCTTCAAAGGCCTGCAGGCGCCTGATAATCTCGTCCAGATCGCTGACGCCGCGAAACAACCCTTCGGCGCGGGCGGTCAATGTGAAGGGGAACGAGAGTTTCGCAGCGGCCTCTGCGCAGGCCGCAATCCGCGCGACCGCAAGATCGAGATCGTAAATTTCCGAACCGGACCAGTCTTCGATGGAGCCGCCGACCAGGCCCGTCTCCGCCAGTTTCAACAGATTTGCGGCAGCCGCCTCGGGCGCGTCGGCAAAGCCGTTCTCAAAATCTGCACTGATCGGGACGCTGGTCACCGCAGCCAGAGCCCGGCAATGCTCCAGTTTTTCTTCCAGTGACACCTGCCCGTCAGTCTTGCCAATGGTTTTGGCAAACCCGGCGCTGGTTGTCGCCAGAGCCTTGAAGCCGAGCGCCTCCAGCATCAGCGCGGAGCCTGCGTCCCACGGATTAGGAATGATAAAAGCCTCGTCCGCTTCGTGCAGCGCCTTGAAGGCCTGGGCTTTCTCCGCCTGGCTGGTCATCGGTTATCCTCACTTGAAACCGGCGCCTAATACTCCGAGTGATCCCCGACCAGCACTTCGCGCTTGCCCGCATGGCTTGCCTGGGAGACGACGCCCTCGTCTTCCATCCGCTCGATGATCCGTGCGGCCCGATTGTAGCCGATCTGCAATTTGCGCTGGACATAGGAGGTTGAGGCCTTGCCGTCAGCCGCAACAATGGCAACCGCGCGGTCATACAGCTCGTCCCCGGCGTCCTTGCCCTCATTGAACAGTCCCAGCATGTCGGTGCCGCCTTCAGGCTCCTCGGTAATCGCATCAAGATAGGCCGGGCGGCCTTGCTTCTTCAGATGGCGCACCACCTTTTCGACTTCCAGATCGGACACGAACGGTCCGTGCACCCGGTTGATGCGGCCCCCGCCGGCCATGAAGAGCATGTCACCCTGCCCCAGCAGCTGTTCGCCGCCCTGCTCGCCCAGAATGGTGCGGCTGTCGATCTTGGAGGTCACCTGGAACGAGATCCGGGTCGGGAAATTGGCCTTGATGGTCCCGGTGATGACATCGACACTGGGACGCTGGGTCGCCATGATGACGTGAATGCCGGCGGCCCGCGCCATCTGCGCCAGGCGCTGCACGGCATTTTCAATTTCCTTGCCGGCGACCATCATCAGGTCGGCCATCTCGTCAATCACCACGACAATATAGGGCATGGCTTCAAGCGGAATGTTTTCCGTCTCGATAATCGGCTCGCCGGTATCGCGGTTAAAGCCGGTTTGCACGGTCCGCGTCAGCGCTTCGCCGTCGGCAATGGCATCACTGACCCGGTTGTTGAAGCCGGACAAATTCCGCACCCCAAGCTTTGACATATTGCGGTAGCGATCTTCCATTTCGCGCACCACCCATTTAAGCGCGACGATCGCCTTCCTGGGATCGGTCACCACAGGGGAAAGCAGATGCGGAATACCGTCATAGACCGACAGCTCAAGCATCTTGGGGTCGATCATGATCAGTTTCACCTGGGCAGGTGAGAAGCGGTAGAGCAGCGACAGGATCATGGTGTTGATCGCCACCGACTTGCCCGAACCGGTGGTCCCGGCGACCAGCAGGTGGGGCATGCTCGTGATATCGCCGATCACAGCGTCCCCGCCGATGTCCTTGCCGAGCGCCAGTGGCAGGTTCAGGGTCGTGCCTTCAAATTCGCGCGACGACAGGAGGTCGCGCAGATAGACCATTTCGCGGCGCTGGTTCGGCAGCTCGATACCGATGACATTACGGCCCGGAACCACGGCCACACGGGCCGAGATTGCGCTCATCGAGCGGGCAATGTCGTCCGCCAGACCGATAACCCGTGAGGATTTGATCCCCGGTGCCGGCTGCAATTCATAGAGCGTCACCACGGGCCCCGGGCGCACTTCGATAATCTCGCCGCGCACACCAAAGTCCTGCAACACGTCCTCAAGCAGACGCGCGTTTTGTTCAAGGCCTTCCTCGGACAGGAGATCGCCCTGAGACGGCGCCTTGGATTTTGCCAGCAGTCCGAGCGGCGGCAACTTATAGGTATCGCCGTCAAGGTCGAACGTCGTCTGAGCTTCCGAGCCCTCGCGCTTGCCGCGCAGGACATCCTGCCGGAGCCGGACACGCTCTGACGTGACAATGCGGGGCGCTTCCGGCTCGACACGCTCATGCACACCGGTGCGCCCGCCCGCACGCACATTGGCACGCGCACTGGCCCGCGCCTTGCGGCGTTGACTTCTGGCCTCCCCTGACCGGTCGGACGCCTTGTTTCTGAAAAATCCATGACCTTTCATCAGGGCTTCGGCCGACGGGAAATCAGCATCATCGGCATCACCGTCGCGCCGGGTTCTCTCGCGGGTGCCAAACCGGCTGTCGATAAGGTCCTCGACCGTACCACGCAGCCAATAGACTGCATCGATGGTCCAGTAAAAACTGTCCGTGGCCGCTTCGCGTGCCAACACGATGTCGCGCCACCGCAGTCCCCCGATCACCGCAATGGCCGTCAGCGAGGCCCCCGCCGACATGAGCCCGATAACAAAAAACGCCGCCGGGGCGCCGGTTTTAGCCAGCGGCAGCGCCGTCAGAGCCAGAAGGCCATCGCCAGCCAACCCGCCCAGCCCGGTCATGAGAGACCAGCTCGCAGGAACCGGCAGGCAAGCCGCGGCGAGGCACGCCCCCAGAATGGTCACCGTCCAGGCCGCCATATGCAGCCACAAAGGCCGCTGAGGCGCCGCATCGGCGCGGAAAACAATCAGCCACCAACCCCAGACCACCAATGGCAGAACCAGAAACACAGCACCGGCGCCAAATAACTGCAAGGCCAGATCAGCAAAAACAGCACCCGGCACACCGACGAGATTTGTTACTTCCTTGCCGGTTGCGGAATTAAAGCTCGGATCTGTAACAGAAAAGCTGGCCAGCGACAGCGCAATCGCCAGACCAAGACCGGCCAGCGTAATCCCGACACCGGTCCAGAACACCTGAGCGATGGCCCGTTGCATGGGCTGCGGCAAGACGTTCCAGATCGTGCGTTTTTCATCAAGAATGTCTCGCGCCCCGCGCCGTGTTGTGTACATGTCTCACGCCTCTCCCACACAGATAAATTCTCAAGTTCCCACTATAAGGTATTCGCGAACGCAACTGGTTAACGGAAATTAACTTTTACCTGCCTGTTACGGAAACCCCGAACCAACAAAAAAGACCCGGTACACGAAGTACCGGGCCAAGTTGAGGAGGAGAGCATTAAGCCTCCTTCAGGAAGGTCGTGCAGCAGACTAGCTAACTGCAAACTCGGGGTAGGCTTCAAGGCCAAGCTCGGACTTGTCGAGGCCTTGCAGTTCTTCTTCCGGCGTGACGCGGATGCCCATCGTCGCCTTGAGGCCAAACCAGATCACCGCACTGATGCTGCAGACAAAGGCGCCGACCGCAACAATACCCAGCAGCTGAATGCCGGCCTGTTTCACCATGTCGTCGGCAGAAAGCGCAACCGCAAGCGTGCCCCAGATGCCGCACACCAGGTGAGCCGGGATCGCACCAACAACATCATCGATCTTCAGTTTGTCGAGCAGCGGAACTGCATAGACAATCAGAACGCCGCCAATGGCGCCAATCACAATGGCCATCCCGCCAACCGGCGAGAGCGGATCGGCTGTTATCGAAACAAGGCCGCCAATGGCACCGTTGAGCGCCATGGTCAGATCAACCTTTTTGTACAACAATTGAGTCAGGATGATCGCGGCAACACAGCCCCCTGCTGCGGCCAGGTTGGTATTGATGAAGATCTGCGAAATATCCACCACATTGGCAGCAGATCCGAGCGCCAGCTGCGAACCGCCGTTGAAGCCGAACCAGCCGAGCCACAGAACAAACACACCAAGCGTCGCCAGCGGCAACGAGGATCCGGGAAAGATGCCCAGCTGACCATCTTTGGTAAACTTGCCGATGCGCGGTCCAAGGATGATCGCCCCGACCAAAGCCGCCCAGCCGCCTGCGGAGTGGACCAGCGTCGATCCGGCAAAGTCAGAAAAGCCGATCTCGGAAAGCCAGCCGCCACCCCAGACCCAGGAGCCCTGGATCGGATAGATGATACCGGTCAAAAGCGCCGAAAAGATCAGGAACGGCCACAGTTTGATGCGTTCCGCCAGAGTTCCCGAGACAATCGAGGCTGCGGTCGCACAGAACACCATCTGGAAGAACCAGTCGGAGCCTGCAGCATAACCGCCTTTTTCAAAGGTCCCGGCCAGGGCGGTCGTGTCATCCGGCGCCCAGATGCCAACCCCGCCAAAGAACGCGTTGGCACCGCCATACATCAGCTTGTAACCGACCAGATAAAACATCAACCCGGCAATCGAATAAAGCGCAATGTTCTTGACACAGATTGTAGCGGCATTCTTGGACCGCACCATGCCAACTTCCAGCATGCAAAAACCCGCCGCCATAAACATGACAACCATGCCGGAAATCAGAAACAGGAAGGAGTTGAAGATAAAGTCGACTTCGCCGGAAACGCCAACTGGAGCAACGGCTTCAATCTGGGCCGAAGCGACCGGCGCGAGACTAAGCCCCGCAGCTGCAGCAAAACCTGCAGCGATAAGTTTTTTATTGAGTTTCATGGATAGCTCTCCTAAAGCGCTGCCTGATCGGTCTCGCCCGTCCGGATACGGACGACCTGCTCAACCGGCTGCACAAATATCTTGCCGTCGCCGATTTCACCGGTCCTGGCATGGGTTGTAAGCTCTTCGATGACCCGCGCCACAAGATCTGCCGGAACGACCACATCAATGCGGACTTTCGGCAGGAAGTTCACCGCATACTCAGCGCCGCGGTAAATCTCCTTGTGGCCTTTCTGGCGGCCGTAGCCTTTAACTTCGGTGACCGTCAGTCCTTCAACACCTGCATCCTGCAGCGCTTGCCTGACGTCCTCGAGCTTGAACGGTTTAATGATTGCCGTCACAAGTTTCATGGGGTTTTGCCTTCTTTTGATGTGAACAATCGGACCCCGCCTCAGGCGTCCTCACCCCTGTCATTCCAGGACCCGTGCCAGATCGGTAAGATTTCGTTAACCTGTTGATTCAACACAGACTTATGCTGTTCTGCGATCAGACCGCCCACCAGGTCCTGCACAATTTTCAGGCACCAACGCGCGTAGCCCTGAATTTGTGCATATGTTTTGGGCGCTCTGATTTAAGGCTCGTCTGGCGCAGCAACCGCTGCAACTCAAGAACAATGCAGCCAGCTGTTGCTCTCGCCTTCATTGCAGAATACGCTGTTGGGGAACGAATACATTTTGTTAAACTCGGAGATTTCTATGGCCCTGTTTCGTATCGCAGATGAGAAGCTCGTCCGACTACCAACAACAACGTTTGAAAATGAAAAAATCATGGAAAGAAAGCATCTTCAGGCCTACATCCGAGACAGTATTTCGGTCATTGAATCTGACGCTGACCTGAGTCTGATGGTTCTCGAGGAAGAGTACTCAGACTGGCAGGACAGCAATCGAAGCATCGATTTATTGTGCCTTGATACCAATGCCAATCTTGTTGTCGTGGAGCTCAAGAGAACAACAGACGGAGGTCACATGGAGCTTCAGGCACTTCGATATGCCGCCATGGTCTCGACAATGACATTTGAAGGCGCGTCACGCGCTCATGGCCGATTTCGAAAGAGCCACAACATCGAAGGTTCCGCAGATGAAGCGATACTTGAGTTCCTGGGATGGCGTAGCCGAGATGAAAAGGCGTTTGCAGACAATGTCCGTATCATTCTGGCGTCACAAGATTTTTCCAACGAGCTGGTAACATCAATAATATGGTTGAATGAGCGTGAAATCGACATTCAGTGTTTCAAGATGGCTCCCTATCAACACAACGATGAAATCCTTGTGAATATCGATCAGATTGTTCCTCTTCCTGAGGCGGAAGATTATCAAATCAAGATTCGGGAAAAAGAACGAAAGGGTCGCAACGCAGAACACAACAGGGACATGACAAGGTTTGATTTGGAGATTGGTGATCAACTGGTCGAAAACCTTCCGAAGCTGCGATTGGCATATCAAGTTGTTCGCGAGGCAATTTCGAGGGGAAACGCCCCACGGGATGTTCTTCCTCAAAAGAAGGCATGGGTAGCCATTCCTGGTAGACTTGATCCGAAGGAATTTCTGGAGCGTTCGTCTACCGATAGAGACGAGGAAAGTACAATGGCCAGTATCGCTTCTTTCTTCACTCAGACGGACGAATTGTTTCACTATGAAGGTAAGACCTACGCCCTGAAGTCAAATATTTGGGGGCCGAATACGCGAAGCGACTTGGACACAATTATTGAAAAATTCGACATGCACGACGTAAGGTATTTTGAACGCCCTATATGAATTTCCGGACTTATCCAATTCGACGCTCAACGATAACACTCTCGGAGTTTGGGGGATGAGAAGGCCAGCCAGTGTCCGCAGTCTGGAAACCCTCGGACGGGTGCCGCTGTCAAAAAGCTTCTTCATGCGTGACATGCTTTACAGCGAGATCGCCGCCATCAGTGGTCTGCAAAATATTCCCGATGATCCGGACCTTGCCATCGAAGCCGGGCGGCATTTGTGCGCGGATCTGCTTGAGCCCTTGCAGGAGACCTTCGGCCGCATCGCCGTGCGCTCCGCCTATCGCACGCCTGAAATCAATACCTGGGGCAATGACCGTAATCTGAGTTGCGCCAAAGCCGAGACCAATTATGCCGACCACACCTGGGATCGGCGCGACGCCGAGGGCCATATCGGCGCTGTCGCGACAATTGTCGTGCCCTGGTTTGTGCCGCACTATGAAGCAGGCGCCGACTGGCGGTCGCTGGCGTGGTGGATCCATGATCACCTGCCGTATTCAACGCTGTATTTCTTCCCCAAGCTTGCCGCTTTCAACATCGGCTGGCACGAACAGCCAAAACGAACCATCAACAGCTACATCGCACCGCGCGGCACATTGACCAAGCCGGGTATGGGAAATTTCGCGGGCAGTCATAAGAATGAGTGGGCCTGGATGACAGACGCGCTGCGATAAGTCTTCAGAATAATGCGCCAGCCCTCAGGGTTACCTGGTGCGATCCGCCCACAAGGCATTCACAATAAGGATACGGTCCACACGCTCCCCCGTGAGGGTCATCGGAACATACAGTCCTTCAAGGACAAGATGTTCAAAGCCCGGAAATCTGGCCTGCGTTGGTCCGTTGACAAGAACCCGGCGGGTCACGATGACCGCGCGGCAGATTTTAAGTGTTCTGTCCAGCCACGGGCCGGGCGACACAACATCTGTGAGCACTTTGCCGGTTCCGTCCGGATAACGGCTCGCCAGCTTGGCACCCAAAAACCGCACCCGAAGATCCTCGCCCTCGCTCACAACGTCAAGGATGGCAGCCTCAGGCAAGAGCCTGGGATAGCTCTCCAGTTCGAAGGCGCCCGCATTGATCAGCCCGTTTTCGGTGCGGTTCTCCTGCCAGCAGACGTAGAGCCCCTTCACAGCCGCGCTGACGAACTCACTCTCGTCATCGGCAAATCGGGCGCTGTCGACCAGTTCATACTGAGGCATCGTCAACCCGGCCTTTCGGTCTCGTTGTACATCCCTGCGCCCCACATCAGTAATACGCCCGATTGCAGCCCGTTTCAACCCGGCCAGCCGCCTTTGTTTGCAGCCTTTTCAGGGCGGTTCGTGAAGTGCTAGAGTTATCGCGAAACAACAATTCGCCAGACGCAGGACGCACGCACAGGAACCAAGACATGACCACCACATACGAAACACTTGATGCAAAACCGCTCACGCCGCACATCGGGGCCGAGGTCAGCGGGATTGACCTGTCCAGCCCCCTGAGCAATGCCCAGGCGCGCGATGTGCGCCAGGCCTGGCTCGATCATATGGTGCTGGTGTTTCGCGATCAGACCCTCACGCGCGAAGACCACAAGAATTTCGGGCGCCAGTTCGGACGCCTCCACATTCACCCGCTCAACCATTCGCGGTCGGGCGATGAAGAAGTCCTCATGGTCAAAACCACAGCAAACTCACCCTATACGGCGGGCAATGGTTGGCACACGGATGTAACCTGCGAGGCGATCCCGCCGATGGGCTCGATGCTCTACATCACCGAGATGCCTGAAGCCGGCTGCGGCGGCGACACTCTCTTCGCCGACATGTATCTGGCCTATGACCTGTTGTCCGACCCGATGAAAGCCTTCCTTGCGACCCTCACCGCCGTGCACGATGGCGCCCTGCCCTACATTGGCAACTACAATGTCGCCGCCCCGGAGGGCCAAAGCTATCCGAAGAACGAACACCCCGTCGTCGTCACCCATCCCGAAACCGGCCGCAAGCTGCTCTATGTCAATTCAGGCTTTACCACGCGGATAAAGGGCCTGGCACCCGCAGAAAGCCGCGCTTTGCTCGCCATGTTGCTCCGCCATATCGCCGAAACCCCGCGCCTCACATGCCGCGTCCCCTGGGCCGAAAACACCCTCACGTTCTGGGACAACCGCTGCACCCAGCACCACGCGGTCTGGGATTATCAGCCCCAGTCGCGCTATGGCGAGCGGGTTTCAATTTTGGGAGATGAGCGGCCCGCCCTGTGAGCCCTTCAGTCCTCCCCGACCCTCAACCGGGCTTTTGCCCAACCAGGCTTTTGCCATGACAGCTCTTGATCGTCTGCGCACCCGGATCAACTTCCTCTACAATGGCAGTGAGCGCCCGGCGATCATTTTTCGCTATGTCCTGCTCTTTGTCGATCTGGCCATCGTCCTGTTCTTTGTGCTGATTTCCTTCACTGACGACGGCGCGGCCGTGCTCGTCATCGACTGGCTCATTGCCGCCTGGATCCTGGCCGACTTTATGGCGCGGCTCTTCATTGTCCGCCAGCGCTGGCGCTTCCTGTTTCAGCTGGTCACCATCGCCGACCTTATCGTGATGGCAAGCCTCATCGCCGCCGTCTTCGTCGAGAGCTTCGCCTTCCTGCGCATCGTGCGCACGCTGCGGCTCTTGCGCTCCTTCCATGTCCTGAAGGATCTGAGGGCGCGCTACAGGTTCTTTGCCCGCAATGAAGAAATCATTCAGTCAATCCTTAATCTGACGATCTTTATCTTCATTGTGACGGCGCTGGTGTTTGTCTTTCAGGTGCGCAGCAACGAGGCCGTCAACAATTACATCGATGCGCTCTACTTCACCGTCACCACCCTGACCACCACCGGCTTCGGCGACATCACCCTCGAGGGCACCTCGGGCCGCCTCCTGTCTGTCGTCATCATGATCGTCGGCGTCGGCCTCTTCCTGCGCCTCATCCAGACCATTTTCCGCCCCGCCAAGGCCCACTACACCTGCCCCGACTGCGGCCTGAGCCGCCACGACCACGACGCCGTCCACTGCAAACATTGCGGGCGAACAATCAAGATCGAAACCGAGGGGATGTGAGGTTAAGGCAGGTTACTCTTCCGGCGGGGTTGCTTCCTTGTCGCCTGAAGAGCCGCCGGTAGAAAAAATTTCCAGTGTCGGTATTTCTCCCATTTTGTCGGCGTCTTGAGAAGCGCCAAGCGCGACTTCGGAATTCACCCGAAAGACAATACCGTGCGCCGTGCCGATAACGGCGATCGCATAGAAAATCGCGGGAAGCTGAAACAGATTTGTAATATCGCCAACAACAGGAACTTCGCTGAATATTGAGAGTATCGCCTTTACGACCATTCCGACGACATAGACAGCGCAAAGAACAAGCGCAAATCGCCCGGAGTGTCTCTTGATAAGGTCCCTTGGGGGGATGGAAATCAGAAAGTCGCCCAGCGCCCCCTCAACGAGAGAAAGAGAAAACCGCGCATATATGAAACAGGCAACATATGCAGCAAGTATTGAGAAAACAACGCCGGCAACACCTATTAAGAAAACGCTGCCAGAAAACATCATCACATCGTCAGTGAAAAATCCGAAAACCAGCGGCTTGATGAGCAACGTTGCCAGAAACAGAAAAACGCCAATTATTATCCAGACACAGATGGCGACAACAATGCCAATCCAGATCAAATTCAGGGTGTTGGTTCCGATTTGACGGAACCAGTCGCCCATCGACTGGCGCCAGGCCTTGTCATCCTGCAAGACAGCCAGGCGAACCCAGAAATTAAATGTGCCGACCGATATTGAAATAACACCGACAAAAACGGAAAGGAGTAAGGACAGCACGAGAGCAATAAGCCAGCCGGGATTCTCCTGTAGATAGGCTCCAACGTCCGCGACCCCTGCCGATGCCAAATTCTCGACACCCGACGCCGCAAATAGCAATGCTATCAATACCAAGCCCAGAAACAATAACCCTCCTACAGCGATGCCTGCAGAGGCGAGCAAAGCCCGGAAGTGCTTGAAGGGAAGAACGCAGGATTCTTTGACAATGTCCAGGACTGGAAGTTTATTCGGCTCTATCAGCTCAGGCATAAAGTCTCCGCTTCAAGGTGTGCTCACCAAAGTAGTATTACCTGATGAGTCACAACAAGAATAGAGTCTTATACGCCAAGCGTCACGCCTCCGGCAGATCCACGACCTGAACCTTGTCGCCCGTCCCGACCTTGCGTTTGCCGAGCATCGGGAAGTCGGCGATTTCGACTTCGTGGGCTTCGCCGCCCATCAGGAGAACGAGGGGCTCGGTTCCATCATTGCGCATGTGATGGGCAACGGCCGGAACCGCAGGGGGTGTCGGAAAGCCGGCAAAGTCGCCCGGCCCCATTTCATACTCGGCGCCATCGATTTCCATGGTGCAGGTGCCCGACAGCACATAGAGCCATTCCTCGTCGCGTTGGTGCGAATGATAGACAAAACCCTCCTTACCCGGAGGAATGACCGCATGCTTGACGATGGCGCGGGACATGCCGGTGCGCCGCGCCAGCTCGTTCATCGTAATGTCTGACTTGTCATTCCACGGATGCTGGGCATGGTGCACGCCCGCGCTCTCATCGCCAGCGCGGATGAGAAAGGGGGAGGGTTTTATCTCTGACATGGTTGCACCTTTTTATATTTTGTCATTGCCCCTCTCGGGTGTGCTTTGCACACCCTGCCGGGCAGGGCGAGACCTGACCCGGCAATCCAGAGAGGATCGTTCGGAGTTTGCAGCTCTGGATACCCGGGTCAAGCCCGGGTATGACAGAAAGAGAGAAGCGCCGTGTGGGAATCTTCTCCACAATGCGCCACCCTGGACCTCTGTCACGCCCCCAGCACCAGATCGGCGATGACCTCAAGATCATCCATCCCGCGTGCACCCACGACAAGCCCGGTCACCGGGCTTTCCTCCCACGCCTGAAGCCGCTGGCGAATGCGCTCTTTGGGACCCACCAGCGAGATCTCGTCGGCCAGATCATCGGGCACCGCCATGGCGGCTTCCATCTTTTTACCGGCCAGATAAAGCTCCTGAATTTGCGCCGCTTCCTTCTCAAACCCGAACCGACCAACCAGCTCGTTGTGAAAATTGCGATCTTTCGCGCCCATACCGCCGACGTAGAGCGCCAGCATATGCTTGACCCCCATGAGCCCGGCCTCGACATCGTCGGTGATATTGACCACCGCCGAATACAGCACCTCAAAATCGTCCTTCATGTTTTCCAGCGGCTTCTCATAGACCTCCTGGCGGAACGGCGAATAATAAAGCGGGAACCAGCCGTCACAAATCTCCGTCGCCAGTGCCACGTTTTTGGGACCCTCCGCACCAAGATAAATCGGAATGTCGGCCCGGAGCGGATGGGTGATCGGCTTGAGCGGCTTGCCCAGACCCCAGGAGCCTTCCCCGTCCACCGGATAGGGCAGCGGATAATGCGGCCCGGCGCTGGTCACCGGTGCTTCACGCGCCAGCACCTGGCGGATGATGTCGATATATTCGCGCGTGCGCGCCAGCGGTTTGGAGAACGGCTGGCCGTACCAGCCCTCGACCACCTGCGGGCCCGAAACGCCAAGCCCGAGGATCACCCGGCCCTCGCTTAAATGATCCAGCGTCAGCGCATGCATCGCGGTCGCCGTCGGCGTGCGCGCCGACATCTGCACGATGCCGGTCCCAAGCTTGATTTTTTTGGTATGCGCCCCGACCCAGGCCAGCGGTGTCAGCGCATCCGAGCCATAGGCCTCGGCGGTGAAAAATCCGAAATAGCCAAGTTCCTCGGCGCGCTGCGCCAGCGCGATCATGTCGCGCGGCGGCTGTGCGCCCCAGTAACCCACCGATACACCAAGCTTGAGCGCCATGAACCATCCTCCTCGAATTATGTTTGAGGCAAACTATGGCGCAGACGGGAAGAGCCTTCAAGAGGGGCTAGTTGGCCAGCCGCTGAAGGTGCTCGTGCAGATCGGCTTTTTTGGCCAGCAGCTTGAAGCGCTCCATCGGCTCCATGTCCTGCTCGGACGGATCCCCGTTGGCGGGGAATTTCACCGCGCCAAGCGCTTCGGTGAAATCAGCGGCCCGCATAAAGCTGGCCACATGGCGCGCCGCCGCCGAGGCACAGTCGCCCTGGGTCAACACCCCGGCATCAAGCAGACGCAGCAGCGTTACGGCCTTCTCCGCCGAAGACACTTTTCGGTCCGCAATCGACTGGAACAGCTTGCCCTTGATCTCGACCCTGGCGGACAGGCGGTCGAAGTCGTCCATCACCTTGTGCTTTTCTTCATCCGGAAATCCGGATTCCAGAACCCGCACCTGAAGCGCGGCCAGACGCCCCAGACGGCGCAGCAACGGCTCCTCTGCATTCAAGAACAGCGGCTCCATTTTCGGGCCCGTCAGTATGGGGATAATATAATCGACAAGGCGCGCCTTGTTGGCGTCGCCAATAATGTTTTCCTCCAGATCAAGCAACAAATCAATCCGCTCGTCCGGGGTCATCGCCTCGGCCATATATTCTTCCGCCATCTCCGGCATGGTCAGCCGCGTTGAGCGCTTTTCAAAAGCCGCAATAATATCGCCGATCGAGGCCATCGGCCCCTGACACAGGACCATGCGCTTGGCGAGGCGGCGCGTCACATCGACCTCGCGGTGAACGTCGTCGGGACTGAGACGTTTGATGCCGTTCAGCTCGCCAAGAACACGCCGCAGCACCGCGCTGCGCGAATGTTGCAACTGATCCTTGCCGAAACAAACCGCAAGGCGCTTGAGCCGCGGGTTTTTGGCAATATCCGGATTGTCGGTTTTGCCAAGGAAGAGATCGACCAGCAACAGCAGCGATTCCCCGAGATCCGGCTGCTCGCCAATCAGGTCGCCCAGCCCCGACCGCCCGCTCACGATCTCCGAGACAAAGTCATCAACCGAGTTCAGACACATGGTCTGACCCACCTCGCTTGAGGGCAGATGGTCCATAAAGTCAAGCAGCACTGAAAGCTTCTCGCCCCAGCTGTCCGTCTCTTTCAGGGCGCCCGCGATGGCCCCGCCGAGGATATAACTTGGCTCCGAGGAGCGCTCCGCCACATCCCAGGCTCCGGCAAGGCTGTTACCCTTGATCTTCGGGAAGATCTTGGCGCGCGCGTCCTTGAAGCTTTTTTCCATGCCCTTGGACACAAGCTCATTGAGCTGTTTCATGACCTCTGCGATGGGAAGGTTTGCCGACGTCGAATGCGTAATCGCCCATTTCTGCAGCGCATGTTGCAGCACCGTGCCGCTGGCCTGCAGCTCCTCGAGCATGTCCGCCCGGTGCAGCAGCTCCATCGTGGTCAGGCCCCAGCGGTTGAGAGCATCTTCCAGCACCCGGGCGATCAGAATGCGGGCATGGGACGAGTAAAGGTCGCGCGGCGTCAGGCAGGGCAGCTGGACCTCTTCCTTGCCGCGCTTGACCACTTCAAACCCGCCTTCTTCAAAGACGGTGATCGGCAGATATTCTCCGGTCTCCAGATTGTGAGTTTCCTTGACCACCCGGGCCCCGGAGAACGCCTTCTGCAGCAGCGCATATTTGGCAGAATTCATCGCCGCGGCGCGCTCGTCATGCGCCTCGTGCAGGATCCAGGTCTTCTGACCCGCCTTGATAATAAAAACTTCGTAGTGAATTTTCTTCGCCATAGGGGCAGGTTCGCCTCAAACACCAGGACACGCTTCGCCGCAAACCCTAGAGAAATGTGCTTAAGACCGCGTAAACCACAAGCCAGCCGGGCAAAGCCGGCAAGGCCCACCGGCACAGCCGGTTAACCGCCGATCAGCGCGTCTAAGGGTAATATATCGTTAAGAGTTTCTGGAGCGGGCGATGAGATTCGAACTCACGACCCTAACCTTGGCAAGGTTATGCTCTACCCCTGAGCTACGCCCGC
>CBFDBJ010000002.1:0-140228 GCA_965603015.1 uncultured Alphaproteobacteria bacterium
CCTCTATCTCCCCGATGGCCGCATCGCCTTCACCTATGCAAAGCCAGAAATAACCCACAACAGGGAGATGAACGCCGGCGGCCTCAAGATCGAGGTGGTCGAACCCTTCAAGCGTCTCAATGTCACTTACGAGGGCAAGGTGCTTTTGATGGATACGCCGCACGACATGGCGGATCCGGCCAGCGCGTTCAAAAATCACCCCCGAGTACCCGCCAAAGTAGACCTGCAATATCGCGGTGTTTCGCCGATGTATGGCGGCGAGACCGTCAATGCGGACGGCTCACCGCTTGAACTGGACAGCGAAAAAAGCTTCGCCCGCGCCCATTACGAGCAGCACATGGCAGCAACCGGCACCATAACCGTCGGCGACGAGACATGGGACATTTCCGGCTATGGCTTGCGCGACAAGTCATGGGGCCCGCGTCACTGGCAATCCATCTACTGGTATCGCTGGCTGCCAATCGCTTTTGATGAGGACTTCGGCATGATGATCTCGATCATCGGTGACGGCGAGGGTAACATCCGGCGCTCCGGCATGGTGCTGGAGGACGGGAAATACCACATGATCACCGATGCCACGATTGAGAGCGACTGGGATGACAACTGGTATCAAACCAGCCTCAAGGCCTGGGTCAAGACCGAGACAGGCAAGGAATATGAGGTTGAGGGCAAGGTCATCTCGCTGATCCCCCTGCGCAACCGCCGCAAGGGCCCTGATGGTGAAATGCTCAATACACGGATTACCGAAGGCATGACCCAGTATACCTGCAATGGCAGAACCGGGTATGGCCTGTCTGAATATCTTGACCAGATTGTGGATGGCAAGCCGGTCGGGCAGGATGTAACCGGGTGAACCAGGGTTCGAGTTTTTATCTGTCCTGTCACCCCGGATGCTTTGCAGCACGAAGTGATGCAACGCCTGGCCAGAACTGCTACGGGGGCCTAAATCTGACATGTGGGTCCCGGACCAGCAAAGCGGCACTTCGCGCCGCATTGCATTCGGGATGACCTTGGTCATGGAGAGTGATGCCAAACATCAGCCAACAAACCTTCGAAGCCGCCCTTGCCGAGGCACAGGCCGGAATCACCGACCCCAATGAAGGCCTCTTCGGCCCCGCCTCGCTGATGTGGCAGGTCGGCCGCGAGGCGATCACCTTTCTCGGTGCCGGCCGCGCAGCGCTGCTGCAAACCGCCCATCCGTTCGTCGCCGCCGCCATTGACCGGCACTCCGACGTGCGCACCGATCCGACAGCCCGCTTTCGGCGCACCTTTACTAACGTCTTCGATATGGTTTTTGGCTCTGAACAAGATGCCGTAGCGGCGGCCAGAAAAGTGCGCGGTGTTCACAATCACATTCACGGAGAATTGCAAAGCACACACGGTCATTACGTAACCGGAACAACATATTCTGCCCATGATCAGGGCGCCGTCCGATGGGTTCACGCCACGCTTTGGGACACGGCGCTGCGCGTCCATGACATGTTCCTGCCCGAGCTGGGCAGCGCGGCCCGCGATCTTTATTGGCAGGAGACCCTGCGCTTTGCCGCTCTCTTCGGTCTCACATCAGATGTGATGCCGAAGGATTTCAACGCCTTTGCCGCTTATATGGAGGAAACCCTGGCCAGCGACATGTTGTCGGTCGGCCCCGAAGCAAAAGACATTGCCGATCACCTGCTGAAGGGAAAGGGCGGTGCCCGCGCACTGCCCAAATGGTATGTCGCCGTCACCGCCGGGCTCCTGCCACCCCCATTGCGCGATGCCTACGGGCTCACATTTGGTCCTGTTGATCGGCGGCGGGCAGAACGCGCGATCAGACGTCTGCAGATCCTTCACCCCCGATTGCCGGGCAAGCTGCGCTATGTGCCGACCTTCCACCGGGCAGAGGCACGGCTCAAAGGAAAGCCTGCCCCTGACATCGTCACACGCAGCCTGGAGAAGCTCTGGTTGGGGAAATTCGGCCTGTAAAAGAAAAACGCCAGCAGGCCCTAGGCCACTGCTTTTCCGACGCCGTCCCGGCGCACGGCGATCATAAACGTCTGATCGAGCGCGCCACGGTCAAGCCTGACCATCGCCTTGTCGAGCCGCCTTCCGGTCTCGGCGGCGTCGCTGCGCACCTGACCTTCGGCGATCATCGACAAAAGCTCATAGGAATCGCGGATCGCACTGATCTCATCCACATTGCCGGCCAGAACATTATTGAGATCGGGATGCAACTGCTTGATCGCCGAGTGATAGGCGCGGCGGATCTCGCCTTTTTCCACAATCGGGTTGAGATTGAGATTGAGGCGAGCATTCTCGACCATTTCATGGTCGCCAACCCAAACCTCAACCGAGGCGAACGAGCACGGCGGCAGCGGTCCAATACACCGCATACGAAGCTTTCCAACGCCTGACTTGTCGATCTGGCGCAACAACAAAAAGAGATCATTGTCGCGCGTTTTTTCAAGCAAAAGAACATGCCGGGTCACGACGCCGGGATCAGGGTCGCGAACATCGGAGAGATCAACTGAAATACCCTTCAGCGCATGCCGAATGTAGCGCGCCAGCGTTTCGCGGCGCTTTGTGATTTCCTGCTGCAGGGCGGTCGCCATACCGTGCGAGGTGCGGCCAAGCCGCGAGGTATCAAGTCCGTCTTTTGACAGGATGGTTTTGACGATTTCGTTGAGATCCCATTCGACAATCACTTCAATTTCGATGAGATGCCCGTAATCTGTGATCGGTTTGGCCAGCTTGTGTCCGTGTTGGGCAAGCAGCGTGCAAACCGCTTCGCGACCGGGAAGCACTGTTTGATAACGCGCTGGCAGAATGGCGGTATCTTCCATGACGGCTTCCAGAACCATCTGGTAATTTTGCAGTCGGGTGAGATTATTGTGTTCGGTAGAGCGAAACATCCGCCATTTTGTTTCAGGACCAACAATTGCCGAGACACTGCCAACTTCAACCAGACCGATATTGTGCGGACCGCCGCTCGCTTTGATCCGCGCGCCAATACCCTTGAGGGCTGCAGCGCCATCTCGATTGGTAAATCCGTAAACAACAAGGTTATTCATTTAAAGACCCCTTCTTTTTACGCATACAGATCTTTTGCCCAGACTTCCTTGCCATAATTCGTTAACTGTTTTTCTCTTTTTGATCTCATTATGACAAGTTGACGAGCTATGGATACAAGACAGCGCCAGGGCACAACGCAAGAAACAGTATGCGTCGTAACGAATTTAACTCCCGCAATGTTAATGAAGTGTAACTAAAAGTATGAAGATCTTCGAAAGTCTGATTACCATGATCCATTCACAAACAGGATCCCCGAAGACCCTCGCATGACCCTTGTGAGACCCGTGACATCAAATGGTTCTCTTCATCCGTGAATTGATCTAGAATGATCTCACGCCCGCACTCAACATGATCCTCAACCCCCGTCACAAAAGATCCCTATGCCCCGGACGCTCTACCACCTTCCGCTGTCACCGTTTTGCCGCAAGGTCCGCATTGTCCTCGGTGAGAAGCATATCCCGTTCGATCCGGTCATCGAAAAAACCTGGATAGAGCGCGAAGGCTTTCTCGCGCTCAACCATGGCGGCTCGGTTCCCGTCTTCGTTGACGAGGACGACAGTGTGATTGCCGAGAGCAGCGCTATTGCCGAATATCTTGAAGAGACCTACCCCCAGCGCCCCGTCCTGCCCGGTTCAGCCGCCGAGCGCGCCGAGATGCGGCGCCTTGCGCTCTGGTTTGACCTCAAATTCGACGCTGAAGTGACAACGCTGGTCCTGTTTGAGAAAATCGACCGCCGCCTCATGAAGCTGGGCGAGCCTGATATGGCGACAATCCGCGCCGGTCTGGAAAATCTGAACTATCACATGGACTACCTGTCCTGGCTCTCCGAGGAGCGCAACTGGCTGGCTGGCGACCATTTCTCCCTCGCCGACATCACAGCTGCCGCCCATATCTCGGCCATCGACTATCTCGGCGACGTGCCCTGGGTTCATTTCCCCCACGTCAAGGACTGGTACGTGCGGGTCAAATCAAGGCCCAGTTTTCGCACGATTCTGGGCGATTTCGTGCCCGGCATGCCGCCGCCGCGGACCTACGCCGACCTTGATTTTTGAGCCCTGCCACCACGCCGGGAGGCGAGCACGGGGAAAACGGCCACAGATCGGAATATTCCGCCAAGCACACCAGGAAAATGGTCGACATTTTCCATATGATCCGCTTGAATAAGGGTTAGTGAGCTGCGACAAACAGCGAACATACGGTAAATGAAGGCACCGGCCACTTGTGCAAAGGCGTCCGGATGTATCGGGGGATACACATGAAGAGATTTTTGCTTGTTTTCACAGGTTTGCTGGTCGGTTTCGCCGCCGGGTCGTGGACCCCGCTTGGCGATTTCGGGTCGCTGGGTAACGTCAAAAGCCTTGCCCTGAAGTCAGATCGGCTGTCAGCTCTTGTTGGCGCTCCGGCTCAAAACAACGCCGCGCCGCGCCAGATCCGCTCCGAATTCCTGCCCTATCTGTCGGCGGCCAGGTCACTGCACGCCTCAACCCTCTCCCTTGAGCGCAGCAACGAAATGATCCGGCTCCTCGCCGGATCTCTCAAAGGCCCGTCCACGCAGGGCCGCAAAGCCATTGCGGCATTAGGCCAAAATGCAATCTTTGCTGATTCACCCAATGCCGAACTGGCCAGTGTCATCGGCGCCCTTGAGGCCGAAAATCAGCAGATCGCCCTCTACCTGGCATCGCAGAGCTCCTCAAATCCGGAGTATCATCTGACCCGCTCGATTTATCAGTCGAACAATCAATGGCTCGAGACCCTGCGCTTTATGGTCCAGAAAAATAACGGCAATATATCTGCGGCCAGTGCGGGAAGCGTGACACCCTTGCTGGAAAGCCTGCGCCAGAAGGTCGAGGAATCCACCTTCCTGGGCCGCAGACTGGTGCTGCAAAATATCCAGGAACTGGCAGGACTGGAAACCGTCTCGGCCGAGGAAAGAGCCTTCAAGGATATGCTGGTCTCGTTCATTGAATCCTATGACACCTCTTTTGAAATCGAGGAGATCCTGGCCTCGCTGGTGGTGGATTATCCTCAACTGGTGTCCCAGTCCGGCAGCGGCCACAACATGTCAAACGAGATCGCCGCCTGGGACAGACAGACCCTTGAGCTGGTCACCGATCGGATGGAGCTGAAACAGTTCCGGCAGACCATGGCAATGAACCTTTCCGCTCCCACAAGTTAGGGCAACATCGAGGAGCCACATCAATGCGCGTCAAGCTTCTGGTGACAACAGGACTGGTAACGGGCTTTATGCTCGGCTCCTGGACACCCCTTGGCGAGCTTGGATCGTGGGACGCCGTCAGCGGGCTACTGAGCGCTCGACACGAAGAGGCCAGCACACAAATCGCAAGCCTCGGACGATTCCGCAGCCTGATCGCAGCAGCGAAGACAGAACCCTCAGGCAATATTCTCCAGAACCGGGAAATCGTTCTGGCCGCCGGGTTCTTTGATCCCGAAGATGCCTGGGCAATGAAATTCGCCGAACTTGCCGGACTGACCAAATCGTCTCGCACCGGCGCGCTCGCCATGGCATCATGGCCCGGACCTACAGGAGCCTTGTCCGCAGAGGATCGGCGAAATGCCAACGCCGCGGCCAGTCACGCCGGATCTGCGATGGCCGTGCCGGACAGGGATGCGTGGTACTCTCAGACCAATGAACTTGAACTGGCACGCTTGCGCGCAACGATTGCCGGGATTGAAGCGGAAAATCTCGACATCGAGGCAAACCTCACCTCTCTCGATCCAGCTCATCCGGATCATTATATGGCGCGGTGCATTTTCGAGTCCAATGAAGCCCTCGTCGGGTTCTATTCTTTCCTCACGGTCATGGGCGAGCAAGGGGCAACCCTTGACGATGCAACGTATCTTGCCGGCGTTCTGGACGAACAGCGCCGCCAGACATACGAGCACGGGAAAACCGGCCGCGCAAAGGCTGCAGACTATGCCCGCGTTCTTGAAAAATTACCTGCGACCACGGTAGCTGATCAGCGCATCAAATCAAAATCCCTTGAGTATTACGAAAGCTTCGTCCTGTCCTTTAATCTGGAAGACACACTCGCCGCGCATCTTGCGGCCTATCCGGCCCTCATAGAAAATGCCATCGCAACCGGTGAACCGCCGCGCGGCGTCAGCCAGTGGGTTGCGGATTTTCAGGAACTTGGCCGCGCCCGCATGGAGCTTCAGGCTTATCGTCAGCAAATCGCTCAGGAGCTTGCAGGTCCGAGCGTCTAGCTGTAGCCTGGCACTCTTGATCACAGGACAATGGATCTGGCGACCCTGCAGGTGACATCCCCAAAGAACAAAATTCGCACGCTCCTCCTTGAAGAAGGCTTTGACGCTGTCGGCTTTACAGTTCCGGACGCTGTGAACCGCGCAGGGCCCCGGCTGATGGACTGGCTTGACCAGGGGCATCACGGCAACATGGACTGGATGGAGACCCGCGCCCATCACCGCACCCACCCGCAAAACCTTTGGCCCGAGACAAGATCCATTGTCGTCGTCGGATCAAACTATGGCCCGGCTCGCCCGCAAGAAGACCCCCTTGCCAAACTCGATGTCACGGATCGCGGCAACATCTCGGTTTATGCTCAGGGTAAGGATTACCATGATATCATGAAGAAGCGCCTCAAGAAAGCGGCGCGCGCCCTGCACCGGGATTTTGAAACCGATCTCAAGGTCTTTGTCGACACAGCCCCGGTCATGGAAAAACCCCTCGCCATGGCGGCAGGACTTGGTTGGCAGGGCAAGCACACCAGCCTGGTTTCCCGAGATTTCGGCTCGTGGCTCTTTCTCGGCGCCATCTTTCTGGCCATGGACATCGAACCGGACATCCCTTCAACGGACACCTGCGGGACCTGCCGCAGTTGCCTTGACATCTGCCCCACACAAGCGTTCCCGGCGCCAAACATGATCGATGCCCGGCGCTGCATTTCCTATCTCACAATTGAGCACAAGGGCCATATTCCGCTTGAGTTTCGTGCGCCTATGGGAAACCGCATCTACGGCTGCGACGATTGCCTCGCGGTCTGCCCGTGGAACAAATTTGCCTCGGCCACGTCCGAAACAGCCTTTCACCCCCGCGCCGAACTGCTCGCGCCTCTGCTCGGGGATCTGGCTGGTCTCGACGACGCCTCTTTCCGCAAGGTCTTTTCCGGTTCGCCGATCAAACGCATTGGCCGCGACCGTTTCGTACGAAACGTTATGATCGCCATCGGCAATGCGGGCGACACCGGGCTGTTGGCAACCGTACGCGAAGCCCTGATCGACCCCTCACCGCTGGTGCGCGCGATGGCGGTCTGGGCAGTTCATCAGCTTGCAGATGATGAAACCCGATCAGCCCTGCGCACCGCGCATATGGCCACAGAAACCGACCCCCACGTCCTGGCCGAATGGCATTGAGCCACCCTACTCGGACGCGGCCGCTTCGCTCCGGCTTTCCTCCCGGAACGCGATCTTGGCAAGAACCGTTTGGGCGCGGGCTGCTGCCGGGCTTTTCGGTGAGATTTCCATGATGCGCTCAAAATCGGCTTTCGCCCCGACCATATTCAGCACGTCCATTTTGAGAAGGCCGCGCTCCAGAAGCCCGTTGGGGTCATCTGGCCAAAGCGTCAGATAGTTAGCCAGATCCGCAGCGCACGATGCCAGATCTCCAGCGCCCCGATACATTGAGGCACGCAACAACAGAGCTTCGTCGTGTTGTGGCAAGGCTGCCAGAAGCACGCCCAGATCCTGGATAGCCTTTGCCCACTCTTCGCGCAACCCGTAGGCTCGCGCACGCCCTGTGCGCAACTGCGCCGCAGCCATCGGTGCTGTTTTCAGGGCCACATGGCCCAGCCCGTCAGAAAACGTCTCAATCGCGCGATCAACATTGCCCGCAAGCAGCCAGGCATGGCCCGCCTGGGCATAAAGGTCTGCCCGTCGCTTTGGATCTTCGGTCTCCTGCAGGTTGGCAATGCGCACCAGCAGCTTTGCCGCAGAAGGATAAACCCCGAGGGCGGAGAGCGCCAGAGCTTCACAGTGCATCGCGCTGGCACTGCCGCCATTGGCACGCCACCGGCTGGCGCGGTCATAGGCCTGACGCGCATCAATCGAAATTTCTCGAACACAGTCTCTGTATCGATCAAATTTCGGAAAAGTCTCCGCATTAGCGTCCGCGCCGACAAGGCTGCAAAACAACAAACCCGAGGCAGCGAGGAAACCCGTGACCCGGCAAGGAAATAAATTTATCATGGTCAGACATTAGCCACGAAACGGCGTCACATTCAAGACCGCCGGGCGCTGCGCCGCCTGGCCACCGTGTAAAAGGACCCCCTGTGCCCTGCCTGTTCTGTTTTGGTTACAGCTACACCGCAAAGGCCCTTGTGCGCCGCCTCAGGGCCGATCCCGCCGGGGTGGACTGGAAAATAGTGGCAACCATCCGGGACGAAGATGAAGCCGACGCCCTCAAGGCAGGCGGAGTGGAGGCCCATGTTTTTGGCAGTGCCTCGAGCCGGATAGCGCTGGAAAAAGCGTCCCACATCCTCATCTCCGTACCGCCGGCAAAGGACGGTGACCCTGTGCTTGCAGCCTATGGTGAGACCCTGGCCAATCTCCCACCAACCTGGCTCGGCTATCTTTCCACAACAGGACCCTATGGTGATTGCGGCGGCGCCTGGATCGACGAGACCGCCCCCACGAACCCATCAGGCAAAAGGGGGCAAAGACGCCTTGATGCAGAGCGCGCCTGGGCCCTGCTTTGCCAGACTAACCATCTGCCACTTCATATCTTCCGTTTGCCTGGCCTCTATGGCCCCGGGCGCTCTGCTCTCGACCGGGTGCGCGGCGGGACCGCGCGGCGGATCATCAAACAGGGCCAGGTTTTCTCACGGATCCACATTGATGATCTGGCCACGATCCTGAAGGCTTCCATGGATAATCCCAATCCAGGGCCCGGGACAAAGGCGGTTTTTAAGGGAGCGCTTTATAAAGGGGTGGTCTATAATGTTGCCGACGACCTGCCCGCCCCGCCGCAGGATGTCACCGCTTTTGCCGCTGAACTTCTCGGCCTCGCGCCGCCTCCTGAAATCCCGTTTGAAGAGGCCGACCTCTCGCCCATGGCGCGGTCGTTTTATGCCGACTCAAAGCGCATCTCCAACCGGCTCATCAAGTCCAGACTGGGCATATCCCTGCAATACCCGACCTACCGCGAAGGCCTGCAGGCGATCCTTGACGCCGAAGGCTAACTTCCCAGAATGCTTTCCAGCGCCTGGGCCAATACCTTGAGCCCGGCTTTATCCGACAGCCTGTGATCACCGTCTTTCACGTAGGTCAGCGTGACATCACTCCCGACAAGCCGGTCAACCAGCGCCAGCGATTGCTTCGGGTCGACATCGTCATCCCTCATGCCGTGCAGGATCCGCACCGGATGCTGAATATTGATCGGCCCCTGAAGCAGCAAATGCTTTGCCCCGTCCTCAAGCAGCTCCCGCGTGATCATATAGGGTTCATCATCGTAAGCCGAAGGACGTGGCCAGGGTTTGCCTGCCTCGAAGAGCGTCTTTGCCTCGTCCGACAGCCCGGCCTTGATCACCTCGGTAAAATCAGGCGCCGGGGCAATCAGAACCAGACCCTTCACCCGCGCCGGTCTGGCAAGCGCCATCAAAAGCGCAATCCAGCCGCCCATGCTTGAGCCAACGAGGATTTGCGAACCTTGCGCGACATCATCGAAAACCTGCAAGGCGTTATCCAGCCAGCGGCTGATGGTGCCCTCTTCAAAAGCGCCCGATGAGGCCCCGTGACCGAAATAATCAAACCGCACAGCCCCCAGCCCCCGCGCCTTGGCAAAGCGGTCCGTCTCTATGGCCTTCAGACCATCCATTCCCGACTTCAGGCCGGTCAGGGAGAAAAAGCCCGGATTACCCGCTCTGGCAGCTTTGGCTGAAGTCTTGCCTTCGCGGATACGATAGGCAATGGTCTCACCGTCTTTCGATGTGAGCCTCTTGAGATCTGGTATGTTAGCCATAGGGTCCGTCCGTATTCCAGAGTTTCATATCATCATGGTCCCAGACCGGTTCATGATATCCAGTAGCAAGCCAGTCACAACCTGACAGAAATTCAGCACGACCCTTATGCCAACATCCCACAACACACCAGCACCAAATGTTCTGCAAGTGATACCCGAACTGGATACCGGCGGCGCTGAACGCACGACAGTCGATGTCGCAAAGGCGGTTCTTGGTGCTGGCGGCAAGGCCCTTGTGGCGACACGCGGCGGGCGACTTCAGACGGAGATCGAGGAGGCCGGGGGCACGGTCATCAACATGCCCGTCCACAGCAAAAATCCCGTCACGATCTTTCTGAATATCTTCCGTCTGCGCCGCATCATCAAGCATGAGGCCATCGACGTCGTCCATGTGCGCAGCCGCGCGCCAGCCTGGAGCGCCCTTGCCGCAGCGCGGCTCACCGGCACGCGGTTTGTCACCACCTATCACGGAACCTACACCGCGAAGTCGGCCCTCAAGCGATTTTACAATTCCGGCATGGCACGCGGCGACGAGGTCATCGCAAATTCTGCCTTCATCGCAGATCGCATCCGCGCCGAACATGCCGGGCTGAGCCCCTCATTGACCGTCATCCACCGTGGCACCGACATGAGCCTGTTTGATCCTGCCGCCGTCAGCGAAGACAGGAAACAGGCCTTGCGCAAAGACTGGTCGATCAGCGCCCCGGACGAGACCATTATCCTGCTGCCCGGACGGCTCACCGCCTGGAAGGGCCAGCGGGTCCTTGTCGAGGCGGCGGGGCTGCTCAAGGACAAGGGTTGCGAGGATTTCACCATTGTGCTGGCCGGCGACGCTCAGGGTCGCGACAATTACGAGAAGGATCTTTGGGATCTCATCCGCAGCCTGGATCTGGCAACGCGGGTCCGCATGCCGGGACATTGCGCCGACGTACCTGCGGCCTGCGCCCTTTCAACCCTTGTGGTTTCCGCCTCGACAGAGCCCGAGGCCTTTGGCCGTGTCGCCGTCGAAGCCCAGGCCATGGGTCGCCCGATTATTGCGTCAGAGCATGGCGGCTCCCTCGAGACCGTCATGGTTGACGACGGTGCGATGACCGGCTGGCGCGTCGAACCGGATGATCCGGAGGCCCTGGCGGAGGCGATTGCGGAGGCGCTCAAAATGAGCGCGGCCAAGAGATCTGAAATCGGCGCCCGCGGCCGCGCAAACGCTCAGGCGAACTTCTCCGTTGAGGCCATGTGTGACAGCACTCTTGAGGTTTACGACAGGGTGCTTGCGAAGCTCCACTAATTGAGCAGCGCAACCTCGGCAAGCTGACGCTCGACAGCCTCGGCCAGGTCATCAAGATGATTGGTCACCATCGGCTTGAGTGTTTTCAGAACACCCGCAAGGTCTCTTTCCAGCCCGCCTTCAAGTTTCAACTGACCAAGCAAGTGCCCGGAACACAGCCCCGACAGCATAACCTCTTCGCGGTGCGTCAGACGCCGGTCCTTCGGCTGCAGCGCGACGGTCGGGCGCCGCGCGCAAATCCCTTCAACCAGCATGGAAGAGCTGTCTTCCGTACAAACAACAAAATCCGACCGGGCGAGAAGTTCAACAACAGAGCCTGGCCCGGCTTCGCGAAAATCAACAAACTCGATAACCCGCTCAGACGTCCGTGCCGCTTCTGCAAGCGCATCGGAGACCTCCGCAGGCGTCCTGGGCGAGTTGGTCACCAGCCATCGGAAGGGCCCGGCGTCCTGCGCCGTCAGGAGCCCTGTCAGCACCCTCCATTCTTCCGCCGAAAACGTGTGGCACCCCGAAGGCCCACCCACCAGCAAGGCGCCTGTGAGCGGTCCGACCGCCCCGGCCTCATGATCGCTCAAGAGGCTCACCGGCCCCATCTGGTCAGGGTCAACGGACGAAGGTTTTGGCAGAACCAGGTGCCGTGGCTGGCCCGCCAGATCCGCGTAGGGCGTCAGTACGGCTGCGAAACTTGTTGCCCCGGCATTGCGCAGGGAGCCGGAAAAAATATTGGGGACCCCGTAGTGGCGCGCAAGAGCCACATTGGCCGGCAAGGTCGCCCCCCCCGCAGAAACGATAAGATCCGGGGGTTGTTTCGGAAGCGTAATATCCGGATAGACCATGCGGAGTACAAGCGAGGGAGCGCCGATACGCCGCCGTAACAACGATCTGCCGAGCCTTGGAAAAGGTTTCGGACGCGGAATGACATGGACTTTCTCAATCTCGATCGAATGCTTGCGAGAGAGCGCCAGCGCGATCGCCTCGCTTTGACGAAAGTGGCCCGGCCTGTCGTCGGAGATTATCAGGATACGGCGTGGATCCGTCATAAGCCAAGCCTGGACCAGTTCTCAGCACACGCAAGGCCTTTGGCAAGACGCGCGGCGCTGTCTTCCGAAGAAACGGCCAGCGCCCTTCCATCCCGGGCCAGAGCGGTGAGAGCCTTTTCCTGTCCGGCCTCGTCCCGCCAGCTTGCTTCTCCCAGCGGATAGTCCAGCATCTCCATCAACCCCCTGACCTTGTGCGTGTTGCCTTCAAATCCGATTTGCGGCGTACCGACAAGCGCGGCAAAAACCATCGGGTGAAACCGCCCGCCAACAAGCCCTCGTGCCGTAGCAATCACGCAGACAGCATCGCGCCAGTCAAGCGAGGCATCCAGAATGCGTAGATCTTCACCGCGCGCAACAAGCGCCTCGCCGAGACGCAGATCGGTTTTTGTGCTGGCAAGCAGAACCACCGGCAAATCGAACATCGCCCTGACCTTCCGGAGTACCGATCCGAACAGGTCTACATCGCGTTTTGACAGCGCAGAAGAGCCCGTCACAGCAATAAAGGCTTCAGGCAGACCCAGCCGCCCCGCCACCTCACGGATCGCATCAGGGCTCGGACAAGGCGTTGAAAATGCTGCATCCGGCATCAGGATCGCATGCCCGATGCCAAGACGGTGCAACAATGCCAGACTTGCATTGTCCCGGGCACAGACCAGAGGCAGATCGCTGTAGACGGTGGACAGCAAGTCAGCCTTCCACTCACCGGGCGTCACGTCCACGGTTTGATTGACCACCGCCACCTGTGCGCCCGACCGTCTGGCATATTCCAGCGATCCGAGAAGCCGCACCAGATGGCCGGACCGACTGTGGATCATCCCCTCGCCGTTCATAATGACGAGGTCCGCCTGATCCAGGCGGGCGAGGTCAACGCCAAAATCACCGAGCGCCCGTTCCAGCAGCGCCGGAATCGAAGGCGTCGAAATGGCCCTGGCAATACGGCGCTCAAGATACCGGCGAACAGGCGACAGGCGCTTCCAGGGCAGGCTTTCAGCCGGAAAGGCCTCAAACGACGCCTCCGGCCACCGTGCGCAAACAAGCGTCTTGAGCCCGGTACTGGTGGCAATACAGCCCCAGTTCGGGTGTCCGCTGGTATCGTTGAGCAGGACAATCTTCATGGCGGCACTCATATCAGCCGCCCGGCGTTTCAACAACCGACCGATCAATCACCGCTCCTTTCCTTAAGAACAGCGGCGACCCGGAAAAACAGCGGGACCAGAGCCTTGCCGGGACAAGAAATAGCGGGAGAATGAAATCGGTTGTTTCCCCGGGGCTTCTGAAAGGCTAAAAGATCCGCCGGAATACCTGAAACTCTGGCACAAAGGAGCCTTGAACCCCATGTCCGGTCCAAATGAAGCGGAAATCACCTCTGTAAGTCTAACGTTGCCTGACGGCAGTGTGCGAACTTTCGAGGGACCGGTTACAGGCACCGAGCTTGCGGGCGACATCGGCCCCGGGCTCGCCAAGGCGGCTCTGGCATGGAAAGTCGATGGCGAGGTCTGGGACCTCACCCGCGCGGCCACCAAAGACTGCGCCGTTTCCATCATCACGATGAAAGACGAGGAAGAAGCGCTGGATTTGATCCGGCATGACGCCGCGCACCTCATGGCCATGGCCGTTCAGGAGCTTTTCCCCGGCACACAGGTCACGATCGGCCCGAACATCGAGGACGGTTTCTTTTACGATTTTGCCCGCAACGAACCGTTTCATCTCGAAGATCTGGAAAAGATCGAAAAGAAAATGGCCGAGCTGGTTGATGCCAATCATCCAACCCACCGCGAGGTCTGGAAACGCGACGACGCCATCAAGCATTTCAAGGATATGGGTGAGACCTATAAAGCAGAAATCATTTCCGATTTGCCCGGCGACGAGGACATCTCACTCTATTTCCATGGCCCCTGGCATGACCTGTGCCGCGGCCCGCATCTCACGTCCCTTGGCAAAATCGGCAAGGCCTTCAAGCTGACCAAGCTGGCCGGCGCCTATTGGCGCGGCGACAGCAATAACGCGCAGCTGCAACGCATCTACGGCACCGCATGGCGCGATCCGAAGGAGCTCAGGGCCTACCTCCTGCGCATCGAGGAAGCCGAAAAGCGCGACCACAGGAAACTGGGCAAGGAAATGGATCTCTTCCATTTTCAGGAAGAAGCCATGGGTTCCGTGTTCTGGCACCCCAAGGGCTTTGCCATATACAACACCATGGAAACCTATATCCGCCGGAAAGTTTCCAAATCCGACTATGTTGAGGTCAAAACCCCTCAGCTCTTCGACAGCAAGCTATGGGTCCAGTCAGGCCACTGGGGCAAGTTTCGCGAAAACATGTTTGTCGTTCCGGACGAGGTTCCCAATATTGATGACGAGGGCCCTCTGTTTACCGGTGAGAGCGGCAAAGTCATGGCGATCAAACCTATGAATTGCCCGGCCCACATTCAGATTTTCAAGCAAGGCACAAAATCCTACCGTGACCTGCCGCTGCGCATGGCCGAATTTGGCTGCTGTCATCGCAACGAGGCTCATGGCGCCCTACACGGATTGATGCGGGTTCGTCAGATGACACAGGACGATGGCCACATCTTCTGCACTGAAGAACAGGTGATCTCCGAAACCATTCGCTTCTGCGATCTATTGCAGGAAATCTATGCCGATTTTGGCTTTGTCGATGTCAAAGTATGTCTGGCGACCCGGCCTGAAGTCCGCATGGGTAGCGACGAGCAATGGGACAAAGCGGAAACGGATCTGGCACGGGCAGTCGAGGCGGCTAACTTGCCATATCAACTGCTGCCTGGCGAAGGCGCGTTCTATGGACCAAAACTGGAATTCCATCTCAAAGATGCCATTGGCCGCACCTGGCAATGTGGCACTTTGCAACTTGATTTTGGAACTCCCGAACGCCTTGGAGCCACCTATACCGGCGAAGATGGCAAGAAACATCACCCTGTCATGCTGCACCGGGCCATCCTGGGAACGCTCGAGCGTTTCATTGGCGTTCTGACCGAAAACTATGCCGGCAAGTTCCCGATGTGGCTGGCTCCGGTCCAGGCGGTGGTCACGACGATCACCTCGGAAGCGGACGGTTACGCCCGGGAAGTCTACGAACAACTGCGTGCCAAAGGCCTGCGGGTTGAACTCGATATCAGAAACGAGAAGATCAACTACAAGGTCCGCGAGCATTCCCTTGCCAAAGTGCCCGCTCTCTATGTGGTCGGCGAGCGCGAATCCGAGGAAAAAACCGTTTCGATCCGGCGGCTTGGTGAAAAAGGTCAAAAGGTGGTCAGTCTCGATCAAGCCATTGGCGACCTCGTGCTGGAAGCCACACCGCCCGATCTCAAATGAAAAAGCCCTTGAGGAGCGACAATACGCGCTTTCTTTTGCCTGGGAAGAACCCGGGCAATTTGCTAATCTTCAGGCCATTTACAAAAGCAGAGTTCAATTTTGTGACAAAAATGCATAACAAACAACGCGGCAGCCACGTTTAGTAAACACGGGGTGTTGCCTCCATTAACCTGTTGGGTGTAGTCATACCCGACCCAAGACCGCTCCCGCCTGCACAAAATGAAGCGAAAAGGCGGGTTCGGCATTAACAGGAGCACTACACATAGCCAGAAGACCACACAGGGCGTCCGCAGTTCAGGATAAGGGACCGCGCATCAACGCCAGAATTGAAGCTCAGGAAGTTTTTCTCATTGGAGCAGAAGGTGAACAGATCGGCCCAACGCCGCTAAGTGAAGCCCTTGAAGTTGCAGCCGAGTCCGGCCTCGACCTCGTAGAGGTTTCACCCACCGCACGGCCGCCCGTTTGCAAAATCCTCGATTACGGCAAGTTCAAGTTCCAGGCCCAGAAAAAGGCCGCGGAAGCCAAGAAGAAGCAGAAGATCACCGAAATCAAGGAGATCAAGATGCGGCCGAATATCGACATCCATGACTATGAAACCAAGATGAAGGCCGTGAACAAGTTTCTTGACCAGGGCGACAAGGTCAAAGTCACCTTGCGGTTTCGCGGTCGGGAGATGGCGCACATGGAATTGGGCATGAAGCTGTTAAAGAAAGTTCAGAGCGACGTCGATGAGGTTGCCAAGGTTGAACTTCTTCCCAAGCTCGAAGGTCGTCAGATGATTATGGTGGTTGCGCCGAGATAGATCGGCGCCCACCCCTTGCATCCAGCAGGTTCAGTTCACAACACTTGAAACCGCACCGGAAAACGCCCCGCCCAGGTTCTGAAAGGGACCAAGCGGATTGGTCCGCTGGTGCGTTTCATTGACACGCTGGGTTCCCGACCAGAGCTTGTAAACCACCACATCGTCTTGTAGCACGAATATGGCCTCGGCCTGCCAGCCGGTCTTGATTTCCGTGCGCTTGAAATTAAAAACATCAAGCATAACACTGCCGACACGCTCTTGTTCGACATGGCTTGGCGTGAGCTGATACCCTCTGCACGTCAACTGTGCTTCAAAACACTTGCGCAAGGCCGGATCGAGATCATCAAAGGTAATGGAATCATGCGGCAGGAAACGCGCAATGAGATCCAGATAGGAGAGACTTCGAACATTCGGGAAGGTCGTAACGTCGTATCCGGAATTAAACAGTTGCGCCAGCGTGGTTTCCTGGACTGACACTTTTTCAAACGCCTGCAAGGCGTCATCATAGTTATCAAAGGGCGATTGAACAAAATTCGCCTCTTCCGGCAATATGCCAGAGCTGCCGGCACAGCCAACAAGGCTGAAGCCAGCTATCACGACCGCCAAAACCCCTTTTGTCCTTTTACATGCACTCCACATATCAACCCCGGTTTTCTTGTCCCTTCAGACCGACCGCCATGGCCGGAAACTTCGGGACTGGAACCTGCTCCTCTGTCCGGATCTGAGACAAACACCCGGAGGCAAACTCCCTTTACAGGGTATGTTGCTAATATTAGGCCAGAACAGAGCCAATACAAGTGCGACATTGCGCTGGCACGCGGGTCTTTGCCGTTTAGCCCCCGGAAAAACTGAGGCAGAGCGCCAGATTCCGCTTGAGCCTTCATGGAACAAGGCTAATCTGATCCCACATTCAAGCATCAATGGAGGCTTCCCCATGGAAACGCGTGCCGCTGTGGCTCACAAGGCAGGATCACCCCTGACCATCGAAACGGTTAACCTTGACGGGCCCAGGGCCGGCGAGGTCCTCGTCGAGATCAAGGCCACCGGCATCTGCCACACCGACGAGTTCACACTCTCCGGCGCAGACCCTGAAGGCCTGTTTCCGGCTATTCTGGGTCACGAAGGCGCTGGTATTGTTCTCGAGGTCGGGGCCGGTGTAACCTCGCTCAAACCTGGCGACCACGTCATTCCTCTCTATACGCCCGAATGTCGTCAGTGCAAGTTTTGCACATCGGGCAAAACCAATCTTTGCCAGGCCATTCGCGAGACGCAAGGCCGCGGCCTGATGCCCGATGGCACCTCGCGCTTCTCGCTTCAAGGTGAAAAAATCTTCCACTACATGGGCTGCTCGACCTTTTCCAACTACACCGTCCTGCCGGAAATCGCGCTGGCAAAAATCCGCCCCGACGCCCCCTTCGACAAGGTCTGCTACATCGGTTGCGGCGTAACCACCGGCATCGGCGCGGTGATCAACACAGCAAAGGTTGAACCCGGATCAACGGTTGCGGTCTTCGGTCTCGGCGGCATTGGTTTGAATGTGGTTCAGGGCGCGCGGCTCGTCGGCGCAGACCGGATCATCGGCATCGATCTCAATCCGGACAGGCAGGCGCTCGCCAGAAAATTCGGCATGACCGACTTCATCAACCCAAAAGACCTGAGCGGCGGCACAGATGATGTTGTCGGCGCGATCGTCGACCTCACCGACGGCGGCGTTGACTATTCCTTCGAATGTATCGGCAACACCGACGTCATGCGTCAGGCGCTTGAATGCTGCCACAAGGGCTGGGGCACAAGCATCATTATCGGCGTTGCCGGCGCCGGCAAGGAAATCTCGACGCGGCCCTTCCAGCTGGTCACCGGGCGGACCTGGAAAGGCACAGCCTTCGGCGGCGCCAAAGGGCGCACCGATGTTCCCAAAATCGTTGACTGGTACATGGATGGCAAGATCAACATCGACGACCTGATCACGCACACACTGCCACTGGACGATATCAACAAGGCCTTCGAGCTGATGCATTCAGGCGAGAGCATTCGGTCCGTAGTGGTCTATTGAGGCTGGTCAGGGTGTCGAGTTTTGCTCTGTCCGTCGCCAAACGATCTGCCCGCCCCTGTCTTGAACGACGTAACCAACGCTCATATGGGAATGACGTCCAACCTTGGTATAGTTCTGGCGGGAATGCCAAATTTTTCGGAGTCCCTGTTCGTCAAAGCGGGTTGCCAGATAGACAGTCAGCCTGAAAGCATCACCTTCAAATTTGATCGTGAGCGTAGAACCGTCCACTTCCATTGAAGGGACCCTTTGCATGCAAGACTCAAATGCTGTATCCTCCGCTGAGTAATTATCGTTGCAAAATTCAGAGACCAAATCTACATGAAATTGCGAACTCAGTTCTTTCAAATCAACAGACGAATTATCATTTGAAACTACTGCATACTCCTCCTTCAAGAAAGTAAGGAGCGAACAATTCAGAAAAAAGCGCCGCGACTCTACTGCGGTAAAGCGGTCACTGCCGACACGGTCTCTTGGTGCCAAAGTAATATATTCTTTGCACGTGCTGACACATTTATCCCTGAAAGTTCCGTTTGGAAAACACAGCTCATACTCTGAAGGCGAGCTTCCGACACGAACTCTTTTTTTCATCATCTGCGAAATATGTTCGAAGGATTCAATCTCCGTCACTTCATCGCGACCGAATAATAGAGGTGAAAGAAGTCGAACCGGGGATTGCTCGGCATGAGCCGGGACCGAGGGAGCCGGAAGCACTCCTGCCAGTAGACCCAAAACAATGAGTGACAATCGAACAGTATTCTGCATTTCAGTGCCGCGCATAAACTTCGGTACTGCCATCTTCCTTGATCAGAAGAACATCATAGGCATCCTTGCGCTCGCCCATCTCCATGCCCGGTGATCCAACCGGCATGCCTGGCACCGTGAGGCCGCGCGCCCTGGGGCGCTCGGCCAGCAGCCGGAGCACGTCTTCGGCCGGGACGTGACCCTCAATCACATAACCCTCAACTTCGCCGGTGTGGCAGGATTGAAGTTTCGGCTCGACGCCCATTTTTTCCTTGATCGCAGTGAGGTCTTCTTCCTCATGCACTGTGACTTCAAAGCCGGCCTGTCGCATGTGTTCGATCCAGGCGGAACAGCAGCCGCACCACGGTGATTTGGTGACGCTCAGATCTGCCGCAAACGCCGCGCTGCCAACAAGGAAAACCGCCAGCAGAGCGGTCCGAACCATCCCGAAAAACCTGATACCCATCCTGAAATCCCCTTATGCGGCGCACGAAAAACTGCGCTGAAATCATAGGGGTCGATCCCTTGCCAAACAAGGCCTCTCGCAAACAGGCGGCAAAATGCACCAACATCCTGTCAGCCCCCGGCCACGCCCCTGTTTTCCACGCCTTGCCGCCTCCGCGGCGTTGACAAGCCCCCTCAAGGCCGTTATGCGTCTTGTCCTTCGCGAGAGCCCATCTGCTCTCGTCCGGTACCTCAGCCCAGGTGGCGGAATTGGTAGACGCGCTGGCTTCAGGTGCCAGTGTCCTTATGGACGTGGAAGTTCGAGTCTTCTCCTGGGCACCAGGACCGCTTTTCATAGCGGAACATAGTATCTCAAAACTCTAATATTTCTGCGGCTTACAAGCCATTTCGGGTTGCAGGGCTGAACATAGCAGTGCATAGTTTCACACTCATTGAGGTGGGCTAAAAGGTGGGCTGTAATGACCGTCACTAACGCACTGAACCAAATGAAAGCGAAGTCCCATGGCAAGGGGAAATTTGCTGATGGTCAAGGTTTGTGGCTGATCAAATCAAAGCGCGAATCCGGTAAGTGGATCCTCAGAATTGTTGTGGACGGCAAACGTAGAGAAATGGGCTTGGGGCGCTGGCCGGATGTATCGATAGCTGAAGCGCGTCAGAGCGCCAGTGAAGCCCGCAGAAAGCTCAGAGGCGGCATCAACCCCATCCAGCAACGCCAACAGCAAAAGCAGCGTAGCAACCGCCTCACTGTCTCTGAAGCTATACAAGGATGCTTTGAGGCAAAACAAGCCGAGCTGAAGAATGACGGCAAAGCAGGACGGTGGATGTCACCCTTGAATGTTCACGTCTTACCTAAGATTGGCAGCAAAGCAATTGAGGATATTGACCAACATGAGCTGAAGAAGCTGCTCGGGCCGATATGGCATGAAAAACCAGCTGCAGCACGGAAAGCTTTGAACCGTATGAATCTGACGCTGAAACATGCTGCGGCATTAGGTTTGGAAGTAGACTTGCAAGCCGTGATGAAAGCACAGGCATTGCTTGGCAAACAACGGCACGAAGTTACCCATATCCCTTCGCTTCCCTATAAGGAGGCACCGAAATTCTATCAATGGCTCTGTACCAAGCAGACCACCTCGGCACTAGCCTTGCGATTTCTCATTGTTACAGCCGCTCGCACAAGCGAAGTCCGATTCGCAGCCTTCGATGAGATTGACGGTGACACTTGGACCCTGGGCCCAGAAAGAACGAAGACTGGAAAGGAACACCGTGTCCCTTTGTCGAAAGAGGCAAGAACAATAGCTCTACAAGCGCGACAATCAGATGAACAGCTTCTGCTATTCCCGAGCGGTCGCGGAAAGCCGTTGTCGGATGCTGCGATGAGCCGGTTTATGGAGCGAGAGGGGTATACCGCCCGTCCACATGGTTTTCGATCTACTTTCCGCACTTGGGTGGAGGAGGCAACTGACACGCCATTTGAAGTCAAAGAGAGCGCGCTCGGTCACCAAGTCGATGGCGAAGTGGCTAGGGCGTATCAACGATCTGACCGACTACCTAAACGAGCCAAGCTCATGAAGGGTTGGACAAACTACTTGTTGTCATAGCTCGAACCACAATCATCGCCTCTTTGCTGCCCTTTCAGCCATTACTAGAATAGGGTGTATGCTTTACACAGATTCTTCGAACTAATACGCGATGGCGTCTGAGAAGGTCAACCTCATGAGAAGCACTCACTGGACAGAGTGCTAACAAATGCAAGGTTTTGTTACATTAACTACATGAGCAAAAAGTGTGCTACTGTCTGTCTCATCAACCATTCTGATGAAACCTAGTCTAGCGATCACATCCGAAGGACACGCAGTTCTATTGCTGTGGGATTCTGAAGTTATCAGTCTGTGTAGCCTTACAAGGGGCTCCACAAATCTAAGCTGAGGTTGGTAGAAACATTTGATTCAATTTGAATCTCGATTTTGGTCGAGACTTGATTTGGGCGAGTGTGGAAGAAAGGAAAGGTACAAGATGACAGTTATAGAGTGGGCCTTGCTTGTCCTTATGGTTATCCATATCGTGGCAATGCTTTTAACGCTTTAAATTAATGAGCGTGGCGAGAAGCTAAATAGATGGCTTCTCGCTTTTACTTTACTGTAATAACAAAAAGCCCTTGCAGATCACACCTGCAAGGGCTCTTGGTCGCTGAACTAGAATCAACATCGAAATTGAACTTAAGAGTTGGATCCAAGCACAGAAACAGTCTCACAGAGGCGTTACAAGCGCCTTCTACAAGAGAAAGGACAGATGACAGTCCTTAGAGTAATACAGATATAGGGAGTATCGCTCGCTCTGTCAAGAGCATTTCAGCCCACAACCTATTGATTTTGTTAATAAATACCTAACACCACTGCTGCTGTGTGTTTTTTGGCACTTAACCATAGAGGATGAGCTCGTCTAAACTAATCCTAACAAAATTAGCTAAAGCACGCAAATCTACCTCAAACCTCATCACATGCAACCCAATCGAGCTGACAAACATCGCGGCAGCACAAAAACTGCCGTGAGAGTTCAACCCGGAAAACCTCCAGCCGGGTGATCCAGGAACCTTATGCACAAGCATGAGGCAACGCATCTTTTGCTCACAAGGAGAACAAAACAAGAAAATACTCTCGACTCCTCCTCGAATCGCCTTTAATGAGAAAAGCAGGTGTAGCAACTCGCTATGGTATAATCCCATTGTGACGGTAATCTGATCCAATCACCATCAACTTAGCGAAAACAAGACCATGAACTACATACTGCCCGTATTGAATTTTATAGGGCTCGCAACAACGATAATCACAGTCATTGGCATTGTGCTGGTTGGCTATTGGACGGTCCGCGGGCTTATTCCTGCTTTATACCGACTGGGCTACGGCCTTCAACGTAGAAGGATCGCCATTGTTGCCACTGGGGACGGCTTGAACAATCTTGAGGGACTAATCAGCGACTCAAGACTGTTCAACAGCAAGAGAATTATTCGTGTAGCAGGCCAAGGTGAAATTGAAGCGATCTCACGAGCCAATTTGATTCTGATTAATTGGCCGGACTGCCGAGATTATCTTGATGACATCCTCCGCCTCAAGAATGAGCAGACAGCTTTGATTGTATACGCACCACACAGTGGAGGGCGTATTGAGAATGAAGACATGGAAAAACTTGAAAAGAGAAAACATGTCGTTGTCTGCAATTTCAGAGGAAGACTAATGAATGACATTGTTACGAGCATGATTACGACCGGATATGAAAAAAGATAAGATCAATACCCTTCTAAGGGCGTTTGTAGAACAAAACCTCGCTCTTTTACCAAAAGAACGTGAATTCGTGACGGAAGTGTATGCTTCCGTTCGCGATGTTCTTGGCACCGCCAATTGTATCCAAATTGGATCCTTCCCAAGATACACGGCCATAAGACCTCTTCACGATCTCGATGTGCTATATGTCTTGGGAGACTGGCATGAAGACGTAGATCCAACCGAAGCACTAACTGATCTAGAGAAACGCCTTCACTCAGAATACGAAAACCCAACAAGTTTCAAGATAAAGATATCGCGTCAAACTCATTCCGTTTGTATTTCCTTCAAAGATGGTGAGGAAGAGGTTTTTGCCGTTGATGTCGTACCGGCTTATAGGGAAGGGCGAAATGAATTCGGAGATGACACCTATGTAGTTCCCGAATTGTTTATGAAATCTCACTCAGAGCGCCAGTTGTTTATGGAAGAAAGCAGCCGTCTTGGTCGAACGATGTCATGGATAACATCGGATCCAAGAGGGTACATTACAGTCGCCAGCGAATTGAACAAAGTGAATGAGGACTTCAGACGGACCGCCAAATTTGTCAAAGCTTGGAAAACGTCATGTAAAGAATTTGACAAGGACTTCCCTCTCAAGTCATTTCATCTTGAACAAATTGTGACAGAGTTTTTTGGCGCTCATGCAACCGCCGATATCTTTGACGGTGTTTTCAGCTTCTTCGTACACCTCATGGATTATCTGGACAAACCTCAGTTTCCCGATAGAGCCGACTCGTATCGTTATATAGATGCTTATGTGGCGGACCTCAAACCCTCTCAACTAGAGGATATTGAAAAAGCTCGAGATCACTTCCTAGTTAACTTGGAGAACATGAAAGAAGGTGATGATGTCGAGAGTATCATTGCCGCAGGTAGATATACTCGATCAAGTAATGCTGAGGCCTTCCTGTTTGATCAAGAGATTCCAATGCTTACTGAGCGCGAATTCAATATTGTTGGGAATGTGTTGCCTCGCGATGGCAGTTTTCGGGCGTACATCCTCGATAAGCTGGGACGAATTTCTGTCGACAGGCGAATTGAATTTAGAAATGGAAGAGACGCCCCACCGGCAGACATTTTTAAGTGGAAGGTGAAAAACGACAACTCAAGTAGCCAGCCTCGAGGAGAAATAACCGATCACCAGACTCAACGAGATCCTGAGCATTCGAAATTTAAAGGCCTACACTTCGTTGAATGCTACGCAATCAAAGACGGTGTTTGCTTTGCGAGATCCAGGCAAAACGTCCAGTTGGACTAGCAGACATTTCCGGCGCAGCTATCTGAGTGAATCGAGAGTCTTATGCACAGACAGTATCCACACTATGTTTCGAGATCTATTTCTTTTTGAGGTTAGTGTTGTAGTCCCCACAAGAACATCTCAAGCTCTCTTTCTGTCCTCCACTTTCGATTACATAGAGAATGCTCTTGCATTTACCACACTCAAGAAAGGAGATCATCTTCTGAAAGGATGCCACCACAGGTTTGAAATCATTCTTATCAAGATTTGCCCAATCATTGTAGTGAACTTTTGCGTTGACCGCCCATTGCTCCAACTGAGTGCTCGCCACTGCCTCAACAAAGCTATCTTTCAATGCCTCTAGCTCATTTTGAATATCTTCAAGCTTCCAACTCTTCGCCGCTAGTTTTGCATCCTTTATTATCTTCAAGAAGCGCGCAGTTGCTTGCGGCATCAAGTCACCTAAAGTATGCCGGTTGTCGCCCCTGTAAACGACAGAAGCTCCTAAATTGTGACAAAGTTGACCGGATAGGAATTCCAGATAGTGTCGTAGTTCGGCAGCAGCTGCCTGTATGTCATTCTCATCAATATGATCTTCTATCTCTTTCCAGATGTCCTTTCCGATCCATTCCGAAGGGCCATCATCAACATTCCAGTTTCTGAAGAGGACAGAACTCTTCTTTTTCACCAAACCTGTTGTCTGCATGTTGTTCAGCCAGACTTGATCATGCGTAGTGAAAATAAACTGAGTGTCTGGAAATGTCTTCATCAATAACTCACAAACAGCTCGCCTGTGACCTCCATCCACTGACATCAAAACATCGTCCAGCACACAGAATGTGAATTTATCCTTATACAAATGGTTCATCAGCGCCAAGTATAAGCACAGCCCCATGGCATCTTGATGACCTTCACTATGGTAGGCCCCTGGTGGAAACTTTCCTCTTCCATAAAACTCAACGTCAAGACCAAGTTGCGCCCCGCTAGACTCCATACTTGCCTCAAAATCCTCTTCATCATCCTTGTTTATTTCGCTATACAGTCCGGCGAAATAGTCTTGGATATCCGAATAAACTTTGTTTAAGCCGTTTGTATGAGTTGTTTCGTAAGTCTCAAAAACAGTCTTCGCCAATTGGCTATCTTGTAGAGCTCGTGCTTCAGCGCGTTTGATCTCTCGATAAGTAGATAGTCTCTCTTGGGCAGCTACTAGATAATCACGTGCGGCATCACGTTCACTGGTGTCAGGAATCGAGTTTATCTCACCAAGAAGACCAGCTAACTCCGTGTCTACTTCCTTTGGAACGCCATCGAAACTCTCAAGTGCATCGACGACAGCCTGCATTGACGAAAACTCAATCAATGAATCTTTCGAGCTCTCCACCTCGTCAGCAAAGGACTTCAGTTGTTTACATTCAAGCTTTGCTTTAAGTTTTGATCCGTAAGGTGCAACGGTGCGGAGCAAAGAAACCACATCCCCGAGTGCTTTTGTGATCGGCTCCAAAGCCTTTTCAAAATCATTCTTTTGCTTTGTAAATTGCTCAAGATCCTTCTTCTTTTTCTCAATATGAGCAATCAGGTCGTGCTGCTTCCAAGAAGTGTCACAGACAGGACAATAGTCTCCATCGACAAGCTTCAGAGACTTTTCTAACAGATCTTGTTTATCCAAAGCGCTGTCAAAGTCTGTGTTTTCAGCAAGCGATTTTGCTAAGCTCAGCTGAGCTGCAACCACAGCTCCAAATTCTTCACTTGTGAGTGTTTTCAAATGCTCGCTGCAATTACTCATATCCTTAAGTGCAATTGCCTTTGATAATGAGGCTTGAGAGTCTGCGGAGGTAACAGACAGCCCGTCCTTTACTGATGTACCAGCTTCAAGACTCTTGATTTCGGGAAGATCCAATAAGGCACGTCTCTTATTGACGGCCTTCAACAAATCCGCAGTTTTTAGAGCCGGGATTGAGAGTGCTGTTGCCAGGTTTTCACCTGCCCTTTTTAAGTCTGCGACTTTCGTTGTATGTTCTTTCTTCTTGGAATTCGAAACTGATTGTAAGTTCTTACGCAAGCTCGCCAATAGGTCCAGCTGGAGCAATGCCTGAATTTCCTCAGCTCTTTGTCCTGGCGTCGATAGGATGTATTGGATTAACTCCCGGCGAGACAGAGCTACATTCTTGTGACGTCCGAATTCATCAATTGCTTCAACCACCTCTGGTGTATTGGGCGAGATAGTGGGCGCTTTTAGCTGTCCGACACTTCTTTTGACACTAAATTTCTTACCGGTAGATACGACCACCCCATGCAATTCAACAAATGCCTTATCTGGAAAATCCCTATAATCAACGTGAGGAGCATGCTCTTTTACTGAGACGTTTCCTCTTCCTGTTCCTCCCAGGCGAGAAATGTCACCGGAAAGAACGAACTCAATTGCATCAACAACGCCACTCTTTCCAGTGCCGTTTGGTCCGCAGATTGCAAAGTTTCCACCACCCAGTTCAAGGTCAAGTTTGACGATGCCCCTGAATTTGTGAATGCTGATTTTATCTATTCGGATCATAGGCTATTCGTCAGGAAATAGAGAATTCTCAAGCGCAATTTTGGTAGACTTACCGTCCTCCAAGAGAGTCTTTCGCAACCCTTCTACAACCACATCATCGACCTCTTTTTCTGACAATTGTGCTAGAAATGATTCGACAATATCTTTAGTCACACCAACCGGCTTATTGCTATCCGCCATATTGTCATCCGTGTTTGTGAAGTTTGTTCCTTGTTGATTCATGCAGCTGGAGTTACATTACTAGTACTTGCATGCTACTCCTTTCTGCAGAAAAAGAAAGGCCGACACAATCTCTGGTGCCCAAACCCTTGAAAACCGCCTACCCACCGGTCATTCTTCCCTACAAATTCCAAACAACAGCTTGAACAAATGCTTTAGCTGTTCGGGGAGCTCAAAAGTTCGATCTGTGTGGCGACATGGGTCACCAAAAGAGACGCCTCCGAGATTCTGGTATTCCAGGACCCACGGAAACGGCTCAAGAACAGGCTTTTTGCCAACCACTGTCAGGTTCGAGAAGGTGTTTTCAATGAACACTCGCTTTTCATGAGGTCTCAGACTTTCGTAAAGCACCGCAAGGCTCGTGAGAAGTTCGAGGAATTTTTGCTTGTTCTCTTCCATTTCCTTTCGGTCAGGCAAGTCTCGTAGTTCTTCACGAAGCAAGGCAAGCTTCCGATTCGCCTCTTTCTTTTTCGATTTGTATGTCGCCTCATCGAGCGTGCCATCAATCATGAGGTCAACTGCTCGGTCCACACTCTGCTCAACGGCTTGAATCTGACTTTCAAGATGTCTAACTGCTTCCGCGCGAGGAACTACAGGAGGATCTTGTTTCCACTTAGACAAAAGCTCTGCGACCTGTTCCTTGGTCAATTGATATGATTTCAATGTCGAGAGTATGTCCTTTTCCAACGCATCCTCTCTGATAGTCTTTGTCACGCACTCTTTTCGATGACAACGATAGTATATGCGCCCCTTCTGTTTTTCAGGTGACATCATTTGGTTGCAAAAACCACAACGAAAGAGACCTCGAAACAATTGATTGTGCCGAGTTAATTTCGGGCCACACCGCCTGGACTTTATCTCTTGCACCCGATCAAACAGAGACTGACGTACAATCGGCTCGTGAACTCCCTGATACGTCTCGCCGGTCCGCTTGATTTCAATAACCCCGGAATAAAATGAGTTGTTCAAGATAGTTTCAACACCATGGAGGCTCAGTTCGCCATCTCCAAGATTGGTCAAGCCACGTTTCCTCATTTCAATTTGCAGGCTGCGAAGAGAGTGTTGTCCCGAACCATAGAGGTCAAACATCGCCTTTATGAGAGGTGCCTTTGCTGGACATGGGGTCTTTGGATTTCCCCTGCCATTGTCGAGGTATCCAAGTGGTGCTCGAAATGGATAGAGGCCTTGCTTCAAACGTCCTCGCAATCCTTTAATGGTTTCTTCGCGAAGATTCCGAATGTAGTCGGATGCTATAACTGCAAGCATATCAGCAGTTAGCCGCCCTCCTCGTGATGAAAAGTCGAGGCTCTCGGTGGCGACATGAACTTCAATTCCCTGATCGGGAAGATCCGAAACAATTGCCCAATCTTTGAGATTCCTGGCCGAGCGGTCGATTTTGTGTATGACGAGACCACCGGCCTCGCCCAGCTTGAGCGCTTTCAACATGCCATTGAAAATAGGCCTGCCACTCTTGGCAGCAGTTTCCTTCTCCTCAAACCATTTTGTTATTCGTATATCTTTTCGTGCAGCAAAGGCCAGTATCGCATCCTTCTGTTCTTGCAAAGATACGCCATCACCTTGTCTGACTGTACTGACACGAATGTAACCGAAACATTTTTTCATACATCTTCTTCGCTATCTTCCGACTCTACCACATCCTCTGATTCATGCGAGTCGTTGTCCTTCCATGGCCATGAGTCTTCAGCCAGCATGCGAAGGAAAACACGTCTGCAAAGTTCAAGGTGTCGTTCTAGATGTTCACTATCGCTGTCGTTCATACCTCGATTGTATCCAGCTCAACAATCTTTCCAAGACCGGGTCATTCTTGTTTAGAGAGAGTGGGAGCCGGAAGCGTTGTCATTGTGAAGATTTTGGCTGGTTCCCCATCAATCATCATACGAACAAAAGCTCGGTAGTTTGGTTGGTTAATCATGAAGCGTGATTCGACACCGCCAAGCTGCGCAGAAAGGAGTGAGGTGTCAGCCGCACCAACGCGAAAACAAATCAACGTGCCAACATTTCCCATGATTGATGCAAACACGGTGTCGCTGCTTTGCTGAGTATGTTGCTGACTGAGAACCACACCAAGTTTGTATTTGCGGGTTTCTGACAACAACTCCGAAACGCTATCCGTCGTAAAGGAATGAAACTCGTCCACATATAGAAAGAATGGTCGCCTTTCAGCTTCCGGCTGATCGTGCCGCGTAAATGCCGCGTGCATCACTCCGGAGACCAGCATGCCACCCAGGACATTCGCGATATCAGCCCCGAGACGACCTTTAGCTAAATTGATGATGAGAGTGCTTCCTTCATCCATGATTCGTCGGAATCGCAGTGGTATCTCGGGTTCGCAGATGGCCTTTCGAATAACAGGATGTGCCAAAAACGCCCCGAATTTGTTGGCAATCGGAGCCAATCCATCGACAGATTTCTTGTAGTTCATATTCGGATATTCTTGTGCCCAGAATGCTCGGACCTGATCATTCGAGACATGTGTGATCACACTCTCGCGAAAGTCATCGTCGAGAAATATACGAAGAATATCTCGGAGGTCTGTTTTTGGAGTATCGAGTAGTGCAAGCGTAGCAAAGCGTATGAGGTGTTCCATGCGGACCCCCCATGCTCCCGGCCACTGTTTCTTGAGAGTCTCAATAAGACCTGAGGCAACGATTGGTCGATATTCTTTCGATGTCTTCGAAAGTGGATTGTAGCCGTAGGGACAGCCGGGGTCAGCTGTGTCCCAATATAGCGCCTTGGGTCCCAATGTTCTTGCCAACTCACTTGAGAGATCTCCGTGAGGATCGATCAGAACCAAACCATGTCCAAGTTGTGCATCTTGAAGAGCCATATTGAATAACAAAGTGGACTTGCCGGTTCCGGTTTGACCAACAATGTACATATGCATGAAACGATCATCGCCTCTGATGCCAAAGGAAAAGTTCCCATAGCGATAGTGGGCAATGCCAAGTGTTGTTGTCTGCTGATCCCGTATTTGCATTACCCTATTGTGCCTCGCTGAACTCACAAAAAGAAAGACAGGGTCATTCTCGAAATTCGAGAATGACCGGTGGTTTTGAAGTTTCGAAGGAGACGCCAGAATAAGAATGGAAGCAGTCACGTCTCCTTTCGAAAGGTGCGTCTGAAATTGGTTCGGGCGACTACCTCACGGAAGGAGAAGATCGTGACCAAAGAAATTGAACTATGTGAACTGGTGGGAGCTTATGTTATCTGCAATATATGTGGATCTCAGGACATCGCGCGAGACGCTGCAGCTCAGTGGGACATCACTTCCGGCAATTGGAGCCTGGAGACTGTCTTTGACGCTTACAGCTGCAAGGAATGTGGAAATAAATGTTTGCCAATTTGGCGGCTGGATCAGGAGTATCGTCGGAAAGAAGTGGCTCGACTGAATGATGCAGTGCGTCACGGTGAGTACGGCAACACAACGATTATTGCAACTACTGGGGTTCAGGCTATGGGAGAAGCATCTGTGTCTAAGATTATCGGAAAGGTTTCCAAATTTGACGACTTTTCGGAAGACAACGATCCCCATGGTGAACGCGACTTTGGATCTATAGAGATCAATTCTGAAAAACTATTCTGGAAGATTGATCTCTTTGATCTGGAGTTGAAGCAATATTCACTGGATCCGGCCAGTGAGAGTCTCACACACCGGGTACTGACGATTATGCTGGCAAGTGAGTACTGACAAGCCTACAAATCTGGGGCCATTCTTGCTTAACAAGAATGGCCCCCTCTAGCAAAGAATACCGATTTCGACGATTATAAATCTAGTCTTGGATTAGAGGATGGGTTTGGTCGAGACCGTTCCGATAGTGATCAGGACTTCAGAGTCGGGAGATGCGAAAAGGCTTTAGCCTTTTCGTCTCACTTCGCAATCATCCCGGCTCTGAAGTCCATACTATTGAGGATCGACTTCTGTGTACAAGACTGTGGATAACGGGTGGATTCCGCCATTGCGCCTGCCAGTCCTCATTATTTAATAATCCAAACAGCGTATGTTTGAAGAGTTCCTTTTTGATCTCAAAATCGCGCGGAAGAAATCAGGTTTGACGCAAGCGGATTGCGGACACTTGATGGGTGTTTCCAGCAACATCATTAGTCAGATAGAGCTTGGAGAGCGCACTCCGACAGCACGCGAGATGTGCGCCCTCTCGGTAATTTACGGAGCCAGTTTCGAGAGCTTCTATTCCGAGAACATGCAAGTCGTCCGCAGTGTCTTGTCTGAAAATATCGAATCAATACCTGAAGCACCAGAAGGATGGTTGGCAACTGAATCTCGCACCCGTTCCCTGGAGTATCTGTCAGGTTATCTGGAAGCGGACCTACCTGAAATTATATGAACACAGAGAGACTACGAATCCTGGCGATTGCCGCCAGAGAAGGTCGAATCGCTTGTGTTGTCATAGACAATCGCGATCTAATTCTTTGGGAAGGGTCTGAGCGTTACTCAAAAACGCCCGATGAAGCCGCGCTAAAACTACAAAGCTGGATTGATGAGTTTGAACCTGACGTGGTCGTAAGTGAACAGCCGCATACGGCAGGAAGGAAAGGTCGCAAACTCGTTCAAACCCTCTCGGCATTTGCGAAGGTGGCCGAAGATGGACCAGTCATAGGGTTGCAGATTGAGCGAAAGCGCCCATTTCGAAACGTCTTTGAAGAGGCAAAAGCGTTAGCCGATGAGTTTCCGGACCTGAAAAGTATGGTACCGGAGAAACGGGCAATCTGGATCGGCGGTGAACCCTATAGCCTTGTGTTCTTTGAAGCACTAGCTCTGGTTCGAGACGCCGGGCTTCTGAAGCGGTTCGATGAATACCCGCCCGATGCTGAAATTGGTTTCTAGTTTCCAACAGAACTAGCGAGCAAGACAGCTGAAAAAGCCGTGGCGATGGCAACCACGGTTTTTTTCATACCTGGTCAATATGAAAATCTATAAGGCCCGCCCGTGTCCATCCCGCTTCCAGTAGGTTTGTGTTTGGTTTTGGGGGCTTGAAGACTTCTCCAAAGTCTTCCCAGGATTGAAATAGGAGCTGGTCAACAAGACTCTCCGCATATTGGGGGATGAGGTTTCGAATCTGTTCCGCTCGCTTCTGATCAGTAACAACATTGAGGACCATCAATGATGTCTTGAGATTGAGATGATCGCGATAGAGCTTTTCGCCGATATATTTCTCATACTGAAGAAGGTTTCGCTGCCAGCTCTTGCGGTTAAAGTTTCTAGAAGTGGCTGGTTCTGTGGACCGATCTGCTTCCACTAGAAAGCAACGAAATCTGCTGCCTTTGGGAGTACTATATTCGAGGCCAAACAAGGCGTCGGGTATGAGGTCTTTGGTGATCTCCTTTTTGGCAGAAGGTTCAGATATTCCGACTGCGTAACGCAACTGAGTACCAGCTCTTTTGAGCAACTGAGATTGCGGGATATAGTTGATGTCATCGCGATTCAATGTGGCCAGTTCAATCGATGCTGTGATGCAACTCACCATAAATTTATGAAGCCAGGGGCCAGAGCTTGTCTTGTTGACGTCAGACCAATGACCTGCCGCTTTGAGAGCTTTTTCGGACGCCAGTGTAAGATCATACACAAGCTGATTGTAGCGACTATCTATGGTCCTGAACTGCTGCACTGGTCTGGAAAGATACGCCCCGTCGTCCGGCGTATTGTCTTCGTTAAAGAGATCGGTGAGGCGCTCTTTGGCGCGTTTTTCACTTTTGTGCGTATCAGAAGCATATTGATGCAGGAATGAACTCGGAAGTGGACCATGTTCATGAAGTTTCTGGAACCACAGGCTATCCCGATCTTGCGGTGTTACGCGCTTCCCGGTCGAGCTGGGCGAAGTGCGCTTTCTCCGGCCTGTTGTGTCGTGGCGCTCAGTCATTTCAAAGTTCGAATCCGGCTTCTGTTTCAGACTTCTTATCCCCTGCACCCTGTTGTTGGCTTGACTCTCCCTTGTCGTCGCCACCTGAAGGCTCTTGCTGGTCCTGATCGGGCTGAGACTGCTGCTGCGTTGCTCCGTCCAACTCTGAGTGATGCACCGCATAGAGCTGACGCATTCTCGACTTTAGTTCCGCGTTATCAGACGTGTTCATCTGTGGCTTTTTTTCCAGATATCCAAACGGAAACGTGAGCGGAACCGCAGACTTGGTGACCCCGCGAATGTGGGCTGCAAAACATCCTTTAGGCTGCGCCTCAATGAATCCCGGATCACAATAGAGCATGGGAGCTAATGTTCGTGCGTCTTTGGCAGAAACACCACCAGCAAACTTGATTGAGGTGTTTGCTCCAAAGGCTTCCTGCAAGCGCGGTTCCAGCTGTCCCAGGTATTGATGCGCGAGGACCATTCCAACATTGTACTTGCGAGCCTGAGCCAGAATGATCCCAATATTGCGATCAAAATAGTCCGCCGCCTCGTCGATATAGACCATTGTTGGAATGCGATCACGCTTTGGCAGGGTCGCCCTTTCTTGAGCGGCCTGCGCGATCATAGCAATGAAGAATCGCCCAAAGATCTCGGTGCCCTGCTCTTTGAGCAGATCCTTGGCCGTATTGATCAAAATGACCTTGCCCGCGTTCATTTCGCCAAAGAGATCAAGTTTGGAGCGGGGATGTGAGAACATGCGTTCGAAGGTTTGGTTTTCTAGAATACCCCACAAACGCCTGAGCACCTGCTTCTTGGTTTGTTCAAATTCCTTTGAGGAAAACTCCGTTTCAAAAAAATGCCTGGCACTGCCGGTGAGTTTTTCGATGTGAAGGGCAAACTTTTCCTGACTGCCGGGTTCCATGAGTTCCCTCAAGGTGTGAATTGTCGCGTCTGGAATATGCAGCATGAGGCGCGTCACATAACGAAAGATCACATTCTGTTTTTGCGTCATTTCCGCAGAGAGTAAAGACCCCAGCACAAAGTCATAGAGTTCAAGGATTGAGTTAGTCAGCCGTTCGCGTTCCAGGGGCTCGTAGCCACTAAGTCTATCAACCCCTACATCGAAGAGGTTGAGCGAAACCGGCCATTCAACATCTGTAGGATCGATGATGACCACTCTGTCATGAAGTTCACCACCAGGCGCAAACTCAGCCAGGCTGGCTATATTCCTGATGAGATCCCCCTGGCTATCGAGGACTATAATTGTCCGGTTGCCAGAAGCAACTGCCTCAAGATCACGACCAATCAGATACTGAAGGGTCTGCGTCTTGCCATGACCAGATCCCGCAACAATGTGATGATGCTCAAACCGAGACAAGGTCGGGATTGAAAACTCGATGTCCTGTTGGAAATAATCCAGAAGAGGTGTTGCACCGAGGTATGTAACGACAAGCTCAATTGGAGATTTGATATCTGACTTGGTTGGTGTCTTGAGAGCGCGGGAAAACCCCCTCGGATCACCCGGATTTCCTCCGGAAGCAACAATCAGATTGCTTTCTAGTTTCTTTGAGAGCCGCGAGAAAAGACCTGACTCAATGATTTCCTCATCCAGGACTTTTGCCATGATATGTTCGACCACAACTCCAAGATCGGAAACATTCTGGACCAGCTTGGAATCTACAGAGATGTCATCCTCATTGCTGGAACCGCCATCAAGAGCTGGGCAAGAGTCGAGAATTGGCAGCAGGATCTCAGCAAGAAGCGCGACTAAAGTATCCTTTGTCACATGAAATTCTCCCACCAACTGACGTTGATAGCTCAGATCGTTTCGGAGATCCCACCAATCCGCAACGGATCGCCTTTCCATCCAGTCGATATCTGGCAATAGAAACATGTTCTCGTAGTCGAGAACTCGGGAAACAAGACGGGCTATTGGTCCAACTTGTGGATGCTCCGTTGCCAAATCGAGAGACAGCAAGATGCCGTCAGTAATTTGAGCAACCAACTCATCCCGTGTGCCATCCTCAAGAAGATCGCATTCATGGAATAGGTGCCGAACCTCTTGAAACAGTTGGCGTGTTTCCACTTCGTCTTCGGAGCGGAAAAGCCCATGAACAAAGGCATGCCAGCGAGGCCCGAGATGAAGCGGCATCTAGATCCCTCTCAAAATGACCGCCCGAGCTTCATCTTTGGGAAGTGGCTCAATCTTGTGTGTCTCTGTACCATCCCAGTGTTTAGCTGTTTCAATGACCTGTCTTAGATATGCGACGACCGTTTCCAGCCAGGCTTCTTTGCGAGCCAATTCGACGACACTGTTGCAGGAGAAATAACGACCATGAATGAGGTCTTTCACGAAGATGGTGTCGCGTTTTTCATTAAACCACCAGTACCCCGCGCCAATCCCGGCAATCAGTCCGAGAAAAATAGCACTTCCGGACCCCATGAAGGTGGATAGAAATCCAAATGCAAAGAAGAAACCCAGAATACCAATAATCGCCGTTTGCCGGATCAAGGTGGGTTGGAGGCTTTCGACAAGAACAGCATCATGAAACCGATAGCGGTCGATAAGTGCCTTCTCCTCTTCGTCGAGTTCAATTTTGCCCCAGAGTTTGAACTGTACTTTTACGAACCGGCTTTGTGACTGCTCTCGTTTGAATAAAAGATCCATCTTCTCATGTCCTCCCTGTGATCAATCGCATGATCAGACACCACACAACCCCCAGATGTCAAACAGTCGCTTGAATGCAGAGCTAAGATCTGCATGAAGTCATCCTGGATTGCTGGTCAAAGACATTCGGCTATGAGACGGCATGGAGTCTTATGGATAGGGATTGGAGACTTCCGAGTATGGGGATACAGCAGGAATGGTCTGTATCCCTCAATCAACCCCGTCGATGAAGACTTCAACAAACTCTTTGATCTTACCAATGACACGCTCTGCAACAGTACTGCGCTCACGCAGTTTGGGGCGGCTCTCCATGATTCCAATCACGTCATCCCGCATGGGCGGTTTTTCGGTAAAGAGATAGTCACCGATAACCTTTTCAAGGCCCCCTGCGTCCAGGCCTTCATCCACTGACAATTTCTTGACGGCTTGCCGCTTTTGTTCAGTCCAATAAGTCTCGAATTCATCACCAACGTCAGCACTTGCAGGAATGTTAGGGAAATGATCCGCAATGAATCGGGCTATGAGGTCTTTCTTGCTGCGTAGCTGGGTTTCCGTGTCGAGGATATCCATAATCGCCTTGTGCTGCCTGGCCTGATCCTCTGGTTTGGAATCCCGAATATTCCGAAGTAAAGAGATAATGTAGCTAACATTGATCTTGTCGCGACTGATCAGCTCGACCTCGAAGTCTATGTCATCCAGGATCGATACTTTTTCCTTTTCATGCTCGCTTCTGACTTTGTCGTAGAGATCGAGATATTTGCTCCTGAAATCGGCGAAAAGCTGTTCATCTATCGGCAAATCGTCAAAGCTGAACTGGGTAAAGCAGTCGAGGACATTTTTGACACGTATGACCTCTCGGAATGCCTGGATAAACCTCGCCTCATCCTCTTCGGTCAGTAGTTCATCAACGCTTTCGACTGTCGGCGTTATCGCAAGAAGGTTGTCAACGGCTTCCTGGAACCGTTCAACATAGTCTTCGTATGGTGACAGGATGATGTCTTCAATTGCGTCTTTGTTGGCGAAAAGTTCAATCGACTGATCGGTTGCCGGTTTCAGGTTACGAAAACACACGACATTACCCTGGGACTTCTTTTGCCCCATGGTTCTGTTCGTTCGTGAATAGGCCTGAAGAAGGCCGTGGTATTTGAGGTTCTTGTCAACATAGATCGTGTTCAGGGGCTTGCTGTCGAAACCTGTGAGGAACATGTTCACGACCAACAGAATGTCGATCTGTTTGGCTTTTACGCGCTTACCGACATCTTTGTAATAACCATAGAAATTATCGGTCGAAAAATTCGTTCCAAACATTTCATTGTAGTCGCCAATATATTCATCCAGCTTGTCCCGGCTATGCTTGTTGACCGGTATATCGCCCCCACCATCTGGGATAATGTCAGTATCGATAAAACCAGCGACATCTGCATCTTCCTCATTGGCTTGGTAAGAGAAGATAGTACCAACCTTCAGATGGTGCTCGTCAGCGTCTTTCTTGGTTCGCAGAAGATCGTAGTAGGCACAAAGGGTCTTGACGCAGAAGATGGCGTTGAACTCGCGGCTGTGGGTTTTTCTGGCATGGTTGGCGATAATGTAGTCTGTGACCTTATCCAGCCGCTCAGGCGCTTCCATGACTTCGGCTGTATCTATCGCCTCAACTTCGATGTCCGCGACACCATTCTTTTGTTTAACCGTGCGGATGTACTCGACAGAGAATTTCAAAACATTTTCATCGCGTATTGCGTCGGTGATGACATATTTGTGCAGACAGTCGCTGAAGAGATCTTTCGTTGTCCGCTTGCCAAGTGCGTTTTTTGAGGCGTTTTGAGCGAATATTGGCGTGCCGGTAAAGCCGAACATCTGCACACCATTGAAGAAATCTGTGATTCGCTTGTGGGTATCTCCGAACTGGCTTCGGTGACATTCGTCAAAAATGAACACCATGCGCTTATCACGAAGAGAACCCATTGATTCTAGGTAGCGCTCCCTACTAATCGCCGTATTCAGTTTCTGAAGCGTTGTGACGATGAGAGGCGTATCATCGGTGAACTGCTTGACCAGTGTCTTGGTATTGTTGGTGGCGTCAATGCTGCCAGGACTAAAGCTGTTGAACTCCTTGATCGTCTGAAAGTCGAGGTCCTTGCGATCGACGACAAACACCACCTTATGAACGTTCGGAGACTGAGTAAGAATCTGAGCCGCCTTGAAAGAAGTCAGGGTTTTGCCTGATCCTGTTGTGTGCCATATGTAGCCATTCTTCTGGCTATTGCTCACGCGCTCTACAATCGCCTCGACCGCGTAGTACTGATAGGGCCGCAGCGCCATCAGCATTTCATCACTCTCGTTCAGAACGATGTATTTGGTGATCATCTTGGAGAGCTGGCACTTCTCAAGAAAGACCTCAGCGAATTCGCTGAGTTGTGTGATCTTCTTGTTGTCTTCGTCAGCCCAGAAAAAAGTCTGTTTGAAATCACGTTTGTTGATCGGATTATTGGCGTAATACTTCGTGTTCACACCGTTCGAGATCACGAACATTTGAATATAGCCGAAAAGTCCATAGCCTGCTGAAAATGAATGCCGATGATACCGGTTGGTCTGATTGAAGGCCTCCTTCATCTCAAGACCACGACGCTTCAACTCGACTTGCACGAGAGGCAGCCCGTTAACCAAGAGTGTCACATCATAGCGGTTTGTGTATTTCCCGACCATGGTGACCTGATGCGTCACCTGGTACTGGTTCTTACACCATTGGATCTGATTTATCAGTTCGATGTAGCCTGTGGTGCCGTCATCGCGAGTAAAATCAATTTTGTCCCGCAGGGTCTTTGCTTTTTGAAAAATGTTGCCTTTGGCCAGTTTGTTCAGAATTTGACGAAACTCATAGTCGGACAAGAGCACTTGATTGTGCTTTTCCAACTGTTTTTTGAGGTTGTTGACCAGCGCAGTTTCATCCTCGATCAGGACACGCTCAAAACCCAGCGACTCGAGCTGAGAGATCAGTTTGTTTTCAAGTGTTTGTTCTGATTCCGTGGTCATTCTTCTTCTAAGCTATTCTCTATATTATAATCACCTAGTTCGATTTCGTAAGTCTCCGGCTCTTGGTCAAAGAGTGCCCTACTATACAAGATGCGGTGATCCAAAGGGTAGAGCTCGTTCAAATATGCGTTGAAACCTGGATTGTCCTCGTATTCAAGATCCGGTTCTACGAGTTGATCAAGCCTGCGAAGCATGTATGTACACAAATTGTCAGTTACACCAATAATCAAATCCGCGAAATCTGCATCGTTCACTTGATCCTTCAAAGAAGCACGCCCATGAGCAATATCGCTATGTTCGTTTCGGATCTCACCTATGTAGTGTACTACACTGGAAAGCCGCCTAGACAAATCAACATCAGAGAAACCTCGTCCTCGCTGCAGTTCCGCCAGAGAACGTTTGAATAGCGGCCCAACGTCTTCTTGGTTTAAGGCCTCCAGAGATTCGTGAGCTAACAAATGTAAAGTGAGTTTTGATATTCCTTCAATCAATGCTTTGCATGTCTCAATCGAAATGTCCGGCTTCTCATCAATGTAGCCAACAACCAGATCCAAGTGACTATTGTAGTAGTCCAATCGATGGCGTTCAATCCGCGCTATTTCGTGTTTCAATTTGTCCATATCCAAAGCTACCCAAACATCATTTGTAAGAGACCCTTCTTGAATCTTTTCATTTCAAGGGTTTGCTGGAACAGCAACTGACTCTTGGCGTCTATCGCATATAGAAACTCTGAAATCTTCCGTTGCTCTGTTGTGCTTCGTGGTACAAGAACTTTTATCTCCGCCAGATCACTTGAACTTATGGCGGGGTAGCTAGTTCCCGTACATCTCCTTAGAACATCGTTTACAAATAGATCCGTATGCATTTGTTGAAAGAGGAAGCCTGAGACCTCATTGGCACGTATTTGTGCGTAGCCTGTTGAGGCAACATAATCTCCATCCAATTCGAATAGCAGATTATTCCTTTGGTACGGGCGCACCATTTGGAATAGCACGTCCCCTTTGGACAATACTCGTTGCGCTCGACTTGGCGCGAGGTCGCGCGATATTTCCTTTGGGGACTTTAGAGTTCCATTAGATACACTCTCCAGATCGACATAGAAGAACCTCTCAGGCAGGTCAGTCGCTCTCGGATTAACTTCAGCAAATTCTCCAAGTCTCTTCTCTTGCCACTCAGGGAAATCTCTTCCCTCATCGTCCTTAAATCGTATCTCTTGGGCAAATAGTCTTTGCAAACACCCCTTCTTGTACTCCTTAAGAAGCACTATATTCTCTTCAAGCAAAGTTGTTTTTCTATCCGCTTCACTTAAGAATTTCGCAATTCTATTCTGTTCAGATTCGTCGGGAAGATTGATCGGCCACTTGAACCAGTCTTCAAGCTTAAAAATCATCTTTTCTATATGCACACCGATACTCGAGTGAAAGAACGTTTGTTGCAGGTATATAGAATGAACAAGCTGAGCGAGATATTCAGGATCAATTGCCGCTCTACACCGCAACACCGAATACTCATTTGAAACAATAGCACCATCCAATCTCGCTGGAACAAATCCGCAAGCTCCGTGTACAATTTGACGCTTAGAGATTAGAAAATCCCCTTCGTGAATTCGGAATTGCGATTTCACGGAAATCTCGCGACCAAACAGTCTGGAACGGTGGTCGATCCCTCCTCTGGAGCGTCTAGCAGTTACAAGATCATACTGCTCATCGTCTTTGAGATCGACTGGACGACTAACAACCTCAAACAAGTCGCCTATCGCATATCGCTTCCAACCCGGCTTCGGATTAGCTAATTGTGGCTTGCCTGGTTGAACGGATTTTGGGAATCTTCTTTCGGAGGTCATACCGGGGATGCGATCTCCAGTTCGTGACAAAATTCGGCGATTACCTGATCGGTTGCATCCAATTTACCCTTCAGCAATCGGAGCTCTCCGGAAACATGTTCAATATCAATCGCGTCTTCTTCCTCAAATATGTCGACGTAGCGGGGGATGTTCAAATTGTAGTTGTTTTCAGAGATTTCCTTCAATGAAGCAACGTATGAGTATCTTTCTTTGTTCTCACGTTTCTTGTATGTCTCGACAATCTTCCCGACGTTACCGTCACTAAGGTGATTTTGATTTGTACCCCTCTTAAATTCAGCACTTGCGTCAATGAATAGAACACTGTCATCGTGAACTCGGCATTTTTTGAGAACTAAGATGCATGCTGATATTCCTGCACCAAAAAAGAGATTTGCTGGTAACCCGATCACAGCATCAAGGTAGTTAAGCTCTTTAACAATATACTCGCGGATTGTTCCTTCAGTGCCGCCCCGAAAAAGAACGCCGTGCGGAAGCACAATGGCAGCAGTGCCGTTGTCGGCAAGCTGGTAAATCATATGTTGAACGAATGCATAATCGGCCTTGGAGCTTGGCGCGAGCTTGCCATATTGGCTGAAGCGATCGTCGGTCTCGTTGAGCGGATTGTTCGCTCCTTTCCACTTTGCAGAAAATGGCGGATTGGCAACCACCGCCTCGAACCGTTCATCTAGGTGCTGTGGCTCCTCAAGTGTATCCTCTTGCCGAATGTCGAACTGGCTGAAATGCACATCATGCAGGATCATATTCATTCGTGCGAGATTGTAGGTCGTGCGGTTTAACTCTTGGCCGTAAAATGCACCTACGTCGGCTTCTTTGGCGATGCGCAGGAGCAAAGAGCCGGAACCGCATGCCGGGTCATAGGCAGATTTGATGCGCTTTTTATCTAGTGTCACAATCTTGGCAAGAATCTTGGAGACCTGCTGTGGAGTGTAGAATTCGCCGGCCTTCTTGCCAGCTCCTGACGCAAATTTTGAAATCAGGTACTCGTAAGCGTCGCCCAAGACATCTGCATCCACCTTATCGAGCTGGAAGTCGATCTTATTGAGATGCTTGAGTACACGTGCAATCAGCGAGTTTCGTGCCTCAACACTGCGGCCCAGCTTTGTGCTGCTGAGATCCAGGTCTTCGAAAAGCTTGTTGAAGTCATCCTCACTGTCGGTTCCCATTGTGCTTTGCTCAATGGAATTGAGTATCGACTGCAAGTCTTCGAGGATAAAATTGCTTTCCTCTTCCGCGTCGGCGTTCCCTTTGCGGGTGATTTCAGAAAATAGCTCGTTCGGATGCAGAAAGTAACCCAGCTTTTCCAGAGATTCCTCTTTGATTGCTTCAACGTCTACTTCTGCTTCAATGTCAGCGTAATCTTTGACATCTTCCGTTTCGAGCAGCTTGTTTGCAAACAAGTGCTGCTTTTCCGACAAATACTTGTAGAAAATGAAGCCGAGGATGTAATCCCGAAATTCATCCGCATCCATCTTCCCACGAAGCTCATTTGCAATGTTCCAAAGTTGTTGTTCAAGCCGCTGCTTCTGTGCTTCTGTCATTGTCTCATTGTACTCGTTGGAAGTGATTCTCGCAAAGTGGCCGAGTGGGATATGATTGGCAACATCTATCTTCAGTTGTGAACCAAAATGAGGTGACCGGGCTGTGCACGCTCGGCCACCTCGCTCCTACATTAGGAGTGTCGGTTGGGAATTTCTCGACCGTCCAACCTTGATTGAAGCCAATCCAGCACCTCATCCTCAACCCATCCCACTCTGTTGGGGCCAAGCTGTACCCGCGTGGGGAACTTACCCGCCTTTTCCAGTCGCGCGACGTGCTGGGGTGAATACAAGACCAGTTCCTTCAGTTGACGTTTTGAAAGTATCCTCATCACGATGTCTCCATGATTGAAGAGCATCGCGATGCCCAAGGTTTGACAAAAGCCCAGGCGAATCTATGGTATTCGGAGAACATGAGTGATCCAAGGAAGAACATTTAAGATCATTCTGAAACTTGTAATCAGGGTGGGCCAAAAGGTGGTCTGACCTCACAATAAAATGAAAAATGGCTTTACAACAATGCCTTAGAGAAGTAATCAGTGCTTCTCCTGGGCACCACCCTGCGCTCTTCGAGCTTCGGGTGGCAGGCCACCCGAAGCTCGATTAGAGCCAGGAGTGTCTCCCGAAGCTCGAAGAGCGTAGGGAGGCTCGTGAGACAAGGATAAGACAGTGACCATCACATTGCACAAGGGCGACTTGCCAGCCGACGTGACCTTTTCAGGCTCTGTTGCCATTGATACCGAAGCCATGGGGCTCAATCCGCACCGCGATCCGCTGTGCGTCGTCCAGCTTTCCTCCGGCGACGGCAATGCCCATCTGGTTCAGCTGGATCGCACGACTTATGACGCGCCCAACCTCAAGAAACTCCTGACCGATCCTGCCGTCACCAAGATCTTTCACTACGCCCGGTTTGATGTGGCAGCGCTGCAAAATGCTTTCGGCATCGTAACGACCCCGCTTTACTGCACCAAAATCGCCTCAAAAATCGCTCGCACCTATACGGATGCCCACGGCCTCAAGTCCCTGTGCAAGGAACTCCTCGGGGTCGATCTGTCCAAGCAACAACAAAGCTCGGACTGGGGCACAGAGACCCTTTCGGAGGCGCAACAAACCTATGCCGCCTCTGATGTGCTCCACCTTCATCAGCTGATGGACAAGCTGGAAGCCATGCTCAAGCGTGAAGGCCGCCATGAGATAGCCCACGCCTGTTTCGGGTTTCTGCCAACCCGGGCGGCGCTTGATCTTGCCGGCTGGGAAGAAATTGATATTTTCCATCATTAAATCAATCGGTTAGCCGATTTTCGAAGCAAGCGGTCAAAGTGCCGCAAAAATCTCAGGTTGACGCCTCCCCGACGCTCAACATAGTCTTAAGACTTAAATGGCATGGTTTTCGCATGGTCGGCGACCGATTCCGAATTTCCAGCGGATTTCCGGTGAATTATCGGTGTCGGACCAGCCGTCAACCTGTGATCTGCAACCCATGAAGGGGATTTGAAATTACGACGTCAGAGAAAATTGCGAGCCACGGTGCAGGCCCTGATAAATCTCGGTCGCCCTCACAGAACGCTATAGCAGCGGGCAGGCGGGTTCTGGAAACAGAAGCATCCGCTCTGGGTGAGCTGGCCCGCAGTCTCGATGCAAGTTTTTCGCGCGCCGTTGAGGCCCTGCTTGACGTCAAAGGCCGGGTCATCGTGTCCGGCCTCGGCAAGTCAGGCCACATCGCCCGCAAGATCACCGCAACATTTGCTTCAACCGGCACACCGGCCCAGCACGTTCACCCGTCCGAAGCCAGCCACGGCGATCTTGGCATGATCACCCGGGCCGATGTGGTCATAATGCTGTCCAATTCCGGCGAGAACCGCGAGTTATCCGATCTGATCGCCCATACCAGGCTGGTCGGCATTCCGCTCATTGGAATTTCGTCGAAGCCTGAAAGCACTCTCATCCAGTCGTCCGATATCGGCCTGATCCTGCCGGAAGTGCCCGAAGCCTGCCCCATGGGCAAGGCACCGACGACATCCTCGACCATGATGCTGGCCCTGGGCGACGCGCTCGCCGTCGCATTGATGGAGCGGCGCGGCTTTAACATGGACGACTACCGGGTGCTGCACCCCGGCGGCCAGCTCGGCCGCTCCCTCATCCGGGTCTCCGACGTTATGCATACCGGCACCGAAATGCCTTTGATCACGGGCAATGCTCCGATGTCAGATATGTTGGCGACACTGGTGGACAAGAAATTTGGTTGCGTCGGAATCCTGGATACCGAGGGGACTCTTGTCGGTATTTTCACGGATGGTGACCTGGGCCGCAATCTCGACAGTGAGCTGATGAACAAGTCGGCTTTTGATGTCATGACAAAAACACCAAAAGTTATTCGTGATAATGCCCTCGTCGCCGAAGCCCTTGCCATGATGAAGGAAAAAAAGATTTGGACCCTCTTCATCTTTGATCACACCAAACCGGAGACCGGCATCGCGCCGATCGGCATTATTCACATCCAGGATTGCATCAAGGCGGGATTTGAGTAGCGCCATGGCCGCAAGCAACCTGCACAGTGATCCTCACACGGATGCCCACAAGGAAGACTGGCAAGCGCGCACCCCGGCAACCCTTGAAGGCGCCGAGCGCTACTCACAATTTGTCCGGATGATGCGCATTGTCCTGCCGCTTGCAGCCGTCGGCCTCATTGCAATTGTTGTCATTTACTCAATCGTCAACAAGCCGAAAATACACTTCGCGACAACCTTCAAATCTCAGGAAGAGACCGCCGGCTATGTCGCCATGACTGCGCCGCGATTCACCGGGCTTGACGTCGAGGGTCGATATTATGTGATCACTGCAGACGAAGCGGTGCGCCCGGCTGGCCAGGTCGACCGGATCGAACTCTCGTCGGTTCATGCCGAGGTTAAGGAAAATAGCGAGGCGCGCCTCACCCTCAACGCCGACAAGGGCACCGTTGATGCGGATGCCGGCCACCTTACTTTTGGGCCCGCTGTCTGGGTCGATCTTCAGGACGGCTTTATTCTGGAAACGAACCACGCCTTCGCGGACATGAACAGCGGGGCTATTACCGGCGACACACCCATCAGCGGGAAAAGTCCCTTCGGCACCTTTTCGGCTGACGGATTTGAAGTAAGGCGCGCTGACCAGTCAGTTCACCTTATCGGCCGCGTCCGTCTGACTATCAATCCTGCAGCCCTTGAAGACGCCCCCGAAAGTATTCGCGACCTTGAAGATCGCAGATCATCAAGCACACAAGACAGTGAAATAATATCAGCGCCGAAGGATGAACAGAACCAATGATCAAACGGGCTTTCAAAAACCTCGCGCTCAAAAAACGGACCATCGCAAGCCTGTTGCTTGTCGGGGCGGTCGGCGTGGCCGCGCCCGCCTATGCAGCTCCCGGCGCCGAAGCCGGCTGTCCCAACATCAACCCTGAACTGGCCATAAGTGTAGGGGCCAACGAGTCAGAATTCCTCAAGCAGGAGACAAGGGTTATCCTGCGCGGCGATGTCACCATTGACCAGGGCGTACTTCATTTGGCGGCCGACGAAGTCACCATCGAATATCTGCAAGGCGACACCCGGGACAATGGCAGTCAAGGCAAGGTCAATTCACTGTTGGCGCGCGGGACCGTCAAGATCGTCTGTGAGAATGACCGCGCCCATGGCGGCGAGGCGTTTTATAACGTCGCGCGGCGTACCATCCAGCTGACCCACGACGTCCTGCTTGTGCGCAAGGAAAATATTCTGAAGGGCGAAACCCTGTTCATTGATCTCGACACCGGGCACATGACCATCGAGGGTGGTGGAACACCGATGACCGATAGCACCGAGATTGCCAGAGACACCCGTATCAAGGCAGTCTTCACGCCTGCTGCGAAGGCTACCGCACCGGACGACGCGAAAAATGTTACGGGAAATAACGCCGAAGCCGAGCCGGGTATCAGCCCTGATGAGCCGGATACCGCCCCCGATGAGTAAGCCTTGTTCACCCTCCGGAAATACAAATCAGGTAAAACAGGTACCAACGCCACCAGTGATAGAAAATCAAACAGGCACATTATGAACGACACCGGACAAACACAGGACGAAACGACGACCACCGCCAGACCAAATGGCGCAGGCGAGCCGCGTCTTGTCACGGAAAACACCGGCCTTGTCGTCGATATGATCTGCAAGAGCTTCAAGAAGCGGCCCGTGGTTCGCGGCATTTCCCTCCAGCTGCAACGTGGCCAGGTGGTCGGACTGCTGGGACCAAATGGTGCCGGCAAGACCACTTGTTTTTACATGATCACCGGTCTCTTGCCCGTTGACTATGGTCGCATCATCCTCGACGGGCACGACATTACCAAAATGCCAATGTATCGCCGTGCGAGATTGGGGATCGGTTACTTGCCTCAGGAAGCGTCAATCTTCCGTGGTCTGAGCGTAGAAGACAATATCCGCGCCTGTCTGGAGCTGATCGAACCGGTTGCTGATCGGCGCGAGGCCATGCTCGACGAGTTGCTGGCAGAGTTTTCCATCACTCACCTCAGGCGCACCCCGGCACTTGCCCTGTCCGGCGGGGAGAGGCGCAGGGTCGAGATTGCCCGCGCGCTCGCTTCGCGCCCGTCTTTCATGCTTCTCGATGAGCCCTTCGCCGGGGTCGATCCGATTGCTGTCGGAGAAATTCGGGATTTGGTAACCAAGTTGAAAGAAAGAGGCATCGGCGTCCTTATCACCGACCACAACGTACGCGAGACGCTGGATATTATTGACCGCGCCGCCATCATCCATGACGGCCAGGTCCTGATGGAAGGAAAACCCGCAGAAATCGTGGGTAACGAGGATGTTCGCCGCGTTTACCTCGGTGACAGGTTTTCCCTGTAGGGTTGGAGACGTGGGGAAATTGAACAGGCATGAAGAGTAAAATCGTATGGCGTTAACACCGAGACTAGAGCTGCGTCAGGGGCAATCCCTCGTCATGACGCCGCAATTGCAACAGGCGATCAAGCTGCTGCAATTGTCCAATCTCGACCTCCAGGCCTATGTGGCCGAGGAACTGGAAAGCAATCCTCTGCTTGAGCCTGACGAGCGCGAAAATCGCCCTGACGGCGAAACGCCGCCCGCCGAGGACAACAGTGATGGCACAGTCAATGGCACCGAAGTGTCAGCCGAAATCACCGACGGGTTCGATGCCCCGCAGGATCTCGTCGACTCAGATGTCCGCCTTGGCGAAGATGCCCCCTCCACCGAAGCCGGCAGCGATCTCGATACCGATTTCGATAACATCTATGCCGATGAAAGCCAGACCGACAAGGAAGCATCCGTCGAACAGCCCATGGCGGACATGAGCACCGAAAACTGGAGCAATCCGACATCCGGGTCAGGCGGCAGTCTCAGCGACGACTTCACCGTCGACCAGCTCGGCGCGCAGGATGTTTCTCTGCGAGATCATTTAAGCGAGCAGCTACCCATTGCCATCTCCGACCCGATGCAGCGCCTGATCGCAAGCGATCTTATCGATTCAGTCAATGAAGCCGGCTATCTGGGCGCAACCATTGAAGGGGTTGCAGATCGACTTGGAACCTCTATGAGCGAAGTGGAAGCGGTTCTGGCAATCCTTCACACCCTTGATCCGCCCGGGGTTATGGCGCGCGATCTTGCCGAGTGCCTGAGCTTGCAACTCAGGGAAAAAGATCGCCTCGATCCGGCCATGACCGCCCTGCTTGACAATCTTGATCTTCTCGCCAAACGCGAAATCAGTACTCTGATTAAAATTTGCGGTGTTGATGAGGAAGATATCCTGGATATGATCTCGGAGATTCAGAACCTCAACCCGAAACCAGGCCTGGCCTTTGATAACGAGGCGATGCAGCCTGTCGTACCGGATGTTTTTGTTCGCGAAAAACCGGATGGTGGCTGGCACATCGAACTCAACAATGACACCCTTCCCAGGGTCCTGGTCAACGCACGCTATTTCTCTGAGGTCAAACAATCTGCCAACAAGGACGAGAAAAATTATCTCAACGAATGTCTCGCCAATGCCAACTGGCTCGTCAAAAGCCTCGACCAGCGAGCCAAAACAATCCTCAAGGTTTCAACCGAGATCGTTAAACAGCAGGACGGGTTTCTGGTTCACGGGGTGGAACACATGCGCCCGCTCAATTTGCGCACCGTCGCCGATGCCATCGAGATGAGCGAATCCACCGTCTCGCGGGTAACGTCGAACAAATATATGGCGACCACGCGAGGGGTCTTTGAATTGAAGTATTTCTTCACCTCCTCGATTGCCGCGGTCGAAGGCGGCGAGGCTCATTCTGCCGAGGCCGTCAGAGCTCGGCTGAAGACACTGATCGACAATGAAGACCCCAAGGCCGTGCTGTCTGACGACAAATTGGTCGAGCTACTCAAATCAATGGGCATCGACATTGCCCGTCGCACCGTGGCGAAATATCGTGAGGCCCTCCGCATCCCCTCATCGGTCCAGCGGCGCCGCCAGAAGAAAATATCGGCCTGACCAAAATCTGCGGCCTGGCCTGAAGCGCTCCACGCATCAAAACACCCGAATTAGCGCAAGATTCGCAAGAATATTACGAAAAAATCCCGCCGTTCCGCCAACTTCCTGTCTCCCGAAATCGACAAAGATCAAGCCTTTAATTAACCCCTTCATGGGACTATATATCCTGCAGAATGGAAGGTTGACACCCCCCGAGGGCAGCCCTATGGTCCGCCGCTTTCCGGAGGAGAAGATTAGGTCGATCAAGCTGTCACCTGAGATTGAGGGGTCAAATGATAGCCCTGAAGCCCGGTGTCAGAAGATCCGGCTGATGACATCTTCAAAACCTGATTCTGAACATTTACGTTTCCATGTGCTCATGAATTGAGCCCCCTGCGTATGAAAGATGAAAGACCATGGAACTTCAAATCAGCGGCAAACAAATTGATGTAGGCGACGCCTTGCGCAGCCACGTGTCTGATCGCCTGGAAGCCGGTATAATAAAATACTTCGACCAGTCGGTTAACGGCCAGGTCTCCTTTGCCAGAGAAGGTAGCGACTTTAAGTGCGACGCCAATATTCACCTGAGTTCAGGTATTTCCCTGCAGGCAGGTGGCCAGGCGGGCGATGCCTACGGCGCCTTTGATATGGCCGCCGAACGTCTGGAAAAACGTCTGCGCCGGTACAAGCGCCGCCTGAAAGATCATCACAACAATAACAAGGAAGCCATGCCGGCCACATCGGTTGCGTCCTACGTTATTCAGGCCAGCAACGACGCCGAGGAACCCTCCGACCTGCAACCTGTCATCGTTGCTGAAGACATGACGCAGATCAAGACCATGTCCGTCGGGGAAGCCGTCATGCAAATGGACCTTGCCGACAAGCCGGTCCTGCTGTTCAGAACAATCAAGGACGGGGCCGTCAATGTCGTCTATCGCAGACCAGACGACAATATTGGCTGGATTGATCCCAACAACGCAAAATAGACCCGGAACCGTACAGGCCAGACCACAAGCTCTACAAACGTAACGAATTAAGGCTTAAGACAATGGATCTCCACAACCTGGTCAATGCAGACTGCGTCGTGTCTAAATTGAAGGCAAGCAGCAAGAAACAGGCTCTGCAGGAGCTTGCCAACAAGGCGGCCGAAGTGACCGGTCTGGATGCCGGTGTCATATTCAGCAAACTGCTTGAGCGCGAACGTCTTGGCACCACCGGCGTCGGCCAGGGCATTGCCATTCCGCATGGAAAATTCGAGGAACTTGACACGGTGCGCGGCCTTTTTGCACGCCTTGAAACACCTATTGATTTTGAAGCTATGGACGACCAGCCGGTCGATCTGATTTTTGTACTGCTTGCTCCCGAACCATCAGGGGCCGACCATCTCAAGGCGCTCGCCAGGGTCTCGCGACTTCTGCGCGATCAGTCCATATGTGCAAAACTGCGCGGCGCCGACACCGCCGACGCTCTCTTTGCCCTCCTCACCGAGACAGAAAAAACCCGCGCCGCATAAGTGTGACCGTTGGCAAAATTAATCAGTGAACGCTGACGGCGCGCATTTCATATTGGCCTGCCGCGGCAAAAGCCGTATCGCGATCATCCAGCAAGGCAACCGGAATGCCGTCGGCCGTGTGAACGGCGAAGAGTTGCATGCCGTCAGGAATATTGCCAAAGGCATCTGCATCAAAGGCCTTCACTTCCTCAGACGTCACTGACTTCACATAGACGATTTCGCTGATACCCATCATCGCAAGATCATGGCTGCCTGCCTTCTGGCCCTCGCGCTCGAGAAACTCTTCAAATTGTTTTTTGTGAGATGTGTTTTTGTCCGTCATTGGGAACCTCCTGACGATTTGGCCCCTTCGGCCACCAGTTCTATTTCGCGTAACTCGCCCGGCCCTGAATTTCGTCCATCTGCATTGATCTCGATCGTCTGAACCTGGCTCGCCGGTTTCGGCCGGGTAAGATCCACATGCAGGAGACCGTTCTCAAGGTCTGCTCCGGCAACATCGATCCCGTCGGCCAGAACAAAGGATCGCTGAAACTGACGTCCCGCGATACCGCGGTATACCCAGGTTCGCTCGGTATCATCGACCTGCTTGCCGCGAATAACCAGTTGATTGTCCTCAACGGTCACCGACAGGTCTTCCTTGGAAAAGCCGGCTACGGCAAGGGTAATCCGAAGACCACCATCATCAAATTGCTCGATATTATAGGGCGGATAGCCTTCCTGCGGGTGCTTGGCAACCTGGTCGAGCAGACGCTCGATCTGGTCAAAGCCCAACAGCAGGGGCGAATTGAAATAGCTTTGGCGAGTCATAAGACTACGTAGCCCTCCATAAGAAGCGACAAACCGGCGGATCCTCCCCAAACTTTGCGGCGAAGGAACCGTTACTTCCCCAATGTGGCGATTTTCTCCATACTTTCAAGGGATTTAGCCCAATTGAAGGCCAAACACTCCTGATATAGAACTTCCAGCCAGCGTGCAGACATACCGCGTCAACATTCCGGAATTGCCTTTCGGGGTCCAAAGGCGTATGGGGCGAGGCATCAAAACTCATTCGCCAGGAACCTTGAATCAAGCGCCTATGGACCTGCCACAGCATCAAAAGACATCCCAAAACCCGGTCATATGGCTGCAGGATCGCGTCGGCGGGAAAGTTCGCCGCAAGCATTTTCGCGGCTTTGAGGGTGAGATCCGCTGCGACGACCCACAAACCTTTGCTGACACCGCCCGCGAGGCAGAACGGCTGCGCTCTGAAGGCAAGCATCTTGCCGGCTTCATTTCCTATGAGGCAGGCTATCTCACTGAAGACAGCCTTGCCCGGCTCCTGCCAGACGCCCGTGACGTCCCTCTGATCTGGATGGGTGTTTTTGACACCGTCGAGGAAGAAATCATCGCACCGCGTCCGTCAAATCCGCCAGCCGGACAAATGGCCGGGCCCGGGGTGAATGCCATCGAAACGCTTGATGCAGAACTGACCCGCAAGGACTACACCGGCGCGATCAACCGGACCCTCGACTACATCAAGGCAGGTGACATCTATCAGGCCAATTTCACGTACCGCTCGTCTTTTAACTGGTCCGGCGATCCACTTGATCTCTTCGAGAGTTTGACTGCAACCCAGCCCGTCCCCTATGCCGCCTACATCGACACCGGCCAGGAAATTATTCTTTCCCTCTCGCCGGAACTCTATTTTGATATTTCAGGTAGCATCATCCGTGTACGGCCCATGAAGGGCACGGCGCGGCGCGGGCGAACCACCGATGAGGATCGCCGTCTGGCTGACGCTCTGGCCCGCGACCCCAAGGAGCGTGCCGAGAACCTCATGATCCTCGACCTGATGCGCAACGATCTGTCCCGCATCACCGCGCCCGGCAGCGTCAAGGTGCCCAAACGGTTCACCGTCGAGCGCTATCGCACAGTGCATCAAATGACCTCCAGCGTTGAGGCGCGCCTCCAGCCCGGCACAGATTTCCCCGCACTACTGGGTGCCCTGTTCCCTTGCGGGTCCGTAACAGGCGCCCCCAAGGTACGCGCCATGGAAATCATATCCGAGCTCGAACACAGCCCGCGCGGGGTCTATACCGGCGCCATCGGCCATCTGGAGCCCGGCGGAGACGCCACCTTCAATGTTGCCATTCGCACTTTGACCCTGAAACCTCAAGGTGAGACCAGGCAACAATGGCGCGGCAGTGTCGGGGTTGGCGGCGGCATCGTCTATGATTCCACGCCTGAACGGGAATTTGAAGAATGCCAGGTCAAGATTGCCTTCCTCGACAGATCCGGCAAAGAGCCCGTCGAGCTTATCGAGACCATGAAAGCCGAAGCGGGCGAAGTCTATCTTCTGGACGAACATCTCGCTCGTCTCGAAGATTCCGCCCGCTATTTCGACTTTCCTTGCGCGGTAGAGACCACAAGAGACTCTATTGAAGCCAGAGCAACATCGCTTGGCTCGGGGTCCTGGCGCCTGCGCCTTCTGCTCAGTGCCGATGGTTCAATCGACCTCACCGACGCGCCCCTGGAGGACCGCCAGGCACCGCTGCGCTTTACCATCGCGTCGCAACCGGTCTTCTCGAGCGATCCTTTCCTGTTTCACAAAACCACCCGCCGCGCGCTCTTCGATGAAACCCTTGCAGCCGAAGCCGCCCGCAGCGGTGCCGATGAAGTCCTCTTCCTCAATGAACGCGGCGAGCTGACGGAAGGATCAAGGTCCAATGTCTTTCTGCGCAAGGACGGCATCCTCCTTACGCCGCCGCTCGCCAGCGGCTGCCTCCCGGGAACCTTGCGCGCCCATCTGCTCGGCGATCCGGGTACTCAAATTGTCGAGCAGGTGCTAACCCTCTCGGATCTCGATACATGCGATGAAATCCTCTTCGGCAATTCCGTCCGCGGTCTGGAACCTGCCATTCTCGTTTCCGAGGGTCTGCGCATTGCCAGCGAATAGGACAGGCGACTAAACCGGGGCGCCGCGGCTCGATCAGACACATCGCACCATCAAATTGGCAGCAGCTCGCGCAGTGCTTCGTACTTACCAAAATAAATCAGGGTAAATCCGATGGTGTCGACAAAACCATGTACCAAAATATTGAGCCAGATGTTGCGCCCGTTAAAAAGATAGAGGATGCCAAAAAACAATCCCATAAGCCCGGTCATGATCATACCCGTTGGCCCTTGATAAAAATGGGACAATCCGAAGACAATCGATGAGACTATTACCCCGAGGATATATCCGATAGTTTTGCCGCCCAGTAGACGCCCTACTTCCTGAACCAGATAACCGCGAAAAAACATTTCCTCAAGAAATCCGCCGACGATCCAGCCGACGGCAAGCATCACGGCCGTATTGACAAGATTGCCCTTGAGCGCTTCGAAAGCGGAAAAGTCAGATTTGTCCCCGGTCAGGGTCTCGACAAAAGGCTCGATGAAAACACTCGATCCGATTTCAAAAACGAAGGCCAGAAGGATGGCAAGACCGAAAACCCTGCGCCAGCTTTGCGGGCGCCTGAACCCCAACCTGCCGAACCCCTCATGTCTGAGGACAGAGACAACAAGCACAAGCAAGAATCCCGCAAGCACCGGAATATTGGCCCACGGGCCGGACGCAAAGACCACAAGGCTTGCAACAATCAGCAAAAGGATTGGCCCGCTAACCTGCACCCGATCGAACCGTGATGAGAACCATTGTCGGAAAGACAATCTTTCAGTGTCTGTCATATTACCCCCGCTATTTCAGCCACTATGCAAAATAAGTACCTCCCAATGCAAGACTGACACCGAAAGTATCAACATTTGACGCCTTATTCACGGCCCGACAGGCTCGCCCTTGACGCACCTGTGACGGCCATCCGGCAAAACACACTCCGAATTCAAAGTTATCCCGAACGGGATATCAAACAGGAGTGATGTCATGCATATTGAAATTCCCCTTCTGGGCCTCGCGCTCTACCTTCTATTCTGGGACAAACTGCCGAACTGGGGCACGTGGTTTAACTGGATCGTGGGTCACATGCCCCGCTGCGTTCAATACCTCTACACGAAATGGCATTGCGCCTATTGCAGCGGGTTCTGGCTTGGTCTGGCCCTTCATGGCATCACCGGCATGTGGTTCCTTCCCGAACTGCAAACCCTGCCGCACTATTGGGGACCAGCCGGCCCCTTCATTGGGTGGTTCCTCGATGCCCTCGCCGTCGCCACGGTAATTTTTATCTCGAAGACACTCTTCGACATGATCAAGCGTATTGGCAAAGCGGCCTAATCGGGCACGCCTGCCTTCTTGAGTCCCTCGATGTAGTGCTCCCGCTGTTCGTCGATTTCCAGATAGAACAAACGATCCCGTGCAAATGAACATGTAAAGGCCGGATTGAGACGCAAGAGGTCACGGCAAGCCTCTTGCGCTTCGGCTGTCCGGCCCAGGTGTCCGAGCGCCGCCGTCAGGACCGCATTGGCCCAGTAGTGTGAGTTGGGCACGCGGGCGGCCTGTGCGCCCCAGTCGGCGGCCTTCTCGTGATCTTTCCTGAAGAGATGCGCAACAGCCCCGTACATCAAAAACGCCCAGCGATAGGGGTCATTGGGGCTGAGGCGAATGGCTTCCTCGAACCGCGCGACTGATTCCTCAAGTCGCCCGGCATAGGCCAGCGAATCGCCAAGCCCGCAGTGCGCCTGCGCCATGGTCGGATTGAGTCTGGTGGCTGTTTCGAGGGCACTGAGCGAGGCTTCATATTCCCCGCGCGCAAGATGAGCGCGGCCAAGGGCAAAATGGGCAATGGCATCGCGATCGTCAAACCGGGTTGCCTTCTTTGCCAGCGCCAGCGCTTCATCGAGAAGGCCTGATGTCTCGTCCGCCTCAAAATAAATCGTACCGATCACCATGGCATAGGAAAGCCGCGCATAGGCAGCACCAAAGTTGGGGTCCAGATCAATTGCCCGCCGGAAGAGATCTTGCGCCTCCGCATTGCTTTGCTTGCCAAACTCGTATTGCGTCGCGAGGCCAAGGTGATAGCAATCCCAGGCACTCATGTGCCTGTTTTCAATATGACGCGCCCGCTGGCCTTCAATACTTGTGAGCTCGGCTTCAAGTGTTGCCGCGATAATCTCCGTGAGTTCATCCTGAACCGCCAGCAGGTCTTCAACGCGGCGATCATAACGCTGAACCCAGAGATATTTTCGCGAGCGCAAATCTATAAGCTGAACAGTCAGGCGGAGGCGATCTCCAGATTTTCGCAATGTGCCCTCGACCCCGTATTCAGCGCCTTCATCGGTCGCACGTTTTTGCATCTCCCGGGGATTATCCGCGGGAGACAGGCGCGCACTCAAGGCAATGACCGAAAGCCAGCGATACCTGGCAAGCGCTGTTGTCAGGTCTTCGGTCACGGCTTCACCGGTGAAATCGCCATCATCGTTATTACCCAGGGTGCCAAAGGGGAAAACCGTAAGGGTTGGCATTGATAGTGCTGAAGATTGGGCGAAAAAAGGGCTTGCGGAAACGGGGGCCGGGGCCAAATCTGGATTTGCGGCTGCAAGCTTGACTGGCTCGGCTGCAGGCGCGGCGCCGCGAATTTCCTCAACCAGTCGTTTTGTTTCAGCCTCCGGCTCCACGTCGAGCTCTGCCTTCAGAAGCGCGGCACAAGTCTTGTATTGGCGTATGGCAGTAGCCCGCTGTCCGCTCTGTGCCAGAATACGCATCAACTGACGATGCGACGGCTCACGCAAGGGATCAAAGGCGATGAGACGTTGCGCCGTCTCAATCGCTTCCGCCGAATTTCCATCCCGGACACGAAACTCAGCTGTCTGACTAAAAACCTTGCAGGCCAGTTCGCCAAACCGGGCGCGCTCTGTGCGAAGCCATTCATCAAACAGATCGCCCGCACTAAAACCCTCAAGAAGCGCATCGGTGTAAAGTGCTTCGGCCCGGAGCAGGGCTTCCGGTGAAGTTGCTTGCGCCAGGGTTTCAAATGCATGCGTGTCAATATCAACCAGATCCGGGTCAAGCCCGACCTGATCAGCATTGGCCCAGAGAACATCCCGCTCCCCGACATTGACTACCTGACGCAGTTTCGAGACGGCCTGGCGCAGGCTTTGGCGCGCCTGATCATCAAACCGGTCGCCCCACAAAAGGTTGATCAACTTGTTGCGCGATGGCGGCTGGCTCATGTTGAGCGCAAGGCACGCGAGCAGGGCCTGTTGCTTGGCCCCGGCAACAACAAGGGGCGCTCCGTCCGGTCCGACGACCTGCAGACGGCCAAACAGCTTGATGGATAAGCGGCTCAAAAGCCTCCCCTTAAACGCATTTCATGTGCAATGGCGCAAAACTACCACCGGCGGACGCGAATTTCTATCCACAAGTTGCACGCCGCTTGGGCCAGACTTGCAAAATTCGTCCGATTTTTTCCGGTTTGACGGTTTTTTGACGCTTGCCGGCAGTCTGACGTCACAGCGCGGTGACAGGCCCCCGCTAGAAATGCACCCGTCAAACAGCAAAACAGCAAACCAAACCGGAGACTTTCAAATGACACAAAATATCCTGATCAATAACCAGCATGGCCGTGACGACGTGGAAAAGGCGACCATCGCCATAACCATCGCCAATGTGGCGTCCACAAAGGACTGCCAGACCATGATGTTCCTGACCTGTGGCGGTCTTGACCTCGTCACCAAAGGCGGTGCCGAAAACATGCACCTCAAGGGTTACCGCGCTGTGGATGACCTGATGGAAAGCTACATTGGCAACGGCGGCAAGTTCTGGGTCTGCAAGGCCTGCGCCGACGCCAAGGGCATCACACAGGACGATCTCATTGACGCCGCAACCCTCGCCGGGGCATCCGACACAATCGCCTACCTGGAAGCCGGCGCAAACCTTCTCATGTAGCTCTTGTCGTCCCGCCCGAACCTTCAAGCACTACACTTTATGAACTTGACCTCTTGAGGGTAGACTGAAACCATTCCAGATAGTGCCACAGGCCCGGATCAGCCGGGCAGCAACACCAGGAGATCGCCATGGCGACCTATGCCAATATTCTCAAAACCGTCGGAAATACGCCGATTGTTAAAATCAACAAGCTCGCCCCGGATCATGTCGATCTCTACGTCAAGGTCGAGGCGTTCAATCCAATGGGGTCCGTCAAGGACCGGCTCGCCCTCGGGGTCATCGAGGCGGCCGAGAAAGATGGCTCGCTGAAGCCTGGCCAGACAATCGTTGAAGCCACCAGCGGCAACACCGGTATTGGTCTTGCCATGGTCTGCGCCCAGAAAGGCTACCCCCTCGTCGTCACCATGGCGGAAAGCTTCAGTGTCGAACGCCGCCGTTTGATGCGCTACCTCGGAGCCCAGGTCGTCCTGACCCCGGCGGCGCAGAAAGGCACCGGCATGCTCAACAAGGCCAAGGAGCTGGCCGACAAACATGGCTGGTTCCTGACCCGCCAGTTTGAAAATGAAGCCAACGCCGATATCCATTCCCGGACAACAGCGCCTGAAATTCTTGCCGACTTTGAAGGCAAACGCCTCGACTATTGGGTCACAGGCTTTGGCTCCGGCGGCACGCTCAAGGGTGTCGCCCGCACTCTCAAGGCGGCCAGACCCGACATCAAGATTGTCGCGACCGAACCGGAAAACTCGGTGCTGCTCAACTCCGGCATCATTCAGGCCAACAATGACGATGGCTCGCCGGCAGAAAGCCACCCGGGCTTCCGGCCGCATCTCATGCAGGGCTGGTCACCCGACTTCGTTTCCAAGCTCGCCAGTGATGCTCTGGCCGCGGACCTGATCGATGAATTCATGCCGGTCAATGGCGAAGAATCCCTGCAGCTGGCAAAGGCGCTGGCACAGCAGGAAGGTATTTTCTGCGGCATCACCAGTGGCGCTACTTTTGCCGGAGCGCTTCAGATAGCCAACAAGGCACCCGAAGGGTCGGTTATTGTCTGTATGCTGCCCGATACGGGCGAGCGCTATCTGACGACCCAGCTGTTTGATGGCATTGAAACAGACATGTCGGATGAGGAAGTGGTCATCTCCAAATCGACACCCGGCTATCGCTTCGATGTATCAACACCTGCCGCTCCTGCCGGCGACACGCCGCCTGCCCCCGCGGCAAAGGCCGAAGCCGTTTCTTTTGTCGATGAAGTCGTTGGTGACGCGAAAGAACCGGTCGTTCTTTTTGCCCTTGAGTGGTGTGAGTTCTGCTGGTCGGTTCGCAAGATGTTTGCCGAAACCGGTATCGCCTATCGCTCCATCGACCTCGATTCGGTTGAATATCAAAAGGACAATTGGGGCGGCGATATTCGCGGCGCTTTACTAGAGCGGCTTGGTTCTCCCACCATCCCGCAAATCTTTGTCGGCGGCGAATATATCGGCGGCGCCACAGAGACCTTCGACGCGTTCAATGACGGCGGCCTGCAAAAATTGCTTGAAAAAAATGCCGTCACCTGGGACAAGTCCAGGGACCTGGACGCCTACTCCTTCCTGCCAAAGTGGCTGGTTCCGCGATAGAGCAAACCTTCAAGTGTGAGTAAGGACTATGACCAGTCAAAATGAGTTCAAGGCCGCGGCGATGCGGGCACTGGAAAAGGCTATCGCCTGGCGCGAGGATGGCCCCAAACTTCCGGCCATCCCGACCGCCACCGCGCAAGAGCTGCGTGCACTCTTTGATATCGGCCTGCCGGATGACGGCAGAGACGGCGTCGCGGTGATCGACGACCTCGCGGCAGCTGCCGAGAGGGGATTGGTCAACAACACCCACACCAATTTCTATGCCTGGGTCCAGGGCGGCTCTCACCCGGTCGGCGTTGCGGCAGACTATCTGACCTCGGCCTGGGGTCAGAACGCCGGCATCTATCAAACCGCCCCCGCCGCAGCGATTGCCGAAGAGATCGCCGCCAAATGGCTGCTTGATCTGCTTCACCTGCCTGAAACATCCTCGGTTGCCTTTGCCACCGGGGCAACCATGGCCAGCTTTATCTGTCTTTCTGCGGCGCGCAGCGAAGTTCTGAAACGCGCAGGCTATGACCTTGAGGAAGAAGGTCTCATCGGCGCACCACAGATCCATCTCTTTCTCGGTGAAGAGGCTCATGCCACCATCCATGCTGATCTGCGCTATCTTGGCTTTGGACGAAAGAACCTGGTCAGTGTCCGCTGCGATGAGGAAGGCCGCATGATAGCCTCCGATCTTGCAGAAAAAATGGCGCTCCACGCCGGGCCGAAGATCGTCGTTGTCCAGGCCGGTCATATCAATTCCGGCGCCTTTGATCCCTTCACGGAAATTATGCCCATTGCCAGAAGTCACAACGCCTGGGTCCATGTCGACGGCGCCTTCGGCCTTTGGGCGCGGACGGTGCCGCAGCTGGCGCATTATGGTGAAGGTCTGGAACAGGCAGACTCCTGGACCGTCGACGGTCACAAGTGGCTGCAAGTGCCTTACGACTCAGGCTTTGCCATCATCAATAATGAAGCGGCGCATCTGCGCGCCATGGGTATTACCGCAAGCTACATCGCAGGGCGCCCCGAAGATGGACGCCACCCGTCTTACTATGTTCCGGAGCTGTCCCGCCGCGCACGCGGCTTTGCCGTCTGGGCCGTCCTCCAGGCCCTGGGCCGCAAGGGCGTCGAGGAAATGATCGCGCGCCACTGTCACTGCGCCCGCCACCTCGAAGCAAAACTCAAAGACATCCCCGGCATTCGCATCCTCAATGAGGTTGCCCTCAATCAACTCGCCATTGCCTTTGGCGAGGGTGAACCGCTCGAGAAATGCGATGCCATGACCAAAAAGGTTATCGAGAAGATCCGCGAGGAAAATCTGAACTTCGTATTAGGTGCGACCTGGAAGGGTCAGCAGATCCTCAGAATTTCCATCATCTCCCGACAGACAGACACAGGAGATATAGATATCCTTGCCGACTCAATTTTGCGGGCATGGGACATGGTGCGGCACTGACCGCTAGCCGTCGCGTTCAAATGTCAGTTCAACTTCGCAGTCACAGACGTCAATGGGCGTGGAATTGCTTCTGGCAGGTCTAAAACGCCAACGTTCCACAGCATGAATACTCGCTCGATCAAAAACCTCGGACGGCATTCCTTCTGCGGTAACACTTGATGCCAGCCCGTCGATCCCAACACAAAAGTTTGCCACAACCATGTGGATAGGCAGATCATCCCTCAGATCAAAGGGCCATGAAGGTACAATCCTTACCTGGACTTCAGGTGGTTTGTATTCGGCGATACCATCACTGTCGCAGGCAACTTGCTGTCCCGGAAATCGGTCCGGCGCCTCACAGTTGAAATCTCCTCCCACGCAGAACGGGTATCTGGTTTCCGTTTCAGTATCTGGCCGTCGTTTACGAACAACCTCTCCATTCCCATCGGTTCGCAGTTCAACCGAACCGAACCAGGTCGAAAACAGAATGGCGCCACTGGTGACAAGTGCTGCTGCAATAAATGCTGCCACTAACAGGCGCATGTTGGTTCCCCCGACTTGTAGTATCAAGGAAGAGCCTAGGGTTGTATCCTCTTATGCGCAAGCGGGAAGACGGCGTGACAGCACAAATCCCTCACCCTGAGGAGCCGCCCTGGGCGGCGTCTCGAAGGGTGCCAGGCCTGGAAAATTCGCAGAAATCAAAGGATTTCACCACCTTGCATCACCCCGGGCGAGCGACTATTATGGTAAAGGGTGCAATGGACGCGGGGATATTGGCATGAACAAGGGGTTGCTTCGGACAATATTTGCCATTGCAGCCAGCTATCTTTATGCGGCCCAGGCTGTTGCGCTTGATCTTGACGACCCCTGCCGGACACCTGAAATCCAGGACACAAAGACCGCCCTCTTTGAACCGGACCGCTACGCCTGGGATCTTTTCAGAGAGCTCAATCATCCGGCACGGCTGTGGAGCAAATGCCCCGACCCGGCGAAAGAGTTTGGCGAGGATGGACCGGTCGTCTGGGAGACCTGGCGCAACATAGCAACAGATGCCGAGCGCTCGGTGTTCCCCCCGCGTGCAGGGCATCCCGGGCCCTGGCGCACACCGTCACCGGACAAATTTGAAGTCGCAAGTCTGTTCGAGGGCACATCGCAACCGGTCGTCCGTACACTGGCGGATCTCATCGCGCCGGTGATCCAGCGCCGCTCCTCCCGAGACAGAGTAAAATTCTCCCACTCCCTGTGGCGTCAGAGGCACAATGCAGTGGTTGCCAAAAATGCCAATGAGGATCGCGAGGGCACCGAGGTCCGCATCAACCGGGACGCCTACCTCCATATTCGCGACAACGAGCTTTATAACCGCGACACCCTGACAGCCCTTGCCGCCAAAGGCAGCGCCGCCAGCCTGAACCTGCCGCCCGAAACCAAGGAAATCAAGGCGCGCTGGCTGGAGATTGAAGAACAGGACAAACCACGCTTCCATTGGGTCGAGTTTGAAAACGAGGATGGCACGCGCCAGACCTGGGGCCTCACCGCGCTCCACATTTCAACCAAAGACCTGCCAAACTGGTTCTGGACCACCTTTGAACATGTCGATACCAGAGAAGATTGGGTCAACGATTCCGTCGACGCATATTCCTGCCCCGATAATCCGATCAATTGCGACGCGGTGCCTGATGAAGTCAAGGGCACCAAATGGGAGAATTACCGCCTCAGAGGAACCCAGGTTAATTTCGTCGACTCCCTCGGCAAGGACACAAGGCTCGCCAACGCCCAGATCGAGGCCAATGTTGAAACGGTCTCTTCCTGCATCACCTGCCACGCCGAAGCCGCCATAAAATCCGACGGCGAACACTTCGTCCCGTCAGATCCCTACCTTGGCGTGCCGAAGTCAGCGGGCATCGACAATCTCATGCAAACCGATTTCATGTTCGCCTTCGAGCGCGCAAGTTCACCATCCGACGACTAGACAGGTCGGAAAAACGCCTACAACAAATCCCGCTCTTCAATCTCATCTGACCCTTCAGGCAGACTCAACATAAAACCATCCGTACCGATCTTGATCGGACCGTCATATCGCTTTGGCGCATCGCCAAGAAAGGCCTTGTCAAAGAAGCGGGGCAACGGCGGCACGATGTGATAAAGCAGCAGATAATCCGCCCCGGCCTCCTGGGCGATAAATGCGGCCTGTTCCGGGCTGGTGTGATAATCGAGAATATCATGCATGATTTTCGCCATGCCTTTGGCCCCGCGGTCGCGCGCGCTCGCCTCAAAGCGCTCGATTATGACCGGCTGCAGGGCTTCATGCACCAGTACATCAGCGCCCTTCGCCATTGCGGTAACATTGGGCGAGGGTGATGTATCGCCGCTGATGACAACAGACCGGCCCTTGTAGTCGAACCGGTAACCCACCGCCGGTGATATGGGTGCGTGGTCGACATTAAACGCTGTGACCGTCAGACCGTTCGCTTCAAGAATAACCTGAGACGCCATCGGGTCGCTCCCCAGGTCATAGGGAACGGCACGCCCGCCGCTGCCAGAGGGCGGCGCGATGCCTTCGCCATGATGAGCGGTCCGATAGAGCGCATCCAGCGCGTAGGCCTCGGCCAAACCGTTGACCACGCGCTCAACTCCTGGAGGTCCATAAACCGGTACCGGCTCTGTCTGCCGGGCCTGGACCCAGCGGTTCATCATCAATTCGCCCAGCCCGTCGATGTGGTCAGAATGAAAATGGCTGAGAAAAATCCCCTTGATAGCGCCCCTCGGCAAGCCCATGGACCCGAGGGTTCCCGGTGACCCGGCGCCGCTGTCCACTATATAGAAATCACGCCCCGCGATAACAAAGACGCAAGGACCCCGTCGATCCCGGTTGGGAAAGGGTCCGGCAGACCCGCACAAGCCCACATGCAGGCCCTCGGGGAATTCAGCAAAGATATCGCGCCCCATATTCTGTTCAAGCTGCCGGTCAAGCAGCGCCATCGCAATCGGCTTTTGAAACACCTTGATCCCTATAAGGCCGACCACGGCGAGCCCCACAATACCAGTCAGAATTTTCAAACCCGTCTTCATCAGTCGCTCCAGAAAAGTTGCGGCGCTATCGCTTGCGGCCATAAATGAGAATATCAGTAAACGCCGTTGCAAGACCAAGAACCAGCAACAGCAGCAGACGCGGATCACTCAGATAGAGTGTCGCCTCGACCGGATAGGCGATGGTCTTGGTCAAGGCCGCCAGCTTGAAGTCGTGGCGCGGTCCGATCGCCGGATTGGTCACAATCTCAACGAAAGTCCTGCGACTGCGATAGCGAAACAAAGCCGCCTGATCCCAGTTTTCCGCACCCTCGATGCCGGATATATCCATCGCAGGCCCTGCGACCCTGCCAAAAAACGCGGGATGACAGGCGCGCGATAACAGTTCCCGATACATGTGTTCCATGTAGTGGTTCATATAGTCGTCCGCTGTCGCATCCGGCCCAAAGCCTTCCATCGGCGGCGGGGTCTCGTTCATGTCGATATTGTTGACCATCAAAAACTGGCGCCCTGTATCGTTCGCAAGGAAGCTTTGCATCCGGCTTTTTTGTTCAGGTTCCATACCGCGTTTCTCGAAGTGTGCCATGGCCTCGGCAACTTCTTCTTCCGACAGCGGCCCGCCAAAGTCCGTGTACCACAGCGTAAAACCCACATAGAGCGCGGCGGGAATGCTCCAGAGTAACAAGCGCCTGTTCATGTCTCGTCCCCTTGATGTGTTTAGGCAAAAAGCTGCAAAACGCCCGTGCCGTCAAGAACCCCGTCGACACGGGCGCGATCCTTGTCGCCGAGCGCCGCATAGGCCTCGCGCAGCCACTGCAGACATTTGGCCTGATAGGTAAACGGGTTTTGCTCCCACTGCCCGCCATCAAGCACCATTTCCAGCTTGTTGGCCTTTTCCATCACAGCCTTTGCATTGCCGATCAGATAGGGGGCATAGATCTGGCCAACCTCGGCCAGAATATCTTTCAGGGTCTCCGGCGGATTATCAATGTCGAGCCAATCCTCGTCAGACACCTGATAGCCGGAAAGGTCTTCCACCACTTCAACCCAGGCATAAACGCGAGGGCATTCCTCAAGAATAATCGCCTGCGGCGTCGGATCGAACAGCGCCAGGCAGGTCAGCTGGCCATAGATGGCAAAATCAGCCGAGCCCGGCCGTTCGCCCATCAGGAAGGGATGTTCGGTCAGATGCCTGTCGAGCAAATGAATGAAACGCTTGAAGCTGGCCTCGATAACCGGCTTTGTCACCTCATTTGAGCCGACATAGGACAGCCGCGCAATTTGTCGCTCGCGAATGAAATCACCCATGGCCCGCGCCTTCTCTTCGGGCTGATTAATCCCGCCCCAACGTGGCAGAATATCCCCGGCCTTTTTGATATCGGCATCATAATACCAGCGATAATGAAACATCGCCTTGGTCAGCCATTCGTCGCCGTAGTCTTCCAGCAGCATATCAATGAAGGCAAGCGCCGGATCAGACGGAATAATCGAACGCCCGTCATACTCCGTCTCGAACCGCCGGATCAGCGGAGAGGAATCCGTGACAGCCACTTCCTCGCCCTTGTCGTTCTGGAAGTAGTAGGTCGGCAGCAACGAGACCTTTGGCTGGGCCCGGGTCTTGTAGTGCGGGTTGTCGGCCCCCTTCATGATGCGCGACTGGCGTTCCAGCCGATAAGGGATATTGCGAAACCGCATAACGCCGAGCATCTTGCGTGTATAGGGCGACCCCGGCGCGCCCATCAACTCCTGAACCGGCCGATCTTCTGGCATATCTTCCCCTTCACGGTTTTTCTGAACTGCCCCGGATTCAAACGATGGTCGACAGAACGAGACCACTGGGACTAATCTGTTGACTCAAGTCTATTGTTTTGACGTTATAAGTGTCAATTGTTTTGACAGGCAGGGGTTGGTATATGACGCGACGAATAGAGTTCGGACTTGTAGTTGCAAGTGCCGCAATTATAGCCTCAGTCGTGAGCAACCCGCATCGTGCGCAGGCCGAAGCAATCGCGCCGCGCCCCAACATCGTCCTCATCCTCGCCGATGATCTGGGCTATACGGATATTTCCACCTTCGGCGGTGAAATCTCGACCCCCAATATCGCCGCCCTGGCGCAACAGGGCATCAGCTTCACCAACTATCATACCGCCGCAAGCTGCGCGCCGACCCGGGCCATGCTCCTCACCGGCGTCGACAGTCATCGCAACGGCGTGCCTAATATTCCCGAAGCCCTGCCACCGGAGCAAAAGAAACACGCCAACTACCAGGGTGTGCTCGGCGATAATGTGGTGACCGTCGCCACGCTTCTCAGAGAGGCCGGCTACCACACCTATATGACCGGCAAATGGCATCTTGGCAAAACGCCGGAGCTTTTGCCCTCGGCGCGCGGCTTTGATCGCACCATAGCCATGGCCGATACCGGCGCCGACAACTGGGAACAAAAACCCTATCTGCCGATCTACAAAAAGGCCAACTGGTTTGCCGACGGCAAGGAACATACTCTGCCGGAAGGTTTCTACTCGTCAAAATATTTCATCGACAAGTCGATCGAGTTCATCGAGTCAAATCGCGCCGACGGAAAACCGTTCTTTGCCTATATCCCCTTCCAGGCCGTTCACATCCCCGTCCAGGCCCCAAGGGAGTTCACCGAAAAATACCTCGGCGCCTATGACGAAGGCTGGACGGTCCTGCGCGAGCGCCGCCGCCAGGCCGCAGTGCGCCTTGGTATTGTCCCGCCCGAGACCGAAACTGTGGTGACCCCGGGAACCCTCGACTGGGAGGCCCTCACAGAAGAGGAAAAGCGCTACCAGTCCAAACGCATGGCGGTCTATGCCGGCATGGTCGATGCCATGGACACCCACATCGGCCGCCTCATTGCTTACCTCAAGGAGACCGGCGAGTACGACAACACAATATTCATTTTCACCTCCGACAACGGACCCGAAGGCTCTGAACCTGTCGGCCTCAATGGCAGTGCTCTGCTTGAACGCTGGATGAAAAAAGTCGGCTACAACACGGATTATGAGACCCTCGGCGAAAAAGGCAGCTTCAACGCCATAGGCCCATCAAATGCCACAGTCGCCGCCTCGCCGCTGGCTTACTACAAGTTCTACTCAGGTGACGGCGGTATGCGTGTCCCGCTCATCATCTCGGGACCAGGCGTCACCGCGCAAGGCACCTTAAGCAGCGCCCTCACCTGGGTCACCGACATCACACCGACCATCCTCGGGTTTGCCGATGTGCGTGATCACGGCGGCACCTTCGCAGACAGGCCCGTCGAGCCCATCATCGGCAAGGATCTTGGCAGCCTGACCTCAGGGATGGCAACTGCCGTGCGCCGCAGCGATGAGATCATCGGCTATGAGCTCGGCGGCAACCGCGCCTTGCTCAAGGGTGATCACAAGATTACTTTTAATCGCAGCCCGCGCGGCGACGGCATCTGGCATCTGTTCAATATAGCAACCGATCCAGGCGAGGCCCACGACCTCCGCGAAACCCATCCGGAGCTACTTGCCGCCATGCTCGCCGACTATGAGGCCTGGGCTGCGGACAACAACGTTTTGCCGGTAGCCGACGACTACGATCAGGTCAAACAGGTCTTCCTCAATGGCATGAAACAGATCTATGGTCCCCGGATTAAACTGGCAGCAATCGCCATCCTGGCTCTGCTTGGACTTGGCGGCGCCTGGTTCATCAGGCGACGCCGGACCTCATAATTTCTCGTTCCTCCCAAAACAACAGGCGCTCCCCATGACCTCCTTCCCAAAACCGCAAATGATCGAAACCAACGGCGTGACCCTTGAAGTCTTTACATCAGGTGAAAAAGGCAAGCCCATCGTGCTGTGCCACGGCTGGCCCGAACACGCCTACTCCTGGCGTTACCAGATCCCGGTTCTGGTCGAGGCGGGTTACCACGTCATTGTGCCAAACCAGCGCGGCTATGGCGCCTCGTCGCGCCCTGCGGCGGTCGAGGACTATGACATGACGCACATGACCGGTGACCTTGCCGGTCTGCTTGATCATTTCGGCTATGACGACGCGGTCTTTGTCGGCCATGACTGGGGCGCCATCATCGTGTGGGGGGTCGCCATGATGCATCCAACCCGCATCAGCGGCCTGATCAATATGAGCGTGCCCTTTATGGAACGCGGCGCAACCGACTGGGTCAGTTTCTGGGAACAGATGCTCGGGCCGGACATGTACATTGTCCATTTCAACCGCCAGCCCGGCGTCGCCGCAAAAGTCTTTGAAGACAACACCGAGCGCTTCCTCAGCGCCATGTACCGCACCGATCAGTGGCTGGAGACCCCGCGCGCACCCGGCGAGGGCATGGCAATGATCAACATGGCCGAGGGCCGCATGGAGCCCGCAGGCAAACTCCTCATGAGCGCCGAAGATCTCGGCGTCTTCGTCGATGCGTTCGGACAATCCGGCTTTGTTGCGCCGATCAACTGGTACCGCAACTTCACCCGCAACTGGGGCATCCTCGGCGATTACGAGCAGCAGGTCAAAGTGCCCACCCTGATGATCTACGGTGATCACGACATGGTTCCAAAATCAGATACCCTGGGCGACCACGTAGCCGATCTCGAAGTCGAAACCCTCGACTGCGGCCACTGGATCCAGCAGGAGCGCCCCGCCGAGACCAATGCCCTGATGCTGGACTGGCTGCAGCGGCACGACGCCCGATAGAGCCTCTTAGCCCTTTGTCAGCGTTCCCTTGATGTCATCCAGCGAGAACGGGAAGACGATCGTGTTGGTGCGATCATTGGCAATTTCCTGAAGCGCACTGAGATACCGTAGTTGCATCGCACCGTCTTCGCTGGCGAGGATCTTCGCCGCTTCCGACAGTTTGGTTGCGGCTTGTTCTTCGCCTTCAGCGGAAATGATTTTCGCCCGCCGCTCGCGCTCGGTCTCGGCCTGTTTGGCAATGGCGCGGACCATGGTGGGGTCGATATCGACATGCTTGATTTCCACATTGGAGACCTTGATACCCCAGGCATCTGTCTGGGTGTCGAGCGCTTCCTGGATATCCATGTTGAGCTTTTCACGTTCCGCCAACATTTCATCAAGCTCGTGCTTGCCAAGGACCGACCGCAAAGTGGTCTGGGCAAGCTGGCTTGTGGCGGCCATGAAGTTTTCGACCTGATTGATCGCCTTGATCGCATCAACGACGCGGTAGTAGATGACCGCGTTGACTTTCACAGAGACATTGTCCCGCGAAATCACATCCTGGGACGGCACATCATGGACCAGCGTGCGCATGTCAACCCTGACCATCTGCTGGATGACCGGAATGAGAATGATGAGCCCGGGCCCGGCAGCCTTGCGACCGACCCGGCCAAGCGTAAAGATCACACCGCGTTCATATTCACGCAGAATTTTGATGATCTGTGTCAGGAGTATAACAACAACGACGGCGATAAAACTGTAAAATCCGAATTGAACGTCCATAACGATCTCCCACCTGTTTTCTTCTATACGATCAATCGTCCGATCTCTGGTCAGACGACCAAAACCAGACCTTCAACATCGATCACTTGAATTGTCTCACCCGCCTCATGCGGGCCATCAGATTTTGCCTTCCAGTTCTCGCCATCAATGACGACCCAGCCTTCGCCGCCATCCCACTCTGCGACGACGCAGGATCGCCCGCTCATCGCTTCGGTACCCACGAGGGCACCGCGATGGCGCGTCTCGGCAACGGCAAACAAAATGACACCGAGGAAGAGCGCAATCACGCCGGCCACGGAAAACACCACTGACCGCGACAGCGTGAAGCCGGGCGTGTCCGAGGGGAACATGAGCAAGGACCCGGCAACAAACAGCACAAGCCCGAACAACCCGAGCAGTCCAAGACTCGGCGTGTAGGCCTCCGCCACAACAAGCACAATACCGATACCGACCAGCGCCGCTCCGGCCCAGTTCACCGGCAGAACCTGGAAGGAATAGAGCCCGATGATCAGCGATACGACCCCGAGGGTGCCCGGAAAAATCGCCCCCGGATTCCACATTTCAATGATGATGCCGGTTGTCCCGATAGACATGAAGATAAAGGCAACATTCGGGTTTGAGATGAAGCTGAGGAACCGTGTCAGCCACCCGGGAACCATCCGCTCCAGAACAAGGCCTGTAGTCGCGAGCGTGCGCGTCTCACCGGAGGACAGCGTGACCTCGCGCCCGTCAAGCTGCGCGACAAGATCGGATATATCGGTGGCGACAAGGTCAACAACGTTCAGTTCAAGCGCTTCCTTCGCGGGAAGGTTTTCGGCATCCCGCACGGCGCGCTCAACCCAGTCCTGATTGCGCCCGCGCATTTCGGCAAGGGATTTGATATAGGCTGCAGCATCATTGATGACCTTGGCCCTGAGCGCATCCTGGTTGCCAAGCGCCGGAGTCTTGTCGTCACCTGGCTCGGCAGCTTCATCGGCAGGGGCTTCTTCTTCCGCGCTGTCTTCGTCGCTCTCATCTTTCGGCTTCGGCAGCGGCGAGGGAGGCCCGCCAAGCTCGATCGGGGTGGCGGAGCCTGTATTTGTGCCCGGCGCCATAGCCGCCACGTGCGAGGCGACGAGAATATAGAGTCCGGCAGAAGCCGCACGAGACCCGGGGGGACTGACATAGGTCACGACCGGCGCGGGAGACGCCAGGATCGCCTGGATGATGTCGCGCATGGAGGTATCCAGACCGCCGGGCGTATCCATCTCGACGATAACGAGAGAGGCGCCTGATGCATTGGCCTTGTCCAGTTCTGTAACGAAATAATCCGAGAGTGCAGGCCCGATCGGCCCTTTGACCTCGAGGATCACGCCGCGGTTCTGTGACGTTATTGCATCCTGCGCCTGGCTTGCAACGAACGACAGACCCCACAGGCCCGCGCCAAAAAGAAACAGGCTCACAAACAGTCTGTGATACTTCGCGGCGCTGCGTTTCATAGGCAGTCAAGCTTTCGCAAGGAACCCTCCTGCCCCGAACACATGTTCGAAGCAGACAAAACCTTTCCGAGAGAATTGCCGCCCACGGACGGGTTACTCTCGCAGGTAAAGCATATCAGCATCACTACCACTTTGGTATGCTTATTTGACATATGTTTACTGGATCGGCTGTTTACAAGCGCTCCTCGGAGCGGTTCTGCAGGATCAGTCGTGTGGCTCATAAAACATTGACGTCCGGCCGCCATCGACCACCAGGTCATGGGAATTGACAAACCGCCCTGCATCGCTGGCAAGAAAGAGCGCTGCCTCGGCAATGTCTTCGGGCAGACCTGTTTGCTGCAGCGGCGTCGCCTTCGCCAGATTTGCTTTCAGTTTTTCAAGCTTGCGCGCATTGCTTTCAGCCGTCTTGGTATTGGCAACAGCCGAGCCGCCCCAGAAGATCGGCGTGGCGATGGCGCCTGGCGAAATGCAATTAACCCGAATACCATGTGGCCCGAGCTCGACACCGGCAAGCTTTGTGTAATGGGTGACCGCAGCCTTGAGCACTGAGTAGAGCAGACTGCCCTGATTGTACCGGATCGCCGCAATCGATGTGTTGTTGATAATGACACCGCCGCCGCCAGCTTTCATAGGCTCCACTGCATAGCGAATGCCGAGGATCACGCTGGACAACAGCAGGTGAACACCGTGGTCAATATCCTCCGATGAAATATCATCAATGGTTCCGCGCGGCGGGCCGCCCGCATTGTTAAACAGGATGTCCAGCTTGCCATGGGTCTCTATCACATGGTCAATCGTGCCTTTGATGTCTTCCTCGCGGGAAACATCAGCGTTGAAGTAACTCACGCCGTCACCAAGACGTTCTGCAATCGCGGCTCCCTTGTCCGTCGAGCGGCCCGTGATAATGACCTGCGCCCCTTCGCGTGCAAAGACCTCTGCCGTCGCCTCCCCAATTCCGCTGGTACCGCCAGTAATCAATGCTACCTTGCCGTTCAATCTCTCAGTCATTCTGACCTCCCTTTACTTTTATTGTTTCCCCTTTCTAGCCACAGCGCACTGACGTGTCGCGCAAAAAGCGGTACAGAGCCACGAGGTCTGACGATCTCTCACGAGACGGTGAATTGAAGGCAACGACAAGAGTGTTTTTCCGTAACATGTCCTCGTCGAAATAGTGCTGCTGCTCTTTGCGCTAATTAAAGAATGTGCAACGATGTCGCCCTATAGTCCCGGCATGACAGAGGATGGAACAATGTATAGAGAAGAGCGCAAGATCTATTTCTCGACCCCGGAGCTGTTTAAGGCTCTGGCTCTGTTTTGCGAGACAACCAACCTCAGATTCCCTTTCGACGACGATGCAAAACTCGATTTTCGCACCGAATCCGAGCTAATCGCCACGCTGTCTGATCCGGACCAGAGTGATGTGACCAGGGAGTTTCTCGAATCCGAGGTCATCGTTGCCCTGATCCTTCTTTGCAAAAAGATGGACATACCGGTTGCCAGGAAAGCCGTAAAAACAATCGAATTGTCGGAAGAGAATATTGTTTTTGCCATGAAGCTTTCCGACGAAAGCGCCACGATCCACGATCTGTCGTCCTGATCCACAAGGTTTTCCGCCCCGTTCACGCTCCTGGTTCACGGATTTGTGATCAAAGATGAACGGACCTGTTTGCTCAATGTGCTAATCAACGGGTCCGGATTATCTCACTCACAGGACCCCGCCCCATGCGCCTTACAAAACGACAGTTTCTGCTTTCCTCTCTTGCGGCTGGCGCAACAGGAGTAGTTGGAATGACCCGAAGTTTCGCTGAAACCATCGAAAAACTTGTTCTGTCAAAAGCTGAGTGGAAAGCGCGCCTGACACCCGGGCAATATGATGTCCTGCGCCGATCCGGAACTGAGCCAGCCGGAAGCAGTCCTCTCAATGATGAAAAGCGTGACGGGGTCTTTCATTGCGCCGGGTGTGACCTGCCGCTCTTTGACGCTTCCACGAAGTATGAAAGCGGCACAGGTTGGCCGAGCTTTTATGACTTCATCCCGGACCACCTCGAGACCAAACGGGACTTCAAGCTGGTCATCCCGCGCACGGAGTATCATTGCGCGCGCTGCGACGGCCATCAGGGGCACCTCTTCAAGGATGGGCCGAAGCCGACCGGCCTGCGTTATTGCAACAATGGTGTTGCGCTCACCTTTGTTCCGGCTGATGACGCATAAGCGCCGCGTCCACCTCTATCATTTGTCCTTTTGATTCGGAGACTTCCATGCGTTCTGCCTTCTCACGCCTTCGCACACTATGCTTTGCGCAGCTTGCCACCCTGACCATCCTCGCCCTGCTCGGGGCCGGCAGCGCAAGGGCTGACGCCGACACACAAGGCACACTTGAAATCGCCATTTTCGCCGGGGGTTGTTTCTGGTGCGTCGAATCCGACTTCGACAAGGTGCCAGGCGTCACAGAAACCGTTTCGGGATACACCGGAGGCCACACTGCAAACCCGACCTACAAACAGGTCTCAAAAGGCGGCACCGGCCACATTGAAAGCGTCCGGATCACCTTTGACCCATCCGTCACCTCCTTTGAACGCCTTGTCTTTTTGTTCTGGCGCAGCGTTGATCCAACCGATGCCGGCGGCCAGTTCTGTGACCGGGGCGAAAGTTATACAACAGCGATCTTCGCCGTGTCGGATGAGCAAAGACAGAGTGCTGAGGCCTCGAAGGCAGATCTCTCGGCTTCGGGAACGCTTGGGCACCCGGTCGTAACACCGATCCGTATGGCGACAGACTTCTGGCCTGCAGAAACCTACCACCAGAATTATCACAACAAAAATCCGCTACGCTACAAATACTACCGAAACAGCTGCGGCCGCGACAAGCGCGTCAAGGCCCTGTGGGGCGACGAAGCCTGGGCGGCAAAATAGCCAAAAGCAGCCTTCACCAGGTCACCGCACCTGCATCAATCATCGACGCCGCCGACCAGGCAATATTTGATTTCGACAAAGTCATCGATACCATATTTGGACCCTTCCCGGCCCATCCCGCTTTCCTTGATGCCGCCAAAGGGCGCAACTTCCGTCGAGATAATGCCCTCATTGATCCCGATGATGCCATACTCAAGCGCCTCGGAAACGCGCCACACACGGCCAAGGTCGCGGGCGTAGAAATAGGCGGCAAGGCCGTAGGGCGTGTCATTGGCATACTGAATAACTTCTGCCTCATCCACAAACCGCACAATGGGGGCCACCGGGCCAAAGATCTCGTTGTGGCAGACCGCCATATCAGGCGTCACGCCGGTGAGCACTGTTGGCTCAAAGAACGTGCCGCCGCGGGCGTGCCGTCCCCCGCCAAGCCTTGCTTCGGCGCCTTTGCCCAGAGCCTCATCCACCAGACCCGAGACCTTCGTCACCGCCGCCTCATTGATCAGCGGCCCGACCTGCACATTGTCATCGGCGCCGTTGCCAACGTTGAGCGCCTTTACGGCGTTAGAGAATTTTTCAACGAACACTTCATAGACGCCGTCCTGAACATAGAACCGGTTGGCGCAAACGCAGGTCTGCCCCGCATTGCGGTATTTGGCGGCTATGGCGCCTTGAACCGCCGCATCAATATCCGCGTCATCAAACACAATGAACGGCGCATTGCCGCCAAGCTCAAGAGAGACCTTCTTGACGGTCCCGGCCGCCTGCGCCATCAAAAGCTTGCCCACAGGGGTTGACCCGGTAAACGAGATCTTGCGCACCGAGGGATGCGTGGTCAGCACTTTGCCAATCCCTGCCGGGTCATTGGTCGTGATAACCTTGAAGGCGGCGGCGGGAATACCGGCCTCCACCGCCAGGGTCTCAAGCGCCAGTGCCGACAAGGGCGTTGCCTCGGCCGGTTTGATCAGCGCCGTGCACCCCGCCGCCAGCGCCGGAGCCACCTTGCGCGTGATCATGGCGACCGGGAAATTCCACGGCGTGATGGCCGCAACGACACCAATGGGCTGCTTCAGAACCAGAATGCGCTTGCCCGCCGCGTGGCTCGGAATGACATCGCCGTAGATGCGTTTGGCCTCCTCGCCAAACCATTCCACAAAACTGGCCCCATAGGTCACCTCGCCGCGCGCCTCGGCGAGCGGCTTGCCGCATTCGGCTGTAATGAGCTGCGCCAGATCCTCGGTATGCGCGGTAATCAGCTCAAACCATTTTCGCAGGATCCCGGCACGCGCCTTGCCGGTCATCGCCGACCAGGTCCCGAGCGCTTCCTGCGCCGCCACAACAGCCGCCTCGGTCTCTTTGGCGGTGTAATCCCTGACCGTTTCAAGCACCCCGCCGGTCGCCGGATTGGTCACGACAAGCCCGGTTGCAACGCTCGTTTTGCCGGCCAGTAAATTATCTGTCAGCGCCATGGTTTTTCTCCTGCCAGTGTGTCTTTGTTGCTGACTTTAAGGCACCTGCCGGGCAGGCTTGTCAAGGGGACGGCCCGCCGCACCGATCCGGTTGCCCCCCTTTGGCAGACTTCCTATAGTCCCTCCAAACAAGGGAGATCCAAGAGAGTGCGCGTTTCCAATCCTGCCATCGCCGGACTGATCGTAACGGCGCTTATGGCAGTCACGATTATCCCTGTAAAAGCAGCCCCTTCTCCTGTTGCATTCGCCGGGGCTGACGAGACGTCCTGCGTTGAATGCCATGCGGCAGCCGTTAAAGCCTGGCAAGGCTCCCACCACGCCCGCGCCATGCAGCATGCCAGTCCCGCCACTGTTCTCGGGAGTTTCAACGGCCAGGTCCTGACCCACGCAGGCGAACGCACACTCATGGCTCGCAGCGGCGACAGGTTCCTCGCAACAGTCTCCTTCCCGGACAGCAAAGCCGCCGCACAGCAATACGAGGTTCTCTACACTTTCGGCATCGCCCCCTTGCAGCAATATCTCGTGCAAACCGAAGCGGGCCGACTGCAAGCCCTGCCCTGGGCCTGGGACACGCGCCCCGAAACGCAGGGCGGCGAGCGCTGGTATCATCTTTATGACGGCGACACCGTGCCGCCCGGCGACCGGCTGCACTGGAAAAACCCGTTGCAAAACTGGAATGGTATGTGTGCAGATTGTCATTCGACCGGACTTGCCCGGAACTACAATGTCTCCGGCGATCGCTTTGCAACTACCGCCACTTCCGTCAACATCGCCTGCGCCTCATGCCATGGCGATGCCGCAGATCACCTCCTTGCGATGCAGCAAGAGATCAGGCCGCCTTCTGGCAGCTTCAGCGATGTCATTGGTTTCTCCGATTCGCCCACCTCGCGATTTGAACGGGTCGCCGGAGAAGCCACCGCCTCAAACAGGAGCGCGTCTCACCAGGGTCGCGAGATCGAGATCTGCGCCGCATGCCATTCACGCCGCACACCGCTCACCGCCAAAATTGACCCGGCCACTGCCTTCCTCGACCAGTTCACCCCTGATCTGCTGGATGAGGGCCTCTATCACCCCGACGGACAAATCCAGGATGAGGTCTATGTCTGGGGCTCTTTCATGCAAAGCAAGATGGCGGCAGCGGGCGTTACCTGCAGCCATTGTCACGACGCCCACGCCCTGACCCTGAAGCGCGGCGGCAATGCCCTGTGCAGCTCCTGCCATGCGCCAGAGGTTTTCGACACATCAGACCACCACCGTCACCTGCCCGCCTCCGCAGGCGCGCAGTGCGTCTCCTGTCACATGCCTCAGACCACCTATATGGGGGTCGATGCGCGCCGCGATCACAGTTTCAAGGTGCCGCGACCGGACCTCTCGGAAAGCCTCGGCACGCCCAATGCCTGTACCAGCTGCCACGCCGACATGACCAATGAAGTGGCAGCCACGCATATCAACGCCTGGAATGGCCCCCGTGAAGCCACCGATTCGACCGCCCAAACGATTGCCGCCGCGAGGGCTCGCAATCCGGCGGCCAGAGCACCCCTCCTCACGCTCATAGAGGATGAGACCCGCCCTGCCATCACTCGCGCGACCGCGCTCAGTCTCATTGCCAATGTGCCCGACCGCGCCCTCATGACTATCGCACTCTCACACCTTGGCGATACCGATCCCCTCATCCGCATCGGAGCCATTCGTGCCCTGACAATCCTGGCACCACAGGAACGAGCCAGCGCGCTCACCCCGCTCCTCGGCGACACCGTCAAATCAGTGCGCATGGAGGCGGCAACGGCGCTACGGGAGGTCCCGGCAGACACGTTCTCAGGCGAGGATCGAAGGGTTTTCGATGCCGCGCTCACGGAGCTCCTTGCGGCCAATGAGGAGATCGCATGGCGCGGCGAAGGTCGACTTAACCGTGGTCTCATTCTCCAGGGCCAGGGCAAACTCGACAAAGCGGCCTGGCAATACCAAAAATCCATCGAAATCGACCCGGGCTTTACGCCGTCCTACATCAATCTCTCTGAACTTTTGCGCCCTGGCGGTACAATCGGCGGTGCAGAAGAAGAGACAAGGGCAACGCTCCTGCAGGGTCTTGCAGCCGCGCCCGAGGACGGCCCCCTGGAACATGCCCTCGGCCTTGCCCTCATCCGCGCCGGCAAACCGGATGAAGCCATAACCCGCCTTGCAAGAGCGGCCAACCTCGCACCGCAAAACCCGCGCTTTGCCTACGTCCACGCCGTCGCGCTTCATTCTGTCGGCAAGACCCCCGAAGCCCGCACTCGCCTGCAGGCCGCTCTCGTGCGACATCCATATGACCCGGACCTGCTCACTTTGGGGTTTTCGCTCGCCGAGGAAGCCGGCGACCGCGCCGCCATGCGCCTTTATGCCGAGCAACTGGCAGAGATTTTCCCCGAAAACCCGAGCTGACCAGGCCGCCGCGACCGCCTCAGGCATCTCCGGAAAAACTGACCCCTGCGCAGGGCTTCAGCCGCTCGCAAAAATGGATTTACCCTTCATCTGACACTCGACGGCAGGCTCTCCCGACGCTAGACTATATTGATAACGAGTCGCGATAGTTCTCTTGCATTCATTTCATTTAATCGACATTTGAGGGACCAGAAGATGATTCAGAATTCACTCGTAAAACTTGCCTGCGGCATTGTTGGAATGGCAGCGGGGCTCGCCGCTTGCTCGCCGGAAGAAGGCGCTCCGGGACGATATCTCGGTGAAGCGCAGGCGCTTGGCAACGGAACCATCCAGACCTTCGTTAAGACCCGCGCTGACGGAACACCGGCGATCATCGGCATTGAGATGACAGCAGATGCGCTGGACGGCCTTCCCGAAAAGCGCAACAACTTTTCTCGCTGTTATGATGTGGACGGTGATGGCGCACTTGGCCCGATGGAATGTGAAGGCGACGAGGAGCGCAAGCTGGAGCTGCCTGCAGAAGCGGCAGACATGGATCTGCCCTTCACCTGGGCCGGCGTCAATTATAACCCCGAGGGACATATGCCGGATAACTGGGCCGTCCCTCATTTCGATTTTCATTTCTATATGGTCAGTCAGGAAGCCGTGAAGAACATTCGCACTGGATCCTGCGGTATCCTGATGAATTGTGATGATTTCGCAATAGCCACCAAACCGGTGGAAGCAAGGTTTACGCCGCCCGACTATATCAGTATCGGCGCGGCAGTATCGGAAATGGGTAACCACCTGCTGGATTCGACCTCGCCGCAAGCCGGCCCGCCCTTCGCAAAGGCCGAGCACATTTTGGTTTTTGGCGCCTATGACGGTCACATCACCTTCATCGAACCGATGATCACCATGGAAGTTCTGGTGAGCAATCCGAACGCCTGTTTTGCAGTCAAGCAGCCGGAGGCATACGAGGTCGGGGGGTATTATCCAACTGAATATTGCATCCGGGCGACCGACGAAGAAAAGATAACGATCTCGCTGGAAGGCCTCACGCACCATTAAAGCGGATTGGCTCACCTGCCCCCACACCAGCCCCGACGACCAGCCTGTCGCCGGGGCTGACGGCTGAATCTGGTTGAGCCGAAGGGGATCGAACCCGCTTGAAATGCAACGCATTTCGAGCCGCCCGGATGAGACTGGCAGAAAGAACGCATTCGCTATGCGAATGCTGAGTGGTGGAGCCGAAGGGGATCGAACCCTCGACATCCACGTTGCGAACGTGGCGCTCTCCCAACTGAGCTACGGCCCCGGGACTGTAAAACCTTTTAATATCAATCGGTTACAGACAACATTGTGCGGGGAGGCTTTTAACCGGTCAAGCGTTTTGGCACTCTGGTGCTCAGTTCGTCTGCTCCTGGGTCTATAACGGACCACTTTCAAAGTGGCTCCAGTGGCCTGCTGTTGACCCTGAACGGACATGCCTGACAGATCGCTGACTGAGAGTTTGGTTGGGAGAAGCCGTAGAGTTTGTTCAAGGTTTGGTCCACTTCGAAAGATTGAGGATCATCTCATATTGATCCCCGTAGTGCTCCCAACCATGGGAAGCCATCACGTCAAGCAGCTCTTCGTCGCTCGCGTCGATATTCACGAAGTGGGGTTGCTCACCGTTTTCTGCCTGTGCGGCGTGGAGGAGTGTTGTGGTGATCTCTTTGCGTTTGGGCCCCTTTGGAACGCTCAGTTGATGAATTTGTCTGGATTTGCGGGCAAAGCATCCGAGTCCAATGGGTAGCCCATCCTGGTTTCGTGCGGTCAGACAGAGCGCCTCGTCTGGAAACGCCTCCAGCGCGCCAAAGGAGTTTTGCCAGGTCGGCATCCAGGTCTGAAGAAGGGCGGAATAATCACGCGCTTCCCGAAGTGAAACTTCCTCGATTTTGATCGTTGGATGGCCTTTCAAAGGTCGGAAGTTTCCACGGCTCAATACGACGCGTCTACGTCGCTGAAATCCCAGTTTCTCATAGGCTGGCAGAGCGCGGTCATTGTTGGTGAGGCATTCAAGGACTATTTTTGAGACCACGCCCGGTGCATTTCGGACGACGGGTTCAAAGACCTTTTCAGTCAGGCCTTTGCGCCGCCATGGAGGTCTCGTTCCTACAGCGATGCCATAGAGCGCCTTCGGTTCATGGTCTTCACTCATTCCGACAAACCAAAATGCAACAAGCGTGTCGCCTTCAAAGGCTCCGCGAGAGTGGACAGGTGTAAAGGCTCGCTGCACCAACATGCGCTCAAAATGTTCTCGAGTTATCGTCATCGGTACGACGTAGTCACTGTAGGCATCCAACATTGCTTCATGCAGTTGATCCAATGAAACCTCTGTTAGATCCCTAATGTCCATGATGCAAAGCTCCCCTGGAGACGCAACGACAAATCTTGTCCCGACGGGACGACCTTCTCTCAGAGTTGGAAAGCCGAACCAAATCAATTATACACACTATATGCAGTATGGAAGATCACCTCGGCGTCTTCCAGTCCAATAGCATGAGGCGTCAAAGTCCGCCTCGGCTATGAACGGAAGTTTTCAAGCTCGGGCGAGGATGACCGGTTTTACCCCAAAAGCAGGCATCAATAGACATGGCCCACCCGGGAAACGTCACTTTTTTCACGATGATGAAAATCTGCGCTGACGATCAGCCGACGCGCAGTGCCCGGAAGGGCGCATCACCCCGCGTCTTGCATGCCTCCCGGCCGCGCCGGTCAGCATCCATCAGGGCGGCGCGAAACCGGGTCTCATCAACTTCAAAATCGAAATTCACCATGGTCGGATAAAGACAGGCACTGGTCACCACCTGATCGATCGCCGCCTTGTCAGCCTCCGGGTCCAGCTCGACATGGCCCAGATGCACCGGCAGGCCCACCGCCATGAACAGATCAAGCGCGCGGGCAAACTCGGCATCATCGCCTTCCAGAGCAAGCTGGGTCAGGATCCCCAGCGCCACCATTTCGCCATGCATAACCGCCGCATCGACCTTGGCAATCATCGTCAAGGCGCTGGCCAGAGCATGCGCAGCAGCAAGACCCCCGCTCTCAAAACCGAGCCCGCTGTGCAGCGTATTGGCCTCGACGATATTTTCAAAATCGAGAGTGATAGCCCCCTCCTTCATGGCTTCAAGCGCACCATGAGCTGATGAATAGACCGTTTCAGCACACAGATGCCCGACAGAGGCCGCCGCCAGCGTTGGCCGCGCTCCGAGCGTCGAACGCGCCGCCGGATTGGCAATGCAAACCCGCGCCTCATACCAGGTCGCCAGCGCGTCGGCCATGCCGGACACCAGATACCGGGGCTGCGTCCTGAGGATAATTTCCGTATCCATCAGGACAAGCGAGGGGTTGTCAGGGAAAAACTCCACGCCGACCTGCACCCCTTCGGGCGAATAGATCACTGAAAGCGCCGAACACGGAGCATCTGTCGAGGCGAGCGTCGGCACAATGACCGCGCGGGCACCGAGCCGATGCGCAATGGCCTTGCCTGCATCGATGCACTTGCCGCCACCAACCGCGATCAGACAATCAATCCGGGGTTCTGCTCCGGCAAGCTCATCTGTCACCCGTTCAATCTCTTCAAGGGAGCACTCCCCGCCAAAGGGCGCGATGCGGAGCGCAATCCCCTCATGACCCAGGCTGCTCTCAATCTGCGCCCCGAACCGGGCAAGGCCGCCGTCCGAAATCAGGATTGCAGCGGTTTTCACCTTTAGCACGCCGAGGTATCGTCCCAGATTATCCAGCACACCGGGCCCCTGCACATAGCAATGCGGCGACACGAAGACCCGCGGCGGCGTCCCGGTTTCAGATCCGAAAACGAGAGGAGGAAAATAGGGCGTATCTGTCTGGCTCATTGTCGTTCCCTGCCTGTTAAGCTGCCCCACAAAGGGACACAGGCAACAAGGCTACGAGAGCCGCATCGGCAATGCAAGATCAGACAGTAACACCCCGGACCAGATAAAAACCCGGCGCCATCTTTCGATAGCGCCGGGCTTCATAGTCTTCGGATCATGAGGGATCAGATTAGAAGTTATAAACGCCGCGCAGATACCACATACCGCCGTGGGAGCCGATAGGCGTCCGACGAGGATAGGGCATGCCCTGGGAGACGCGACTTGGTACTCTGTCAGGATACTCATCAAACATGTTGTTGGCACCAAGCATCAGTTCGAACTTCTCGGTCATGGCGAAACGCACTTCCGCATCGAAGATAAGCTCCGATCCGATCGGCGTATTGGCACCATCTTCGTCAACCGTCTCACCGTAATAGTTCGCACGAACCATACCGGAGAGGCGTCCGACCGAATGAACAACCGAAAAGCTTGTCCGGTCTTCAGGAAGGTTGCCTTCGATATTTGCAATGGCGCCGGCAGAAACCGGATCAATGCCGCCCACTTGAGTCTGTCCGGTCACTTCAGTTTCCGTGTGGTTATACGCAAAGGTGAAGTTTGTCGTCGAACCGTTGTCCCAATCGTGTTGGTAGAGGCCAACAACATCCACTCCGGTAGTCTCTGTCTCAAGCGCGTTCGTATAGAACGAAAGGCTGGTGAACAAAGGATCAACCACAGCAATGTTTTGCGTCTTCATAATCCGGTCTTCAACCTCGATTTTGAAGCCATCAACCGTAATTGAAAAGGCAGGATCCGGCTGGAACGAAAAGCCGATGCTGGTATTCAGAGAGGTTTCTGCATCCAGCGCTTTACCACCGTTTGCAACCGCCAGCGGATGCGTCGGTGCCAACGTGCCCTGTTGGGTTTGCTCAAGCGTACCAACGTCAAATGTCGTCACAATACCGGAGTAGTTGCTTTGACCAGGTGTCGGAGCCCGGAAGCCGGTCGAAATGGCCCCGCGCAAGGTAATCACATCCGAGAGCGCATAACGAGCAGCCAGCTTTCCGACTGTTGTACTGCCAAAGTCGGAGAAGTTCTCATGACGAACAGCAACCTGAACGAGGAAGTCTTCGCTGAAATCAGTCTCCATATCGACGTAGGCCGCCCAGTTTTCACGTGAAAATTCGCCGGCCGTTTCCGGAGATATTCCGGTCATGCCATTGGCACCAATCCCGGGCTCAACATAGTTGGTCGCAGTAACAGGATCGATCAACGCACCAACACCGGTCCAGTCACCGGCATCCCATGCGGCACGGTCCCCAACATACATTTCATAGGTTTCCTCGCGCCACTCGGCACCGAACGCCACATTTGTGCGATCACTTACCTGCTTGGAGAAATCAGCATTGAGGTTCATTTCACGCTGCTCGAGATCACCAATGTCAAAGGACGTCGGCGTATCAGGCCCCCAGGACGGGTTAATTGATCTATTGAGCGTATATTCCATACGGTTCTGACCATAGGACAGACTGAAGTCGTAGTTCCAGCCGCCTTCAGTTTCACCGCGGATACCCGCAACCTGACTGAAATCACTTTGATCACCATCAAGCAGCGGCGTAAAGCCGGCAGGATAAGCGTCACACAGACAGAAGTTGCCGCCGGCCGGATTTGACGGGTCCAGAGGCACAGGCGTCAAAATGCCAGCCTTGTCAGGCTCCCTGTAGAAAAAGCTGTAAGTGCCGACTGTGTCGGCATAGTTGCCGAACAGATAGGCTTCTGCAGATCCCAGGGAAACCGCAGCATTATACATCATGCGCAGTCCACTTGAAGCCGGACGACCCCAGTTCATTGCCGGGTTTTTGGCACCAACGACGCCAATCGCATCCACATCCTGGCCACCGCGAGACAGCTGCTCGTTGTCAACGTATTCGGCGCTGATGTTCAGGAACCCGTCATTGCCAAGTGGCAGTCCAAAGTTGGTCGCAAGTTTCCAGTCCGTTTCGCCTTCAAACCATGTGCCGACCTGGGCCTGAACTTGCCCGCCTTCATCACTATCCTTCAAAATGAAATTCATGACACCGGCAATCGCATCAGAACCGTACTGAGCCGCAGCCCCGTCGCGAAGAACTTCGACGTTCTTGAGCGCAATGCTCGGGATCATACCGACGTCAACCGCATGGGCCCCGGAGCTCATCGCAGCACCAAAGTGCTGGATCAAGGAGGAGCGATGGCGCCGCTTTGAATTAACAAGTACGAGCGTATCATCTGGCGGCAGTCCGCGCAGGGAGGTCGATCGCACGAACGCACTGCCGTCACCGGTAAGCGCTGTCGCCGAATAGGATGGCACAAGATTTCTGAGCGTCTCGGTCAGATCTCCATTGCCCTGACGCTCCAGAGTTATCGCATCGAAAGTATCAACCGGGACCGGCGAATCGAGGGCAGTGCGCGGCTTTGAGCGCGTACCCGTAACCAGCAGTTCCTCGATCAATGGCTTGTCAGCCCCCTGCGCCATCGCCGCCGGAGCAAAGGCGGTCGGAGCAAGCGCCCCGATGAGCGCGATACACGAGGCACCCACTTTTAGCTTGTCTGTAAATTTCATCATCTTCTCCGTTCTATCATTCCCAAATCCAGGCAATCGCCAACAGCAGTCAAACCGCAGCGTACCGGGCCCATCCTGGCGGCTCACACCGCCTCAAACATCTAACGGGACTATTACAAAACCCCAAAAAGGGAACCCTGCCCCGACACACAACAGCCGATGACATCCCTGATTCCATTAACAAGGTTAACAACCGCACATCCCCAATGCAACGCTTGTTGGGAATAATGCCGAAACGCGCAACGAGTGTTGCATTAACGCCTCTTGAAAAACACGCAACATTGCGCAACAAGTGTTGCAAAACATCGTCAAAAAATGACGAGATCGAACCCGGAAACATAGTCATGCAAAGCGTTCCCGCCCCGAGCGTCAAGGAATTCACCGCCGCGATATCCAGATGTCGCAGCGAACTGAGCCCGAATTTTCTGAAGATTGCCGATTACATAGTCGCCAATCCCGACGAAGTTGCTCTGTCGTCAATGCGCGGGATCGCCAGCCGTCTTGATCTTGATCCGTCCAACTTCGTCCGGTTTGCAAAATTCATGTCCTTTTCCGGCTATCCGGAATTGCGCGCCATCTTCCAGACCGACCTGCGACAGGTTCGCATGGAATATTCTGAACGTGCGCGCCGCCTTCAGAAACAAGGCAAACAGAACACGGAAACCGGACTTCTGACGGACCTTCGCAATGCCAATGCGTCAAATCTTGATTATGTGTTCGAGCACAATTCACCGGACATCCTGAAGCAGACCGCCCTCGCCCTGCTTGACGCAAACCGCATTTTCATCCTCGGGATGCGCAGCTGCTTTCCGGCCGCTTTCTCGCTGCACTATATTTGTCGGATGGTCCGTAGCGACGTAACCCTGAGCAGCGGACACGGAGGAACGTTCGCTGACGATATTCGCGGCATCGGCCCGGACGATGTCCTTGTTGTCATCGGAACGCACCCCTACACGACCACGACGGTCACGGCAGCCAATTACGCCGCTAAATGCGGCGCCAAAATCGTCACCCTGACAGATAGCGCTCTGTCGCCCCTGGCGGCCCATGCCCATTTGGTGCTCACATTCGATCGCAAGAGCCCGTTCCCCTTGATCCCGGGAACCACCCTGCCGATCATGGCGCTGGTCGAAGCGCTGACAACGGTCATGATCGCCAATGGCGGCGAGAAGGCTTTAGAAGCAATCAGGAGCAGTGAAGAACAGCTGCACGAGTTTTCAGCCTACATTACAAGAACAAACACCCCTTCCGAAACGGGCAAAAAATGACAGCAAATTCAACATTTCCATTCAGATTGAGCAGGCAGGTTGGCGGCATACCGGAGTCCTCCACCTTGCGTATCAATGAAGAAATCGCCGCACGCCGGGCATCAGGGGAAACCATTTGTCATATGGGCTTTGGCGAATCCCCCTTCCCGGTTCCGGCGCGCATTGCAAAAGCCCTCGCCGATGCCGCCGGATCAAACAGCTATCCGCCCACGCTGGGCCTGCCGGGCCTGAGAGACAAAGCCCTTGCGTATTTCTCGAACCGCCTGTCGTTCACCGCCGACGGCCTGAGTGCCATGGTTGGTCCGGGGAGCAAGGATCTGATCTTCGCCGCCCAGATGGCAATCGAGGGCGACGTTCTGTTGCCAACGCCGTCGTGGGTCTCTTATGCGCCGCAAGCAAAACTTGCCGGAACCAATGCGATCAAGATTCCAACGCAGGCGTCCAACCATCACAGGATGTCCGGCAAGCTCATTAGAGAAACGATTTTGCAGGCCCGGGCAAAGGGACTCAATCCGAAAAAAATCATCCTGAATTACCCGAACAATCCGACCGGACTTGGCATTGCCGGGCAGGACCTGCAGGACATCGCGGATGTCTGCCGGGAGGCCGGAATAGTTGTTATTTCGGACGAGATATATTCCCTCATCGCCCACGGCGGACCGCACCGAAGCATTGCCGGGTTTTACCCCGAAGGCACCATCGTCACCACCGGCCTGTCAAAGCACCTGTCGCTCGGAGGGTATCGGATCGGTTTTGCTTTCATACCCAACACCCTGGACGGACTTATGCCCGCCATGCGTGCCATCGCAAGTGAAACCTGGTCCTGCGTCAGCCACCCGGTTCAGCACGCCGCCATCGCCGCAGTGGAGGAGCACGACGACATTGAGGCACACATCGCCCTCTGCACGAAGATCCACGGCATGGTCACGAACTATGCGCGCGACCGACTTATCGCAGCAGGCATTGAGTATCCGCCTCTGGCGGGCGGCTTCTATCTCTACCCCGATGTCACCGAACATGCCGCTGACCTCGCCGCGGCCTACGGTGTGAGCTCAAGTCAAGAGCTGGCGGCGGATTTGTTATCGCGAGCATCCGTAGCAACCCTGCCGGGGACTGACTTTGGCGATGCCGAACAGGTTCTCTCCCTCAGACTGGCAATCACCGACTATGACGGCGCTGAAGCGCTTGAACGCCTCATCTCCCATCCGGATATGGACCAGGATCAATTTGTCAAAACGGCCTGCCCCCGCATCGTGCGCGCATGTGATAGTCTTATCGAATACTTTGCTGCGGCGGCCGGTAACCGATAAACCGAAAGGAAGGCGATCAATGACCAGTAACAAACCTTTTCGATTTTCTGCCATCATTCTTGCAGGACTTTTCGGCGCCGTGACCAACGCAAAGGCTGGGGAAGTCGACCTTTCGATCCCCACAGCTGAGCGCACCCCGCTCGCCGCCAAACTGATTGTACCCGAGGGTCCGGGGCCCTTCCCGACACTCATCATTGCCCCGGGGGGAGGCTATGATATGGACCAGCCGCTCACGGGCAGCCTGGCCAGAGCCGCGGCAGACGCAGGGTTTGCAGCCTTGCGCTTTGACTGGCGCTTTTACAAGGAAGCCAATGCCAGGCCTTCTCAGAACCTGTCCACAGAAACCAAAGACCTGGAAGAGATCGTGGCCTTTGCAAGAAGCGATAATCGTCTTGATACAGATCGTATATTCGTTGCCGGAAAATCTCTCGGCAGCCTGGTCGCCTGGCGTGTGGCATCAGCGGACAGCGAGGTACGAGCGACCTACCTCCTGACGCCGATTTGTAGACAGGTCGGCGACAACGGACAGAACGGCAACTATCCGGGCCTGCTCGAAACCGAAAAACCAACCGTTCTTGTTTTGGGCAACCGTGACCCACTGTGTCCCCTGCCCAATCTCTACAAATGGCTGGGATCTGCAAACGATAACATTTCCGCCCTTGTTTTTGGCGGCAATCACGGGATGAAATTCCCCCCGGAAGCCGGCGATCTCACCGCGCAAAACGAACAAAGAGCGATTGAAGCCGTGGTCCATTGGCTGACCATCCACAATCACGATCTGGACAGCCCGCAGTGATATGAAATACAAGAATAGTGCCCGAAAGCAGCACGGAAAGATTGCGTAATGGAGTTTGATTATATCATCGTCGGGGCTGGCAGCGCCGGATGCGCCCTGGCCAATCGGCTGACGGCCTCTGGCCAGCACACCGTCCTTCTGCTGGAAGCCGGGATTTCGGATCGCAACCCGGCCCTCAGGATCCCGATGTTTGGCTCGGTTCTGGGTGTCGGCAATCCCAAATATGACTGGATGTATCAAACAGCGCCCGACCCGACGAGGCAGAATCGCACGGAAATCTGGCCGCGCGGCAAGATGCTCGGCGGCAGTTCTTCCATCAACGGCACGATCTATGTGCGCGGCGACCGGGACGACTACAACGCCTGGAGCCAGCTTGGCAATCAGGGCTGGTCGTTTGATGATCTGGAACCGGTCTTCAAACGCATGGAACAGGACCGGATGGACAAAACCGGGGAACATGGCAGTGAAGGCCCCATAAAAATCCGTCCCGTTCAGGGTGCGCATGATCTTTCGCAGAAATTCGTCGAGGCCTGCGCCGAGGTCGGTGTTCCGAAAAACGCGGGCTATAACGGCGCGGTCCAGGAAGGCACTGCCATCCTGAACACCACCTCGTCGGGCCGCGTGCGCTACTCCGCCTCGCAGGCCTATTTGATGCCGGCGCGAAAACGATCAAACCTCACTGTACTGACCGGTGCACAGGCGACCAGTATCACTATCGAAGGCAAGCGCGCAACCGGCCTCAAGTTTCGCCGCAAGGGTGCCGTGGAAACCGCAAAGGCGCACAAGGAAGTCATCCTGTGCGGCGGCTCGATCAATTCACCGCAGCTCTTGATGCTGTCCGGCATTGGTCCGGCGCAGCACCTGAAAGACAAGGGCATTGCTGTTGTGCATGACCTGCCCGGCGTCGGCGAGAACCTGCATGAACACCCCTGCCTGACCATGCAAGCCAGCATCAAGGGGCCGGCCCTGAGCGATGATATCGCCAGCATCGGCGGCAAAATGAAAGCCGGACTGCGCTGGGCGCTGAAAGGCGAAGGACCGCTGACCTCCGTGGTTTTTCAAGCGCTGGCTTTCGTCAAGACATCCAGCGAGCTGTCCTACCCGGACATTCAGATACACTTTGCCCCGCTTGGCTATGGCTCTGACGAGAACGGCGTGTTCCTGATGGAAAAACCCACCATGACCTTCCAGCCCAATGTCAACCGTCCGCGCAGCCGGGGCCGTCTGTCGCTGGCCTCCGGCGATCCCCTGGAGCATCCGATCATCGAGGCCAATATGCTGGCCGACGACTATGACCTTCAAACGCTTGTCACCGCCGGCAAGTTCGTGCGCACGCTCTATGGCACCGATGCCCTGAAAGACCAGATCATCAACGAACGACTGCCAGGGGCAGAGATCAACACCGACGACGAGTGGGAAAGTTTTGTCCGCAGCGCCGCCGGCCCGACCTTTCACCCCGTCGGAACCTGCAAGATGGGACCCGATGCCATGGCCGTCGTCGGCGCAGATCTGAAAGTCCACGGCGTGGACGGTCTGCGCGTCGCCGACGGCTCGATCATGCCCCAGGTGGTCAGCGGCAACACAAATGCTGCCTGCATGATGATCGGAGAAAAGGCTGGCGATTTGATCCTCAAGGAGGCGTGATCAGTCCCTCAGTCATTGATGGCGGCTCTAGCCATCCTCGCCGGACAACAAAACGCCTGATGCGACAAGACCGCTGATCTCGCCCTCGTCCATGGCAATCCAGTCCTTCAGCGCCGCAACATTGTGTTCGCCGCGGCGCGGCGCGCGCGACGCACTCGTAATGCCGCTTTTGGCATCCGAGAACCTGTAGGGTGACTGGGTCGTGCGCCGCTTTTTACCCTCGCTGTCCTCGACTTCGACAAAGACGCCGCGCGCCTCGATGCTTGGCTGGGCAAACGACTCTTCGCCAAAATCGCGCACATCGCCCCAGGCAATGTTGACCTCGTCGAGTTTTGCCTTCAGCGCCAGGGCGCTCGGGAAGCTCATAATGTGATCAGCGATTGTATCGTGCCGCAGCGCAATCTTGGTCTCAAGGTCGGCGCCTTCGGGCATCTCAACCGTGAGCCCGTCCCGGTTGGAAAACACGTGCCACAGCCATTTGATATCACCGGCCAGAAATATCCGTTTTCCCTCCGGCGCATCCCAGACAAAGTTCTTGTTGTTCTGCGGCCAGACATCATCAAGCCCGTAATTGGCAAAATCATCAGTGGCATGCAAGGCGTTGAGCATCGCCATATCAATATGCTGCCCGGTGCCTGTCCGATCTGCCATTCTGAGGGCGGCAAAAACACCGACAAGGCCGTGCAGCGATGTGTAACTGTCGCCGAGCGAGAACTGGATATCCGTTGGATGTCCGCCGGCAACCTCGGCCTGACGCGCCTGGAGCCCCGTCTCGGCATGAAGGACGCCGGCATAGGCCGCCCGGTCGCGCTCCGGCCCGACCTGACCGAAGCCGGAAATCGACAGCATCACCAGCTTCGGGTTGACGGCGCTCAGATCCTTCCAGCCAACGCCAAACCGATCCATGATCCCGGGCCGAAAATTCTCGACGACAACATCGGCCTCCGCCACAAGCTTGTGAACCAGGTCGCGCGCGCCCTCTGCTTTGAGATCGAGGCAAATATTGCGCTTGCCAATATTCTGCTGCAAATAATAGCCGGACATCTCGCCGCTTCTGAGGCCAAAGTGCCGGGTGGTATCGCCTTCCGGCGGCTCGATTTTCAAAACATCGGCGCCGAGGTCCGACAACATGCGCGTCGCAAACGGCCCGGCCAGAACCCGTGAAAAATCAAGGACCTTAAGTCCGCTCAGTGGATAGTCTTGCATTGGTGACACCTTCCCTTGCCCCAAGAAAGACCACCCTGCGGCTCCGTGTCAACAACAGAACGCAGAACCTCCCAGGGGAAGGCGCAGGCCTCACCTTTCAATCGGCTGAAACCGGGCCTGGAAAAATCGCAGGTATTCAGGCTCGTAGATCATTTCAAGTCCACGGATTTCGGCCCGGCGCTCATAGACATCAAGGATCGTTTCTGCAACCACATCCATATGCGCCTGGGTATAGACCCGCCGGGGCAACGTCAGCCGAACCAACTCCAGTTTCGGGTGGCGATTTTCACCGGTTTCCGGATCACGGCCCGCCGACACGTTGCCGCGCTCCATGGTGCGAATGCCCGCCTCCTTGTAGATCTCGGCCGCCAGCGCCTGCGCCGGATATGCGTCCTGATCGACGTGTGGCAGAAACGCCCGGGCGTCGATGAAGATCGCATGCGACCCGATCGGCTTCACAATAGGCACCCCGGCGCTTTCGAGCATTTCGCCCAGATAATAAACCTGCCCGATGCGCGCCGCCTGATGAGCTTCCTCGACACTCTCCCGGATCCCCTGGGCCATCGCCTCCATGTCCCGTCCGGCCAGCCCGCCATAGGTATGCAGACCCTCATAGACGACCACAAGGTTTTGCGCCTTGAGATAGATCTCCTCACTATTACAAGCAAAGAACCCGCCAATATTGACCAGAGAATCTTTCTTGGCCGACATCGTGCAGCCGTCCGTCAGGTTGCAAATCTCAAGCAGGATCTGTTTGACACTCTTGTCGCCCCATCCCTCTTCGCGCTGCTTGATAAAGTAGGCGTTCTCCACCGTGCGCGTCGCATCAAGCATGATGAGAATGTCGTGCTTCCGGCAAAAGGCATGCAGGTCGTGCAGATTTTGCATCGAGAACGGCTGGCCGCCAGCCATGTTCACATTGCCCTCCAGAGAGATATAGGGAATGTGATCGGCACCGACGTCACTGACCAGTTTTTCAAGCTTGCGCAGATCCACATTGCCCTTGAAGGGAAATGCGCTGCCCGGCACATGTGCCTCGTCAACAATGACGTCGACGAACTGGCCGCCGGAAAGTTCCTGGTGCAGCCGGGTCGTGGTAAAATACATGTTGCCTGGAATAAAATCCCCGTCCTTGATGAGAATTTGCGACATCAGATTTTCCGCACCGCGGCCCTGATGCGTCGGCACGAGATATTTGTAGCCGTAATGTTCCTGTACGGACTCAACCAGATTGTAGAAATTCTCGCTGCCGGAATAAGCCTCATCGCCAAGCATCAGAGCGGCCCATTGCCGGTCACTCATGGCAGAGGTTCCACTATCGGTCAGAAGGTCAATGTAGACCTCCCGGCTGCGCAGCAGGAACGTATTGTAGCCGGCTTCCAACAGGGCGGCCTCGCGTTCCTCGCGGGTTGTCATGTGGAGGAGTTCAACGGTCTTGATCTTGTAGGGCTCGGCCCAGCTGCGCCGTACCCGTGCTGGATTGGTCATTTTCGTCTCGCTTTGCGGATCAGTTTGTGGTCAACACCGCAAATAGATTATTGCAAGGTAACTGAGGTTTCAGTTCTCATTACTTGTTTTCAGGAGAAATACTGGATAATATCTTCCAGATATCTCTCTAATCTGGAACAAAGCTGTGTCACTAAAATTGACAAGATCCGACCTGCTGCTGCTCGATGCCCTGCAGTGCGATGCCTCAAAATCTCAACAGGAGCTCGCCGATATCGCCGGCATTTCGAAAACCTCATGCTGGCGCCGCATTCGAGAACTGGAAGACGAAGGGATCATTGCCAAACGGACCGTTCTGCTTGATCCGGAGAAACTTGACCTGACCGTGCAGGTGCTGGTCAGCGTCTCCATGGTCGCCCATGAAGACTCTGTCCGCCAGGCCTTCGAGACTCATGTCGAGGAGCTGGGCGAGGTCACGGAATGTTATTCAATATCCGGCGACTGGGATTACATCCTCCACGTCGTCACGGACAGCATCGCGTCCTACAATCAGTTCCTCAACAAATGCCTGCTGGGGCATAAATCGGTCAGGTCCGCAAGCTCAAGCTTCTCACTGCGGCAAGTCAAATACACAACCCGCCTGCCGGTCCGAATGCATTTGTAAAATCTATCCGTAGACGGCGTGCTTCGGACGCGCCCGGACCGAATTCAAATGAGACAAGAACTGGCAGAACCGCCAAAAGAAAAAGGGGCCGCCGGAACGGCGACCCCAAATCTGGAATAGTCTCGAAGAAGCGGCTTAGACAGAACGCCGACGCCGTGTCACACCCAGACCGAAAAGGCCCAGACCGAAAAGGCCAAGAATGCCCGGTTCAGGAACCGTTCCGCCGTAAGTGATGTTGTCAATGCCGTAGACGTCATTGGCAAGGCCAACAAACGTTACGGTCGTGAAGGCCGCATCGGAAATAAAGCCAAAGAAGGAGTTCAAGCCTGATGATGCACCAATGGCCGGCACAATAAGAATGCCATCAACATAAACTTGAGTTCGTGCAGAACTGTCATTGAAACTTTTGAAGTCTGCTCCAAAGGACGTGATTGCATCTCCAAAGGTAAAGACAAGAGTCGCCGCCGGCGAATTATCTGTGAAAACCCTCATGTTCACTGTGCCGTTGACATCGGACTCAGATGAATCAGCCACAACGTCAATCATGTTATAGCCGGAAGTACTTGGCGTGCCAGTCATTGAAATTACAAAGTCACCGGCATCCACAGCAGCCGTATGAAACGGGACATCTGCCACGTAGCTGTTAAAGTCCTCGATAGTGTAAGGTGCTGCTGCTGCTTCAAAAAGAGCGCGATTGTCATAACCAACCAACGCGGCATTCGCCGGCAGGCTCATCAGTCCGGTCAAGGCAACGAGACCGATGGAAAAAAGTGATACGGACGCACGGGACATGAAAGTATTCCTTGAAATTGATGGTTCGAAGATAATTCTTATAATCATTACGAACCTAGCAAGTGTTGCGCCACACAGAATAGCGCAGTAAAATCAAGGTGTTAACTTTCTGAGCCCATAGACGTTGCACCAAAGCGTAAAGAATCCTGACGTTTTTAGGTATGGCTGAGAGATTTCAAGGAATTAAACCATGCGATAAACAGGTTTGCTGCGGGGCTGTATGTTCTGGTGGAGCCAGACAGGATCGAGCCCGCCTGAAATGCAACGCATTTCGAGCCGCCACGATGTTACCTGGAGATGTTCAGTGCTTTTGAAAGATCTGGTGGTGGATGCAGTCTGGAGCGAACCCGTCTCCGCCGGATTTCCCTGATAAACAGGGATTTACAGGGAAGATTCGCAGTTTTGGTCGGATTCCATTGAAATTTCCGCGATTAGTGCAGCAAGAACAGTGGCTTGCAGGAAAATTCCCTGAAAAGATAACAGGGAACTTTATTCAGCTAACAGGGAAATAATTCTGCAGAACAGGGAAAATCTCTTGAAGATCAGGCAATCCTGCAATTTCGATCCCGACTTCTACTTTGACTTCCTTGATTAAGTTATCATTTACTGATAACACTGCAGTATGAGCAGGCAGATCAGAGATCCGAACCTGGATACCCTCCTCGACCTTGACGGGCAGATTCTGGTGAACGATCCAACCGGAAAGCACTGGGTCAAATTCGAGGTGCGATCCGTTGAGCCGTCGGAGGACCGACCTCACGGGCTTGATTACTCACTGACGCTGCACGGCAAGGACGGGGAACGCCTTGCCGGTTTTGACAATGCTCATGCGGTCAAGGCAGGCAGTGGCCCGGGCGCAAAGAGACGAACAGAGAAGGACCACAAGCACCGTTTTCGAACCATCAAGCCCTATGACTATGAGGATGCAGGCAAGCTGATGGAGGACTTTTGGAACGAAGTGGATAAAGTGTTGAAGGAAAGAGGAGTAAACCTGTGACAACGTTGAAAGTCGGGATTGCCGATTACAAGCAGATGAAAGCACGCAGTATTGCGATTGCCCGCGGGACCTACAAGCCCAGGCGAGGTGAACCCAAAGTCTGGTTCACTTCTATGGACAGCGTTGCAAAAGTTTTGTCGGACCGCAACAGGGATCTTCTGGCTCTCATCGCAGAGACCAAACCTGAGTCGCTGACGGAGCTTGCCGAACTCACCGGTCGGGAGAAATCCAACCTGTCTCGAACCCTGAAAACCATGGAGCGATATGGTCTGGTAGAACTCAAAAAAGGCGAACGGGGTCGGCTCAAGCCACGAGTGGACTATACCGATATCAAGCTTGATCTGAGTTTAAAACCGGACGCCTTTGCCGCCTGAGACTATCAATGCCGGACTATCCGCGCGGCGATTGACTTTTATTTGACGCACATGCAACTGTCAATTTCGAGATCATAAAAGAGGTTTCATATGTCGTTTGGAGATGACGTTCTTCAAGCCAGACTGGCCAAGCTCGAGACTCTATTCCGCCGATCCGGCACGGACGGCGAGCGCGCGGCGGCCGGTGCAGCGATCGGCCGTATTAAGGAACGGCTGCAAAGCGATCGAGGCGAGAAACCAATTGAGCTCAAGTTCTCCTTGCCGGATGTCTGGTCGGTGCGACTGTTCGTTGCCGTGTGCCGGAAGCATGATGTGGCGCCCTATCGTTACCCGCGTCAACGGCGAACGACTGTCATGGTACGAACTTCAGAACGCTATTTCACTGACGTAGTGTGGTCTGAGTTTTCCGACCTGCATTCCGAGCTTGCCATCTGGTTTGAGGACACTGTTTCACATTTGATCAGCGAAGTCATGCGCTCGGATGGCGACGATAGCGCGATAGAAATGGCTCGCCAAGATCATAAAAACATAATTCTTCCGCAGTTCTTGCCTCTGTTTATCTTGCTCTGCAGATGCGTGTCCTTACCAAAAACTATGTCCGAACATATTGATGATGCAATCCGCCAAGCCATTGTATGGATTTGATTGCACCCACTCCATGAACAGGCCTTCCTGCGGGCGAGTCTTTCTCCAAAGACAAATGAGTTCGCGCTGAATTGTAATATTCGGCATAGCCGTGCATGATCCGGCGAAGATGTGCTTCGCCGAAAACAATCACATGATCCAGGCATTCACGCCGGATGGATCCGATCAGCCGCTCAACATGTCCATTTTGCCACGGTGATCGCGGCGCTGTTGGTCGATCTCGGATGCCCATCGCCTCTAATCTGCGCCGATAGACAAGACCAAAGGCTCCGTCGTTGTCCTGGATAAGAAAATCAGGAGCTTCCTCCCACGGGAAAGCTTCTGTAATCTGTTTCGCAACCCACTCCGACGTTGGATGAAAGGTCACACCGGTCCACAGGATTCTTCTTCGACCGTGATCCAATATGATGAGGCAGTATAGAATCTTGAACCCAACGGTCGGAACTACAAGGAAATCCAAAGAAGCGATACCGTCCTTGTGATTCTTGAGGAATGTTTTCCACGCCTGACCGAGGCCGCTTTACCATGTACTTTGCTACGGTGGATTGGCAGGTATCGATCCCGAGTTTCAACAATTCTCCGTGAATGCGCGGCGCACCCCACAATGGATTCTCAAGGCTGATCCGCCGGATGAGATTGCGGATCTCAGCGTCAACCTTCGGCCTCCCACGTCGATTTCGTGACTTCCACCGCCAATAAAACCGAAAGCCGTTTCGATGCCATCGCACGACTGTTTCGGGTTTTACTATCAGGATTGAATCCAGCAACACTGGACAAAACCGAAAGAGCCATACCAGAACGAACCGATCCAAAAGAGAAATGCGCGCCCTGCCCGGCGCCTTACGGCGCAAGACCGCAAGTTGCTGCCGCAAGATCAGGATTTCCGCTTCACGTCGTGAACTCGATGCAAACAATCCGAACAAAGCGGACATCAAATGTTTGAGGATATCGATCATCAAGCATGACTATGCCACGATTCCCTCGATCTCACGCCCGGATGAGGTTTTTAGGAGGGATAGGAGCGCTTCAAAACTACGTGCACATTCAACTTCTAAAGATTTTTTTCATGCTCACTTAGATTGGACAGTTCTTCTTTTAGGAAATCGAGAAATAGAGTCTCTGCCCGCGAAAAATTACAGCTGGGATTCGTGAACAAAAACACATCGACCGAAGGAGCTTCCTGATAGGGCGGCAACTGCCACAACAATCCTCTTTTAATGTGAGAGCTTACTGAGTGGATCGGTAAGGGGCCGATTCCAATTCCTGCCATAATTAACCTGCGCACTTCCTCCAAATTTGGTGAAGTGGCAATAATTTTACCGGTCATCTTGTTATTGTTCCGCATCAAAGCCACTGACCAAAGCGCATCATCCATTTGATCGGTTTGGAAAGAGACGTAATCCTCTTTCCTAATATCCTCAACAGAAATTCCTTCTTTGCCGAACAGGCGATGCTCTCTGCCGCAAAACAATCCAAAATGTTCAGTAAAAAAATGCTCGTATTCGAGTTTTTCATGTTTCTGATACACTAGGCAGATACCTGCCGTAACGGTATTCACAAGAACTGATTCAGCAATGTGAGAACTCTTGTCGACCTCAATCTGATACTGAACGTTAGGGTATTGATCGTGGAACTCTTTCAACACTCTGTCCAAAAAGGGAAAGACCACATGACTTGCAAAGGCCAGCTTCACAATCCCACCAATTTCCTTCTTGGTATCGGACAATGTCTCATTAAAACGATTGATTCGCACCAATATTTCCATGCTCTCGCGAAACAGCACCCTGCCCTCGGCCGTAACCTCGAACGTCGCCCCACCCCTCCTGATAAGTCGGCAACCAATCTGCTCCTCAAGGCGTTTCAAAGCACTACTAATGGCGGGCTGGGTCAAATTCAGTACAGTCGCTGCTCGAGAAATGCCACCCTGCTGAACAATCACGGCAAAGGTGTGCAACAAGTTCCAGTCGAGATGATTGTTTTTGGTTATTAAGTCGCTCATGCCGCACTCACATAAATAATTTTTATATTAGAATGCTATAACATCAAGAAGCTGTAAAGCCCCCATCTTGTGTGCCACTCTTTATTGGAGTCTCGGGCACTTTGAAGCGCTACCCGTCTTTGGACCACCCGGCTGGAGATTTTCCGGGTTGAACTCTCACGGCAGTGACTGGGCTGCCGTGATTGCGGAGTATGGCTGGATATCGCCCCCGGGAAAGCCCGCCAATGGGCCTGCAGGCCCTGAAGCTCAAGGCTTTGACCACGCGCGGCGGTTGCGAATCGTCAAGGCTAGGGTGGCAGAGAAAACCCGCACTATAAAACCTTCTATGATCGTCTTCTTGAAAGTGGGAAAGGCGACATGCTCATCATGACTGCGTTCGCAATGAAGTCCCCACGAATGAGAGGTAACTCCTGGCATGCCTCGGATTGATCTTGCCCTTCCACGACACAGTCTTACATCAGACAATCATTTAGCTGCTGCAATAGCCAGGCCTTGAGAGCAAGCTGAGGCCGAGTTATCGAATTGGATGGATGGCTAACCAGAAAGAAATGATCAAACCCCAAAATGCGCTCATCACAAGGTGAAACAAGCTTTCCTTGCTCCAATAGATCATGCGAAACCAGAAGGTCGTTGATGGCAATACCGACTCCATCAGTAGCAAGCTGCAGAGCAATCGCTGCATTGTCTACGTAAATATGTCGCAATGGCTCGACCCCTACCAAGCCTAGTTTGCTCAACATTTGGCCCCATGCTCCTCCACGATCATCATGAATCAATGTCAATTGCTTCAATATCTGACCATTCAACCTGTCAAACGTTTGGGCCAAGGTTGGTGAACAGAGCGTAACATAATTCAAACCGCCAATGTCGGTGATATCACGTCCTTCGTAATGCCGTCGCGACCATTGAATTATGATATCAGCCTCAGGAGGCGTTTGGGTTCGATCCAGTGACGCCGTCTTGATCTGGACATTGAGCTTTGGATATTGCTGCAAAAAGTCACCAAGGCGCGGGGTCAGCCATAGCGCCAATGTTGCCGGTGGTGCAGCCAGGGTTACGTCCTCTTCGAAAGACCGGTCACCAAGTTGAGTGGCCGTAACTTTAATGGCTTTAAACGACTGGGTGACTGTCTCGAAAAGATGTCGGCCAATCGGTGTAAACTGCAATTGACGCGCTGCCCGGTTAAACAACTTCAGTTTCAGCTCTTCTTCCAGTCTGCGAACCTGGTGAGAAACGGCGCTCTGTGTCACATTCAGCTCCTTTGCAGCCTTCCCCATGTGCAAATGACGGGCTGCAACTTCAAAGGTCTGCAGAGCCTTTATCGAAATTTCCCTGTCACCAATTCTCACTCTAACGGCCCTCTTTTATATGAATAGAATTCATAGATATCTCAAATTATCATCATTTTACATTATCATTTCTTGAGTCTAAGAAGATTCCTGCACACAGGAGGAACTTGCGCTGAATCTCAAGGGCCCGCCTATTCCAGGGACTAAAAGTGCGTCAACGGAATGTGGGAAAATGGCTCTGACGGCGCCATTGACGTCACAAATCCGGAAAATGGCAAAGTGTTCACAGCCATCGCAACCGATCGTACTGAAGACAAGGGAGCAAAAGGCGAAGTCATCCTTTGGTGGTTGGAATCAATCGGGCATCGGTTCCAAGGGCGGCAAGGAAGGAATGGCTTAATTCCTGAACACCAAATTCCATTCTATAGGCGGCATTGAAGGTTAGAATTACAAGATGGGCGAATAACCATGACTTACAAACCAAATTCAGTTGAGGCGCGTGACGTGGCCTATCATATCCACTCCTTCACGAATGCACGCAAGAACGAAGAAGATGGCCCCATGATCATAGATCGCGGTGAAGGCATTTACGTTTATGATAGTCACGGCAAGGAGTACATAGAAGGGCTTTCCGGCCTGTGGAGTGTTGCAGTTGGTTTCAACAATCAACGCCTCATCGACGCTGCAACGGAGCAGATGAAGAAACTGCCTTTCTACCACAATTTCTCTTCCAAGGGTCACCCCGCAGTTGTGGATCTGGCGGAAAAACTTGCAAATATCACACCTGCAAGCGTCGGCAAAACGTATTTTTGCAACTCGGGCTCTGAAGCCAACGATACCGCTGTCAAGATGATCTGGTACTACAACAACAGTATCGGTCGCCCGAAAAAGAAGAAGTTCCTTGCCCGATTAGATGGCTATCATGGTGTAACGCTTGCGTCCGGAAGCCTGACCGGCCTGCCGTGGGTCCACGCCGACTTTGATATGCCTATTATACCGGTAATTCACACGACTATACCGCATCACTATCATTATGGCTTGTCAGGAGAGTCGGAAGAAGACTTTGCCTCCCGCCTCGTTGATGAGCTTGAAGAAGTCATTCTTGAGGAAGGAGCGGAGACCATCGCCGCCTTTATCGGCGAGCCTGTCATTGGTGCTGGCGGTGTCGTGCCGCCGCCGGCAACCTACTGGGGGAAGGTTCAGAAGCTCTGCCGAAAATACGATATCCTCCTCGTCGTCGATGAAGTCATTTGTGGCTTTGGGCGCACCGGAAACATGTTTGCCTGTGAAACCTACAATATCAAGCCAGACATCATGGTCCTCTCCAAGCAGTTGACCTCAAGTTACGTGCCCCTGTCAGCCGTGGTAGTCTCTGATGAGATTTATCAAGGCATTGCCGACAATTCAGCAAAACTTGGCAACTTTGGAATGGGTTATACGACATCCGGCCACCCTCTGGCCACCGCTGTCGCACTTGAAAATATCAAGATCATTGAAGATGAAGGGCTTGTTGAAAACGCTGCGGCAATGGGTGAAATTCTACAGGCAGGGCTAAAACACCTGGAAACGAACCATCCGCTGGTTGGTGAGGCACGTGGGTCCGGTCTCGTTCAGGCAGTCGAACTTGTTGCCAATAGAGAGCGCCGCGAGGTCTTTGAACCACGCGGCAAGGTCGGCGCCTATGTTGCGGAGCAATGTCATGAATATGGGCTCATTGCGCGAATGTCTCGCGACTCAATATGCCTTTGTCCACCTCTGATCATCAACGAAGACCAAATCGGGGAGGTCCTTCGTCGCCTCGAACTGGCTCTGAATGATGGATATGAGTTTTGCAAGAGCGAAAATCTACTTACGCTGTAGATCCCGGTAACGAGCAATTATTACCTGCGGGATCTCTCTATCTCCCCATGGCACGCGGGTTTGTCTATCTGGCGGCGGTGATTGACTGGTTCACGCGCAAGGTTCTGTCCTGGCGCTTGTCGACCACGCTGGAGACCGGCTTTTGCATTGAGGCTGTTGGAGAAGCCATGGCGCGTCACGGCAATCCGGAAATCTTCAACACCGACCGGGGATCGCAGTTCACATCCACCGACTTCAGCGGACTGCTCAAGAACGCGGGGATTGCGGTCGGCATGGATGGCAAAGGTGCCTGGCGTGACAACGTCTTCGTCGAAGCGCCTGTGGCGGACCATCAAGTATGAGGAGATTTATCTGCACGCCTATACCAATGTCACCGAGGCCCGAAACGGCATCGGGCGATACATCGACGACTTCTACGACACCAGGTGACCCCATTCATCGCTTCCCGGGCGGACACCCGATGAAGCATATGGAAATGATCTGCTGCCAATATTGGCAGCAGCATGACAGTAGCAGCGATCCTCTCAATAAACCATCGCACGCTGTTCAAAAACAAACCGAGCCGCCTCATGAAACAGGCTCGCTACGCTCTTCGAGCCGTGTAATTCGAAAGTTGGTCAGGCCGTAGACTACCGCGATCACTGGATTGAAGAGATTCAGGAATGCATAGGGTGCGTAGGCAAAAGTGGGAACTCCGAGTGTCGCCGCCATGAAGGCTCCGCAAGTATTCCAGGGAACAAGTGCGGACGTCATAGTGCCGGCGTCTTCGAGCGTACGGGACAGGTTTTCCGGAGCGAGACCGCGGCGTTTGAAATCCATACGATACATTCGACCCGGCAAGACGATGGCAATGTACTGGTCTGCCGCGACAATATTCAGACCTATGGCGGTGAGAACCGTCGTGACGATCAAGGAGCCTGTACCGCGAACGCCTCGCAGGGCCGTGATAACGATCCGCTGCAGCAGGCCCGTATGTTCCATCACTCCTCCAAAACACATGGCCGATATGATCAGCCAGATCGTCGTAAGCATGCTGCTCATGCCTCCCCGGGATAAGAGTTGATCCAGTGACGCGTCACCGGTGTTGGCCTGATAGCCATCGGTAACCGAAATCCAGACCCCCTTAATGAGCGCAGCCTGACCGGATAGAAGACCATCCGCATCACCAAACTGGCGCGTGGCCTCCATTTGAAACAGTGCGGCGACCGCGCACCCCGCCAGAGCGCCAATAGTAATCGTGGGAAGTGCGGGAAACCGCCTGACCGCAAGGCCAAGCAACAAAACAAGCGGCAAGAATGCGGGCAAGCCAAGGTCATAATTCTGCTCAAGTAGCGTGCGAGCCTCGTCAATAGCACTGCCGTCCACCTTGACTTCACCTTGCCCCCAGCTCAGCCCAACAAAAAGAACGAGGGCCAGAACAAAGGATGGCCCCGTAGTCCAGAACATATGCCGGATGTGTACAAAAAGGTCGGCACCGACCATAGCGGGCGCGAGGTTGGTCGTATCCGACAAGGGTGACATCTTGTCGCCAAAATAAGCGCCGGAAATAACTGCACCGGCTGTAATCTCTGGCGACAGACTGAGTATCTGGGCAATGCCGATGAGTGCAAGGCCGACCGTGGCTGCTGTGGTCCACGAACTGCCGATCGAAACCGCGACAAGAGAACAAATGATCATTGCTGCCGGATAAAAGAAAGACGGATCCAACACGCCCAATCCCAAATGGATAATCGCAGGCGCTGTGCCGGACAACATCCAGCTACCGATCAGTGAGCCAATCATTAGAAGAATCAGGCAAGCCTTCATGGACAGCATAATTCCGTCAACAAGGGCCTGTTCCAGTTCGGCCCATGATTGCCCTTGCACCAGACCAATGATTACCCCCACGGCCGCCGCCATCATCAGGCCGATTTGATTGGGTCCGGACGATGCACCATCCCCAAAAAGACTGACAGCGCCCACCAGCATGATGATGAGGAACACCAGCGGCAAAACCGCCACCCAAAGGGGGATCCTTTCAGCTTCTATGGTGTTTTTCACCTCATCCTCCGCTCGATTTTCCCCGAAAAATTCAGTCTTACCAAAAGCCCTTCAGAAAGCAACGGAGGTTGTCGGCCCAAGCATCGCAGACACAGAACCCTACACGTAGATTGACCTTCTGCAATTCAACGCGGTGTAAAACAGAAAGACTTCGGTTAAAATGGCCCAAACTGAATCGCTTGTGCCACCACAACCGCGATTGAGCCGAGCACAAGCCAGATCGCGAGTAGCGGCAGAAGCCACCTCGCCCATACCGACCACGGAATTTTCAACATCCCCAATGCGGCCATGAAATACCCCTGGGTCGGAGTGAAAATATTTGTGAGCCCATCGCCTAACTGAAATGCGAGAACATTGGTTTGACGGGTTATTCCGAGCAGTTCACCGACAGGGGAAAGAATCGGCAGGGAGACCGCCGCCTGTCCGCTACCCGATGGAATGATTAGATTAAGTATGCTCTGCATAAAGTAGATGCCCAGCGCACTGATGGAAGCTGGCCAGGTTGAGATGGTATTGGCCATTGCCAGTGTGATCGTGTCCATGACGCTGGCGTCCTGAAGGATGACCAGTGAAGCCCTCGCAAGTCCTACCACCAGAGCCGCATATGTCATGTCGGAGGCACCCTCGATGAAACTACGGGCAGTTTCATTGGCAGACAGCCCACCGAGCGGACCAGCCACGGCGCCCAACACAAAGAAAAGGGCGGATAGTTCGGTTATCCCCCAATTCAGGCGCATGGCGCCGACTGCCATTCCCCCAAACGCCGCTGCACAGAGCAGCAAGACCGCCCGGTGGCGCCAGGTAAAATTCTCGTCACCGTCCAGGTCAGCAATAGGTTTGTGCTGCTTATCAAGCTCATACATCAAGCTTGCGGAGGGGTTGGCCTTTACCTTCGCGGCATAACGCGACAAGTAAATGGCTGTCACAATGGTAAAAATAGACCAGACGATGAACCGAAATTCAATTCCGGAAAACAACGGCAAGCCAACAATTCCCTGCGCAACACCAACCGTGAACGGATTCATGAATGCGGAGGAGAAACCAGCGCTCGCACCGACAAGTGCCACTCCGCCGGCCACCAATGAATCGTAGCCCAGCGACCGGGACAAGAGGTAAAGGGTAGGGAGAAAGACCAACGTCTCCTCCGCAATTCCAATAGTGCCCCCTCCTAGCGAAAACAACACCGTCAACCCAGGAACGATCAACCACTCTCTGCTTTCAAGGCGCCGGACAAGTCTCTGAATCCCCGCGCGGATGGTGCCCGTCTTATTGAGCACACCGAAGGCTCCGCCGATGATAAAAATGTAGAATACTATGTTGGCCACCTCGATCAGCGCCTTCGGAAAGGCCATGGCCAATGAAAATACGTTGGCGGGATTCGCTGGTACCTGGTGGTATGACTCCGGATCAATAATTTGCCTTCCCTCATGGGCAATCCGATCAAACTCGCCAGCCGGAATCAGCCAACTGGCCAAGGCCGCTATAAACATGATCACCACCAGGAGGACATAGGTATGAGGAACAGGGATTTTGAATGTCCCATCGCCACCAGCTGACATCGTAGTCCCCCCCTTTTGGCAAGGGTTTGAAGTCAGGTGGGATTCCAGGTACGTTTCTGAAACGTTCCTCTCTGTATCGTCCAAACTCCTGGGTAATGCTTTCGATACAGCCCGGGACGGTCAGAATGTCGACACCGGTCATGGCCATTGCTTTCGCAGCAAGGAGAACAGTCTGGTCGCCCGCCTCCGAACCGGCCTGCTCCGCAAACTCGGGAGTATGGAGTACGTACGAATTGTTTCCGACAGTACTCCACCAGTGGATCCCCGGAACAACCCAACTGACATCGGCGAAATCTGTGGAGGGCCCCGGGTAGTCGAGCTGTTCGAGTGCCCGTTGACTTTCCGCCGGATCAACAACGGGCGCATCCAGCAAGCTCAGATTTTCCTGAACCAAAGACACCAGCCCGAGGTTGGGAATTGTGCTTTTGTACTCACTGTTAATTGTCACCTTTGCCTGGGCTCCCATCATATCGGCGATGTTGGCAGCACAATGTTCGACTTTGGAAAATAAGTCTTCGAGATAAGCAGCATCAAAAGCCTTCATAGCAATATGAGCGGTCGCTTTTTCAGGAATGATAATAGGGCTATCGCCCCCGCCATCCACAATGGTGAACGCGAACATCACACCGGATTGCCAGTTACTCTGCATCGCCCTGACCGAGCTCAAAAACGACAGCAGGCATTCAAGCGCATTCACACCTTCATGAGGCAAGGTGTAGTGCGCGGGCTTTCCAAGGAACGTGACATTGAAATCCTTCAGCGGAAATGTGTAGTCCCAGACAACGTTGCCACCGGAATGCGGATGAGTCATCAGGACTACATCGACATTATCGAACACTCCATCCTCGGCCATGACCACTTTGCCGCCCCTCGAATCAGGAGAGACTGCCTCTTCATCAGGCGTACCGAAAATCGTGACTGACCCGCCCGTATCGTCGACAACCGAGCGTAACGCAAGCCCTGCTCCGACCGCCGACGCAGCGATGATGTTGTGGCCACAGGCATGGCCCAGGCCAGGCACACAATCATACTCAGCAGCAAAACCAACTCTTGGCCCGGGTTTGTCGCTTTGGTACGTTGCAACGAAGGCCGTATCCAATCCGGCAACAGGGGTTTCCACCTCAAAACCCGATTCCCGGAGAGTGGAAACCAGGAGTTTACATGCCTGATGCTCCTGAAGACCTAGCTCCGGTTTGCAATGAATCTTGTGGCTGATTGATAGCAGGTCGGCTTCTTGTGAGGCCACGTATTGCCTCACCGCCGTCTTATAGTCTAGTTGCGTCACCGAGTTCCCTCTTTATTCTGTCTCAACGGGAAAACGACAACTTTACACTTTCCTTTTGAAACGCACTTTTCCGCCGACAATTGTATATTCGACAACCGTATTCAAAATCTCATTATCCGGCACCTGAAGCAGATCCTGTGAAAACACAGTGAAATCAGCAAGCTTTCCAACTTCAATCGAGCCTTTGATATCCTCTTCGAATCCTCCAAAAGCTGCATCCAACGTGTAGGATCGCAATGCTTCAAGACGAGTCATCTTCTGAGCAGGCTCGTACCCACCTGCGGGATTTCCGCCGAGCGTCTGGCGTGTTACCGATCCATAGAACGATATAATAGGACTGATATCAACCACCGGAACGTCACTTCCATTCACAATCACAGCTCCAGTTTCCAATAGCTTTCGAGCAACATAGGTGCCTTCCCGGATCCGCTCCATGCCAAGTCTATCCGGCGCCCATGGCCGCACATAGGGTGTGAAATTACCCTGCATGGACGCGATGACACCCAACGCTCCAAAACGTGGAATATCATCTTCATCTAGATGTTGGGCATGTTCGATACGAAACCGTGCATCTTGCGCCTTTTCAGGATTCTCCTGAAATGCCCGTTCATACATATCGAGCACTTCCCTATTGGCGCGATCACCTATGGCGTGTGTGGCAACCTGAAACCCATTGCTCAGTGCATCTGAGGCGATCTTATACACCCCTGCCATGGGCATAGTCTCATGCCCATAATGTCCAGGGCTATCCAGATATTCCTCTAATAGCCACGCACCGCGCGATCCAATTGCGCCATCGGCGTAAATTTTGATACTCCGAACGGTCAGAAAATTATTTCCCAACCCAATTGCCGGGCCACGCTTGTACCAATCTTGTAGAAACGCACCTTCATTGGCCAAACCGTCAATCATTATCCACAAACGTACCTGGAGTTTCTCTTCTTCAAGATACTTGAATAGTATTTCAGTTTGGTCCTTGTTGGCTCCGGCGTATTGAAAGGTGGTAATTCCGTTTCTGAGGCTTTCTTGCATCGCTGCCTCTACAGCCCTGCCCAGAGATTCTTCCGTTGCCTGAGGCAATTTCTCACTGGCGAGGGCGGTAGCGTTCTCGACCAGAATGCCGGTCGGCTCTCCGCGCTCATCCTTGATCACCTCGCCGCCGGATTGGTAGTTTGTGTCGTGGGAAATCCCTGTTAGCTCCATGGCTCTCTGGTTAACCATTGCAGCATGCCCAGTAGTGTGCCGCAGGAAAACCGGATTTTCAGGAGATACAGCACTTAAGGCGTCATGAGTTGGAAATCCACGCACATCAGGAACCGGGCTCTCCTCCCAATTACTCTGATGCCAACCGAAGCCGAGGATCCATTCTCCAGGTCGAGCCACCTTAACGCGATCAGCGACTAGTGCCACAACTTCTGGATAATTTCTGGCACTGCTGAGGTCTAATTGCGACTTTCCTTCACCCAATTCTACAAAATGTCCATGCCCCTCGATAAGTCCTGGCGTCATGGTCTTACCCTGCAGGTCAATCACCTGAGTATGTCTGCCAATCCATGCATCAGCATCGTCGCTTCCACCGACAAATACGATTCTGTCGCCTTTGACCGCAACAACCTCTGCCTGCGGATTGATTTCATCCAATGTATAAATTGTCCCACCAACCAGGACCAGGTCGGCTTCATTTGTCGGACCACAAGCACTCAAAACAATTGCAAGATTCAAAATACACAGAAAACGGAAAGGTAACTTCACTGAAACTGATCCTATGATGTTGTCGATTATCGCAGCGTCATTGTTGCAGGCGACAGACCCGAATGCCAGTTCGCTGGCATTCGGGTCGCCATATCACTAAGCTGATCACCCACCAAACCTGGAACGGAAGATCAAACCAAAAGTCCTTGGGTAGGACGTTCCAAATACAAGTTGCGGGAATGGATAACCACCATCTGTACCGCCGCCATAATAGAGTTCATCGAGCAGGTTATCTGCATAGAGCCATGCGCCCCAACCGTCGTTGGACTTGTATCCAACGCGAGCGGAGACATCCGTGAATGAACCCCACTCGTTATGAGGCTGATTTCCCAAGGCGCCAAATATAGTGTCTTGGTAACGGAAGTTGGTGTTGAACTGGAATGCCCCCGCCTTGAGCGGGTAATTGAATGTCGCATACCCGGTCAGAATTACATCCGGCTGTTGAGACAGTTTGTTACCCTCACAATCGCAGATTTGAAGAGGCACTTCACTTACCTCTGTGTCCATCCAGGACGCTGCCAGTTGAAGATTGAGATAGTCGCTGGCCTCCACCGAGAGGGTTCCTTCAACACCGTGACCCTCGACATGACCGACATTTTCTACAACGACATTGAAAAGATCCGAGTCCCAATACTTTAGCTGCATGTCATCATACTCATAGTAAAAGCCATTGAGATCATATGTCACTTTGCCGTCTTTGGAGTTACCCTTGATCCCGACTTCATAGCTTGCCACTGATTCAGGTTCGAAGGCCTGTGGCGTTGTACCCTCAGGCGTAGAATTGTCAGCATTGAGCACGCAATAGTTACCCCACGGACATGAAGCAATTGCAGCAGGCGACCAGCCGAGTTCTTCCATTGTCGGCAGATCCAGCGTGAAACTGCTGAAACCCCCAGCCTTGTATCCTTTGGTATAGCTTGCCCACAAGTTCACATTGTCCGTGGCCTTGTACCGAACCGCAAACCGAGGCGTCGTATCATCCCAGCTTTTCTTCTCGTTAACAAGTCCGTCGGACCAGTAGACGAAATTCATCCAGGGGCCGAGTGCGCTTGTAATTTCTTGAACTCCGATACTGAAGTCCTTTTCGTCATAGCTGTAGCGAAGGCCTGCATCGACATCGAGTTTCTCCGTCAGAGCATAGGAAAAGTTTGCGAATACTCCGTACCCCTTGTTTTCGCTTTCAATGTCAACAAGTTCCAGCATACCTTCAGGAAGATAAGTGAATGACCCGTACCAGTCCTCACAGGTAAAACCAAAATAGACCGTGCATGTCGCGTCTTCTTCCGAATGCGACCCCATTCCGGCCTCTAGATCCTCGATATATCCGGATACGCCAGCGACCCAGGTCAACGGCCCGTCTGTATTAGATACGAGGCGAAAATCTTGCGAGTAGTTCTGAACGTCCTGGTTCTGCATCCACGTGTAAAGAGCCAAGGGTGTCGCATCATCGTCCTCCACATAATCCCACTCGTGGGTACGATAGCCAGTCACGGAAGAAAGGGTGGCGAAGCCAAGATCCACGTCCACCAAGGCCGACAGAGCCAATACCTCGCCTTTGTCAAACCCGGGCTGATCCGTATTAACCTCTCGACCTGTATCGTATTCCTCAAAACCCAACGCCGTCAGGACACCATCATGATCTGTCGCTCGGTAAATAGCACCACCACCATCACGCTCTTCATACTCGGCTATAAGTGTGACCGTGGTGTTTTCACCATAGTAAGCCAGAGATGCGCGACTTGCAGCGCTTTCGAATTCACCCACCATATTCCCGTCATAGTGGTTCAATATGTATCCACCAATTGTGAACCGACGTGCGGCAACCCTCAATGCCCAGGAATCGTTTAGTGGCACATTGTACACACCTTCAATCTCGAACAGGTCATCTTGCCCTGCTGTCACTTCCACGACACCATACGTACCATCGAGATCAGGCTTGTTGGTTATCTGGTTGATCGCACCCGAGACAGCATTTCTTCCGTATAGGAAGTTTTGTGGCCCTCGGAGCGCCTCGGCACGCTCCATGTCGTAAAAACTGGTAACGGCGCCGCCCTGGCGCCCCTGGTATACGCCGTCCTTAAATAGCCCAACCGAAGTATCACCACCAACACCGAAGTCATTGGTACGAATACCCCGAACTGAAATTGAATTCATCCAGGTCCCCCCGGAACCACCCGCAAACCCAGGCGTCAACTGAAGCACGTCCCACATATCCCCCATACTCAAATCGCGTATCGTATCTCCATCGAAGGCGGAAATCGCGATCGGGACGTCCTGAATGGATTGTGCCCGGTGCTGAGCGGTTACAATGATTTCTTCGATAAAGCTTCCCCCTGCCGCATCAGAGTCTTGCTCTTGCCCTTGAGCCGCGACAGAATTGAAAACCACGCACGGGAGCAGCGCTATACCGATGACCCTTGCAATGCCCGCTGACGATCTTTTGAACATTAGTTTCTCTCTTCCTTTTCGCATTCTCTTTCCCCTAAAAACAGCGCAGCACTATCGAGCGCTGGCTACAAATTTTTGTTTCAATCCACTGCACTTTAGAAATTTTAGGTTTCGGTCCTCTTATTTGTCAAATTGATCCTTCTAATACTATTTATCATATTCATTTATGTGTGGTCGTCGAGCGAACGAAACAAAACAGGAAAATACTGGATTAATTATAGATTTAACTTATATTGGAGATAAGTATTATTAACTTGACAACTATCTGATGCAGCATAGAGTTCCATTATTTTTGGCCTTCCTCAACAAATTGGGAGCCTTCCTCCTCGAAAGGAAATTAGCTGTGACGTCGAATAATGCTGAAGGTCCTCGGGTTGTACGTGTCATGACGACCTGCCTCCTACTCGCCACAAGCTTCGTTTCTCCGACAATATCGGCGGCAGCAGCGGCGGCGCCCAAAACGTCACCAGTCGATTGCGAAGCCATCTATCAGGCACCCGGCCACGGGGAATGGTTCTACGAAGAAAACCCCACATATTTCGATCCGCGCAATGAGACCGGTGCGCTGCCTTCTGCGAAGCCCGAGAAACACCACCTGAACCACGAACACCTGCAGGAAGGCGTGGCTAAACTCAGAGAATCAGATCGCTCGCTCTCTGTAATCGTCGTCAAGGGCGGCGATATCATTCTCGAAGAGTATTTCAACGGAAGCGGCAGGAACCACAGCAACAACGTTCACTCCGCATCCAAAAGTATCATGTCGACATTGGTGGGAATAGCGATAGACCGCGGCGACATTAAAAGCGTCGACCAACCGCTCTCCGATTTCTTCCCGGAATACTTTTCAGATACAGACAACAAGTTCAAACAAAGCCTGACCGTACGACATCTCCTGACAATGTCGGCAGGCTTCGAATGGAGGCACGACCCGGTGCGTGGCACCGAGATAGAAATCCAATCCCAATCGGATTGGGTGAATGCAATCCTGTCACTACCTATCACAAACCGCCCCGGGCAAAAGTTCTTCTACAATACCGGGCTGACACACCTTATGTCTGCTCTGATATCGCGAGCAACCGACATGAGTACGTGTCGGTTTGCTCACGACTTTCTTCTTGAACCGATTGGCATTACGACAGAGCACTGGGGGCGTGATCCTCAGGGAGTTTACTCAGGCGGATACAATTTCTACATTACACCTCGCGAAATGGCGGCATTCGGCCAGTTGATCCTGAATGGTGGAAGCCTCAACGGGCAACAACTCGTACCTCGGGAGTGGATCCGCGAGTCGGCCACGCCTCATTTCACCCCCTCTCGCGGTAGCAATGCCAGTTGGTGGTCGAAAAATCGCGTCGGGCACGGCTACAATTGGTGGCTGCTTCGTATCAACGATCAGGCGGTCTTATCGGCCTGGGGATGGGGCGGACAGATGATCTATGTCATCCCCGAACTCGATACGGTCGTTGTACTCACACAAGACACCAGCGATGCCAGGGCCGTTGCCAAAGATCCGGTGAATCATGACTTTGTCAGGGACTATATTCTCAAATGAAACGGTTCCGAAATGCGATTTTGACAACCTGCTTTGGGATCGCTGCGAAACGCACGGCCAGACTAGACGTAGGCGCAGAACGAAAACAAAAATGAACATAAAGCGCGATTGCTCAAACACCAGTAATCAGCAGGGAAAATAATCATTTCCGGACCATCTCGATCTATTTTGACAAAATCCAGCATGGTTCCGAATTCACTTGGCTGACAGTAAATGCATGACTTTCCAGATCCTCATTCAGGTTGACAAACGCACGACAGAATTTCCCTCATCCTGAGGAAAATACGCAGCATCTGTCTCGAATGATATAAGGCCCCAGAGCATGCCTTACCTCCTTCGAGACGCCTCTCACGATGCTCCTCAGGGTGAGGATGGAGTTTGATTGGGTGATTCTTCCAAATTGAAAAAGAACCTGGATCCGGCCTGAAGCTACTCTGATTCAGGGCTATAAAAAGAAGCTCCATGTATAACAGAGCCTGTCACAAAATGCATAGTCGGCTCTAACACTCAAAATTGGGAGATACCCCTGAATGATAAATATCCGAAATGCAGAAGCGGAAGATGCTTCAACCATATCCAGGTTTCTCCATCTGTTAGCCGAACATGATGGACATGGAGATCAATGCCATATCACTGAAACTGATATCCATCGGTATGGCTTTTCGCCGGAAAAATGTTTTGAAGTTATCATTTTGGAAGTAAACGACATACCGCAAGGTTTAGCCTTGTATTTTATGACGTTCTCCGCATGGCAGGCTAGCCGGATTCTATTCCTGAGTGATCTTTTCGTAAGCGCCGATTGCCGTGGTCTTGGTCTTGGAAAAAAGCTATTCTCCGCACTTGCCAAAATTGCATTAGACCAAGAATGTTGTCGAATGGACTGGCAGGTTCTACCCGGGGCCGAAGCCACTGGATTTTATCAAAGTCTTGGAGCTCAGAAAGTAGAGGACTTTCTTACCTACAGCCTTGAAGCCGACGGATTAAAGGATTTGTCCACGCAGGTCTAAATGCCAACTACTGTTTCGCATCGTTTAACTCGCCTGGTATCACGTCCCGGTATTGCAGTGAAATTGATGATTCGATCCCCTCAATTTTACTCAAACCGGCGGGTGCATGATGTCACACAGGAAGTATGTCGCCGAACTTTCGAGCGTGGAGCGCAAGCAGCTTAGGGGGTTGATTTCCAAAGGCAAGGCTGCGTCCAAAGTGATACTGAAGGCGCGCATCCTTCTCAAGTCGGATCAAGGGCGAGCCGGGCCCGGCTGGAGCGATGAGCGGGTCTGCGAGGCATTGGATACCAACGGCTCGATGGTCATCCTGGTGCGCCGTCAGTTGGTGGAAGAAGGTCTGGAGACGGTGCTTGCCCCCAAGAAACGCAAGACACCGCCGATCCAGCCGATCTTTGGTGGAGAAAGGCAGGCGCGGCTGAGGCACTGGCGTGTAGCGCGCCGCCCGATGGCCACGCACGCTGGAGCATCTGCCTGCTGGCCGACAAGGTGGTGGAGCTGGGGTCGTGGAACAGGCTCACTTCAACACCCTTGGACGGGCCGCAAAAAACGAGATAAAGCCCGGCGCATCGCCGACCGCTTCGAATAGCATTACACACCAAAGCATGGCAGTTGGCTCAATATGGCTGAAGCGAGCTATCTATCCTGGGCGACAGTGTCTGGCCAGACGCATCCACCATTCCACGGCGCTCAACAAACAGGTCACCGCCTGGTTCCGACGTCGCAACAAACACAATGTAACCGCCAACTGGCAATTCACTGCGAAAATGCGTGCATTAAACTGAAAACTCTATGGCAATACCGGCTCGCCGCCAAAACAGTGTTCTTCAGCAGTAGTGGCGCACCTCAAAACAGTCCGTAGGCGGGCTGGTTTACCAGACAGCTACTCTTTACTGTTTTTCCACCGCGCACCAACGACAGATAAACAGTGCGTAGGTTCGAAGAACCTGACGAACAGATTCCAGATCTACACATTCGTCAATCCCGTGAATGTTTTTTGCTACCGGTCCGTAACAGGTCCCACCGGTCCCATCATAAAAATTAAAGGCGCGCAAATCCGTCGTACAAGTTGAGAGGTAGCTTCCTATTTCTTGCTGCGTCAAACTTTTGTGGCACTCCGAAAGCAATTCAATACCAGGGTCGTCCAAGTCAACCATATGTCCCTCAGACCGAAACCCGTGAAAACTGACGACCGGGAGCTCCGAGCCGAAGATATTTGACTTTCGGGTCGCCTCTTCAATCCGGTCTGTCACCTTTTGCATAATTTCATCTGCTGCCATCCCTGGCGGAAACCCGATTCTCCCCTCCAGATCAGCATAGGCAGGAACACTAGAGGGCCAATTCCCCCCCGAGATATTGCCGACATTGAAGTTATAAGGATGTTCAAGCTGATCGTAGGGAGTTCCACTTAAGCTTGCATTCAGATCGTCTTCCAGTTCTTTGAGATAAGGAATCAACAATTGCAGTTTTTCGATCGCGCTGGTGCCGCTGGAAGTGTCAAGCACGTGAACAGGAACACCCTTTACAACAATTTTGAACCACAGCACTCCAACTTGACCTGCATAGATCTGGGGCCCGAAAGGCTCAGGGATCAAAACAAAGTCGCCATTGTAGCCGTGATGCAAGCATGCCAAGGCACCATTGCCCGAACATTCCTCTTCAACTACAGCCTGGATTGTCAGTGGAGACGAAATTTTATAGCCCGCGTGGTGAATGGCATGTACGGCATAAATCATGGCTGCCACGCCGGCCTGCATATCACCGGACCCGCGACCATAAAGCCACCCATCCTTTTCCCAAGGTTCGTTTGGTGGTTGGGTCCACATATCAAATGGGTCGGCACTAACAACATCCAAATGACCGTTAAAAACCAAACTTTTGCCTTCGCCGTCGGGATTAAGACGCGACACCAGATTATACTTATCCTCATGATCCCATTCAACCGGAGCATATAGCGGGTTTGAGGCCAATTCCTCACGCTTCATGGGAACCCGTGTAGTGGGCAGACTTAATTTACTCAGCTCACGTTCAACAACATCCAGTGTGCCTTTTTCTTCGCCCAGAACACTGTATTCCCTCACCATCTCTTTTGTGAAGTCAATGACTGAAGGAAATAGATCGTCGCAGCATTTCAAAACATCTCTTTCTAACTCTTCCTGCACTAGAACCTCCCAATGTCGGAGGGGACGATAAGGTCTGCTTCGGTGCAAGCGATCAACTCATCCACTTCAATATTGTCTGCGAGCTCGCGCAACTCCAATCCCTGTTCAGTGACATCCATTACGGCCTTATCGGTAATAATGCGCGACACGCATTCTTTCGCCGTGTAAGGAAGTTGACATTCCTTGCGTATTTTAGATTTGCCATCCTTACTATTATGGCTGCAAAGAACGATGACGCGTTTGGATTTTTGGGCAAGTTCCATTGCCCCGCCAATGCCGGGTGAATAATACCCGGGAATTTTCCAATTCGCCAAACTGCCATTTTGGTCAACCTCGAACGCGCCAATCATCGTAATATCTATTTTGCCACGCCGAATAAGGGAAAAGGAGACTGCACTGTCCATAATGGCGCTTCCAGAGCGCATTGAGACATAGGTTCCTCCTGCATCAATCAGAAACGGGTCAACCTCATGCTGTAAAGCTCTTTTCCATGATCCCAGGATACCGTTCTCTGAGTGAATGAGCACATCCATTTCATCCGACAGAAGCGGAAGAACTTTAGTTGGGAGTCCGATGCCCAGATTTACTATCTGACCATTCTCAATCTCTTGCGCCGAGCGCCTTATTATCCTGTCATCGTACATGGTCTATTTCCCCTGCCTGACTTTGTAGTCCTCTGTCAATTCTCCCAAAAGCACAACGTCAGAAACAAAGGCTGATGGCGTGTGTATTTGCGTAGGCTCCAAAACACCAGGCGGGTGTACTTCTTTTGCTTCTGCAATTACATGATCAGCAGCCATCGCCATCAAGGGGTTGAAATTCATCCCCCCACCATCGTATATTAGATTGCCAAACCAATCGGCTCTTGAAGCGTGTATAAGCGCATAATCCGCTCTATAGGCATCCTCAATCTTAAATCTTTTCCCATCTCTGACAAAGATCTCAGAAGTATCCGTCAATTCTGTATCCAGTCCGATATCCGAAAGAAACCCATAAAACCCAGCCCCTGCAACCCTGATTTTTTCCGCCAAAATACCCTGTGGAAAAAACCTTACCTCCAACTCTTCAGCATTCATTTTTTCTACAACAAACTTATTCAATCCAATGTGAGATGTGGTCAAAATATCCACCTGACCATTCTCAATTAATTTGCTAATTCCCAAGGTTGTCTCATTGGCGTCATTTTTGATCAGATGAAGGTGTTTCTGACCCTGACGCAATAATTCATCTATGAGACAAAAAGGAGTGCCTGGGCTGCCGAACCCTCCAACCATTATGGACGCTCCAAAGGGGATGGAGGCTATTACGTCCTCGATTTTTTTTCTCTTATCCATTTATTACTACCAAAAATATTAGTTAGGTCATTGTCCGCTGGAACTCGGCCAATGCCATATCCAGAAGCTCCAAGATTAAATCAACTTCGACTGCTGATATTGTAAGTGGAGGTGAAATCAGGAAGTGATCGCCCGCCAAGCCATTAAGGCTACGTCTGGGATAGATCAGCAATCCAAATTTCTCTCGTGCGATTTCTGTAATGGAATTGAATGCGTTCATGGGGGCTGGGAACGGAGCCTTGGTATCACGGTCTTTTACAAGCTCGATTGCCTGCAGCAGGCCAATGCCTCTAACATGACCTACGATGGGATATTTGGTCTGAATTTCCTCAAGGCCTTGCCTAAGCTGGTGACCTCTTGCGACCACATTATCCAGAATATTCTCTTTCGCGATCGTCTGGATAACAGCCAGACCAGTGGCGCAGGCAAGGGGGTTTCCGGCATAAGTATGCCCGTGCATAAACCCGCCATCATTCACAACGGGATCTACAATTTTTCGAGATGCAAGCATCGCGGCAACGGGATAATATCCGGCTCCCATACCCTTGGCCAACGCCATGATATCGGGGGTCGCGTCCCAGTGCTGATAGGCAAACCACTGTCCGGTTCGCCCGACACCTGTCAATACTTCGTCGAGGATAAACAGACAGCCAAATTCTTTGCAAAGCGCGCGGATCTTATCGAAATAACGTTGATTTAACATGCGGGCGCCCGTACTCGCACCGCCCACTGGTTCCGCAACAATAGCAATGATACTTTCGCCGCCTTCAGTCTCAATTATGGCTCTGGTTTCAGCGACAATCCGATCTACATGTGCATTTTCGCAAGCTTCCTCCATTCGGTAGAAATCAGGACTCGGTATTTTAATCGAGCCTATCAAAATATCCGAATAATGGCATTCAAGAGGGTGGTAACCCGTAAGACCGAGCGCGCCCAACGTGCTTCCATGATACGATGGGCGCATTGAGACAAATTTCGTGCGTTGAGTTTCATTCCGTGTAATGAAATATTGTCTTGCAAGCTTCATGCAGGATTCGACGGCTTCTGACCCGCTGCCGACAAAGAATACTTTGTCCAGCTTATGATCGGTAAGCTCAACCAACTCAGACGCCAGGTCTATTGCCGGTTGATTTTCAAATTGCGTCCTGTAACTGAAAGCAATATTTTCAAGCTGATTGACCATCGCCTGTTTAATTACTGGATGATTGTGCCCCAGATTGCACGTGATGGCGCCCGCACAGGCATCCAGATAGCGTTTGCCGTCTGTATCCCAAATAAATACGCCATCCGCCCTGCATGAGATTGGGAGCTCAGGGCCTGTTTGGTAGAATATGGCGCTTCGTTTACTTTCAGTGTTCAAATTATGTTCCTAACCAACACTATTTTTCATATACAACCTTGCCGCCAACCATTGTCATAACAACAGAGGCGGTGAGTATTTCATCTTCACTGATGGTCATAATGTCCTTGTCGAACACCGTCAGGTCAGCCTGTTTACCAACTTCAATTGTCCCGCGATCATTTTCCTGAAACGCGGCGTAGGCGGGCCAGAGCGTCAACATCTTCAAGGCAACGTCCCGACTGACGGCTTGTTCAAGATGCCAATCCTCGTTGAAATATCCATTCGTGTCCTTGCGGACCACAGCGGCATAGAACTCAATCAGAGGATCCCCAATCTCAACAGGAGCATCGCTGCCACCAGCGATAATTAGCCCAAGGTCAATTAAACCCTTCCATACATAGGCATTCTTCACTCTCTCTGACCCCAGTCGTGTCGGCGCAAAATACAGGTCCCCAATCGCATGGGAAGGCTGCATGGAGGGGATAACACGTAACGTCTTTAGTCTTCTTTGTTGATCAGGGGCTATGACCTGAACGTGTTCTATACGCCAGCGAGGGCTTTGAACTTTTCGTTCTTCAAGTCCTACCATTTTGAAAGCTTCTTCATACCAATCAAGAACCAACCGATTGGCTTTGTCGCCTATGGCATGCGCTTCTACCTGAATACCAGTCCTCAGTGCAGAGATTAATATTGGTAGGACTTCCTTTCTTGACAGCAACATCAAGCCAGTGGAAGCGTCATCCTCATATTCTTCTTCGAGTGCGGCTCCCCGAGATCCCAGAGCACCATCCGTAAATAGCTTGATCGCACGTATCGTAATCTGATTTTCAGCGCCGATTACCGGGCCTCCTTCCAGCAGACCGTGTATGGATTCATAGTCGTCAAAGGCGTAGTAAACCCGCAGGGCCAGTTTCCCCTCCGCCTCTAGTTCCTGAAGTATCTCGATGTCACTCGCATTGCCCCCGGCATTTTGAATCTGTGTCCAACCAAGCCTGACATTTCGCTCCATAGCCAATCGAAAAGCTTCCTTGTCTTCTTCTCTTGTCCTTGGAGGAATGAAACTGGTTACCAGGGTAGTTGCGCTGTCAATCAATATGCCCGTCGGCTCTCCATCCGCCGTTCGTTGGATGATCCCACCCTCGGGATCAGCCGTGTTTCGGTCGATTCCCGCCAATTCCAAGGCGTAGCTGTTGACCAGGATTGTGTGACCATCGGACCGTTCCAGAACCACGCCCCGGTCATTGACGACAGGATCCAAGTCAAATTTGGTGGCAAATCTGTTTTCCGGCCAGTATTTCTCGATCCAGCCAACGCCCCGCAGCCACTGTCCAGGTTTGCCTGATTTAGCCTTTTCGCCAACCATTTGCATCGCATGCTGAAGGCTTGTGGCTTCCCGCAAATCTAATGTGAGCTCTCTGTAACCAGTCTCTTTCAAATGCACATGAGCGTCTGTAAAACCAGGAAAGACAAACTGCCCCTTCATATCAATCTTCTCGACCGGGCCACACATATATTGACTGACATTTCCGACGGCAACTATACTGTCTTTCCGGATTGCCATGGAGGCAACAACATCCTGAACATCATTCCCGGTGTAGATCATTGCATTGTGAACAATCAGATCTGCTTCCAGACAAACGGGGGCAGCCCCCCCTTCGCCTGCGGCACAAGACGACAGACAGAACCCAGCCAGAAATGCAGAGACCAACGTGATAATTTTCTCTCTCTGGCGTTTGGAAATTGGTTTCATATCAATTGTTCCCCGGCCATGGGCCGAACTTGGTGTATGACCCAGGGCCGAGTATTGAGTTCGGCAACGAAAAAATGTCATCTCGCCATCTAATCCCATAAAGACATCGTCGAAAAATGGCTGACAGTCAGAGCTATCTACCCCTTTAAGAAACCTTTGCCCAAGTTACAGTACCCCTTCAAAAATAGTCAGAAGCAGTAGCGATCAGTATGAGCAAGATCCTCACCATTCGTCAATTTGATTATTGTTATTTCTATTATAATTGATATTTATAATAGAAACTCACCACCTAAGCCAGGCAGTCAGGTGAGGCTGTCCGTCCCAAAAACCAGATTCTGCGATAGTGATGATGCAACCCTCCGACCTTCGGGATACGATCGATGGTGTCGAATCTCTGAATCGGACGACTATCGGGAGCATCCTTGCCTAAGGAAAGGTGCGTACGCGATTGGTTATAATAGTCCGTGTAGCTTCGTAGGATCCGGCGCAGATGAGCCGCATTGAAGACGATGACGTGATCAAGACATTCCCTCCGTATTGAGCCGATCAAACGTTCCACATGACCATTTTGCCACGGAGAATAGGGCGCCGCGGGACGGTCTCGTATTCCCATCGACTGAAGTCGTCGCTGAAATACATGACCAAAGGCGCGAGGCATTTTTATCCAAAACCCGGGTGACGGTCGCAGTACCAGCTATCGATTGTCTGACAGGCTCGAGTAGTAATTCCGTTCGGAATTCCTGCCTGCGCGGTGCGAACAGGGAATTTATTCTGTGAACAGGGAAACTTTTCCAGACTCATTGTGATGCCTTTGCGGCCTCCAGGCTCTGTTCCAAAATGTCCATTCCTTCACCAATGAGATCATTGGAAGCCGTAAGTGGTGCCAGGAAACGTATGACATTGCCGCGCACGCCGCAAGAAAGCAGGATCAGCCCTCGTCTTTGCGCCTCCTGGACAATGGCCTTGGTGAGGTTCGGGTCCGGCCTTGAGGCATCTCCCTCTTGTACAAGTTCCATCGCTACCATCGCACCGAGCGCTCGGATATCGCCAATCGCGCCTTGCACCGTGTTCTTTGCTGCAAGGTCCTGGAGGCGTGACACCATGAGGCCGCCGATTTCGTTGGCTCGCTCACAAAGTTTTTCATCTTCGATGACCTTCATGACTGCAATGCCCGCCGCGCAGCCCATAGGCGAGCCGCCATAGGTGCCGCCGAGACCGCCAGGTCCAGGGGCGTCCATAATTTCAGCCTTGCCGGTTACAGCTGAAATCGGGAAGCCGCCCGCCATGCTTTTCGCCATAGTCATCAAGTCCGGTTCAACGCCCGCATAGTCCATCGCAAACATTTTCCCGGTACGGGCAAATCCTGTTTGAATTTCGTCCGCAATCAGAAGGATACCGTATTCATCGCACCTCTTGCGCAGAGCCTGCAAGAATTCAGGCGAAGCTATATAGAATCCGCCTTCACCCTGTACCGGCTCAATGATAATCGCCGCAACGCGTTCCGGCTCAACGTCCGCCTTGAAGAGATTTTCCAGACCGTTGAGCGCATCTTCTTCCGTTATTCCAAGATAGTCCGCCGGGTACGGCACATGATAAACTTCCGGCGCGAAAGGGCCAAAGCCGGCCTTGTAGGGCACGACCTTGCCGGTCAGTGCCATCGCAAAATTTGTCCGCCCGTGGAAGCCACCGGAGAAGGAAATGATCGCCGTGCGCTTTGTATAGGCGCGGGCAATTTTCACAGCATTTTCTACTGCTTCCGCACCTGTGGTGAGGAAGATTGTCTTCTTCGTGCTTGGTCCTGGAGCCGCTTCATTGATCTGAGACGCCAGCGTCAGATAGCTGTCATAGGGCGTAACCTGAAAGCAAGTGTGCGAGAAATTTTCAAGCTGGTCTTTGACCGCCGCCATAACGACAGGATGATTGTGACCGGTATTGACTACGGCAATGCCAGAGGCGAAATCAATATAGCGATTACCTTCAACATCCCAGATTTCCGAGTTCAGGGCCCTTTGGGCAAAGACCGGATGCATGGTTGAAACGCCCCGCGGGACCACCGCTTCTCTTTGAGCCTGCAGCTCTGCATTCGTCGTCATTGATCCACTCCTCCTACAAGGCAGTATTTAATTTCAACAAAGTCATCGGTTCCATACTTTGAACCTTCGCGGCCCATGCCGCTTTCCTTGATGCCGCCGAAGGGCGCAACCTCGGTTGAGATAATCCCCTCGTTGATACCAACGATGCCAAATTCCAGCGCCTCGGAGACGCGCCACACGCGGCCCAGATCGCGGGCATAGAAGTATGCAGCGAGACCATAGGGGGTGTCATTTGCGTATCCAATAACTTCAGCCTCGCTCGTAAAGCGCACGACCGGCGCGACCGGACCGAAGATCTCGTTGTGGCAAACATCCATGTCAGGCGTGACGCCCTTCAGGATCGTTGGTTCAAAGAAGTTGCCGCCCATGGCATGAACGCCGCCGCCAACGGTGGCCTCGGCGCCCTTGCTGAAGGCATCATCGACAAGTCTTGAAACCTTGACCGTCGCCGCGTCATTGATCAGCGGGCCGACCTGAATATTGTCATCAGCGCCATTGCCGACATTGAGCGCTTTGACGGCTGAAGTGAACTTTTCAACGAAAGCATCATAGACCAAGTCCTGAACATAGAATCGGTTAGCGCAGACGCAGGTCTGCCCCGCATTGCGGTACTTTGAGACCATGGCGCCGACAACAGCGGCATCAATATCGGCGTCATCGAAGACAATAAACGGAGCATTGCCGCCAAGTTCGAGGCTGACTTTCTTCACGGTTCCTGCAGCTTGCGCCATCAACAGCTTGCCGACCGGCGTTGAGCCGGTAAAGGAGATTTTGCGCACGCACGGGTGTGTCGTCAGTACCTTGCCGATGGCGCCAGGGTTGGTCGTGGTGATGACCTTGAAGGCGGCAGCGGGAATCCCCGCTTCAACGGCCAGCGTTTCAAGCGCGAGTGCCGAGAGCGGTGTTGCCTCAGCTGGTTTAATCAGCGCCGTACAGCCCGCCGCCAGAGCTGGCGCGACTTTCCGGGTGATCATGGCAACCGGGAAATTCCACGGCGTGATCGCCGCAACAACCCCGATCGGCGGCTTCAGCACCAGGATCCGTTTGCCTGCGGCGTGGGTTGGGATGATATCGCCATAAATACGTTTGGCTTCCTCGGCAAACCATTCAACAAAGCTTGCCCCGTAGGTAACTTCGCCGCGCGCTTCAGCCAAAGGCTTGCCGCACTCTGCCGTGATGAGCTGCGCCAGCTCCTCGGTATGCGCTGTAATAAGATCAAACCACTTGCGCAGGACGCCTGCCCGCTCCTTGCCGGTCAGCGCCTTCCACGACACCAGCGCCTCTTCAGCGGCCAGGATGGCGGCTTCGGTTTCAACCTCGGTGTAATCCTTGACCGTCCCCAGAACCTCATCGGTCGCCGGATTTATGACCGCAAGACCTGTGGTCAGGCCAATTTTGTTGTCGAGCAAGGTATATGTCAGCGCCATGAGAGGCCCTCCAGAGAAAGGTTCGAGCCAAGCGGCTAGTGTCGCCCGCGCTCCGGCATGGTCAAGGGGCCGAGGCTATCGAGAAACTCCGAAGATGTATCATTGGCCGCACTGCTATACGTATGTCCCGCATCACGGTAACTCTTCAGTGGTTGCCCGAGCCCCATAAGGCCACGCTCACGCGAGCGGCGCACACGGTCCAGATCAACCTCAACCAGCATGATCTCCTCAATCTCACCGGCCTCATGGATGATCTCACCTTCGGGCCCGACAATAATTGACTTGCCGTAGGCCTGAGCGCCGCAGGAATTCACATCAATGACATACGTCTGGTTTTGCGCTGCCGTCGCTCGAACAATCGCCCGTTCGATGTCGCGGTCCTGAGTGTTGGTCATGGTCGGGTGAAGAATGACCTCGGCTCCGTCCATGGCCAGGGCCCGGCTATGCTCCGGGAACCACATATCATAGCAAATCGAGATCCCGAAACGGCCGACATCAGGCACATCAAAAGTCACTATGTCCTGTCCCTGAGTGACGCCTTTCTCATAAGGATAGAAGGGATACATTTTACGATAGCGACAAACAATCTCACCGGCGGGGTTGATCACCGACGTCGTATTGAAGACCTCATTGCCGACCTTTTCAAAGAGCGAGCCCGTCACAAGCCAGATACCCAGATCTCGCGAAAGATCCGCAAGCCGTGTCTCCGCGTCAGACGGCAAGGCTTCGGCGGCATCGACAGAGGGCCCGCAAACCCCGAGCTCATTCAGAACCACCATCTCAATCCAGGGAAAGCGTTCCAGCGCCACACGCGTTTTATCAAGGACACGCTCAAGATTATCCCGCGTTTCGAGGGCAAGCTGGAGTCCGGCTATGGCAAAGGGCTTCATGGGATACGCCTGTAGATCACTGATGTTAATTGCTGATATGGCAACATTATGAATGACTATATTTATATAGTCAACAATAACTTTATAGATAACTTTTAGTTTTATTGCACCTCGACTGCTTCCCGATCCAGGCGATCTGCATGGCGCGCAGGCGGCGCGGCAGCTATGAGACAAATGGCAAACCCAACAGCTGCAACCAGCAGGATTGGCCCGAAATTGCCTTCGGTATAAAGCGTGGCAGCAATCAGAGGACCCGTGGCAATCCCGAACTTGGACGCCATGCCGGCAAGCGCCGCCAGCTGGCCTGTCTTGTCATAAAAGGCAGTAAGTCCCAGCAGGTACGCCAGAGCATAGGACCACACCATGTTGATAGTAACGGCGCCGACGAGGAAAAGCATCTTGCCTTCAGCGATATAAAGCAAACCTGCACTGACGATTGAAAAAACCATCGCCGAAATAATAAGCGGTAGTCGGCCATATTTGACCCCGATAACGATCGGGATAATAGCACCCAGGACTCCGGACCAGGTTGTCCAGGCGACAATATCCGTGACATCACGTGGCGACAGACCGAGCGAGCCACCGATGCGCTCAACGTAGGTCCACAGTGCATTGCCTGCAGCCTGATAGAGAAACAGCGCGACGAGCGTCAGGATGGTGACTTTGGTCAGCGGCGGCAAACTGGAGGTTTTTGAACGCTTGGTTTCACGCGGCGCGTAGGCTCCGAGCAACGGCAGGCAAACCAGAGAGATCGCCATCAGCATTGCCAACATGACAAAGACCCCGGCCACTCCCAGTACCGGTTCAACGATGAGCCTGAGATAAATAATCAAACCGCCCATGCCAAACTGCAGGACGAGGAGACCACCATAGGCCCGGTCCGGATTGGACAGACGCGCCAGGACCGAGAGGCCAAAACCAACGGAACAACCACCCAAAATACCCGCAGCAAAGCGCCATGCCACCATCATCTGCGGTGAGGAAATTTGTGTCGAGACCAGCTCCATGGCGATCATGAGAACAAAAAGAACGGCCACAGCGCGCTTCCAGTTGATCCGGCGTACCAGACCAACAGCAATCAGAGCACCAAACATCGAGCCATAGCCATTGGCCGAAACGGCATATCCTGCCTGTTGCGCTGTAAAGCCGACACCGTCAACCAGGGCACTGACAATACTCGGAATTGCCGAGACATAGAAAATTCCGGCAGAGGCCACAAAAGCCAGAAATACATAGGCAAAGACACTGTCTTCGCCAAATGTCAGCCGGCCGGGCGCGCTTGTTTCATTCGTGGTCATACCTTCATCCCTCGTTTGATAGTATTCCCGCTTCGACGAGCATTGCGTGCAGCGGTGCCAGCTCCTCTTCGAAGCGGCGCCATTTGGCAACAGATGTTTGATAGACAGGCTGGCGCACCTGCGCCGCGCTCGCCGTCGCCGTCGGGCTCTGATTTTCGTGAAAATTCAAACAGGCGTCCTGCCAGTCCCGACCACAATGAGAAACGATTGACCGGCTAACCTTTTCCTGATTGGCGACCAGGTCTTCGTAGTCCACATCGAGAACCCGGCCAGGCAAGACACTGCGCCAATGTTCCATCAGACGGTGATAGCCAATATAGTATTGACCCAGGTCCTCCAGGCTATAAGCATAGGGATATCCCATGCGAAAAAGTGTTTTGTAAATTGCGTAGCAGCCATCCATGGGATGACGGCGCATATGAATGATCCGTGCACCCGGCAAAGCTTTGGCAATAAGACCGATGTAGAGAAAATTACTTGGGGTCTTATCGACAAGACAAGCCGCATCGCGGTTGCGGTTACGAATGGACCCGCTGTATTTTTCTCCCAGGAGAGTAAAATCAAGCGATGCCGTCTTACGCACCAGGTCCAGTCTGTCCGACCCTTTGGGCACCACCTGCATCATCGACAAGGCAAAATCATTGATCTCTCCGAGGCTTGCCACGTCAGAGTGACTGGACAGAATGCGGTCCACGAGGGTTGTACCACTGCGCGGCAGACCAAGAATAAAGATTGGCTTGACGTCACTTGCAACACCTTCATTGTCGCCGTCAAAAGCGTCCGGGCGGAAAGCCTCCCGGATAGTTGTCATGACGGCTTCATCATCGCTCACATCGTAGCTCAAACCGGCTCGGCGCTGATCGGAACCAGCTTTGAGGTATTTGAAACTCTGGGCCCAATCCCCCAGGTCCTCATATTCTTTGGCCAGGGCATATCCAAGCTGCACAACGCCGTCGCGATTCCCCGCAGCCTGCTCATATGCAGCAAGAAGCTCTGGAATATGATTGTTGTCGGTAGATTGCTTGCGCAATGTGGAGCGATTGTGCCAGGCGTCAAAGTCTTTTGGAGATGCTTCTATCACACCGTCGAGAATTTCCTCTGCTGCTTCCAGCTCACCAAGAGCAATTTTGGTCGAGGCGATATTGTAGCGCAAACGGTGATCGGAAGGATCCAGCTTCGCAGCCACTTCATAGCACCGCGCCGCGCCCGCATGCTCCTCACACCTGGTATAATATTCAGCCGCATGGAGAAGCAACTTGATGTCTGCTCCGGCAGTATCTTCGATGATCTTCAATTTCCGGATCGCCTCAAGGGACTGACCAGTCAAAAGGAAAGCTTCGACTTCCAGGAGTTTGCAAACCGGCGCCGATGGTTCACGTGCAACCGCGCCCTTTGCAAATGAAAGCATGTCATCATACTTCGAAAGCCGTTGGGCAATCTGTGCACTGAGAACATAACCCTCAAAATGGTCGGGCATCCTCTCAATCAACCCCATAGCATGCCGCTCAGCTTCATTCAATTTGCCCTGCTTTATCAGAGCCTGTATATGACTAACGGCAGTGTTCATGGGGTTGGCGTCCCTTTCCGCGATAACAGCTCAAGTGCGTTATAGGCAAAAATTGGCCGGAAAGCGACATGCACGGTGCATGAAGCTCTCCGACCAGAGGGAGACAACTCATCTAGAAACGGTGTTTGACAGAGAGGCCAATCGTACGCGGCAAGGAAATTTGCTCCTTTGATCCGTTACCGAAATACTTGTTATCGATCGGATCGGTACCCATCGCTGCTTCCGGGAAAACACCCGTCACGCCCTCTTCATTGGTCAGGTTCTTGGCGAAAAGCGAGATCTCGGTCGTTTCATCAACGATGAAAGTGCCAGAGACATTCCAGATCGAGAACGACGGCATCGAGGCCGCATACAGGCTGTTTGGATTGATCTCATTCTCGGTGCTGGACTGATAATAACCGTTCAGACGACCAACAAATTCAACCCGGTCGCTGACGCCATGCCTATAATCAAGACCAATGTTGAACATATTCTCCGGCGTGCCAGGAAGAACCCGGCCTGATTCGGCCAGAACAGAACCCGAGTGAGACACAAGGTCTGCGGTGAGCTCGGACTTCACAAACGCGTACCCAAGATCGTAGTGCAAACTGTCGGACAGGTTACCATTGAGCTCAATCTCAAAACCATAAGTCTCGGCCTTATCGCCATTCAGCACAGCAAAGAAGCCGCCGTTTGGCGTCGTCGTATTGACTTGTGGATCGTCCCATTGTTCCTTGAAAATACTGAAAACATAACGTTGACCATTGCCATAGGTACCTTTGACGCCCGCTTCATAGTTATTGACAGTGTCCGCGTCAAAAAACAGCCATGCGGGATCTTCAGCAAACGGCCCGGCTATCGGGCTCGCATTGGCACCGCCGCGGCGATACCCCTGGGAGAAGGTAGCATAGAACATCGTGTTGTCGTTGTAGTCCCAGGAAGCGTTTATTTTGCCGATGATCTTGCTGGCATCATCCTCGTTGTGCCCCTCGGATATAATATCCCAAAGCGAAAGGTTCATAAACAGATCGGATGATGTTTCGTGCTTGAAGTAGCGCAGACCACCGGTCAGTCGAACGTCATCATTGACGTTTGCAGTCACTTCACCATAAACGGCCATTTCCTTGAAATTGACATCGCGAGAGTAATCCCAGTCCTGATCGTGCAGAATCCATGGACGTGGCACGGCCTGGTTATACTTGTAGAACCCTTCAAGGTAACTTTCCTGGGTGGCCAGCGTATCCTGATCCATGTAATAAACGCCGAAGACATAATCCAGGTCCGCATCCGTAGCGTTCGAAACCAGACGGATTTCCTGAACAAAGGCCTTGTCTTCATAGCCCCGGTAGGCCGACGCCATTGGACGCGGGTAGGTATAATACCAGGTGCTGAGCCAGTCGAGCTGGGCATAGTAACCGGTATTTTCACTCTGCGAATTACCTTCGTGATTATAGGTAGAAGTAGACGAAGTCAAAGTCGCGAAGCCAAGATCGAAAGTCGCCTCCAGTGACGTCGCGGAAATATCAGCTTCGGACGGCTCCAACTGAATCGAACCATTTTCGTACTCACCATACTTTTCGCCCCAGCCATTGAGACCACGCGTAACACCGCGACGCCCGCCGGTGTTATCAGATTGCTCGGTGTAACTGAGCGTGAAGCTTGTCCGTTCCGACGGCTCCCAGAGCAGAGAGGCACGGAAATATGTGCTCTCATAGGTATTGGCGTCCTCGACACTGCGATAGTCGGCATCGTCGGACAGGTAGCCGGACGGCGCGACCGGATCACCATCTGAATCAAGGATGTAGACATTTGTGTAGTCAACAAAGCCATCATTATCAAGACGACTGCCGACAAGACGCAGGGCAGCTTTCGAACCCAAAGGAACATTCAGCACGACGTCACTGGTCTGATTGTAACCCGCGGAACCATCTGTCTGGCTGACTTGCGCTCCAAAAGATCCGCCAAACGTCTCAAGTTCAGGCTTGTTCATGATATAGCGCAACGTGCCGCCAAGTGAACCGGATCCATAGAGTGTGCCTTGTGGTCCCCGCAGAACTTCAACCCGGCTCAGATCTTTCAAAGCCAAGTTGGCGAAAATAGGCGTATCATTGATGTAGGTTGAGACCGTTGGCACTGCGGTGAGCGCGTAATCGCCAAGCGCCGAACCATCGACCTTCAGGCCACGGATGGAAATACCGTTGACTGCGCCGCCGTTCCGGGGGCCACGGTCAGAAACTGCGATACCAGGAATTGAGCGAAGCAGCTCGCCTGAGTCCAGAACGTTGCTCGCTTCAATCTCGGCACCGGAAACAGCAGAGATATTGTAAGGGATATCGAGGACGCTGGCAGAACGGCGTGTCGCCGTCACCAGAATTTCCTCAATCACTGGCCCGTCCTGGGCAGTTGCAGGCGTAGAGGCCACGACAGCCGTAAGAGCTGTTGATGACATCAGCGCCAAAGCTGTCTTTTTGTTGAAAACTGACATGAGGGTGATCTCCCGTTGGTTGCCCCATTTGCGCAAAAATCGCGTAACTGCACAAAGTAAAGCCTACAGGAATTTTATAGTCAACTATAAATTTGATGGTGACTGTCCCAAAAAAGGGAATGTTACTTTTATATCACGCTCCAATTTGACTCACGATCAACCTTACATCCGCGCTGATTGCGCCAGCCATTTCATCCCAGGTTTGATTGCGGATATAAAGAAAATTCAGGAAGTGAACCCGTTCCAGACGCGTGAGCATTTGGGCCAAATGCCTTGTATCCAGCCCTTCTGGAAGTTTTCCGGCTTCAATGAGGCTGAGCCCGACCGCATCAAGCGCATTGACGAGCTCTCCGGAAATCATCTCGATATAACGCGGGCCCACTTCATCGTCTCCGGCCGTTGCCACAAAGGCGACGACCTGTGCCCAGAGTTCACGTCCAAGGGTATTAAGTGTATCGCTGACGTTGGAGAGGATGACATCGACCAGCAAATCAGCGGGATCTTTCTTGTAAGCCAGCTCCTGGAAACTGGCGGTGTCCTCTGAAATGGCTTCTTCCCCGTGGGCAACGAGCGCCAACAAAAGATCACCCTTGGTCCCATAGTAATTATAGACCGTAGCCGCAGAAACCAGCGCCTCCTCGGCAATCTCCTCGATTGTTGTCTCCGAAAACCCCTTCGCGGTAAACAGACCGCTGGCGGCACTTTCTATCAACTGCCGCCGGTTCGCTTTTTGCTTTTCTCTAAGTCCAGCCATGGTGCTTCCTGTTCCAGTCGAACGCAAACCCGTCCCAAGTGATTCAAAAGGTATATTTGACTAGGTTTTTTTAGTCGAGTACAAATTTAAGTCCTTCTCACTCAGGACGCCCCCGACATGAACCCTCTCTATCAAATCCTCTTGGCAGCCCTGATGGCCACAGCGGTCAGTTTCACGGCGGGGAACGCTCAGACTCTGGATCGCGGACTCTCTGGCGAACCCGACACTCTCGATCCTCACAAAATGAAACTCCTGTCGGAGCTTGTCGTCCTGCGCGACCTCTTTGAAGGCCTGACAAAAAGCGATGCCGATGGCAACATTATCCCTGGCGCCGCGGAGAGCTGGGACGTCAGCGATGACGGCAAGACTTATACGTTTCATCTGCGCGAGGGATTGAAATGGTCCGACGGCCATGCCCTCACTGCTGAAGATTTTGTCGCCGGGTATCGCCGCCTGTTTGATCCGGCCACAGCGGCCCAGTCTGCCGCCTTCCTCTACACCATCAAGAACGCTCAAGCGGTCAATGCCGGAGAATTACCTGTCACAGATCTGGGGGTCACGGCACCGGATCCGGCAACAGTCAGCATCGAATTGCGCGCGCCCAATCCAGCCTTCCCGACGCTCATCTTGTCAGGCTACACATCCCCCCTCCCGCGTCACGCCTTCGAGACCCACGGGACAGACTGGGTGAAGCCGCAAAACCTTGTTTCAAATGGCGCATTCAAACTGGACGAGTGGCTGCCGCACACCTACATCAAGCTGACAAAAAATTCGCACTATCATGATACCGGGCGTGTCGCCCTGTCCGAGGTTGTGTTGCACCCGGTTGCGGACGGCACCACTTCAGTCAAGCAGTTCCGCTCCGGCGAGCTGGACATTGCCGGACTTGTCCCTCTCAGTCAAATGGATCACCTCAAAAAAACAAATGCCGATGAATTGCGCACCTTTGCGTATCTGGCGACACTTTATCTTGTCCCCAATATGCAGGTGGACGGACTAAAGGATGTTCGAGTCAGGCGCGCCCTGTCGCTGGCCATTGATCGGCGCACGCTGACCGAAAAGGTTTTGCGCGGCTGGGGCATCCCCGCCTGGCGTTTCACGCCGCCCAACGTGTCGCATTATGATGCCCCGGATATGGCCATGAAGGCCCGTCCCGCAACAGATCGCCTTGCCGAAGCCCGCGCCCTTATGCAAGAGGCAGGTTACGGAGCGGACAACCCGTTCAAAGTCCAATTGCGCACAACAGAGTCCCGCGAAGCACGCAGTGTTGTCATTGCTCTGCGGGCAATGTGGCAGATAATAGGCGTTGAAGCTGAAGTTTACAGCACCGAGGTAAAAACTCATTACTCCGATCTCAGTGGCGGCGTTTTCGACCTCGCTGTAGCGTCCTACTATGGCTGGGATGATCCCAACGAATTCCTGTCCCTGTTCACCGCGGCAACGGGCCAAATCAGTTTCAACTATGGGCGCTATGACAATCCGGCCTTTGATGCCACACTTGACGAGGCCCTGGAGGTCGCCGCCATCCCCGCCCGGCACGCCCGCATGGCGGACGCCGAGCATATCATGCTGCAGGATTTTGCCATCATCCCGCTACTTTTCCCGATCAACAGGTCCCTCGTGAGCAAAAGGGTCGGCGGCTACAATGACAATACACTCAATGTACACCCGGACGAATACATATCGATGAGCGGTGAGTAAACTGTAGGGTGCGAATTACTATTCTCTGCACAAATATGAGAGATTTCCAGGTCTTGTCATACATGACCGTTTGATTACGATGGCCCGTGATGCGTGATCTCACCATACTCTTCGTCCACCTTCTCGCAACCATCGCCCGCCTGTTCGGATCAGGCGGCGATCGGTCCGTGGTTGCAGAATCTCTGCTCGCGAGACATCAACTTCTTATTCTCAATCGCTCCAGGAAGCGAGCACCGGTCCTTCGCTGTCCGTCCCAAAAACCAGATTCTGCGATAGTGATGATGCATCCCTCCGACCTTCGGGATACGGTCGATGGTGCCAGAATTCTGAATCGGACGACTATTGGGAGCACCCTTGCCCAAGGAAAGGGGCGTACGCGATTGGTTACAATAGTCCGTATAACAGCCCCGTTCGCATGTCACTGTTTCAGTGTGGTGGCGATCACCCCCTGGCCAGAACCCTCACATCTCGCAGAACAGAAGCCAGCATGATGTGTTCGAGGCAGTCTTCCGGCAGCGGCTCACTGGAGGGATTAAGGATCTCACCAAGGCGCTCCAGTTTTCTGACCACATCCATCAGATCTTCACATGGTGTCGCAGCGATCTTCAACTCAAGGGTTTCGATCGCATCAAGAGTAGCGGTCTCCTCTTGTGGATCAAGCCTTCCATTTTCCAGCTTCGAGACAAGCCACTTCATCTCAAAGACGAGTTGTTCGAGACTTTGCTCATTGGGTCGTTTCTTCATTCTTGCACCACCGCTCGCACGGACCAGGAAGTCAAGTCGTTTGTCCAGGTTTTAATCCGTCTGGAGAACACTTTCGACTGGACTGCGCGGGCCATTCGAGCGGTACTGTGCCTCGAAATCGAACATGGAGAGAAACATGGGTTCTGATCTTGAGGCCGAGCTGCGATGGATTGAAGGTGCAACTCACCCTGAACTCAAATCCGCATGGCCAAAGTATTGCCCCGGGTGGCATCTGCCGAGGAAGACGAGCGTGCAACTCCTGCGTCTCGCCATCGCCTGGAAGGCACAGGAGCGTGTTCTTGGCGGATTATCCGAAGAGGCCAAAGCCTTGCTTCACTCTCCTACGCGGGGCAAGGAACCGGCCAAGGCAAAGGCTGACGTCATTCTCCCCGGGACGATCCTGCGCCGGGAATGGCAAGGCGGTCTCTATGAAGTGATGACCCTTGAAAAAGGCTTTGCCTATGAAGGCGAGACTTATGGCAGCCTCTCGGAGATCGCCCGGATCGTTACCGGGACACGGTGGAACGGACCCGCTTTCTTCGGGCTCAGGTCGCGGCGCAAGAAATCCGAAGGCAGGCCACCAGCGCTAACAGCAGCAGAATGAACAGTCCCGCAAACAAGATCTGCGCCATCTATACCCGCAAGTCGACCGACGAGGGCATCGACCAGGCCTTCAACTCCCTGGATGCACAGCGGGAAGCCTGTGAGGCCTACATTAAGTCGCAGGCTCATGAGGGCTGGCGCCAGCTTGAGGACCGTTTTGATGATGGCGGCATCTCCGGCGGGACCATGGAGCGACCGGGGCTCAAAAGGCTCCTGGGTCTAATTGAAGAGGGCAAGGTAGACACCATCGTGGTCTACAAGGTCGATCGCTTGACCCGGTCTCTCTCCGACTTCGCCCGGATGGTCGATCTCCTGGATGCCAAAGGCGCCTCCTTTGTCTCGGTCACCCAGCAGTTCAATACGACCAACTCCATGGGGCGGTTGACCCTGAATGTCTTGTTGTCGTTTGCCCAGTTTGAGCGCGAGGTAACCGCCGAGCGCATCCGGGACAAGTTCAAGGCTTCAAAAGAAAAAGGCATGTGGATGGGCGGACATCCACCTCTTGGCTATGACATTGCCGCTCGCCATCTTGTCGTAAATGAGGAAGAAGCCGAGACCGTCCGCATGATCTTCAGGCGCTATGTAGAACTGGGCTCTATCATGATCCTGAAGGATGAACTGGGCAGAAAAGGCCTGACCAGCAAGGCCCGTATCACAGCCAGCGGCAGGCATTTTGGCGGCAATGCCTTCACCCGAGGAGCACTTTACACTCTCATTGGCAACAAGACCTACCTCGGAGAAGTTGACTACAAGGGCAAGGTCTATGAAGGAGAGCATGAGGCCATCGTGTCCCGGGACCTTTGGGATGCGGCACAAAGGGTTCTCACGAACAACCGGGTGAAGAGGCAATCAAAGATCAATACCGCCTCACAATCCTTCCTCAAGGGGCTTTTGTTTGACGAAGACGGCAATGCCTTCTCACCGTCCCATGCTGTGAAGCAAGGCAAGCGGTATCGTTATTATCATACAGCGCCGGCAAGGGGCGACAAGGCATCACGGCTGCCCGCGCCGCAGATCGAAAATCACGTCACCTCCGAACTGACACACTTCTTTCAGGATCCAAAGAAGGTCATGAGTGAGCTGCAGTCCATGGGGCTGAAACCCGATGCAGGCAGGCTCCTCCTTGAGACAACAGCCCTGGCAGCAAGGCTCGCATCGCCTTTTGAGGCCGAAGCACGAGAATTGGCGCAACAGTTGGTCAAACGGCTAGAGGTTGGCAACGAAACTATCCACGTAGAAATTGACCGGGCGGCGTTGGCACAGCTCGTCACCGGGAAAGACTATATGAGTGACTGTGAGTTCGAACCTTTGGTGCTTGATAGCGATATCAGGTTCAAACGATCCGGGTCCGGGGTGAAGTTGGTTATCGTGCCACAAGCCGCAGACCGCAGCTCGCCTCCCTTGCACCAATCCGCTGATCGGAACGACAGGCGGCTGAGTGACACTCTAAAACAAGCCCACGCCTGGCTCAATGATCTCATATCCGGCAGGTCTGAGTCGTTTGCCGATATCGCCTTGCGTGAGAATACCGACAAACGACACGTCGCCCGCACGGTCCGGCTTGCCTTCCTCGCGCCCGACATTGTCGAAGCCATGCTGGCTGGCCGAGAACCGATTGAGCACTCCGCGCACCGATTGCTCAAGCAAAAAGCCTTCCCTCTCAACTGGAATGAGCAACTCAAAACTTTCGGGTTTAGCGGATTCTAGATCGCTGAGACGTCCGCTTTTACTGTGAGCAGACCGTTCTGTTACCGCTCTCGGTCAATGCCGATGGGGGACTTGTCCATTGAGGCGGTGCGAAAGTAGATCCAGACAAGCCACTGACAACAATTACTCTCTGAGCAGAGGGTATGGGACTTTCACATGTCGCGATCAAAATGCCGTAAAACTGCGGTCCACTTGGCAATTCTCTCAAACGGTCGCAATTGTAGGGCTCTGGAGAAAAGAGGGTAATCAGGGCGGCCCGGCATGCTCTCAGCTCATTGACAGAGAGCAGGGATCAGAACCCCTCCTCGCTAACTCATTGAAACACCGCACAAAAACAAAGGGACCCGTACGGGTCCCTCATACAAACTCAATGCATTGAAAAATCTGGTGGAGCTAGACGGAATCGAACCGACGACCTCTTGCATGCCATGCAAGCGCTCTCCCAACTGAGCTATAGCCCCTTAGTCAGATCATGCCGGGTCTTCTTTGGGCGGAAGGTCCCTGCGGGTTTACGAATACGAAATCTGCTGCGCGGCGGCGCCCCGACGGCGGGACCTTAAGCGCACCATCAGCCTTAACTACTCATCTTTCGTCTTGCCGAGGTTCGGAACAATAGTAGCGGCAACATCGTCTTCGTCATCATCAAAATTAACCAGTGTCGTATTGTCATCTTCGTTGTCGTCATCGTCGTCGTCGGGCACGAGGACGGCATCAATCTCTGCGACATCATCATCATCGTCGTCGTCGGGCACAACGGCCAGACCGTCTTCATCAACCTCGACCGGCATCTTGACCATACCCTCGGCGGTGACTTCCTCGACGCCGGTCTCTTCTTCATCATCATCATCATCGTCGCTGACGGCTTCGGCTGGCTTGGGTTTGGGCTTGTCCGCTTCGACGACACGCTTTTTCGACTTCAACAGAATCTCCGGCTCAAAGCTGTGTTCGCATTTCGGGCATTCGCAAGGCATTTTGCCAAGATCATAAAACCGCGCCTCACATTCCGGGCAGGTGCGTTTTGTTCCGAGTTCTGGTTTCGCCACAAGTAATTCCTTCTGCCGCGGGACCGGGTATAACGCGCCTTGCGCACCGATCCGCCAACAATTGAGATGAGGTTGCGCACCCTTTGCCACGGATTTTCGGGCGAGTCAAAAGGTAATCGTCCGGGATTAACCTCCCAATCGACTGGTGACTGGCTGGCGGCTGGCTGGTGACTGGCTGGCGATTGGCTGGCAATTGACCAACCCCGGATTGCCAAGTGGGGCCAGGAGAGCTAAGTTCCGCCGCGCGCCCTAAAATCCCCCGAGCCAGTTCTTGCTGAAAACCGGGGACCGAGGACAAACCAGACCCGCCCATGACCTCATCAACAAGTCTTTCGCCCGCTCCGCTGCGATCTTCCGGATCAACCGACCTCAAGGGCCGCGTCGGCGTCCCCGGCGACAAGTCGATATCCCACCGCGCGCTCATGTTTGCCGGTCTGGCTATCGGCAAGAGCCACATTACCGGCCTCCTCGAGGGCGACGACGTGCTGGCCACCGCCGCCGCCATGCGGGCGCTGGGCGCAACGGTCACGAGGGTGGAGGACGGCTCCTGGGAGGTGCACGGCACCGGTGTCGGCGGCTTGCGCGCCCCCGCCACTCACATCGACATGGGAAACTCCGGCACGGCCGTTCGCCTGCTCACCGGGCTTCTGGCAACCCATGACCTGACGGTCACCTTCACCGGCGATGCCTCGCTCTCCTCGCGGCCCATGCAGCGGGTCTTTGCCCCCGCCGCGCTCTTCGGGGCGCAGATCACGGCGGCCCAGGGCGGCCGGCTGCCGTTTACCATGCAAGGCGCCGCAAGGCCGCTGCCGGTCACGTATGAACTCCCCGTCGCTTCAGCCCAGGTCAAGTCAGCCGTGCTGCTGGCCGGGTTGAACACGCCGGGCAACACGGTCGTCATTGAACAGATCCCGACCCGCGACCACACAGAAATCATGCTGCGAAATTTTGGCGCTGATCTGGACGTAACACAAGCCGATGGCAAGACCCGCATTACGCTCAAGGGCCCGGCCGACTTAAAAGCCTGCACCGTCGACGTTCCCGGTGATCCCTCGTCAGCCGCCTTTCCCGTTGCCGCAGCCCTGCTCACCCCCGGCTCGGACCTGACCGTGGAAAACGTCTTGATGAACCCGGCACGCACCGGCCTTTTTACAACCCTGCTCGAGATGGGCGCTGACCTTACGTTTGAAAACCAGCGTGACGCAGGCGGCGAGAAAGTCGCCGACATCAAGGTCCGCTATGGCCCACTGAAGGGCGTCGCAGTACCGGCGGACCGCGCAGCCTCCATGATCGACGAATACCCTGTACTGGCCGTCATCGCCGCCATTGCCGAGGGCGAAACCCGCATCACCGGGGCGCAGGAGCTCAGGGTCAAGGAAAGCGACCGCATCGCCGCCATGGTTGCCGGCCTGGTCGCCAACGGCGTCAAGGCGGTGGAGCTGGACGACGGCATGGTCATCACCGGCAGCGGCGGCGCCCGGCTCGGCTCTGCCAATTCAAGCGGCGTTCGGGGCGGGGCCCGGGTCGAGACCTTCCTCGATCACCGCATCGCCATGTCCTTCATGGTGCTGGGCATGGCCGCTGATGAGCCTGTGGAGGTCGACGATGGCAGCCCGATCAACACATCGTTCCCGGGTTTCGCGGACCTTATGAACGGCCTTGGAGCAAAGATCGGCGCACCATCGTGACAACAAATCCCCTCATCATCGCCGTTGACGGCCCGGCTGCCTCGGGCAAGGGAACCCTCGCACGCGCCCTGGCCGCGCACCTGGGGTTCCATTACCTCGATACCGGCGCGCTTTACCGCGCCGTGGCCCTGACCATGCTGGAGGACGGGCTCGACCCGCATGATGAGGTCAATGCGGTAAAAACGGCAGAAACCCTGGATATTGACAGCATTGACGATGCCCGCCTGCGCACCGACCAGGTCTCTGAAGCCGCCTCGATCGTGGCCGCCATGCCTGGCGTCCGCGCGGCAATCCTCGATTTCCAGCGCAATTTTTCCCAAAAACCCCCGGGCGCCATCCTTGATGGCCGCGACATCGGCACGGTCGTATGCCCCGGAGCCCTCGTGAAGCTCTACGTCAGTGCCAGCCCGCAGACCCGCGCAAACCGCCGTTTTCTGGAGCTCAAGGCCAAAGACGCGGACGTCACCGAAGCCGGAGTTCTGGCCGATGTTGTTGCCCGCGACGCCCGCGACGCCAATCGAGCCCATTCACCGCTCAAACCGGCTGAAGATGCGCACTTGCTTGATACGTCCAACTTGAGTATAGAAGCCGCGTTCCGCGCTGCCCTGGATGTCATTGAGCAAGTTTTGCCGCCAGACGCAGATAGGCGTTAGCTGGCCTCCCTCACATCAACGAATGCGAGACAGGCCTGGCGCTGCAACTTTCAGCGGATCACACAAAAAGACACGAAAGTTTTGCAGGCCATGGGGCTTGTGGAGCAAGACCGTCGGCGCAAACCGGCTGGCCAAACCACTAACTGAACTGGAACATAAATGTCTGAAACACAAACCGGCGGCTTTAATCCGACAACTGAGGATTTTGCTGCTCTTTTCGACGCGTCCTGGGCTGAAAATACAGCCAAGGAAGGAAGCGTTATAGAAGGTACGATTATCGCCATTGAGGCCGACCAGGCCATCATCGATGTCGGCCTGAAAATGGAGGGCCGCGTCCCTCTCAGAGAATTTGCCACACCGGGCCAGGGTCATGGCCTTGAAGTTGGCTCCAAGGTTGAAGTCTACCTCGAGCGCATTGAAAACATGCAGGGCGAAGCACAGCTTTCTCGTGAGAAAGCGCGCCGCGAGGAAAGCTGGATCAATCTTGCCAAAGCCTATGACGCAACCGAGCGCGTTCAGGGTGTCATCTTTGGCCGCGTCAAGGGCGGCTTCACTGTTGACCTCGACGGTGCCGTGGCCTTCCTGCCTGGCTCCCAGGTTGATATTCGCCCAATCCGCGATGTCACACCATTGCTCAACATTCCACAGCCATTCCTCATTCTCAAGATGGACAAGCGCCGCGGCAACATCGTTGTCTCGCGCCGCGCCATTCTTGAAGAAACCAGAGCCGAACAGCGTACCGAGCTGGTTGCCAACCTTGCTGAAGGCCAGGTCGTCGAGGGTGTGGTCAAGAACATCACCGATTACGGCGCATTCGTCGATCTTGGCGGCGTTGATGGTCTGCTTCACGTTACCGATATTGCCTGGCGCCGGGTCAACAACCCGTCCGACGTCCTCACCATTGGCGAGACCGTCAAGGTACAGATCGTTCGCATCAATCAGGAAACCCAGCGCATATCTTTGGGGATGAAGCAGCTGCAGTCCGATCCATGGGAAGGCGTCGATGCCAAATATCCGATCGGCACCAAGTTCACCGGTACGGTAACCAACATTACTGACTACGGTGCATTTGTTGAACTCGAACCAGGTGTTGAAGGTCTGGTCCACGTCTCTGAAATGAGCTGGGTCAAGAAGAACGTTCACCCCGGCAAGATCGTGGCCACCTCGCAGCAGGTTGAAGTCATGGTCCTGGAAGTTGACCCTGCAAAACGCCGTATCTCTCTCGGCCTCAAGCAGTGCAACGACAATCCATGGTCAACCTTTGAAGATCGCTTCCCGCAAGGCACCCAGATTGAAGGTGAGATCAAGAACATCACCGAGTTTGGTCTCTTCGTCGGTCTTGATGGTGACCTCGACGGCATGGTTCACCTGTCAGATCTCGACTGGAACCGCTCCGGCGACGAAGCTCTGGCCGAGTACAAGAAGGGCGATATGGTCAAGGCGGTTGTCCTCGATATCGACACTGACAAGGAACGCATCTCCCTCGGCATCAAGCAGCTTGACGGCGACCCGATGGAATCGGCCGGCGATATCCGCCGCGGATCTATTGTCACTTGCGCCGTCACCGCGGTTCAGGATGGCGGGATTGAGGTAGAAATCGCAGATGGGGTTAAGGCCTTTATCCGCCGTTCCGACCTGTCCCGTGATCGTGCTGACCAACGCCCCGAACGCTTCGCCGTTGGCGAAAAGGTCGATGCGAAGGTCACAACCTTTGACCGCTCCAGCCGCCGCGTCTCCCTGTCGATCAAGGCTCGCGAAGTCGATGAAGAGAAGGAAGCCGTCAAGCAGTATGGCTCCTCCGCTTCAGGGGCGACCCTTGGCGACATTCTCGGCTCCGCCCTGAAGTCCTCTGCCAAAGACGATAGCGCAGAAGCAAGCAGCGAGACCGATGACAAGGCAGATGAAGACAAGGCTGATACCGCGGAAGAGTAAACCCTCAACCTCGAGAGATCAGCAGACAATCACGAAAGGCCGGTGCTTCAAGCACCGGCCTTTTTTGCATTCTGACCATGGCCCTTGCTCAGGGATCAAATTCGGCCCTATAGTTCGCTGAAGGCAAAAAGCGCGGCACCCTGCAACCTGATCGGAAATGTCCATGACCTATACCCATCCAGAGCATCTGATTTCAACCGCCGACCTTGCTGACGCGCTCCAAGCCAACCCGGATGGACTGCGGATTTTTGACGCCACCGTCAATCTGGTTCCCGCCGCAAAAGGATACAAGGCGGTTTCCGGCCTGGAAGACTATCAAAAGGCGCATATTCCTGGCAGCGCCTTCCTCGATCTCATCCACGATCTGTCCAACACCGCGAGCAGCTTCGGGTTTACTCTTCCTGCGGACAATAAACTTCAGACAGCATACCGGGCAGCCGGGATCAACAACGACAGCCAGATCGTACTCTACAGCACCGGCCACATGATGTGGGCGACCCGGGCCTGGTGGATGCTCTATTCATCCGGTCACACCAATGTCGCCGTCCTGGATGGCGGTTTTGCCAAATGGAACGAAGAAGGTCGGCCCGTCTCCGATGCGCCAGCCTCCTTTGCTGAAGGCAATTTTGAGGTTAAACCCGATCCCGCGCGCTGGGCCGATCAGACACGGGTCATTGCAGCCATCAATGATGCAGGCACCTGCACCATCAACGCTCTTGCGCCGGACGTCTATACCGGTGAGGCTGCTCACAGCTATGGCCGCAAGGGTCACATCGAAAACTCGAAGAATGTTTTCTACGGTGACGTTCTCGACAAGGGCTGCTTCAGGTCAGCCGAAGACCTGAAGGCACTGTTCACAGCAAAGGGCGTTCTCGACAATCCTCGCATCATCGCCTATTGCGGCGGCGGCATATCTGCGACCATCGACGCCCTCGCCCTGACCCTCATCGGTCACCCTGACGTCGCGGTCTATGACGGCTCCATGAGCGAATGGGCATCAGATGAAAGTCTGCCGCTTGTTACCGGCGCCTGAGCGCCCGAACTGCTTCAAAAATACCACCTGGGACAAAATAACCCAACACAATGAAAGACTTAAGGTCTGAAAGGCTTGACGTCGCAGACTTGCTTTGGCACGTTAATCGCCGAACAATAAGGGGTTGGGGCGACAGGAAAAGGTTGCAGACCGCAATCCCGGTGTATTTCAAGGCAAGATTCAGGGGCTTAGGCGATGATTAAATCTGAACTCGTAACCATATTGACCGACGCCAATCCGCATCTGTACCAGCGCGATGTAGAGTGCATCGTCAATACAGTTTTCAATGAAATTGCAACCGCCCTGACCAAGGGAGAGCGGGTTGAACTGCGCGGGTTTGGCGCCTTTTCTGTCAAAAAACGCCCGGCACGGATCGGCCGCAATCCCAGAACCGGAGAGCCTGTGTCCGTATCGGAAAAACACGTCCCCTTCTTCAAGACCGGCAAGGAGCTGCGCGATCGGCTCAACGACAAAAAGCGCGAGGAAGAAAACGGCGCCGCCCCTGACGCTTCCGCTTCGCCAACCTTTTAGGCTCGCCGCCCGCCAGAACCAAATTCGGAGTTTAATTCAGAATTTGATCCCGTATTTAATCCAGGATTGATTTAGAGGATGAAACTTTCAACCCTCCTGATTGCTGCGCCCGCCCTGGCCCTTGCGCTCATCGTGGCCATTGCAAATCGCGGCTCCGTCACCCTCAGCATTGATCCGTTTTCCGCGACAAGCCCGGTCATCGCCTTTGAGCTGCCGCTTTATCTTCTCATCTTTGCGGCGCTCCTGATCGGCGTTCTCATCGGCGGCTCGTCAGCCTGGGTCGGCCAGATGGGCTGGCGCAAGAAAGCCCGCAAGAATGCCCGCGAGGTCAAACATCTCACAAAAGACCTCGAACGCCGCGAGACCGCTAGCTGTGACCTCTCAAGACGTTGTTCATTCGATCCTGATCTGAGAAGCTGATG
>CBFDBJ010000003.1:0-100308 GCA_965603015.1 uncultured Alphaproteobacteria bacterium
GTACCGATGCCCGGCCCCCTTGCCTGTTTGCCTTTCTCGAAATGTTCTGCTGCCTTTGACCAATGCTCCTGCTGACTGCCGGAACCCAGGACTGACACATCCGCCAGAATTCTGGCCATGGCGGCATTTGCTGCCGCGTCATCCGGCGCCAGTTCAAGAGCCCTTGCAACCCAGGCTTCAGCCTTGCGCAGGCGCGGCATTGAATGTTGGGCGAGATGCTGGGAAGCGAGTAGCAGCAGATCAGAGACACTCAGGTCTTCAATATCGAGGGCAAGGAGCCTTGCTTCCTCATGTGTGGCAATGGCTGTCCAGGTTTCAAACACAATCAGATCAACCATGTCATCGATCCCGGTCTCCAGGTTGTCGAGTGGCCTGTTATAGTTTTCCGACCATACATGGGCACCGGTCAGAGCGTCGATCAGCTGTGCGGTTATGCGCGCATCGTTACCAACTTTGCGGATGCTGCCTTCAAGGACAAAGCGCACTTCGAGGTCGGTGCCGACATCGCGAATGTCAGGCGACTTGCCCTTGTATTGAAAGGATGAGTTGCGTGCGGCGACAACAAGCTCACTGTAGAATGACAGGTGGGTCAGGATGTCTTCCGGCGCGCCGCCGGCAATCGAGTCCAGATCTCCGGACTGCGACAGGTTATCGAACGGCAGAACGCAAACCGAAAAGCTCGGCCGCTCTTCAGGCTTGCCATCGTCCGGAACAATTGCCGGTTTCCCGGACGGTGCCGCACTCTCCTGCGCCCAGGCAAGAAGCAGCGCCACGGGGAAACCGATCACCAGGAGAACCAGCGCAGACTGATCGATCCAGTCCGGCAGCTTCAACGTGCTTTCCAGCAGCACGGCGACCTGCAACAGCACCCAGCCGAGGCCGAGATAGATGCCGCCGAAAAGCCAGACCTTGCGTCGGGTCAGTTCTTTGAAAAAATCAGGCACGCGCCAGAACCACCTCCCAGTGATGTAATGATATCAAAGTGCAACAATTGCGGGGCGAATGCAATGAAACCACGTGACGAGGCAGGGAGGATTACCCGCCGAACATCTCGCCGATAAGCTCGGGGATGACCTGGGGGTCACCAGATATGAGCCCGCCGTCGATGACAAGGTCCTGGGTGGTGACGAAGCTTGCATCATCTGAAGCCAGATAGAGCGCGCCATAGGCGATGTCGTCGGGCACGCCGGACCGACCAATGGGAAGTTTGGCGGCCAGACCGCCCTGAAGTTTGCCCATCATTGAGGCGTCATCAACGTCAGACATCGCGGCGGAGGCGGCCGAGCCGCCGTAAAAGATCGGTGTTGCAATACCGCCGGGCGAGATGGTGTTGACGCGAATCTTGTATTTGCCAAGTTCCATGCCCGCGACCTTTGACAGCTGGGTCACCGCCGCCTTGGCTGCGGAGTAGAGCAGCGGCCCCATGCCGCCGTGCAGCGCCGCAACAGAGGAATTGGAAATGATCGAACCACCACCCTGTTTTTTCATGACGGGTACGGCGTATTTCATACCGAAGAGTACCGAGCCGACGAGGAGCCGCATGGCCGTGTCGAACTCGTCCTGCGTGAGGGTTTCGATCTCGCCCGGGGTCGTCGCTCCGGCATTGTTAAACAGGCAATCAAGGCGGCCATAGGTCGCCATGGTGTAATCGACGGAGGCCTTGATCTCGGCTTCATGCATCACGTCGGCGCGCACGAAGGCGACATTGGGCCCGAGCTCGGCATCGAGGCTCATGCCCTTTTCCTCGGCCCGTCCGGTAAAGACCACTTTGGCGCCCTCATCGACAAACAGCCTGACGGTTGCCTCGCCAATGCCACTGGTACCACCGGTAATCAACGCCACTTTTCCCTTGAGTCTTGCCATTCCTCTGCCTTTCCTGTTGCAGTTTTTCTGCTTTTTCTTCGCGGCACTGTCGCATTCCGGCCCAAAAAACAAAACCCCTTGCATAGTAGATGACCATAGTCATATAATGACCTTGGTCGTTTTAAGTGGAGCGTGATGATGAAATCGGTAACTGAAGCCGGGTCGGATACAGGTTGGCGCGAGCGACAACGGCTTGAACTCCGGGCGCTCATTTATGAAACAGCGCTTGAGCTTTTCCGTACCCGGGGGTTCGAGACCACCACAGTACAGCAGATTGTCTCTGCCGCCGGGATCGCCAAAGGAACCTTTTTCAATCACTTTCCGAGTAAGGATCATGTGCTGCAGGAGTGGTATCGACAGATTACCCGGATGGCACTTATAGAGATTTCCGCGCGGAGTTTTGACCAGGGGCGCGAATCTGTGCTCGCACTTTTAGCGCGGCTTGCGGGCAGCGTTGCGGAAGATCCGCTTCTCTGGGATGCCAAAGCCGGGGCGACCTCGAGCGTACTCCTCAGACAGGAAGAGGATGACCTTGACCGCGAGGTCACCGCCTTTTTCCACCGCGCCATCGACAGAGACATCGGGACAGGTTGTCTTGCGCCGGACACTGATGTGAGCTTTCTGACCGACATGCTGCTCAGCGTTCTGACCGGTACCGCCCACAGCTGGACGGTCTCCGGCCATCGTTGGGACCTTGCCGAAACCCTTGAGGCCCGCATCACCTTTGTGCTCGATGCGGCGCGTCCGAAGAAAGGAAATCAGGTATGATGACCGAGCAATCTGTGAAAACACAAGGCCGCAAGACCTTCCTCAGGCGAACGCTGACCCTCCCGATTGTCCGAATTCTGGTTGAACTCACCCTTTTTTTTGGGCTTCTCTTTGCGCTCAAGTCTGTGCTCATCAAGCCGGGCCTCGGGCTCCTCGGATTTGAGGAGAGGACTTTCAGGGCGTGGCAGGGCGTCGTCACCATCATGGCCATGTTCAGCATCTACACAGGTATCATGCGGGTTTATGAGCGGCGAGCGGCCAGCGAGCTCTCCGCAATGCATCTGATTCCGGATGGCATCGGGGGGACAATTGCCGGGGCAGGAATGGTCTCTGCGGTCTTTGCCGCGCTCTGGCTGCTGGGTGCCTTTCACATCCTGTCTGCGGGGAGTATGGAGGCGATGATTGTTCCGGTCATCTGGGTAGTCCTGCTTGCGGCCATGGAGGAGCTCATGTTCAGGGGCATCCTCTACCGCATTCTGGAAGAGTGGCTCGGCACGGTTGCGGCCCTTGCGCTTTCGGCCGGCATTTTCGGCCTTGTTCACTTATTCAACGAACATGCAGATGCGATCAGCGTTATTTCGGCAACATCGGGCGGGCTTCTGATGGGCGCGCTTTATTCTCTCACCGGAAGGCTGTGGATACCGATTTTCTTTCATGCCTCGTGGAATTTCACACAAGCCGTTTTCGGCTCGACGGTGTCGGGAGCCGATCTCTTCGGTACGTATTTTGAGAGTGTCCGAGAGGGTCCCGAATGGTTGACCGGCGGCCCCTTCGGTGTCGAGAATTCACTTCTGACAATCGGGCTTATAATCGTTGTGCTGGCTTTTCTCTTCAGGCGCATGAAGCGCCAAAACCTGTTCCTGCCGCGCGGATCAGCAAGAAACGCGCGAGGATAATGAGCCCTGCAATGCAAGGGCCCTGCCTCAAGCGGAGGCTGGAGATCGCTACTTGCTCAAGTGGTGCTCGACCAATAGCTCGGCGATCTGGACGGCGTTGAGGGCGGCGCCCTTCCTGAGATTGTCGGAAACGACCCAGAGGTTCAGGCCATTGTCGACGGTCGGATCGCAGCGAATGCGGCTGACATAGGTGGCAAAATCACCGACCGCGTCGATGGGCGTGATGTAGCCGCCGTCTTCGCGCTTGTCGATGACCAGAACGCCGGGGGCCTCACGCAGGATGTCGCGAGCCTGATCATCATCAATCGGATTTTCAAACTCGATGTTGACCGCTTCGGAGTGACAGACAAAGACCGGAACGCGGACAACTGTGGCCGTCAGCTTGATCTTCGGGTCGAGGATCTTTTTGGTTTCGGCAACCATCTTCCATTCTTCGGTGGTATCGCCTGAATCCATGAAGTCACCGCCATGGGGAATGACGTTGAAAGCGATTTGCTTGGGATAGACGCTGGGCTCGATAGGGTCGCCGACGATAAAGCCGCGGGTCTGGTGATAGAGCTCATCGATCGCGGCCTTGCCGGTGCCCGACACTGACTGGTAGGTCGAGACGACGACGCGCTTGATGGCGGCAAAATCGTGCAGAGGCTTCAGAGCCACCATGAGCTGGATGGTTGAGCAATTGGGATTGGCGATGATGTTCTTTTTTGTGTAATCGCCGAGGGCGTGGGCGTTTACCTCCGGCACAATCAAGGGGATATCCGGGTCCATGCGGAAGGCGCTGGTGTTGTCGATGATGATGGCTCCCGCAGCCGTGGCGCGCGGAGCAAACGCTTTTGAAACGTCGCCGCCGGCTGAGGACAGCACGATGTCGGTCCCGGCGAAATCATAGTCATCGAGGCATTTGCATTTCAGAGTCCGGTCGCCGTAAGAGACCTCGGTGCCGAGGGACCGGCGCGAGGCCAACGGCTGGACATGCGAGGCCGGGAACTTGCGTTCGGCCAGGATGTTCAGGATCTCGCGGCCCACGTTACCCGTGGCGCCGACGACTGCAACTTTGTAGCTCATACCCTTGTTCCTTGTTCCGGCGCTCTAGCTCGCCAGCTTGTCCATCTGTTTTACAATGGCCTCGCCCATAACTCTGGTCGAGACCTTTGTCATGCCGTCCTGCATGATGTCTGCGGTGCGCAGGCCGCCATCCAGAACACTTTCCACTGCTTTCTCAATGAGATCCGCCTCGCCGCCCCTGTCGAAGGAATAGCGCAGCGCCATGGCGAAACTGAGGATCGTCGCGATGGGATTGGCCAGCTCCTGACCGGCAATGTCCGGCGCGGAGCCATGCACCGGTTCATAGAGGCCCGGCTGCTTGCCATCGGCGCCCTTTGTCCCAAGCGAAGCGGACGGCAGCATGCCGAGCGAGCCGGTCAACATGGCCGCTTCATCGGATAGCATATCGCCGAACAGATTGTCGGTGACGATGACATCGAACTGTTTGGGCTGGCGCACCAATTGCATGGCGCAGGCGTCGGCGAGCATGTTCTCATATTCGATCTCGGGATATTCCTCGGCATGGACCTTCATGGTTTCCTCGCGCCACAGAAGTCCTGACTCCATGACATTGGATTTTTCCGATGAGGTCACCTTGCCGCTGCGTTTTTTCGCCAGCTCAAAGCCGACGCGAACGAGGCGAACAATCTCATGGGTGTCATAGACATTGGTGTTGACGCCGCGACGTTCGCCATTTGGCAAATCGGTAATGCCGCGCGGCTCACCAAAGTAGACCCCGCCGGTCAGCTCACGGACAATCATGATATCAAGACCGGAGACAAGCTCGGGCTTGAGCGAGGACGCATCAACCAGAGCGTCAAAGCAAATGGCCGGGCGCAGGTTTGCAAAAAGCTCAAGGTCCTTGCGCAAGCGCAGGAGCCCGGCTTCGGGGCGCGCCTCATAGGCGACACCGTCCCATTTGGGTCCGCCGACGGCTCCGAGAATAACCGCGTCTGCCGCCTTGGCTTTTTCAATGGTCTCATCTGTTACCGCGACACCGTGTGCATCATAGCAACAGCCGCCGACGAGCTCTTCTTCGATATCAAAGGCAAGACCGCGGTTTTGTTCCAGCCAGGTGATGACCCGGCGGACTTCGGCCATAACCTCGGGGCCAATGCCGTCACCAGGCAGAAGGAGGAGTTTTTTATTCTCTGTCATTGTTTTTATCCTCGTTGGAGCGTCTTGCTCCGCTTTTCATTTTGTCGTCCCGGCCTTGAGCCGGGATCTCGAGGCACGATGGTGCGCCCCATTCCATTTACTCTTCGTCCCTCGATCCAGCCCTGAGATCCCGGGTCAGGCCCGGGATGACAAGGAGGGGCGCTAGGCCCAGGGTTGGCTTTCGGACCGTGCGGCTTCAAAGCTCGAAATCTGCGGTTCCTTTTCCAGCGTCAGACCGACATCGTCGAGGCCTTTGAGAAGGCAATCCTTGCGGAAGGGGTCAATATCAAAATTGATCGTGCCGCCGTCCGGGCCCTTGATGGTCTGGTTTTCAAGGTCGATATCAATAATGGCATTGGCGCCGCGCTGCGCATCATCCATCAGCAGGTCAATCTGCTCCTGCGGAAGGGCGATGGGCAAGATGCCATTCTTGAAACAATTGTTATAGAAGATATCGGCAAAGCTCGGCGCGATGACGCAGCGGAAGCCAAAATCCATGATCGCCCATGGCGCATGTTCGCGGCTTGACCCGCAGCCAAAGTTTTCACCGGCGATGAGAATTTTCGCACCTCTGTACTGATCCTTGTTGAGCACGAAGTCTTCAACCTCGGACCCATCGTCCTTGTAGCGCATTTCGTCGAACAGATGCACGCCGAGACCCGAGCGCTTGATGGTCTTGAGGAACTGCTTTGGAATAATCATGTCGGTATCGACATTGATCAGTGGCAACGGCGCAGCACTGCCCGAGAGCTTGTCAAACTTTTCCATTACTTCTGATCCTCACTTAAAAACTCACGCACATCACTCAAGTGCCCGTTGATGGCAGCGGCGACCGCCATGGCGGGGCTGACAAGATGGGTGCGTCCACCACGACCCTGACGGCCTTCAAAATTGCGGTTCGATGTGGAGGCGCAGCGCTCGCCCGGCTCGAGGCGGTCGGCGTTCATGGCCAGACACATGGAGCAGCCCGGATCGCGCCACTCAAAACCGGCATCGAGAAAGATTTTGTCGAGACCTTCTTCCTCGGCCTGATGCTTGACGAGACCGGACCCTGGCACAATCATCGCCGAGACGTGGGAGGCAACCTTGCGGCCCTTTGCGATGACGGCAGCGGCGCGCAAATCCTCGATCCGCCCGTTGGTGCAGGAGCCAACAAACGCGCGGTCGATCTTGACCTGATCCAGCGGCGTTCCGGCAGTCAGGCCCATATAGGCGTGGGAACGTTCCATGGCGGCGCGGTGGTGTTCGTCTGATACGGCGGCCGGATCGGGTACGACATCGGTGATCCGGGCAACGTTCTCCGGGCTTGTCCCCCAGGTCACCAGCGGTACGATGTCGGCTGCGTTGATCTCAATCTCTGCGTCGAAAACGGCACCCTCGTCCGAAAAGAGCGTGCGCCAGTGCGCTTCGGCGAGTTCCCAGTTGGTGCCTCTCGGCGCCTTGGGGCGCCCCTTGACGTAATTGAACGTCGTGTCATCCGGCGCGATAAGACCGGCGCGGGCGCCCGCCTCAATGGTCAGGTTACACAGCGTCATGCGCTCTTCCATGGTAAAGTCACGCACGGTCTGGCCGGCATACTCAATGACAAAACCGGTGCCGCCTGCTGTCCCCAGCTTGCCAATGACCGCGAGCGCCACGTCCTTGGCGGTGACGCCAAGCGGCAGTTTGCCGGTGATCGTCACGCGCATGTTTTTCGAGACCGGCGCGAGCAGGGTCTGGGTTGCAAGCACGTGTTCGACTTCGGACGTGCCGATGCCAAAGGCCAGCGCCCCGAAGGCGCCATGGGTGGAGGTGTGGCTATCACCGCAGACCAGGGTTTGGCCAGGCAGCGTGAAGCCTTGCTCGGGCCCCGTCACATGGACAATGCCCTGGCGAATGTCACTCATGGGGAAATATTCAAGACCGAACTCTGTGACATTGGCCTCGAGGGTTTCAACCTGGATCCGGCTTTCTTCTTCCTGGATGCCAAGGTGGCGATCTTTGGTCGGAATATTGTGGTCCGCCAATACCAGAGTGCGCTCAGGCGCGCGGACCTTGCGGCCAGCCTCGCGCAGACCCTCAAAGGCCTGCGGGCTGGTTACCTCATGGACGAGGTGCCGATCGATATAAAGAATATTGACGCCGTCTTCGCCCTGCTCGACGATATGGGCTTCAAAGATCTTGTCATAAAGCGTTTTAGCCACGATTGAACGTCCTCCAGTACTGTCCTTGCAGCCCCGGAGTTATTCTTGTTCTGATGATCCGGGGCGGTTTTCTCTGGTGCCCCTGAAAACAGGGACTAGCTCTTTTTCTTCGATTTCGGTGTCCGCGTGTGGTCCACCTTCTCGGTAATTCGAGCTGCCTTACCGCGCAGACCGCGAAGGTAGTACAGCTTTGCACGACGAACCTTGCCGCGGCGCACAACATCGATCGAGTCAACGAGCGGCGAGAACAACTGGAACACACGCTCCACGCCCTGGCCGTAGGAAATCTTCCGGACCGTGAAGTTTTCGTTGATGCCGCCACCGGACCGGCCGATGCACACGCCTTCAAAGGCCTGAAGACGCTCGCGCGTGCCTTCTGTCACCTTGACGTTGACCCGCAGCGTATCGCCTGGACCAAATTCAGGAATGTTCTGCTTGTTGGCCATGGACGCCATTTGTTCGGCTTCAAGCTCTTCAATAATATTCATCGGTCTACCCTTTGCTCTTCATCGTCGCTCACGCCTCTTGCGCGAAGACTTCAATTTCTATCTCTCGCCGTTCTCGTCCAGATAACTCTTTTTGTATCTGGCCCAAAGATCGGGTCGCCGCTCTTTCGTTATCCTCACCGCCTCGGCTTTTCGCCAGGCTTCAACGTTGCCGTGATGCCCTGATGTGAGCACCTGAGGTATTTCATGTCCTTCCCAAACTGCGGGCCGCGTGAAGTGCGGATATTCCAGCAGATGGCTCTCAAAACTCTCATCCTCGGCGCTCGCCTCCTTGCCGAGGATCCCCGGCAGAAGTCTGACCGTCGCCTCAATCAGCGCCATGGCCGCGACCTCGCCGCCGCAGAGGATAAAATCGCCAAGGCTGATCTCCATGATCCGCCGCGCCTTTATCACTCGATCATCAACCCCTTCAAATCGCCCGCAGAGCAGCGACAGTCCAGGGCCTTGTGCCAGCTCTTTTACCCGCTCCTGCGCCAGGGGTTTGCCCCGGGGTGACAGGTAGATAACCGGCCGTTCTTCTTTCTCCTTGTCGCGGACGCTGTCGATAGCCCCTGCAACAATATCGGCTCGCATTACCATGCCCGGGCCGCCGCCGGAAGGCGTGTCATCCACGGAGCGGTGTTTATCGCTCGCAAAGTCCCGAATGTCCACCGTTTCAAGGCTCCAGATGCCTTTTTCAAGACCGCTTCCCGGTAAAGAGCCGCCCAGCGGCCCGGGGAACATCTCCGGAAAAAGGGTTAACACTGAAACATCAAACATCCTCGCCACCGCTTTTTGCGCCACTTTGGCGGATCTTCCTTTTGCCGCTCTTGGCACCGGCAGACCTGTCCTTTGGCGCTTTTGGTTCCGGCAAGACGCCTTCGGGCGGATCAACAACAATGTGGCCTTCGCTGATCAGAACCTGGGGCACCGCCTCCAGCGTGAACGGCAGCATGGCAACGCCCCCTGCAGCCAAACTCACTTCCAGCATCTCGCCAGCGCCAAAATCATAAACGGCCAAAACCGTTCCCAATGTCGCTCCGCCGAGATCCAGGGCGGTGAGCCCGATCAGATCCGCATGGTAAAACTCGTCCTCCTCTTCGCCGGGCAACAGCGCCCGATCGACATATAGTTCGTGACCCTTAAGCGCTTCAGCCGCATCGCGGTCCTCTACGCCCTCCAGTCTTGCGATCACGGCGTCCCTCGCGGCGCGCACGATACTGATCTCAACACCCGTTGCCCCGCCTGCTTGAGCCTCGGCAACCAGATCCACCGACCCATAGGCCCCGACATCTTCAGGGGCGCCGGTGTAAGGCTTTATCTTCACCTCACCGTGGACACCCGATGCGCCGATGATGAGGCCAAGACAAACTCTTTTGCCGCTATCAGGAGCCATCCGTCCGAGGTCCTAGCTTGCCGCTTCTTCGGCTGGAGCCTCTTCAGCAGGCGCTTCAGCAGGTGCAGCAGCGGCAGCTTCAGCAGCAGCTTTTGCGTCTTCGACGGCCTGCGCCTTTTCTGCGACACGTTCCTGCGCCTTCTTGCCAGGCTTGGCTCTGTTCGGGTTATTGCCGTGCTTCCAGTCACCAATGTCGATGGTCTTGAGGAAACGGGCGACGCGGTCCGTCGGTTTGGCGCCAACAGAGAGCCAGTACTCGATCCGGTCCTTGACGAAGGTCAGACGGTTTTCGTCGTCCTTTGCCAGCATTGGATTGTGGGTGCCGACCTTTTCGATGAACTTGCCATCGCGAGGGCTGCGGGTGTCCGCAACGACGATCCGGTAGTAAGGACGCTTCTTGGTGCCGCCGCGGGCCAGTCTGATTTTTAGTGACATGAGTTTGTTTTTCCTTGTTCAACAAATGTGTTCTTGAAATTCGCTACTTCTTCTTCGTTCCAGGCAGTCCGGGCAACCCCCCCATGGCGCCTTTGGGACCACCAAGCCCTGGCAATCCGCCCATACCTTTTGGCAAACCTCCGCCAGGGCCGGTTAATTTCGAAAGATCGGGCAATGCTGCGGGGTCCATGCCCTGCATATCCGGCATGGCTCCGCCGCCCATGCCGCCGAGCAGGCCCTTCATGCCCTTCTTGCCCATCTTCTTCATCATGTCCGCCATCTGGCGATGCATCTTGATCAGCTTGTTAACATCCTGAACCTGAACGCCGGCGCCTTTGGCAATGCGTTTCTTGCGCGACGCGTTGAGGAGTTTGGGTGTTGCGCGTTCCTTCGGCGTCATCGACGAGATGATGGCTTCCTGATGGATCAGCACCTTGTCATCCATATCGAGGCCGCCGGCCTGCTTCTTCATCTTGCCCATGCCGGGCAGCATTCCCATGATGCTCTGCATACCGCCCAAACGGCGCATCTGCTTGAGCTGTTCGGCAAGGTCTTCGAGATCGAAGGTGCCTTTTTTCATCTTGGCCGCGATCTTCTCGGCCTTTTCGACGTCGATGCTTTCGGCGGCTTTCTCGACGAGAGAAACCACGTCGCCCATATCGAGGATACGGTTGGCAATGCGCGAGGCATCAAATGCCTCGATGGCATCCATCTTTTCGCCAACGCCGAGGAACTTGATCGGCGCGCCGGTGACCTGGCGCATGGACAGCGCCGCGCCGCCGCGGCCATCGCCGTCGGCGCGGGTCAACACGATGCCGGTCAGATTGAGCCTTGAATTAAACGCTTCAGCGGTCTTGACCGCGTCCTGGCCTGTGAGACTGTCAGCCACCAGCAAGGTCTCGACCGGATTGGTGGCGGCGGCAACGTCAGCGACTTCCTGCATCAGGGCTTCGTCAACGGTGACGCGGCCCGCGGTATCGAGAATGACAAGATCATAGCCGCCCAGTTTGGCGGCTTCCACGGCCCGCCTGGCAATGGCGACCGGCATCTGGCCTTCGATAACGGGCAAGGTCGCAACGCCGGTGTCTTCGCCCAGAATGCGCAGCTGTTCCTGAGCCGCCGGGCGGCGCACGTCGAGGGAGGCGAGCAGGACTTTCTTGTTTTCCCGCGTGGTGAGGCGCAGCCCGAGCTTGGCGGTCGAGGTGGTTTTACCGGAACCCTGCAGACCGGCCATCAGCACGACGGCGGGCGGGGCAACATTCAGGTTAAGCAGCGGCTGGCCCGCGTCGCTGACCCCGCCGAGCATTTCAACCAGTTCGTCGTGAACGATCTTGATGACCATCTGGCCCGGCTGCACCGAGCGCAGCACTTCGGCGCCGACAGCGCGCTCACGCACGGCATCGACAAAGGTCTTTACAACCGGCAGCGCCACATCGGCCTCAAGCAACGCCACGCGCACTTCGCGCAAGGCGGCCGCGACATCGGACTCAGATAGCGAGCCGCGCCGCGTCAGTGCGTTAAGGACGCCGTTGAGGCGATCTGACAAGGTCTCGAACAAAGAGCGTTTCCTGTTTCCTCGGGTTCCTCTTCCAGTTCGAGGCCGAGGGACCCTCAAACTTTCTATCTCTCATTTTGTCATTGCCGGGCTTGACCCGGTAATCCAGTGGCACCGAATTCCGACGCTTCTGGATACCCGGATCAAGTCCGGGTATGACATGGCGTTTGTTGGTCGTTTTGGCGTAACACACTCAAAACAAAGAGGTATCGCACCAGTGGGCGAAAACTTCGCTGACTGGTGTTGACCCCCGAACTCCAACGATCGGCGGCGGAAGAACAAGTGGTTCTACCGGAATTGATGCGGTTTCTAGGGGGTTAGAGGAAGAGAGTCAAGGGTTACGGCAGCCTCACCAGCGCCACCGTCGCCATGCCACCACAGCCACGAACCAGAAGAACAGGCCGATGGTGATCCAGTCGGCGTGGCGGAAGACCCACCAGCGGCCGAAGAAGATCCACATGAACAGGATCGGGACGCCGGCGAGGAGGCCGTAGAAGGCGAAGTCGGCCAGTACCGTGTCGGCGACCGGGCCGAGCCAGCGGCCACGGACGGCCGGGTCGGGGGCAGGCTGCGCGCGGGTGACCTCTTCGAAGGCGGGTTCGGGGGGCTCGACTTTGGCAGGCGGCCTTACGATCAGCTCGGTCACATCAGCCGTTTGAGCCGCTTCTTCTGGCACCTCCGGCGCAGACCCCACTGACGCAGGCTGGCGGCGCGGGGTGACTTCGGAGGTGTTGTCTTTGCGGCAGTCGTTCACTTTCCATCTCTCAAACTGTCGTCCCGGGCAAGCAACGCGCGACCCGGGATCTCGGGGCAAGGTCCCCGAACCGGTCGTGGATCCTGTTTGTAGCACAATCGTGCCCGGAGGTCCCGGCTCAAGGCCGGGACGACACGGGGATTTAATGTACTTCGGGGAATTAATCTACCCCAGCGCCCGCTCAATAAAGCCGGCCCACAACATGCCGCCGCGCAGGTCACCGACGAGGCCGCCGGCCATCTGGTTCATGACATAGGCCCCGCTCAAATGGGCGTCGGTGTCGATGACGACGAGAGAGCCACCCCAGCCACCCCAGAAACAGGTGTTTGGGTTGGGCGACAGGGGCGTGGCTTCGGAGTTCAATCCAAAGCCCATGCCAAAGCGAACCGGCATCGCCAGCACCAGGTCCTCGCCCTCGGTCTGGACATCAAAAATCGTTTTGACCCCGGCCTCGGACAGATAGCGCTTGCCGCCTGCTTGCCCGCCATTGGCCAGGATGGTGTGAACCTCGGCGATGGACCGTGCATTGCCATGACCATTGGCGGCCGGGATTTCGGCGCGGCGCCAGGCCTCGTGCCCGGCCCAGGTGGCATCCACCGCCGGGCTGGCGAAGGTCCTGTGCGCGATACTGCCCTTCTCGCCGGTCGCCAGGGCCGCTGATGCTCCGGCAGCAGGAATAATCGTGATGACCTGCGCGTCTTTTTCAGGGGGGACGCCGATGAAAAAGTCGGCCCCCATGGGGCCGGCCACTTCTTCAGCAAAGAAGGTGCCCAGGGTCCTGCCGGTAACCCGGCGCACGATTTCGCCCTGCAACTGGCCCTGGGTCAGCGCGTGATAACCCGACTGACTGCCCGGCGTCCACCACGGGGCCTGTGCGGCCAACAGTGAGGCAATATAGTCGTGATCGCAAACCTGCGCCTCGGTGACCGGCTGGTCGAGGCCTGACAGGCCCGCCGAGTGCGACATGATATGGCGGACCTCGATGTCCTGTTTGCCGTTTTGGGCAAACTCCGGCCAATACTTTGAAACCTTTTCATGGAAGTCAATGTCGCCGCGGTCGGCCAGCATCAGCATGACAAGGGCGGCCATGGTCTTGGTCGAGGAATAGACGTTGACGATGGTGCCTTCCTCCCAGGCCAGGGTTTTTTCCTTGTCCTTGTACCCGCCCCAGATATCGATGACCGTTTCGCCTTCAACGGTGGCGCAGAAACTCGCGCCAACATCGGCGCCGCTCTCAAGATTTGATGCGAAGGCTTCTCTCACACTTGCGAACTTCTCGTCGCATTTTCCGTGTACATCAACTGACATGTTCTTCTCCCCTGTTTTTGTTTTTATTGTCAATACACCCTGTCTGTCATCCTCGACGAGCGGAGCGAGATCGGGGATCCACACCATAAAACCTTCATCTCGCGTGATGATAGCCTTCAGGTATGGATCCCCGATTCCGCCTTCGGCGGCCCGAGGATGACAACACAAGAGTGTTGTTTAATTGCGGCCAAGTTGACGCCATAGATAGGTGTATTGCAAGGCGTAATGCCTTGCGTGCTGGGCCATGTTAACGCCGCGGCCGTGGCCGCCTTCGGTGTTCTCGTAATAGAGCGGAGCGTGGCCCTGCTCTTTCATGCGGGCCATCATCTTGCGGGCGTGGCCGGGATGGACGCGGTCGTCTTTGGTGGACGTGTAAAAGAAGACGCGCGGGTAGGTCTTGCCCTCATGGACATTTTGATAGGGCGAATATTTTTCTATCCAGGCGCGCTCTTCGGGAATATCCGGGTCGCCATATTCTCCCATCCAGCTGGCTCCGGCGAGCAGCTTGTTATAGCGCAGCATATCGAGCAGCGGGACATCGCACAGCACCGCATTAAAAAGCTCCGGGTTCTGAGTAAAGGTTGCGCCGACGAGAAGCCCGCCGTTTGAGCCGCCGGAGATGCCAAGGTGGCGCGGCGCTGTGATCTTGCGGGCGATGAGATCGCGCGCCACGGCTGCGAAGTCATCAAACGCCTTCTGGCGATTTTCTTTCAGCGCCGCCTCATGCCACTTCGGGCCAAACTCGCCGCCGCCCCGGATATTGGCCTGCACATAGACACCGCCGGATTCCAGCCAGCCTTTGCCCGTTATCGGCATATAGGCGGGCGGTCTGGAGATTTGAAAGCCGCCATAGGCATCAAGAACTGTCGGGTTAAGGCCGTTCAGGGCCATGTCCTCGCGGGCGACAACAAAGTAGGGAATGAGTTCGCCGTCGGTGCTGGCGACTTCGAACTGCCAGACCTCAAGCCCGTCCGTGTCAAACCGCTGTGGCAGGGACATGACAGGCCGGCAGGTCGCTCCGCCCTTTGCCAGATGATACAGCGTCGGGGGCGTGAGGAAATTTTCATAGGAGATAAAGGCGTCATCGGTGCCGGAACTGGTGGCAAGGGACCCAATCGCGCCGTTGCCGGGCATGTCGACGGCGGTTTCTGTCCAAGCCCCCTCCCGGGTGTCCGAGTTAAATTCAAAATGACTGACCTTGCCGATGACATTATCGAGGGTCACGAGATAGACGCCGGATTTGGCGATGCCGCCGAAATCGATGGCCGAGCGCGAACCCGGTTCATGGACGAGGGCAACACGGGAGATGGCGCCATCCGTCAGAAAATCATCCAGGCTAAAGGAAACGAGCGCGCCAGCGTTCCAGATCTTGCCACCGACCTGCCAGTCTTCGCGTAAAAGCACAATCGCTTGTTGCCCGTGGAATCCGTAGAAGTCAAATTTGGCGGGAAGTGGAACCGGGACGGTCTGCCCATCGACATGAAAGCTGAGTTCATAGGTAAAGAATGTCACCCACCGATTGAGCACGCCGACAAATTTCGTGCCAACAAGGTGGCTTGACGGGAACATGCCGGTGTCGTCGACACTGCCTTCAACAAGGATTTGCGCATCGGCGATATCAGTGCCGCGCTGCCACAATTTTGCAAACCGTCCGTAGCCGGATGTTGTCAGGCTACCCTCGCCAAAATCGGTGCGGACAAGAAGCGTATCGGGGCCCATCCAGGCGACAACAGATTTTGCCTCGGGCAGGTAGAAACCACCGTCAACAAACTGGCGTGACATAACATCAAACTCGCGCACGACCGAGGCGTCCTTGCCGCCGCGCGAGAGCCGAATGAGGGCGCGGGTGTGATCGGGGGCGCGCGATGTTGCGTCTTGCCAGACCCAATTTTCATCCTCGGCTGCGGCCAGCGCATCAAGATCAAGCAGGGTCTCCCAGACCGGCTCACCTGCGGCGTAGGTTTTGAGCGGCGCGCGGCGCCAGATCCCGCGCACATGGGCAGCATCCTGCCAGAAATTATAGACAAAGGCGCCGTCCCGCCCGGCCCGAGGGGTGCCATAGGGAATGCGTGCCTCGTCGTTGAGGACCTCAAGAGCGGCGGCCTCGATGACCTCGTAGCGCGGGTCGGCGGAGAGCTCTTCAAGCGTCGCCTCACTCTCGGCGGCAGCCCATTTCAGGGCTTCGGCGCCCTCAACCTCTTCAAGCCAAAGCCAGGGATCTTCTGTCGACATGGGGGGGCTACTTTCCTATTACGCGAGCGCGGTAGTTACGCACGGCATGGGCGACCGTCGAGGGATGCACCTCGAAGTGCGCCGCGATATCAACCTGGCGGTGACCGCCGTCAAGATGGGCGGCGGCCATGGCTTCGCCGCGGCCTGTCCAGGTCCGCTGATAGTGGTCAAGCGAGTGTTTGGGTTCACGCGGCGCACGGCGACCTGATGCAAGAGCCTCAAGGACTTTCGGATCCATATCCGGCTCCTGACGCAGCAGCTTGAGGCCGGGCGGTGTTTTGGCCAGCTCGCGCTCAAGCCCGGGGATATTGTCGATGCCATCGTTTACATATTTGCAAAACGCCGCACGGCCATCCGTATCCTGACTTTTGAAATCCGAAAGAATTATCTCGCGGCCGTGCCACGACGGCACCGCTGCGGCGCCCGGCAAGAAGGTGGCGTAGTTTGACCATTGCCAGTCTTCAGGCTTTTGGGTGAGGCCGGCCTTGACCGGGTTGAGCGCGATGTAGCGCAGCAACGCCATGAGGTAGCGCTCCTCCTCCACGAGGAAAGATTTGTAGCGGCCCTGAAAAAGATGCCCGACATTCTCGTGCCGCCAGTTGGCCGATTGCGAGAAGCGCGAATTGAGACGACGCATGCCGCTGGCCAGATTGGCCTCCTTCGTGCGCAGCAGCAGATGATAGTGGTTCGGCATCAGGCAATATGACAGGACCGACCAGGACAGCTCGTCGGCGATCTCGCCGAGCAGGGTCAGGAATTTGCGGTAGTCCGAGGCGTCGAGGAAGATCTCCTGTTTGCGATTGCCGCGGGCGATGATGTGGTGGGTCGCACCGGCGAAATCTGCACGTAAGGGACGGGGCATGGGGAGGTCCTCCTTCGGGTTTTCCCCCTGATACCATGATTTGGGGTCAGGCACCATATGGGAAATCATGGTATGGTGCGGAGGGGCGGCTGGCCCTATAAGCTTGGGCCATGTCCAAATCCTCTTCACATAAGTCGCGGCCGTTCGTCAAAATGCACGGGCTGGGCAATGATTTTATCATTATCGATGCCCGCACGGAGCCGTTTGCGCTGGGCGAAGCTGCTGTCCGCCTGCTCGCCGACCGCAAGCTCGGCGTCGGCTGTGATCAGCTCATCGTGATGGAACCACGGCGCGGCCAGGGCGACACCTATATGCGGATCTGGAACCCCGATGGCGGCGAGGTCGAGGCCTGCGGCAATGCCACGCGCTGTCTCGGCCGGATCCTGATGGAGGAAAGCGGCAAGGCCGAAGCCGTCATCGAGACCGTCGCGGGGGATCTGAAGGCAACTTCGGGCGGACCCGGCATTGTCACCGTCGATATGGTCACCGTTGATATGGGTAGGCCAAAATTCGACTGGCAGGACATCCCCTTGCGCGAGAGCATGGACACGCGGCTGATCGACTATATGGCGGTGCCGGGGACGGCCTTCGGGCTGACCGGACCGAGCGCCGTCAATATCGGCAATCCGCACTGTGTGTTTTTTGTCGAGGATGTGCACGCGCATGACCTTCAGGCGCTGGGCCCCGGCATTGAAAATCACATGCTGTTCCCCGAGCGCACCAATGTGGGTTTTGCCGAAGTTCGAGGCGCGGGCAAAATTCGCCTGCGCGTCTGGGAACGCGGCACCGGAGAGACGCAGGCCTGCGGCACCGGGGCTTGCGCTGCAGCGGTGTGCGCCATGCGCCAGAGCCTGACCGACCGCACGGTTGATGTCGAGCTCGACGGCGGAACCTTGACCATTGAATGGGATGCGGCCACGGACCATATCTTCATGACCGGCCCCGCGACGCTTGCCTATCGCGGCGAGCTTGCACCTGAACTTATTGACGAGCTGCTGAAATTAGCGACCGCATGACCGATACCCTTGAAAAATCAGACGAGCTGGTAAAATCAAAGGCGCCGGAGATCGTCACCTTTGGTTGCCGCCTCAATGTGTTTGAGGGCGAGGTGATGCGCGGCGCGGCCAAAGAGGCCGGGCTTGAAGGCGCCGTGATCTTCAATACCTGCGCCGTCACCGCAGAAGCGACCCGTCAGGCGCGTCAGGCCATTCGCCGCATGGCGCGGGAAAACCCGGATACGCAAATTATTGTCACAGGCTGCGCGGCGCAAATCGCGCCGGAGACGTTTGCCGACATGCCCGAGGTTGCCCGGGTTGTCGGCAATCAGGAGAAACTCAAGGCCGATACCTGGGCCCGCACGATCCCTGAAGGTCGTAATGCCCAAGGCGCGCTGGTCGAGGTCGACGATATCATGGCGCGCGCCAGCGTTGATGCCTCAATGGTCGAAGGGCTTGAAGGGCGCACCCGCGCTTTTGTTCAGGTCCAGAACGGCTGCGACCATCGCTGCACGTTTTGCATTATCCCCTATGGCCGGGGGCCGAGCGCCAGCGTGCCGCAAGGCTCGGTTGTCACTCAGGTGCGCCGTCTGGTTGAGAACGGTTTCAAGGAGGTCGTCCTTACCGGGATTGATATCAACTCCTACGGGCCGGACCTTCCGGGCAGCCCGAGGCTTGGCCGTCTGGTCGAACAGATCCTGACCCATGTGCCGGAGCTGGAGCGGCTGCGCTTCGGGACGCTCGATCCGGCGGCGATTGATGACAGGTTGTTTGATCTTCTGGCCTCACATCCCCGGGTCATGCCGAACGCGCATTTTTCCATGCAGGCGGGGCACGACATGATCCTCAAGCGCATGAAGCGGCGTCATTTGCGCGCCGAAGCTATCGAGCTGTGCAAGGCTCTGAAAAAGGCGCGGCCCGAAATGATGTTCGGGGCTGATTTCATTGCCGGGTTCCCGACCGAAACCGAAGAGATGTTTGAGGCGAGCCTGGCGCTGGTCGATGACGCGGATCTGACGTTCCTGCATGTCTTCCCCTATTCGGTGCGCGAAGGAACGCCGGCGGCCAAAATGCCCCAGGTTTCCGGCGACACCATTCGGGCGCGGGCGGCCCGGCTGCGGACAAAGGGCGAAGCGGCCCTGGCGCGCCATCTGACCTCGCAGGTCGGAACCCGTCAAAGAGTGCTGGTGGAGCGACCGGACTTCGGGCATACGGATCAGTACACCCGCATTCGCCTTGAAGGCGGGGCAACCCCGGGCGCGATTTCAGAGGTTCTGATTACCGGGCATGACGGGCACGCGCTCATCGGCGAGACCCGGCCCCTTACAGAAGCAAGACGTCCCTTATGAGTGAAGAGCCGACAGAAAAGAAACGGTTTGGCTGGCTACGCGGCAAGGACAAGGCCGCAGCGGTCGAAACCACCGCGACAACCGAACCGGTTGAAGAGCCGGTTGCGGAGCGTGCCCCTCCCCTTGAGACTTCTGACACGGCGGAGCCCGAGGCGCCGAAAAAGAAATCTTTCTTTCAGCGCCTGAAATCCGGCCTCGCCCGATCATCCAGCTCGCTGTCTGAAGGCATCACCGGGATTTTCACCAAGGCAAAGCTCGATGCCAGTACACTCGAGGAGCTTGAAGATCTGCTGATCATGACCGACCTCGGCGTCGAGACGGTGACCGCGATCACGGCGAAACTGGCAAAGGACCGGTTCGACAAGGAAATCTCCAGCGAAGAGATCAAACAGTTTGTCGCTGATGAAATCACAGCCATCCTTGATCCGCTGGCCAGGCCGTTTGAGGTCAATGCCTCCCACAAGCCTCACGTGGTCCTGATGGTCGGGGTCAACGGCACCGGCAAAACGACGACACTGGGCAAGATGGCGGCGCGCGAAATCGCTTCAGGGCATAAAGTGATGATCGCGGCCTGCGATACGTTCCGGGCCGCCGCCACCGAACAACTCAAGGTTTGGGGGGAGCGCTCCGGTGCGCCGGTGATTTCAGCCGCCCCCGGGGCCGACGCCGCCGGGCTTGCCTTTGACGCGCTGAAAAAGGCCAGGGATGAGAATGTTGACGTTCTGTTTATCGATACGGCAGGACGTTTGCAGAACAAGACAGAACTGATGGCGGAACTTGAGAAGATCATCCGCGTGATCAAGAAGCAGGATGAAAGCGCGCCGCACTCGGTGCTTCTGGTGCTTGATGCCACAACCGGCCAGAACGCGCTCGGCCAGGTTGAAGTCTTCAAGGCGGTCACCGATGTCACCGGCCTTGTCATGACAAAGCTCGACGGGACGGCCCGCGGCGGCATTCTGGTGGCAGTTGCCGCCAAATATGGCCTGCCGCTGCATGCCATTGGCGTTGGCGAGGATATTGATGACTTCCAGCCGTTCGAGGCGGCGGCTTTTTCGGCTGCGCTGGTCGGGCTGGACACGGATCTTAACCAGGATGCAATTGACGCCGAGGCATAATCAGGCCAGGTAGAGATCACGCCGTTTGGGCGTCTTTGTTTGCAATGAAAGAAGTTCGCAAGGCCCATGACCCAACGTATGCGTACAGCCCTTGATTTCGGACCCTTGCTGGCCTTTTTGGCTGCTTTTTTGCTGTTTGACATATTTGTTGCCACAGCCGCGGTGATGGTGGCCTCGTTCATCTCGCTGGCGATTCACTACAAGATTACCAGGAAGATCGCCCCCATTCCCGCCTTTACGTGCGTGGTGATGCTCATCATGGGTGGACTAACACTCTATCTCAGGAACGAAACGTTTTTGATGATGAAGCCGACGATCGTCTATGTCTTCATGGGGGCAGGGCTGATTTTCAGCGCCCGGACTGGCAAAAACATTCTTGGCACAGCCATGGGCCCCTATATGAAGATGCCGCCAGAGGGATGGAAAATCTTTCTGACACGGTTTGGGGTCTTTTGCTTTTTTGCAGCCGGGCTCAACGAAGTCTTGCGTCACCTGGTGCAGATTGAAATTCTAACCCTGAAGAATTGGGTCACTTTCAAGGTCTTCGGCTTTACTGCCCTCTTCTTTCTTTTTTCCATGTCGCAGGCGCCGCTTCTGTCGAAGTACCTTGAACTTGAGGAAGACGAAAGTCAGGACCCCGACACAGCTTTGGCTAGCGCTGAAAATGGAACTGAAACTTCGGGTCAGTGAGATCCGGGTTACCAAAGGGAGCGATCACGTCCCTGCCCGCCACTTCCCGGTCATGCACCAGCGCCCAGACGACGGACGGAAAGGCCAGCTCCTGCCAGGGAATGTCCTCATATCTGACGAGATCGACCTCGAGGCTTTCAAAACCGGGTGAAAGATCCGGGTCAAGCAACCGGGCGCGGTACATCAGCTGGACCTGACTGATGTGGGGCACATCATAAAGTGCCAGCAAATCGCGGATCGCGATTTGAGCGTTCGCCTCCTCCATGGCCTCACGTTTTGCCCCGTTTTCTGCGGTCTCGCGCTCCTCCAGGAAGCCTGCTGGCAGGGTCCAGAAACCCTTGCGTGGCTCAATGGCGCGCCGGGCCAGGACAATCTTGTCCTCCCACTGAATCACCGAGCCAACGACAATTTTTGGATTAACGTAGTGAACCCATCCGCACGTGTCGCAAACCTGACGCTCTTTATCGTCCCCGTCAGGAACTTTCGAAGAGAAATCAAACCCGCGTGTCAGCGGATTGTCCGTGCCCGCCTTTGTGGTCTTGTCCGCCATCACTTGTATCTTTCCATAAAGCAAACTATATTGTCCGTGGGTTGACTGTCCGATCACCCCGTTTGTACTTCCAGTGAGGAAATTCGCATACGAACGGACAAAAAGCGCTTAAAATCAGGAAGTTTTCACCCCCCGATTCATTGCATACGGATAAATTCACGTTATCTTTACCTCGTTCGAATCAATGTACATCACATGATTACAAACTCTGATAACAACTCTCTCTAACAAACCGAGGAAATTAAAATGGCTGGTCCCAAATTTGATCTGTCTGATTCACCTGGCCACCTGCTGCGCCGGGCTCAACAATATTCATTTGATCTCTTTTCGAAAGAGATCGGCAACAGCAGACTGACACCGCGCCAGTTCGCCGTTCTGCTCACGGTACAACAAAACGAAGGCCTCAGCCAAACGGATCTTGTCAAGCGCACCGGTATTGACCGCTCGACGCTGGCTGACATGATCTCCCGGCTGATCAGCCGCAAGCTTCTCTCCCGCACCCGGACCAAGGCCGATGCGCGGGCCAATTCGGTCAAAATCACGGCCTCAGGTGCGAAAGAGCTCTCTTCGCATGCCGCCAAGGTCAAATCGGCTGAAGCCAAGATCATGGGCCCGCTTGCCGCTTCCAAGCGGAAAGACTTCATGGCCGCGCTGAAGGCTATTGCTGCCGCCGCTGACGCTCTTGAAGCTGCTGCTGCCAAACCTGCCAAGAAGGCCGCCAAGAAGAAAGCTGCGCCAAAGAAAAAGGCTGCAAAGAAGAAGGTTGCCAAGAAGAAAACAGCCAAAAAAGCTGCCAAGAAGAAGGCCGCTCCCAAAAAGGCTGCGAAAAAGAAGGCGGCACCAAAGAAAAAGGCTGCAAAGAAGAAAGCTGCCAAGAAGAAGAGATAGCTTTCATTTTAACTGCAAAATTACGGGTCGGAGCTGTCATGCTCCGGCCCTTTTTTGTTTCCTGCTCTTTTCAACTTCAATGAGGAAAAGGTGCTATTCGCCCCGCGCGGCTTTGACTACGGGCTCGATCTTGCCCACCCAGTCACTCGGCCGCATGGGCCCGACATGTTTGAGAATAATCTCGCCCTTGCCATTGATGACAAAAGTCTCGGGCACGCCGTAGACACCAAAGTCAATGCCGACGCGGCCCGTCACATCGGCGCCGGTTTTTGTGTAGGGATTGCCCAGCTCGGTGAGGAACCCCAGGGCATCCTCGGACTTGTCCTTGTAATTGAGCCCATAGATCGGGACCGCCCCTGCCCTTGCCAGTTTCATCAGCACGGGATGCTCGGTCCGGCACGGACCGCACCACGACGCCCAGACATTGAGCACAATGACCTCGCCGGTCATTAAATCCTGTCTGGACAACCCGCCATCTTGTCCGGACTGAAGACCGGGAACAGCCGACAGGGCAAAATCCGGGGCCGGTTTTCCGATCAGAGCAGAGGGAATGTCCTGCGGGTTACCCTGAAGTCCGACATAGAGGAGAAGAGCGAGGCCGCCGAACAGCGCGAGCGGGATCATGGACAGCCGCCGCATCAGGGCGCCGCATTTGCCTCGGCCGGGTCGGCCGGGTCGGCTTTTTTGGAATAGACCGGCACGCCCGCCTCCAGGCTGGCGACATCGCGCGAGGCCCGCCGGTAAGCGGCAATACTCTCCAGCGTGAGGCCGATGAGGACCAGAGCGGAAATGCCGTAGGCGGGCCAGATATAGCCCGCGTAGCCGCCCATGGCGAAGAACTCACTCATGCTGCACCTGCCTGAACGGCCGCGCGGGCCCGTGAAAGCTGCAACGAGCGGACCCGTCGCTTCAAAATTTCCGTGCGCATACGAAGCAGCAACAAGGCGACAAAGAGAGCGCCGTAGGCCAGCGCCATGATCGCCAGCGGCCAGAGCATCGACGAATGAATTGCAGGGCCGTCCATTTTAGCCAGGCTGGTGGGCTGATGCAGCGTGTTCCACCATTCGACCGAAAATTTGATAACCGGAATATTGACGACACCGACAAGGCACAGAACCGCAGCGGCCTTGGCAGCCTTGACCGGTTCTTCCATGGCCTCCCAGAGGGCCATGTAGCCGATATAAAGGAAGAACAGCACCAGCACGGACGTAAGCCGCGCGTCCCAGACCCACCATGTGCCCCACATGGGTTTGCCCCAGAGCGAGCCTGTGATCAGCGCCAGCAGCGTGAACCCGGCACCGATCGGGGCGGCGGCCTTGGCGGCCATATCGGCCAGCGGATGTTTCATGATCAGCGCCACGGCGGAGGATGCGGCCATGAACATATAGACCATTGTCGCCATGGAGGCGGCTGGCACATGGATGAACATCATGCGGACGGTCTCGCCCTGCTGATAATCCGGCGGGGCGACGAAAAGCGCCATATAGAGGCCTGTACCGAGGAGCCCGACCGCGATCACCCAGATCCACGGCAGGAGTTTGGCGGACAGATCCATGAAGCGTTTCGGATTGGCTAATTCAAAATTGAGCTTAAACATGACACCGGTGTAGCTGTTTTAAAAAGGGTTCGCAACAAGGCATAAGCGCCATCGCCTGAGACCAAACAACGCAGCTGCGACCAGGGCGACTGCGGTCAGGGCCGTTCAGGTCATATTGAGTTTCAAGGCTGCGCCTGAGGCCAGCGGGGAGACGACGAGGGTCATCAGCGTCACAGCGGCAAGCAGCATATGGCTCGGGCTCCACAACGCCTCGGATTTGGCCGCGGCGACCCCGAAAATCAGCACCGGAACCTGAAGCGGCAGCACCAGCAGGGAAAGCAGGAGGCCGCCACGCCGCAGACCCACGGTGAGCGACGCGCCGATCGCCCCGATCAGCGACATGGCGGGAGTGCCAACAAGCAGCCCGACCAGCAGCGGACCCAGCAGGCCGTCGGGCAATTGCAGCAGGATGGCCAGGATCGGGCTGGCGACGATCAGCGGCAGGCCTGTTGTGAGCCAGTGGGCGGTGCATTTGACCAGAACCAGGGCGCCCCTGGGCAGGGACGAGAGCATCAGCAGGTCGAGGGTGCCATCTTCAAAATCTGCCTGAAACAGCCGGTCGAGCGAAAGCAGCATCGACAGGACGACGCCGACCCAGATCATACCGGCGGCGATCTTCGACAGAAGCGCACCTTCCGGCCCAACACCAAAGGGAACCATGGACACGACAATAATGAAAAAGATGACCGCAAGCAGACCACCGCCGCCGATCCGCGCGGACAGGGTAAGATCACGTCTCAGGAGCGCTGTCATGGTGCCGAGGAGTTCAAACATTGTTACCCTCCTTTTGGCCACTCTCCTTTTGACCACTCCGAGGCATTTCCACCGTCAGCGTGCCCTGCACCGAGAGCCGCAGCGACTGAAGCGCCTCGGCCTTCAAACCGATGTCCACATGGGTGGTGACGAGGAGGGCCCCGCCGGTCTCGCAATGGGTTTTCATCAGGCTCGCGACCAGCGCAACGCCCTCCACATCAAGCGAAACGCTGGGTTCATCAAGGATCCAGAGCGGCCGGGTGCCGAGCAGAAGTTTTGCCAGACCGAGGCGCTTTTTCTGGCCCGCCGACAGGAACGCGCCCGGCACATCGGCGAGACCGCCAAGGCCGAGGGTCTGAAGCGCCCGCTCAACATCGCCCGGGACACCGTAGAGCCCGGCCCAGAAGTCGAGATTTTCGCGCACCGTCAGGCTTGGCTTGACCGCATCAAGATGACCCACATAGTGAAACAGCGACGTGTACTGCTCGTCTTCTTCCGTGATCACCTGTCCCGCCTCATCAAGCCAGCTGAGCGCGCCCTCCTGATAATCCACCAGCCCGGCGACAACGCGCAGCAGGGTTGATTTGCCCGAGCCGTTGGGGCCACGCAGGATTGAGGCGACGCCGGGATTGAGCTCGAGAGAAACACTCTCCAGAACATGGCGGCCGCCGCGAAAGCAGGTGATGTCCGACGCAACAAGTTTCATAAATACTCGATATCTCTACTCAAATTTACCGCCCCGGCCCTTGCCCTTGACGAAACCGCCGACGCCTTCGCGCAGCTGCGGCGAGGCAAGGCTGGCGCGGCCATGTTCAAATTCACGGGCCATGGCCTCGGGGTAGGCCAGATCCCATTGCTCAATGGCCGACAGGCGGTCGTTGCGCATGCAGTCCTGCGGGAACTTAGCAATGTCTGCAGCCAGTGCAAGGGCCATCTCCAGTGCGCCGCCCTTTGGCGCGATCCGGTTGGCAAGACCGATGGCAAGGGCTTCTTCGGCTGCGACAGGACGCCCGGTCAAAATCAGATCAAGCGCGCGCGAGTGACCGATCAGCCGGGGCAGACGCACGGTGCCGCCATCGACCAGCGGCACGCCCCAGCGCCGGCAAAAGATCCCCATGACGGCATCTTCTTCCACGACCCGCATATCGCACCACAGCGCCAGCTCCATGCCGCCGGCTACCGCATAGCCCGAGATCGCCGCAATGACCGGCTTGGACAGCACCATGCGGCTTGGACCCATGGGGCCCTCCATCAGCCGATCAAAATCCGCGCCGGTCTTTGGTTCTTCAATCGGATTTGAATCGCGGCGTTCACCACTCATCATGGCTTTGAGATCAGCCCCGGCGCAAAAGGTCTGGTTGGCGCCGTGAAAAACAGCAACCTTCTGGCTGTCATCGGCATCAAAGGCGGTGAAGGCTTCGGCAAGGGCGCGAGCCGTTGTGCCATTCACCGCATTTTTGACTTCGGGACGGTCGAGGGTGACGATAGTTATGGACCCGCGTTTTTCGCTGCGGACGGATTCAATATTTTCGTTCACAACTCTGTCCTCACTGTTTGTCGTCCCGGCCGTAGCGTAGCGAAGAGCCGGGATCTCAGGGCAAGATCAATCTACACATTCAGACCAGTACCTGTTTCAAAATCCTGCCCTGAGATCCCCCTCTCGGGTGTGCATAGCACGCCCTGACGGGCAGTGGGGTCGCGCTGCGCTTGCCCGGGACGACAAGAACTGGAATCTGATTCTAAAACTGGTTCCATACCCCCAAGGGTTACCCGGTCGTTAACACCGATGGAAGCGCTTTCAGGCCATCGGACTTCCGTGCGACGTTCGGTCCCTGACAAATCGCAATAAATCTCAAAAAATCGGGTAAAAACGCAAGAAAATCGAACCGCCGCGATTGTCTATTAAGGCTCACGGGTCTACAAAGGCCTCATCTTCCCCCGTTGGTGCGCACGCCTCGTGGGAGCGAATTCACCCCGGATAGACACCTAAATCCAAAGCATTCCGGAAGACGCCCTCCTCTAAAGGAGGGCCGCTCCCGCATATTGAAAGGAACGCACCCATGATTAAACTCGGCCAGGACAGCCTGAAGACGAGCCGCAAACTGAAGGTCGGTGCAAAGACCTACACCTATTTTAGCCTCAAGGCGCTGGAGAAGCAGGGTTACAAGGACCTTGACCGACTGCCGTTCTCGCTCAAGGTTTTGCTGGAAAATCTGCTGCGGTTTGAAGACGGGCGCTCTGTCACAACAGATGACATTGAAGCGCTGGCCGGCTGGACCGACAAGCGCAAATCCAAAAAAGAGATCGCCTATCGCCCCGCACGAGTTTTGATGCAGGACTTTACCGGCGTTCCGGCTGTGGTCGATCTGGCCGCGATGCGCTCGGCGGTCGAGGCCGAGGGCGGCAATCCAAAGAAGATCAATCCGCTGACGCCCGTCGATCTGGTGATTGACCATTCGGTTATGGTGGATAATTTCGGCAAGGCAAACTCATTCAAACGCAATGTGAAGATCGAGTATGAGCGCAACAAAGAGCGCTATGAGTTCCTGCGCTGGGGCTCCAAGGCGTTTGACAATTTCCGCGTCGTGCCGCCAGGGACCGGCATCTGCCACCAGGTCAATCTTGAATATCTCGCCAAATGCGTCTGGACTGATAAAGCCAAAACACCCAAAGGCACCGTCACCGTCGCCTATCCTGACACGCTGGTTGGCACCGACAGCCACACCACCATGATCAACGGCCTTGCCGTGCTCGGCTGGGGCGTCGGCGGCATTGAGGCGGAAGCAGCCATGCTCGGCCAGCCGGTCACCATGCTGATCCCGGAAGTCGTCGGCTTTAAACTGACCGGCAAGCTGAAAAGCGGCCTGACGGCGACCGACATGGTGCTGACGATTGTCGAGATGCTGCGCAAGAAGGGCGTGGTCGGCAAGTTCGTCGAGTTTTACGGCCCCGGCCTCAACCACCTTTCCCTCGAGGATCAGGCGACCATCGCCAATATGGCGCCGGAATATGGCGCGACCTGCGGCTTTTTCCCGATCGACAAGGACACGCTGGAGTACCTGAAAGCGACCGGACGCTCGAAGTCACAGATCGACCTGGTGGAAAAATACGCCAAGGCGCAAGGCATGTTCCGCACGGCGCGCACGCCGGATCCGATCTTCACCGATACGCTCGAGCTTGATCTCGGCGCAGTCGTGCCCTCGATCTCCGGACCCAAGCGCCCGCAGGACCGCATCGACCTCGACAAGGGGCCGCAGCAATTTGCCAAAGACCTGGCCTCAACGTTCGGCATCAAGACCGGCGCGGGCAAACGCACAGCCGTTGCCAACAAGAAGTTTGATATCGGCCACGGCGATGTGATGATCGCGGCGATTACCTCGTGCACCAATACCTCGAACCCGTCTGTCTTGATTGGCGCCGGGCTTGTGGCGCGCAACGCGCGGGCCAAAGGCCTCAAGGTCAAGCCGTGGGTCAAGACATCGCTGGCGCCAGGATCACAGGTCGTCACCGACTATCTTGAGGCGGCCGAACTGCAGGACGATCTTGATGCGCTCGGGTTCAATCTGGTGGGCTACGGCTGCACAACTTGCATCGGCAACTCCGGACCGCTGGACGAGGATATTTCCGCCGCCATTGCCAAGGGCAAGGTGGTTGCAACTTCGGTGCTGTCAGGCAACCGGAACTTTGAAGGGCGCATCAGCCCGGACATTCAGGCCAATTACCTCGCCTCGCCGCCCCTCGTGGTGGCCTATGCGCTGGCCGGGAGCCTCAATATCAATGTCGCAACCGATCCGCTCGGCAATGACCGCGATGGCAACCCGGTTTACCTGAAGGACATCTGGCCGACCTCAAAAGAGATCGCCGACATTGTCCGCAAGGTCGTGACGCCGAAAATGTTCCGCACCCGCTACGGCAATGTGTTCGAGGGCGATGCGGCGTGGCAGAAGGTCAAGGCCAAGGCCAGCCTGACTTACAATTGGGACATGACCTCGACCTATGTTCAGCACCCGCCTTACTTTCAGGGTAAAAAAGCCAGCACGACGTCTGACATTGTCGGCGCGCGCGTCCTCGGGGTGTTCGGCGACTCGGTGACCACCGACCACATCTCGCCGGCTGGCGCGATCAAGGCAAACGGACCGGCGGGCGAATATCTCATGAAGCACCAGGTCCGCGGCCAGGACTTCAACTCCTATGGCTCGCGCCGGGGCAACCACGAAGTGATGATGCGCGGTACCTTTGCCAATATCCGTATCAAGAACGAAATGGTGCCCGGCGTCGAGGGCGGCGTGACCGTGCATCATCCTTCGGCCAAGCAAATGTCGATCTTTGATGCTGCCATGAAGTATGAGAAAACAAAGACGCCGCTGGTGGTCTTTGGCGGCAAGGAGTATGGCACGGGCTCGTCGCGCGACTGGGCTGCAAAAGGCACGACGCTGCTCGGCGTCAAGGCCGTGGTGGTCGAGAGCTTTGAACGCATCCACCGCTCCAACCTCATCGGCATGGGCGTCCTGCCGCTGCAGTTCAAGAAAGGCTCGGACCGCAAGACCCTGAAGCTCGACGGTTCGGAAACCGTTACGATCAAGGGCCTCGACAAGCTGAAGCCGCGCCAGACCATGACGGCGGAGATTACCTACAAGTCAGGCAAGAAGACAGAGGTGAAACTGCTCAGCCGGATCGATACGGTCGACGAGCTGGATTACTTCAAGTCAGGCGGGATTTTGCAGTATGTGCTGGGGAACCTGGCGTCGTAGGCTAGTTTGATAGATTGAAAATGACGAAAGGCCTCGGAGAGATCCGGGGCCTTTTTTCACTGCGATTACATCTACGTGATCTAGAGGGAATTTTCCCAAGAAATTTCAGGCACTGGATACATGGTATGTAACTTTGCGGTGCTTTCGAAGGAACTCCAGATATTGGCGTTCAGCGGCCGATACTTCGAGCCATCATTGATAGGTGGATCTCCAATATCAAGAAAATCACAAAAAATCTCTCTTGCGACCGTGATAATTTTGGCTTCAGTCGGAGCCTCCCGAGCGACAGTTCCAATATCCATTCGAGCGAAGGGAAAGAGTTTCCCCACCATATAATTCAATATCGCCAGATCATACATCCTTTGCGCCACAGATGTCGCCTCAACTTCAATCGGATCTTCGTGGAAGTCCTCCTTCTTGAATTCAAGGCGCGCATTATGCACTTGATAGTGTATGACCATTTCCATCATTACTTGAGCCGTGTCTTTGTCCATATGCTCAATTGCTGACTTGAGAACACCAATGTCTTCTTTGGGTTGCTGGGGAAGCATACCTTCTCGACCTCCCGCGACAAACGCAATATAACTCGTGCACTCTTCCAGATAACTGGCAATTGCGGCCAAGGCATCCGGCATTTGAGCTCTCAAAGACATAGTTCTGCGAAGCGCTACATCCCTGTGTCTTGCAGTCTCCTCTGAAGCGACTTTTCTTTGCAGCGTAATCTGCCTCTTGATAGTTAGAACCGTCCAGACAGCAGCGATGATCGCCCCCAATGCCCCAACCAGAGTTTGCCATCTTTCCAAGGTATCCCATAACACATCCCAGGAAACCAAGAACGCGAACTCGAGCCATCCACCAACGATCAATCCAACACCAAAGATCAGAAGAAGGGCTCGCCTCTTTCTTATCCACCCAATCAGAGAGTTGAGCATGCTGCTGTTCCTTCTGACGAATTTTGCCTTCTTCCAGATATCATCGCCCAGTTCCGGGATATCGCTGAAGTCGATGTCCCTGTCTTTCACGGCTGCCAGTTCAGAACGTGATTTTTCGGTTGGTGTTTCAGGGTCATTGCTCATCATAATACGAGTGTATACCACACTTTCTCCACCATTTTAGATCTGTCATCCCCGGGCTTGACCCGGGGATCCAGAGCTTCACCCTCCGAGCCAACCGCTTCTGGATTACCGGGTCAAGCCCGGCAATGACAAAGGGAGAGAGTATATGGAGAAGAGAACATTTGACGAACGTCTGCACCTCGCCTACCCTCCCCCCATGGATGCCTTTGACTTCAAGACCCTGCAGGCCCGCTGTGAGGCGATCTCGGCGCGCTATGCTGAAGCGAACGACTTCGCGCGCGATGCGGACTGGTTTTTGTTGAAGCTGCAGGAAGAGATGGGCGAGGTGACGCAAGCCTATATGAAGGTCTCGGGGCGCGGACGGGCACATGGCAAATCGCGCGGCGCCCTCAAGCAGGATCTTGCCGACGAGGTTGCCGACCTGTTCGGACATCTGCTGCTGTTCTGTGAGCACAATGACATCGACCTGGCACAAGCCTTTGAAGACAAGTGGCTGGTGCATGAGAAAAACCTCTGAGAGCCGCTCGTCCCCCTCGTGTTGTCGTCCTCGGGCCGACCGAAGGGAGGAACCGGGGATCCATACCTGAGAACTGTCACCAAGCGGGATGCGCGTTCTCGGGTATGGATCCCCGATCAGCGCCCCGGCGCTATCGAGGACGACATCGCGAGCGGTTGGGAAAACCCATATCGACCGCCGCTTACCGATACAGCCGGTGGCAGGTGTGAAACCTCAAACAGGTCATGACCTTGCTTGAGGTTTTGCCAGAACTCTTCCCAGTTCTCACCGTCGATCTTCTTCATCGCCTCATCTGTCATGCGAAAAGGGAAGATGTGAACGTCAAAGCCTGCCTGGCCGTTGTTCAGGGCGGCTTCCGCCAGGACGTAGATTTTTTCGATACCGAAATTCTTCATGGCGTAGCAGCCAATGGAAACACAGGATCCGTGGACCATGAGAAAACTGCCCGTGCGCCCGTTGGCGCGGTCAAATGCATTGGGGAAGCCAAGATTGAAGGAAAGATGATAGCGGCTCGCAGGATTCATTTGTTCGGGCTCCACACGATAGAACCCCTCCGGGGACTGGCCATCGCCCTCAGCCAGCTTCGGACCGAGACGGCCTGACCAGGTGCAAATCTCGAAGGTTTTAAAGAGACGGTATTGATCGCCATCTCTTAGCCAGACTTCAAGCTCCTTTTCCGTCTTGAAAATTATTATGAAGACGGCGCTGCCCATCTTGAGGCCAGCCTTGCCGAGCTCTTCTGCGAGGCCTGGCACCACGCGGGCTCGAACCGCATCAGAGCGCTGCGAGACCGGAACGGGGTCGGCGAGCGCGGCGGCAGAACTGGTCAGGAGGACCGCCAGAGTAACAAGGTGGACAAACTTCATACTCGAGATGCTGCACCATGGATGAGGCAACTTCAAGGCATGGCCAGGGCTGGTATATGAGAGATACCTCTGACCTCGGGTTTGTCATCCCGGACAAGCAAAGCGCGATCCGGGATCTCGGGGCAAGACGCGGGGGTCAACTCAAATCACAACATGGAGCACCATCTTGCCCTGAGGCCCCGGATCAAGTCCGGGGCGACAAGACTGAATGATAGAGGGTGCGCTTGACACTACCTGCCGTGCCACTCAAACTCCACGCAAACAAAAACACAGGGAGAGAGTTCATGGCTGATACACGTGCCGAGATGAAGGCCTGGCTGGACCAGGTTGTTGAGCCGATCATCGATCCGGAGCGCGCCATCATTGATCCGCATCATCATCTTTGGGAGCGGCCGGGCATGTCGCCCTATATGCTGGAGGATCTGTGGGGCGATACGTCGAGCGGGCACAATATTATCAAGACTATTTTCATGGAATGCGGATCGGCCTATCGCGAGGGCGGGCCGGAGCATCTCAAATGCGTCGGCGAGACCGAGTTTGTCATGAAGGTTGCCGAGGAGAGCACCCGGCGCGCGGCGCACGGCCATCCGGAAATTGCGGCGATTGTTGGTGCGGCGGATCTGCGCCTTGAGGGCGATGTTCTGGACGAGGTTCTCGATGCCCAGGTCGAGGCGGGCAAGGGGCGGTTTCGCGGCATTCGTCATGCGCTGGCCTGTGCCCCCGAAGGCGAACCGATGATGATTGCCGGGCGGGCGCCGAAAGGCCTCAGCGAGGACGCAGGCTTTCGGGCCGGCGTCAAGCGACTTGGCGCGCGCGGTATGACCTATGACTCATGGCACTATCACTTCCAGAACCGGGAGTTTGCGGCGCTGGCCCGCGCCTGCCCTGATACCTCCATGGTCATTGACCATTTCGGCACGCCCATCGGGGTCGGCTCCTTTGCCGAAAAGAGAGACGAAATTTTTGCGGCCTGGCAAGACGATATTGCAGAGGTTGCGGCCTGCGAGAATGTCACGGCCAAGGTTGGCGGACTGGCGATGCCGGACAACGGCTTTGGCTGGATGGGCCGTGCGGTTCCTCCGACATCGGATGAACTGGTTGAAGCGCAGGGGCGTTATTACACACACATCATCGAGTGCTTCGGGCCGCAGCGCTGTATGTTTGAATCCAACTTCCCGGTCGACAAGTTTTCGCTCAGCTATCAGGTCTACTGGAACGGCATGAAGAAGATCGCGGCGGATTTTTCAGAAGACGAAAAGAACGCGCTGTTCAGCGGGACGGCGGCGCGGATTTACGACATTTAACCCTTCCCTCTCACCCCTTCTTTGTCATTACCGGACTTGATCCGGTAATCCAGAAGGCGACGCACTGGATACCCGGGTCAAGCCCGGGCATGACAGAAATTTATATTGGGTGCTGAGTGCAATCGGGCCCTAGTTTTCCTCGTCGCGGCGTGGCTTGAGGTCGAGGGCGGCGAAGGGCGTCGGGTTATCTTCTGATGCATCAACGACGGCGCGGCCGATGGGCCAGATGGCGAAACCGGAAAACTTCATGTGCTGCCAGGCGAAGGGGATGCCGATAATGGAAACGGCCAGTCCGAACGCCATGACCAGGTGAGCGATGGCCAACCAGAACCCGGCAAACAGCAACCAGACGATATTGCCAACAACGCCGAAGCGGCCTGTTCCGATATCGACCTCACCGGTCAGCTCGGACCGGTCGATGACCTTGCGGCCAAACGGCCACAAAGCGAAGAGGCCCATGTTGATGGCGGCGCGCGCGAAAGGGATGCCGACAATCGAGATGATCATGATGAGCGCCGAGACAAACCACCAGGCCGCAAAGGCGAGGCCGCCGAAGATCAGCCAGAGAATATTCAAAATGATATTGATCATGCGCTTTCCCCAAGCCGAATTGCTGTGGAACTCCAGTAGCTCCGGCTCAAAGGAGCCGAGCACATAATCTAGTTATGCGACAGGCAAAACTCTGCAAAGAGGTTTACATATAATCTGTTTCTAGACGGAAATATCAGCGAAGCTGCCGGGGCGAATGTCACGCGGAGGATTTGCCTGCGAAGAGGGCTGTGAGGGGGCATGGGCGGCACCAGGCGCGGTAAATTGGGGCGCTTCCGGCGCTGAGCCGATGCCTGTCCGCTTCTCATCCGTCCCTGTTTGTGGCCCTATTCCAAATCCGACTTCCGGTTTGCCATCTGGCAGTGCCGCGGGCTGTGCGCCTGTCGGAGCCGCTGGCGCTGTTGTCGCCTCCGGCTTTTCCGCGCCCTCAACGGGTTTTATCTCTTCTGGTGCGCCAGATTTGTCAGCAGGTTTTTCAGTCGTCTGGTCAGCAGCCTTTTCGGTGCTTTGAGCAAGCAACTCGGCCTGAGCCCGCTGGCTGATGGCATCGGCTGTTGCGGCTACGGAGCGGTCCTGGCCGGAGGGCTGCGCCGGAGCGTTTGCCGCGGCCTTGACCTGACGCATTTTCTGAATGGTGGCGCCCGGATCTCCTGCGACCGGAGAGACATCGATGGGAACCTCGCCGCCTACTGCGTAACGCTGGCCATCAGGGCCCTGCTGATACTGATAGGAGGGTGCGCCCGCATGAGCACCGCCGGCAGCGGCGTGTGCCTGTTCATGGCGGCGGACTTCCTGGTCGCGCGCCTTGAGTTCTCTAACCTGGTCGGTTTCCTCCTCGGACAGCTCGCCCGGAGCGGCTGCCTTTTCGCCTCGATGGTCGACCTTCTCGTCAGCCTTCTGGTCAACTTTCTCTTCTGGTGCTTTGGGCTTGATACCCTGGAGCGCCTCGATCCCGTCCATGCCGATCGCCAGAAGTCCCTGGGGCGGGGCGACAGGACGCGGCGTTTCGGTGGCTGTTGCACTGCGCGCTTCGGGGCCGGTGCCGCGGGCCTGGGGGCCGCCTTGCGGAGCGGCTGGATCTTTTGACTGGCCCTGGTAAGAGGTGCCGCGCCCGACGCGAGCTTCATCGCCGCCGCGCAGGTCGGACTGCGGGGTCGAGGGAGAACGAACGAAGGGTGTCAGGGCGCCGATCATATGCACACTCAGGTAATTGCAGGGATGGCAAACCTATCCGGCAAAGCTCAACGGGGTCTGAAGAAATATGGTTTAAGAAATATTATCCATGTTTTCGGCAAAAAACCGGTCATCTGCAGCATAATTAAAATCTTCGGGATTGATATCCACGAGACATTTCAACTCCCAGGTAACCATGCGGTCGATGGCGGTTTGGAAATCAACAGGCGCGTTGAACCCCAGCTTTTCCCCGATTTTCAACGCATCGATCTGCAGCATCTGGTTGAAATTGCCGCCTGCGGCCAGCGCGGCGCGGTTTTCCGGCAGATCGGCGAGCGGCGCGGTGACAATTTTGCCTTGCCAGTTCATTGACGCGGCGATGGCCTCAGCCCAGCCCTTTTGGGCCAGGGTATTCACATCGGCGACATTGAAGATCTCCCCGCCCGCCGCTTCATGGGTGGCAGCAAGAGCGATCGCGGCGGCAACATTGTCGATGTAGCCATACGTCGAGATCCAGTTGGCATAGAAGTCGGGAAACAGAATCGCGGGCCGCTCATCAGCCATATGTTTGACCATGTCGCGGAAACGGTGCTGGCGATCCCCGGGGCCATAAATCATCGGCAGACGCATGACCGTACCTTCAAAATCGAAATCTTCCAGGCAGGCCTTTTCAAGCGGGATCTTGTCGTAGTTGCCGCCGCCGGAATGATCCATAATCTCGCGGTAGGGATAGAGCTTTTCTCGTAACGGGCCCGTTTCGGATTGAAAACCGGTTATTACGGGACCGGGTTCAACACCCAGCAGCCGCCCCATGGCGCGGTAGACATCACAGGATGACGCCATCACATAGCGGCGGACCCGGCCGGAGAAGAATGCCATGACCGGCAGATCGTCCTGCGCCGTCATGGCATAGATATCAATGATTGTTTCGGGGCCGAAATAATTAATCTCAGAGATTGTTTCGGATCCGGTGCGATTATTCTCGTCGGCATATGCGGCCAGGTCCGTGCGATCTGCCATGATGTGCCGGACGCCCGGAGGCAAGTCTACCGGCTTCTGGCCGCGGGAGAGGACACACAGTTCATGACCCTGGATTGCAAGGTTATGACAAAGAGGTTTGCCGATAAAGCCGGTGCCGCCTAAAATCAGAATACGCATGGAGCAATCGCCTCTCTTTGAGTTATTTGGCCGCGTCCGCTGTTTTTCTTCCCATTCAGGGCAGAATGCCTATAGTGCGCGCGGCTCGACAAGAAGGCCCTGATTAAGGAAAACACCCATGGCACAAGAAGACGTCAAAAAAGTAGTTCTCGCCTATTCCGGCGGGCTCGATACCTCGATTATCCTGAAATGGCTGCAGGATGAATACAAGTGCGAGGTGGTCACCTTCACCGCCGATCTGGGCCAGGGCGAGGAGCTGGAGCCGGCGCGCAAAAAGGCCGAACTGCTCGGCATCAAGGAAATCTATATCGAGGATCTGCGCGAGGAGTTCGTGCGCGACTATGTCTTCCCGATGTTCCGCGCCAATGCGCTTTACGAAGGGATCTATCTGCTGGGCACCTCGATCGCCCGGCCGCTGATCGCCAAACGCCAGATCGAGATCGCCCGGGAAACCGGCGCTGACGCCGTGTGTCACGGCGCGACCGGCAAGGGCAACGATCAGATCCGCTTTGAGCTTGGCTATTATGCCCTCGAGCCTGGCATCAAGGTTATTGCCCCGTGGCGCGAGTGGGACCTCAACTCCCGCACCAAACTGATCGACTATGCTGAAAAGCACCAGATTCTGGTGCCAAAAGACAAGCGCGGCGAAGCGCCGTTCTCGGTCGACGCCAACCTTCTGCACACCTCGTCGGAAGGCAAGGTTCTGGAAAACCCCGCCGATATCGCGCCGGAGTATCTTTATCAGCGGTCGGTGTCGCCGGAGGCCGCACCCGACACGCCAACGATCATCGAAATCGGATTTGAGTCAGGTGACGCCGTCTCCATAGATGGCAAGACGCTCTCTCCGGCGCAGCTCCTCACCAGACTCAACGAACTGGGCGGGGCCAACGGTATCGGCCGCATCGATATTGTGGAAAATCGCTTCGTTGGCATGAAGTCCCGCGGCGTCTATGAGACCCCCGGCGGGACCATTCTTCTTGCCGCGCACCGGGGCATCGAGACCCTCACCCTCGACCGCGGCGCAGCTCACCTGAAAGACGAAATCATGCCGCGCTATGCAGAGCTGATCTACAACGGGTTCTGGTTTGCGCCGGAACGCGAAATGCTCCAGGCGTTGATCGACAAGTCCCAGGAGCACGTCACCGGCAGCGTCACCGTCAAGCTTTACAAGGGCAACGTGGATGTGATTGCACGCACGTCGCCCAATTCTCTGTACTCGGAAGAGCATGTCACGTTTGAAGAAGACACCGTCTACGACCAGCGCGATGCGGAAGGGTTCATCAAATTGAACGCTCTCAGACTGCGCCTTGCCGCGAAGCGGAATCGTTAACCATGGGCTTGCGCCCATAGCCTTTCAAAGTTGTTGATGTTGCGACCAAATGTCGCTACCTTTCACCTCATCATCCGGGGCCATTTACGGCCGCTTCGGGGTGCAAGGGAGTTGACGTGTGAGGGGCGAGCCAATCTCGGATGTTGCGGTGAAACCGCTGTCCATACGGCGCACCATACGGCTCGCCTTGGCGGCCTATGTCTCCTTCATCATTACGGTTTTCGCAATCCTGCTGTTTGGCGTCAGGTACGCGCCGTTGACCTCGCTTGCGATTTTTGGTTGCGTGCTTGTTGCCGCGTCGCTGACGCTCTCCTGGTTCGTGCTCTACACCTTTCGCCAGCCCGTCCGGGAACTCCTTGAGCGCTCTCGTGGCCTGTCCGAAGCCGGAGAGCCGGAAAATCCCGGCGGCGGAGACTTCCATCATCTGGCCAGCGCCTTCGATGAGATTTCAGGCCGTCTTGTTGACACCCGGGAAACTCTGGTCAAGGAAGAGAGCCGCACGCGCGCTCTTCTGGAAAACACGGTCGATGCCATTGTGTCAACCGATGCCGGCGGCGCCATCCTGACCGCTAATGCCGCGACCAAAAAGCTCTTTGGTCATGACCCTGACAATCTGATCGGCATGAATGTCCGCACACTGGCGGGCGGCATGGACCGCCTCCATCATGATCAGTATATACAAAGTCATCTGGAGAGCGGCGAAAAGCGGATCATCGGGCGGCCGCGTGAAGTCCTTGGTCAACGTGCTGACGGGACGACCTTTCCGGTCGATCTGTCGGTTGCCCGCATGCAGATCGAAGGCGAGGTTATCTTCATCGGCGTGATGCGGGACCTGACCGACCGTGTCGCCCTTGAAGAACAGTTGCGCCAGGCGCAAAAAATGGAAGCGGTCGGGCAACTGACCGGCGGCGTGGCGCACGACTTTAACAATCTTCTGGCCGTGGTTCAGGGTAACCTGGAAATGCTGCGCAGCGATATGCAGAGCGATGGCCCGCTCAATCGCGAGGAACTTCTCGAGCTGTGCACCGAATCCCTGCATGCCGCAAAGCGCGGTGCTGACCTGACACAGGGCCTGCTCGCGTTCTCGCGCAAGCAGACGCTCAAGCCCGAACTCTTCGATGTCAATGAAGCCATCGACCGCATGGAAAACCTTCTGCGCCGCACACTGGGCGAGACGATCGACCTCAAAATTGCAAAGAAGGTGGGCGGCTGGCAGGTCAAGGCAGATCCGGCGCAGCTTGAAAGTGCGATCCTCAACCTTGCCGTCAATGCCAATGACGCCATGGGTCATGTCGGCACGTTGACGATTGAGACAACTGACACGACCCTTGATGAACATTACGCCGCGACCCACGAAGAGGTCGAACCGGGTGAGTATGTTCTTATCGCGGTCAGCGACAACGGACCGGGCATATCAGAAACGGTTCTCAAACGGGTGCTTGAGCCCTTCTTCACGACCAAGGAAGTTGGCGAGGGCAGCGGCCTTGGCCTTTCCATGATCTATGGCTATGCCAAACAATCGCGCGGTCACCTCAGTATTTATAGCGAAGAAGGCGTTGGAACGACGGTCAAGCTCTACCTGCCGCGATCATTGTCGAAGAACGAGGCCGCTGCAGAATTTGAAGCCGGGGAAGCCAATGTAGACGGCAGCGAGGTTATCCTGGTGGTCGAGGATGACGAGGCGCTGCGCCGCACGGTCACGCGCATCCTGAAGCGAAAGGGATATGAGGTTCTGGTCGCCCAAGACGGGCCCGACGCGCTCCTCCAGCTGGATACCGCCGACCATATTGACCTCATTTTGTCAGACGTCATCCTGCCCGGCGGCATGACCGGCCCCGCGCTTATAGCAGAGGCTCAAAGAACGCACAGCGGGATCAAGACCATCCTTATGTCAGGCTATACCAAGGAAGCCATCATGCACCGCGGCGACATCTCCGAAGATGTCCGCCTGATCCACAAACCGTTCTCGCCGCAGGACCTGGGCGTCGCTCTGAGGGAAATTTTGGGGGAGCGGTGATTTTTGCAATGTGTCGCCCTGAAGCACTGTCTTCTGCGGCCAAATATCAACCGATGGAGACTTGGGGGCCGTCAGGCCTCTCCTAACGGGGCTGCATCTCCCAGAATCGTCCTGAGTTCCTTGTGTGGATTTGGATCGGTTTGCACCGTCGCCTGGATATATGACAAGACCGATGTGGGCCAGACGTGAACTTTGATGTTGCCTGCCTTGATTGTACCATAGTGGGTTCTTGAGGACATGATGGCGCTCTTCAGCCGATGTTTTTTGGCGAATGATATGAGGGGCTTCAGCACGTCGCCATTACGAGCCATTCGGTCGCTCCACTTTATCTCATAGATCCGTCTGGGCTTTTGCGTCCCTGGATGGAGCACGACAAAATCCACCTCCCCTGTATCCCAATGGGCATAAACGGGCTCTTCACCGAAGCTTCCCGGACGCCATTGCGCAAGAAATGCTGTCTCTATAACAAGCCCTACGTCCTGATCGTCCGGCGCCGAAAACCCAAACATCGCAGATCGAAGAGACGGGTTTGTTAGATAGACTTTGAACCGTGAAGCTCTCTTGAACCTCTTCGCACTTCGGTCGATCTTGTATAGGCGCCGCACGAGGAAGGCGGCCTCAAGATAGGTGAAGAACTTCTCTATTGTCGGCGCCGTCAAGCCTGTCGACTGAGCCAATTCGCCGGGGCTGATTTCCTGACCGGAATTAAAGGCTATAACCCTGAAGAACTGAGCAAGATCTCTGAAGTCGGCAATTCCATATATATTCGGGAGATCTCTGGAAAGAGCCTTTTCAATTATATCTCCACCGACGAACTTCGATATTTGGTCCGATGTCAAATCGCCTATCGCCATTTCGGGAAATCCCCCGAAGTTGATATACTGAAAGAACAGTTCGTTGAACTCTTCTACCCTCGATTCAATATCAGACGTTCGGTCTACAAGACCCGCCGCATCACCAATCCGCAGATCAACAAACTCCTTGAAATTCATTGGCGGCAGTAGAAAGTCGGAGAACCGACCCGCACCGGACTCGGCACTTTGGGCTCGCAGCGCCGCCGCAGCGGAACCTGATGCTATAAACTTGCCTTTGGGTCTTCGGTCGACAAGAGACTTCAGATGAATTTCCCAATTCGTCAAATACTGAATTTCATCAAAGAACACGAAGTACTCTTCATCGTCGGCAATGTTATTTGCTTCCAGAAAACACGCTACGAGACGCTCCAAAGGCAACCCCAGAAAGACCGGGTCATCCAGCGAGCAATACAGTATCTTCGATGCCTCGATATCCCTTGCGATAAATTGTTCGATCACCTGGTGCAAAAGGACGGTTTTACCAACCCGTCGCGGGCCCATGAGCAAAACTGCCCGTCGAATGGCCCGCTGGCTGGCCTGCTCAAACAGGGGCGAAAAATAGTGCCGGCGATAGCTCTGTTCAGCCCGATAGTCTTTCTTCTTTTCCCACCAGGGATTGTCGGATTGAAATCTGCCACGGATTTCCTTGTCTGACAGTTCTTTGATCGCCATGGGCTGAGAACCTTTTGCTCCTTTAACATTAACATCTTTATACTATACCAGTAAATCTAAATGTCAAATATAATTCAATGGGTTACAGAAGGTGAAAATAAAATACGTATATTAGAAAATGACTGTATCATTATCTACTGTATTTGTATTTTTCTAATAACTACAGTATGTTATGGGAATAGATAGTGTAGATCCCGGTTCTTTCTTCACTTGCCGTATGCACAGCTGAGGCAATCCTGTACTGACATCAACTGCATCCCTTCATTCCGGCAGGCCGCATGCCCGACTTTCCTTCTGATTTCATATTCGGTGTCTCGACCTCGGCCTATCAGACCGAGGGGGCGGTGCGCACGGGCGGGCGCGGGGAGAGCGTCTGGGACCGGTTTTGCCACCTGCCGGGCAATATTGCGAACGGCGATCACGGCGATGTGGCGTGCGATCATTATCACCGCTATGGCGAAGACATCGACCTGATGGCCGAACTCGGTCTTGATGCGTGGCGGTTTTCGATTTCGTGGCCGCGGATTTTTCCAGATGGCTCCGGCGCGATCAACCGCGAAGGCCTCGATTTTTATGACCGGTTGATCGATACGGCTCTGGAGCGCGGCGTTACGCCGTGGGCCTGTTACTATCATTTCGACCTGCCACAGAAGCTTCACATTAAAGGCGGCTGGGCGGTACGCGATGTGGCCTATTGGTATGCTGATTATGTCGGCGAGATGGGCGCGCGGATTGCCGACCGGGTGAAAAACCACATTCTGATGAACGAGCCGTCGACCAGTGCCGCCCTGACCACCCTGCATGGTACGCGGCACCGGGACCTTACGCCCGCTGATATGCATCATGCAGCGATGCACCATCTCAACCTTGCCACGGGTCTGGGAGCCGAAGCGCTGCGCAGCCTGAAGCACGAACTGCGCATCGGTACCGCCATCGAGGCGCCGTGGATCCAGCCGGCGCGGCAAGAGGAGGAAGACTTTGCGGCCTGCGAAAAGGCGAGAGACTGGCATGAGCGGGCGTTTCTTGATCCGCTGCTGCACGGCAGCTACCCCGAAGCGATCTATGAGCGCCTGCTGCCGTTCATCCACGACGGCGACCTGGGCAAGACGCTGTGCGCTCTCGATTTTCTCGGGCTCAATCACTCTTCGCGCAAGCGCATCCGGGCGGCGGATAACAGCCGTGGGTACCGCGACGCCGGGCCACCGGACGGCGCGCCGTTGACCGAGACGGGGCTCGAGGTCTGGCCCGCCGGGATCGGCAAACTGGCGGCGCACATGAGCCAGGCCTGTCCCGGGCTTGATCTTTACATCACCGCAAACGGCGCCGCCTTTGCCGACAAGCCTGAACTCAATGGCTATGTCGAAGACCCCGGCCGGATCTCCTATCTGGCTGAAAACCTCAACGCCTGCCTTGAGGCCATGGACAAGGGCGCAAGGTTGAAAGGCTATTTCGCGTGGTCCCTCACCGACAGTTTCGAGTGGACCCGGGGCTATGCACCGCGCTTCGGGCTCGTGCGAGTTGACTATGGGACGCAGGCCCGCACGCCCAAGGCCTCTTACAACTGGTACCGCGATGTGGTTCAATCGCGGCGCCTCAAATAGAAAGAGCCGCACCATGGACATGTCAAAAATCCCCGTTGGAGCCAACCCGCCGGAAGAAGTGAATGTGATGATCGAAGTGCCGCTTGGCGGCGCGCCGGTGAAATATGAGCTGGAAAAGGAAAGCGGTGCGATCTTCGTTGACCGCTTCCTGCACACCGCGATGTTCTATCCGTGCAACTATGGCTTCATTCCCCATACGCTGGCCGCCGATGGCGACCCGGTCGATGTGCTGGTCGCGGGGCCAACGCCGGTCATCCCCGGCGCCATCATCAGGTCGCGCCCTGTGGGCATGCTGGTGATGGAAGACGAAGCGGGGATGGACGAGAAGGTTATCGCGGTCCCGGCCGATGCGCTGCATCCCTATTATTCCAACATTCAGTCCTACAAGGATCTGCGGCAGATCCTGCTCGATCAAATCTCCCACTTCTTTGCCCACTACAAGGACCTTGAACCGGGCAAGTGGGTCAAGCTGACCGGCTGGGAAGACGCCGACGCGACCCGTGCGATGATCCTGGCCTCGATTGAGCAGGCGAAAGACTGACGCCCTATGGATACGGTCTTGCTTCCTGTTCCCTGTGATATTCAATGGAAAGATGGCTGTTTACCGTTTCCGGCTCATGGCGTTCCCGACACGCCAGAGCTGGGGGAGTTGATAACAAGCTGGCTGTCGGATTGCGGAGATCTCTTTCAAATCGACACAAGGCCGCAAGCAGGAGAAATCCCATCATCGCGCCTTGTTCTTTCCTGCCCTGCACCGGAAGAAACCCTCCCGTCATTTGAGGATGACGCTTCCTACGCGCTGGACATTGATGGCGAAGGCATCCGTCTGTCCGCCCCGACACGGACAGGCATCTTCTACGGGTTTCAGACCCTGCTTCAACTGGTCAAACAGCAAGACGGCGGGTTGGTCTTCCCGCACTGTTCCATTCGCGATACGCCGCGCTTTGCCTGGCGCGGATTGATGCTCGATGTTTCGCGCCACTTCATGCCGCTCGATCTTGTGAAGCGCATGATTGATGGCATGAGCAAAGTGAAGCTGAACGTGCTGCATCTCGGGCTTTCCAACAATCAGGGCTTCAGGGTTGAAAGCAAAAACTTCCCGCGCCTGCACACCGTCGCATCAAACGGCGCGTTCTACACTCAGGATGAAATTCGCGAGCTTGTTGATTTTGCCGCCAAACGGCGCGTGCGCATCGTGCCGGAGTTCAACATGCCGGGCCATTCGACTTGCTTCACCCTCGCCTACCACGAGCTTGCGACGGGCAAACCGCCAACACAGCTGCGCAAGACCTCAGGCGTCTTTGACGACGAAATGAACCCGGCGTCGGCGCACATGGACCGCTTCCTTGAGGGCTTTATCGGCGAGATGGCCGCACTCTTCCCCGACCCGTACTGGCATTTCGGCGGCGACGAGGTGACCGGCAAGGCCTGGGATGCGGACGACGGGGTGCAGGCCTTCATGAAAGCCAATGGTCTGGCAGACAACAGGGCGCTGCAGGCGCATTTTACGGCCCGGGTTTTGAGGGAATTGAACAAACATGGCAAGAAGGCCATCGGCTGGGAAGAGGTTGCCGAAGGTTCGCCACCAAAAGACACAATTATTCAGCCGTGGATGACACCGGCCTCCAACGATATCTTCGAGGGCTACCCGCTCATCGTTTCGACAAGCTATTATCTTGATCATTTTCTGCGAGCCGAGGACTACACCACCATTGATCCGGAGCCGGACGATAGCACCCGCACTGTGATCGGCGCGGAAGCCTGCGTCTGGAGCGAGGTGATGAACGCCGACAATGTCGAGGCGATTATCTGGCCCGGCGCACTCGCGCTGGCCGAGCGCTTCTGGTCGCCGCAGGGCACTTCCGATGTGCCCGGCAAGACATCGGCGTGGCCGCGGATCATGGCAGCGCAAGACCGGATGGAGAAGCTTGACTGCGCTGACCTTGACGCGCCGAAGCGGCTGGCGGAGCGGCTTTGCGGCGGCACTGTCCCGCCGTCTGTTGCGCTCCTGCGGGACTATACCGCGCCGCTGGTCTACTATTTTGTAATCAACCGGGCAAAAGCGCCGCACGATGTCACCGCGCCATTTTCGCGGTTGATTGAAACATTGCTGCCCGAGACAGACGCCATGCACAGGTTTGAAGCACTGGTTGATGCGGCGCTGGCAGGCGACAGAGCCTCTCTTATTGTTGAATTGAACCGTCTTGCCGGGCTCAGGGACGCCTTTCGCTCAGAAACCGCGCGGCTCCCGGGTCTGCAGGAAAATCAACCACTGGCGGATGCACTAAGTGATATTGGAAAGTCCTGCCTTGAGGTGCTGGAAGGCCGTCCTGCCAGCCACGATCTGCCGCTCGATGCCCTGATGCCGCCCGCATCAAACGACCTTACCGGTGTGCTTCAGGCGGTGGCGAGACGACGCAAGGCAGACCTTCCCGTGCTGCTGAAGGAAACGAACATTGCAATTCTTCCGGCGCTTCGACGAGTGCTTGAGAGCGCGGATCCCGGCGCGACACCATGTTGAGCTTTTCCGGTCTGGCCAACAGCAGACGCTTGCGGCCGTAGTCAACGGCAAACGGCGTTTGGCCCATCAGGTCCATGCCGAGCAGCATGGAGAACCGATCGGCGCGCCCGACGGTGAACTGCGCGAAAACCACCTCGACATCCTTCCAGACCTTTGAGCCGGCCTTCAGCGCCGGGAGGCGCACGATATAGCCGCGAATCGGATTGCCATTGACGCCGGTCATGGTGACTTGCTGTGCGCCTTCGAGGCTGACGCCCAGCTTTTTGTGCTCCGACGTCAGGATGGTGGTCATACTGGCGCCGGTATCGACCAGCGCGTTGAGCCTCTTGCCATTGATACCGGCTTTGACAAACAGGGCTTTCTGCTCACCCTCAAACCGCAAGGGAATGGAATCAAAATATCCTGGCATGCTGCGCGTCAGGTTTGTCGTCTTCGGATAAAGCACCATCATGTCGCGGGGAAAATCAAAGACCACAACATGATTTGTCAGATAGTCTGCCCCAAGAATACCTGAGAGGGGGCGACGATAATAGGAATAGTAATCGGGATACTCCATCAAATGAGCCGGGTCGAGAGCAAAGACGGCAGCGCGGACAGAGCCAAATTCAAGAATTTTCAAGCGGACAAGACCGTCCGCCGCAGAGACCGTGATGGTTTCAACATGGTTGTTCTCGAGCGCGTTTTGCTGCACCACGGAATTCCAGATCCCGCTGGATGTGGCTCCGGTATCCACAACAAATTCAAACGGCCCCTTGCCATTGACATAGACGGGAGCGGAAATTTCATTGGCGCCGTGGACGGTCATGGCCATCTCCGCCACGACTTTGGCGGGGTCCTGAAGCGGCACGTCTTCTGCAAGGGCTGACCCGGACAGGTCGGCGGCCGCGACCAGCACTGAAATCAGCACCTGACAACCCCGAAAGAGACGCGCGGAGCTCTCCCCCTTTTTGCAGGATTTGGCCTTCATTTAGTCTTTTCCCCTGTTCGGCAACATTGCCCCCCGGCACGGCATTTCCCTGTCAGGTTAACCGACCGGTGTATTTGAGGCAACAGATCAACTCGCAGGCCGAAAAGCAGCGATCAAACTTCCATGGGGATTTTGGGGCGGTAGAAGTTGAGGCGCAGGGCGTCGATTTTGCTGATGAGTTCGGGGGCGAGCGGGCCTTTGGCAAGACCCTCGACCAGCTCCTTTTGCTCCTGGCGGTTCTTGACGCCGGTCACGACGGTGGACACGCCCTCCATAGAAAGAGAGTAGCGATGGGCCAGGACCGCCGGGTTTTCACCCAGTTCCTCGCACAAGTCACGCCACGGTTTGGCGCGAATATAATCCATCATGTCGGGATCCGTGGTGTCGAGAAGCCGGTCCATTTTTGCGGTGAGCGCGCCGGCCTGGACGGCGCGAATGCCGATCACACCGACGTTATTATTGATTGCTGTACGGATAATATTGCGCGGTTCGGGCGGCTCTTCATAGCGCCGGATGCCGCCGGGGCTGTCCATCAGGTTGGCGATGACCTGAACCGCATCAGGTTTTTGTTCGTGGCGCAGCGCCTGCATGACAAGCGAAGGCAAGCCAACACCGGTAATCCCCCACGCGGCAATCAGGCCCTTGGCCTTGAGTGCTGCGATGGCTGGCAGAAAGGCATCTTCGTAAGACCGCCACCGCGTGCACCACAGGTGCTGCGTGTCGGCGTTCTGCTTCATCTCGTAGTCTTCAGGAATAATCTGGGAATGCAAAAAGAAAATATCGGCCTGCTCGCGTTTCATAGTCTTCAGAGAGCGAACGATGGAGCGCTCGATTTTCTCCAACATCTTGTCTGCGCTGAGTGTCCCCGCATTACATTTTGTGGTGATGCGCACGCCATCCGGCAGCTTGCCGTCAAACGCCTCGCCGATTACGCTTTCCGCCTCGCCCTTGCCATAGGACGGCGCCATATCGAGCAGGTTGATGCCCAGATCAACGGCTTCGCGCGCCGTGGCAATGGCCTCCTCGCGCGTGGTCTCGCCCCAGATCTGGCCAAGCCCGCCGCCGCCGAGCGCCAGTGCGCTAACCGGCCAGAGATTTCCAAGTTGTCGCCGTTCCATCATCAATCTCCTGTCGGTCGCCGAGGTCTATCTAGTTCAGGGCAGAGGGTACAGGCACGCCGGCGATGCGGCAAGCGGCGGCCACCGTATTGCGCAGCAGACAGGCGATGGTCATGGGGCCGATGCCGCCGGGGACAGGGGTGATCGCTCCGGCCACCTCTTTGGCGGCCTTGTAATCCACGTCGCCGACGAGGCGGGTCTTGCCCTCCCCGCGTTCCGGCGCATCGATCCGGTTGATCCCCACGTCAAGGACCAGGGCGCCCGGTTTAATCCAGTCACCCTTGACCATTTGCGGCACGCCGACGGCGGCAACGAGAATATCTGCCGTGCGGCAGAGGTCGGGCAGATCTTTGGTACGCGAATGCGCCATGGTGACGGTACAGTTTTCTGCGAGCAGCAATTGGGCGACCGGCTTGCCGACCAGGATCGAGCGTCCGATAACGACCGCATGTTTGCCTGTGAGGTCGCCAAGCGTGTCCTTTGCCAGCATCACGGTACCAAGCGGCGTGCAAGGGACGAGCCCCTCCTGGCCCAGCATCAACTTGCCGGCGCTCATCGGGTGAAGACCATCGACATCCTTTGATGGCTCGATGGTTTCAACGACTTTCTTTTCGTCGATGTGATCCGGCATCGGCAGCTGGCACAGGATACCGTGGACAGAGGGATTGGCATTGAGATTTTTGACAAGCGCGATGACGTCAGCCTCGGGCGTGTCGGCGGGCAAGAGATGTTCAAAACTCTCCATCCCGGCTTCGCGGGTCTTGATGCCCTTGTTTTTGACATAGACCTGGCTGGCCGGGTCGTCGCCAACCAGAACCACGGCAAGACCGGGGGTCAAATCATGGTCTTTTTTCAGGCTTGCGACGGCGTCGGCGACACGGGCGCGCAGGCCTTCGGCAAATTCAGTTCCGCTAATACGTTTGGCTTCACTCATTAAATTGTCCGAGCCAGGCTGTCAGTATTTCTTCAAGCCGTTTTGGCTCTCCCTCGATCAGAATCATTTTGTTGCGTGACTGCTCACCGGCTATCACGCGCATGGTCGAGGGCGCAAGTCCTGTCTCTTTGCCGAGCAGTTTTATCAGCACTTTATTGGCTTTGCCGTTCTCCGGCGCGGCCGTGACGCGGACTTTCAGAGAAACCTTGCCATCTGCGGCCACATAGAGCCCGGCAACCGCATCGGATGAGGATTTTGGCGTCACCCGGCAGGCGAGGCGCGCGCCCTTCTGGTCCTGGCGGAGAGGCATCCGCAGACCCTCTACGGCTTACTGAAACAACATTGAAGCCAGCAACCACCATGCAACCTGCACGCCGACGATGAGAACGATGGGCGAAAGATCGAGACCACCAATGGGCGGAATGACACTGCGGAGCTTTTTGTAGGCCGGATCGGTCATCTTGAAGGTGAACGTATGAACACTCCGCACGAAGGCACTGCCACTGTTAATCACCTGGAAGTTGATCAACCAGCTCAGGATGACATCGGCGATGATGATCCAGACGTAAAGACGGACCAGCAGGTCTATGGCTTGGAAGGGAGACATCATTTTGCCGTTTCTCCTTGATTGGCGGGCTAAAGGGACATGTAGCGATTGATGCGGGCAACTGCAACCCCCGGGCCCCGTCCCGCCGGCAGGTTTCCGGGACAGGTCTTGCCATTTCCCGTCAGGCCTGAAAATCTTGCTCGCACGGCTCATTGATGTTGAAGTGATTGACATGTTTAGCCCTCCCCTTCATGTCATCCCGGACGTAGCGATAGCGAAGATCCGGAATCTCGGGATGAGATCGGGGAGGAGTTCGCGCGATCCTGTCCCGCGGAATCGTGCCCTGAGACCCCGGGTCGCGCTTTGCTTGCCCGGGGCGACATTTATTTAGATGAGGGAAACATGACAGATCTTCTCGACTTCACAGGCAAGACGGTGCTCGTTGTGGGCGGCTCAAGCGGCATCGGCAATGGCATTGCACAGGGCTTTCGGGCCAAAGGCGCGACGGTTCATGTCTGGGGCACGAGGGCGAGCGCGGCTGACTATGACGGCGAGGAAGGCAGCGACCTTGAAGGACTGTCCTACACACAGGTCGATGTCAGCTCCTCGCAAAATGTGGCCGAAGCGCCGCTTTCCTTCGACGCTCTTGATGTTCTGGTGCTGAGCCAGGGGACGGTGATCTATGGTCGCGGCGAGTTCGAGATGGAGGGGTTTGAGCATGTCATGGATGTCAACCTGACCAGCCTGATGGCCTGTGCGGTGCGCTGCCATGATCTCATCGCCGCCACCAAAGGCTCGGTCATTACGGTCAGCTCGACGGCAGGGTTTCAGGCAACGATGGGCAATCCGGCCTATGCGGCGTCCAAATCCGCTGCGGTCGGCCTGACCAAGGCGCTGGCCAAGGCGTGGGCGCGCGATGGTATCCATGTCAACGGGATCGCGCCCGGGCTGGTCGATACCAAACTGACCAAAATCACCACCGATAGTCCCGAGCGCCTCAAAGGCTCGCTGCGCGCGATCCCGGCGCGGCGCCTCGGCACGCCGCAGGACATGGCCAACGCCGCCCTCTTTCTGGCCTCGCCGATGGCGTCCTATATCTACGGGCAGACGATCATTGTTGATGGCGGGATTGTGCTTTAGGGCGCAGGGCTGGTCCTTCTTTTGTGCCTGACCGGCTTGCAGAACAGCTTGCTTGCGGCAAAAAGCCCGAGCTGCTATGGCTCGATTTCAAAGTTTCAAGGCGACGGGACATTGCAATTTGCCTAAAAATGAAGGCCCAACACGCCAGGACTTCAGTTTGGTATGATGACCACAGGGCTCACCACTATGTCGCGCGGTAGAATTATTGGCGTGTCCACCGCGATTAGTCTCGTTACGCTGATCGCCCTCCTCCTCTATAGTGACCTGGGCGTCTTGCGAGGCATTTTCCTGCAAGCCGATCTGTATTATTTTTTATTATGTGTTGCAGCCTACCTGGCGATTGTTTTCTTCAGGGCCTGCCGGCTCCGGGTACTATTGCCTGCAGAGTCTCGCACGTCCCTGGCGTCCTGCTTTCAGCTCATTCTGGGTCATCAGATGATTTTTGCCATTGCCCCGGGGGGCCTGGGCGACCTCGCCTTTCCAGCGATGGCCAAAGTGCAGCTCAAGATTGGATGGCAGGAGGCGCTCAACAATCTCCTCACCGTGCGTATTCAGGATTTTCTTTTCTTGAGTGTCATAGCGGGCATCAGCGCCGTGATTATGCTGACCGAGATCGGCGCCACAGTATCACTCCTGTTGCTCATTTCAGGAAGCATAATCTGCATACTGATATCAACACTGACGCCCGTCGCGTCAATGCTTCTGAACACTGTGATCCCCTGGGTGCAGAATAAATCACATCAAATTCGAGCAAAGTTTCATTTGCCCGTAGATGCGCGCGAGAACACCTTTGTCAGCATCGACCATATTTCCGCCACCGCCCGCGCCCTTTCCATGGGCTTTACCGTCCTGTCATGGTTCGCAGCGGCACTTATGTTATGGATGGCGTTCTTGACCTTCGGCTTTGAGATCGCCGAATTTCACATCCTTATCCTTTTGCTCGGCCTCAATCTGATTGGAGCCGCCGCGATCTTCACAATAGGAGGAATGGGGATTGCCGAGGCGGGCCTGGCCGGCCTCCTCGTTGCCCTGGGCTATGACAAGAGCAGCGCAATTCCTGTCGCTATGCTGGTCAGGCCAATGATTCTTTTCATTACACTCGGATTTGGAGGCGGCTACATTCCCCGCCTGCTAACCCTCACCAAACTGCCAGACCGAAACCCTGAATAAGGGCAAAGACAATGGCAGAGATGCACCCGAAACCAACGTGAACAGCTCCTTCACCTCTCGCTCGATCGCATAGATGTTGGTCTCGTGATAATGGCCGTCAAAGCCGGCGATCTTGCGCCCCAGGCGATACAGCATGTTTTCTGTCGGTCCGGAGATGACGAGGAGCCCACCAGGCTTCAAGGCCGTTCTTAATTTGACAAGTATCTCCACAAAATTGCTGTTGTGCTCAAGAGAGTCCAACGCAAATATCAGGTCATAGTGCGCCGCGGGCAAGTGCTCCAGGTTTTGCTCATGCGCATCGGGAATTTGCTTTGCCAGGAAGTTTCGGGCCACAGCCTCTTCTTCGACAAAATGATACTCCCAGTTACCTGTCAGATGCGCCAGTTCTCCAACTGATGCACCAAAGTCCAGAACCGAAAGGCTCCGATTATTGCTACCTTCAGGGGGGTTGTTTCGCAGGCCGGTTTTCGCCATTGCCACGGCTTTGAACAACCGCCACCAGCTGACATAGGCTGCCAGGATATTTGGATGGCAATAAGACGGAACACAGGTTTCTTCCCATTCTTCAAAGTGGCCTTTTACATTAATGGCGTTGGCAAGCACCTTGCGTCTGTTTGATATGTGTCGGAACGCGCTAATCATTTGCTCTCTCACTTCATCCTGTTCGTATGGCTCTCGCCGGGTCTCAGAGTTTTCGCAGATCTTTGTGGATTGGCCTGGACGGTAAATTGGAAATGTCAAAATTCAGAAAATTGAACAACATTTGAATACCAACCAGGAATGGCAAGGCAGCAAGCATCACTGTTCCCGTTGTCGCGGTTACGCCAGTTTCAATAGACTGCCCCCAGGCCGTCACACCGACCACCAGTCCAAACAAAGTCAGGCACGTTCCGGTTATGATCGATATCGAGGCAATCGAAAAGCCACGCAGGAAATAGTTATACATCAGTCGTTTCAGGAAGTTCCGGGCATGCAGGAACGGGAACGTCATCAATACCTTGAATTCACTCATGTTGCTGGTCTCTTCGGCATAGACACTCACCATGGGGATCTCCACAACCTTGCCTCTGACAATCGCCATTCGGAACAAGATATCGGATTCAAAGAAATACCGATCATTTAACTTGTTCAACTCCAGTTCATTGGCCACTGCGGCATGGATCGCGGTGAACCCATTGACCGGGTCGAACAGATCCCAGTAGCCGGTTGACAATTTTGTCAGAAAAGACAGCGCAATATTGCCCAACATTCTGGATCGGGGAATCTGCTTGATGGACGCCATATTGAAAAAGCGATTGCCCTTTACATAGTCTGCTTCGCCCTGAAGAATGGGGGCAATCAGATCGGGGATAATGGCCGGGTCCATCTGCCCATCACCATCCAATTTCACAATTACATCCATGCTGTCGTCGATTGCCGCCTGATAACCGGTTTTTGTCGCGCCTCCCACTCCGGTATTCACGGTGTGATGAACGACCGTGACACGGGGGTCCGTGGTGGCAAGGCGATCAAGGATCGACCCCGTTTCACCGGGACACGCATCATTAACACAATATATCCGGACGACTTCATCACCGATGCGATTGACCACATCAGCAATGCTGTCAGATACCTTGAAACACGGAATGACAACTGCAACTTTCGCCTTCATTGAATGTCCTCACCAAATTCCTGCTCATCCGCTTGAACATAAAAATCAAACCCTTCAACGCTGCTCACTTTCCTGTACTTTTCCCAGAGCTCGGCAAATTTCAAATCCTCGCTATAAAAGGCCGTAAAATCAAATGGCCGATCAGCGATTGCATGCTGCACCTTGCGCCGGTCTACCAAAACCAGATGCGGAGAAAAGGTCTCGAGGGTCAGCATGACCTCCGATCGGGCAAACTTTTCCAGCCCTTCGTCCCGCACGTGTCTGTCTGTCCTCGACTTGACGATGGCAGGGATAGCCATGTGGCTGTTGCTTCTTCCCACCCATCGGGCGCTCACCACTAAGGCCGTTGGAAAGCCGGGGAACGGGTGCGTTGAAAAGGCTGTGAAGGTGCGGTTCGCAGCAAGCTTCTCTACTTCAGCTGAAATTCGGGTTTGCCGCAGCTGCAGCGGGCCTGCCTCGCCGGTCTCCCGGATTGACCAGAGTGCCGCGGGCAGGCCAAACCCGACGAAGAGCATGAGCAGGATCAAATAGAGGATGCTCCGTGACGCTCTCGGCCTTATCACGCTGGATTGAAAGCTCCGGTCCGGCGCATTCGCTGTCGCCAGAATGCCAATGGCAACCGTCACGTAGACCGGGAACACATGATAGGTATATCCCTTGGACTGCCACAGAAAACTGAAGGCAAATCCCAGTGCAACAATCAGCAAAATGACCTGCTCCGAGGACAGGCGGAACCGGTTTACCGAAAGGATCGCAACCCAGGCCAGCAGAGCCAAAAACAGGGACTTGTAGGCGCCGATAATATCCATCTTCGCTTCATTGAAGCCCCAGTAAAGATCCGTAATAAGAGGAATAACCTCAGTCAAATAGGCCGGGGCAAAAAGCACTGTGCTGGTCAGAGCTATAATTATTGATACGGCCAGGGCGTAATACTCAATCCAGGTGAACACCTTCAGGCCGGACCTGTACAACGAGTACAAGCCCATCACTGCGGGAATGAATAACAAGTAGGGCTTTAACAGGATACCGATTGCAGCCAGTATACCAGCGGTAATGGCTGATACAGCGCCCGGCGTGAGACCGCGCAACCGCACGATGTTAGTGGAGGCAAAGACGAGAATACAAAAGAGGGATATGTATTCGCGCTGCCCAAAATCCCGCCAGGCGAAGGCAAAACAAAAGAAGGCGATACAGCCGACCACTTGCCAGGCCAAAAGACAGTCTTCCTTGCGCCTTGTCATATTCAGATTGACGTAAATTTGGTACAGGCCTGCTGTGGCGCCAAGCAGAATAGCGACGCGGTAAACCTCATAGGACGGTCGTCCAAGACCCTGGGCCAACCACACAACAGGGAGGTTCAAAAACCAGATAAACGGCGGATTTGGCTCTATGATATCCCGGCCATAGACGGCGCCTTGTGTCATCCTCTCGGCGCCAAACAAAATCCATCCGATATCATGATTGATGGGAACGTTGAATTGAACCAGTGTGCACACTAATATGCTGAGCAGCACTGCAAACACTCGCCAGTACGGGTCCACCCTCATTAAGAATGTCATGCTGTACGCGTTCACTGGTCCGGCACCTTGCTGATCTGCGACCATGCGCGCAGCCGGTCATCAGGATCTCGGTCTGCGCGGTCGGGACCTGCGGCGCACGACAAGTCCTCAGACGCATAACTGAAACGCTTGTGCAATTCCTCCAGCCCGTCTTCCTCGTTAAAAACAGGAATAAGGATGGAGAGCGTGTAGCTTTCCTTTTCTGCACTCTCGCAGCTGATCTCTTGTGTCATCGGGCGCGCATTGCTCTGCCGTGTTTACAGTGCGCTAACCCTAGCTCAACAGCCTTTAATGACCGTTAAGCAACCCTCGAAACCCCGGAACCGGCATTAAGACTTTGATAATCTGCTCGATCCCCGGCCCCCCCGCACCTGACGGGACATCACGAAGAGCATAATTTCAGAAGTAAACGGGGAGCTTAGTGTGCCGGGCTGGCGTATCAGGCCAGCGCCAGAAAGCTGCCGACGGCAACGACGGCAACCGTTAGATAGCCGGCCACGAAGAGAAGGAAGGCTTCTCTGGTTTTTCCGGGCTTGCGCCCATTTTTCTGTTCGGAATTCGATACGTGGGACATGCATCATTCCTTCGACAAAAATAATTACCCCTGAATGCGAGAAGTCCTAGACCCTTGTGCCGGATCTGACAACCCTCAATCGAGCTACATTTTTGTGAAAAACCCGATCTTAAAATCTGCCACCTTCGTGGAGCCAGCGCCGCAGATCCGCGGGAAGTTTTCTTGCGACTGCTTCTTCATAGAATGCAAGATCGTCACCTGAAAATGCGGTCTGCCATTTGCCGGATCCACCCTGGTTGAAGAAGCGGCTGTTGTCTTTCCAGCCACCCCAGTCGACGTCCGGCGCCATCTGATCTGCAGCGCCCTTCATCGCGTCAAAGCGCGCGGCCTCAACCAGAGACGGCCAGACCTCCTCGTTCACGGCAACCCCGAGAACACCGGAAATTCGCCGCATTTCACCATCAAGATCACGCAGCAGATCGCCATAATGGACAAAGTGAATATTCGGCAGGGTACGGAACTTCCAGAAACTTGTGGCATGGGAAAACAACGACCAGAAGGGCCAGCCGTCGTCCTCCCAGTCAAAGCAGCCGGTGGTGAGCCAGGCGCGCAGCATGGACGCAAGATCCGTTGGCATCTCGTCCAGCTCAACCCGCGAACGGGTCGAGTTCGCCTGGAGAACCTCGCCCGCCGCATCGTTGGAATTGTCCATGTGATTGAGCATGGACATAAAAATATCGCGCGGATCACGGGCAACGAAAAGATAGGTCGCTGCGCGGCGATACGGCAGACCGTCGAGCGGGGTATGGCTCTTGATGAAGCGCCGGTGGGTTTGTGCCTCGTAGTCGGCGCGTAACTTCTCGATTGGTTGCCCGTTAATCTCGAGCCAGGGCGAATAGGTCGTCAGCGGCTGTTCCAGCTCCGGCGTCTGGAACACCAGCAGCGAACAGATGCGCTGCATCCACGTGGTACCGGCCTTGTAGGCGGTACAGATCAGGATATCGTCATCACGATGTTTGAAACCCTCCCATCTGGCAGAATTCCAGATGAAATGCTCATAGTGACGCGTCAGCTCAGGCAGATGCTCATCAGCCATTGTCAGACATCCTCCCCTGGATTCTCTTGCTTGAGTTCGGAGGGATTAAATAGATGGTTTCTCGCCGGATCAAGCATCACCATCAAGCATCTCTGTCAGGCGGTGGATCAGTCGTCGATTGACGGGTCGGCGATATTTTGATATTTGTCGAAATATGAACAGGGAGCGAAGCGCATGAACGAAGAAAATCCTGAAATCACTAGCGCCGCGGAAGACTGCGACTGCAAGGAGGGCATGTTTCCCGATCCGGGCAGGCGGGCGCTCTTGCTCGGTGGCGCGGCTCTGGCGGGGACCGGATTGCTCGCTGGCAGGGCCGGGGCACAAGCGGCTCAGGGCGCATCGCAGCACGCGGTACTTGATGATCCAACGAGCCAGCCCGGCCCCGCATCCGGTGGCGGCTATGGCCTGCGCTCACAGTTTGAGACCGTATCGCGCTGGGAATTTCCCCTGCCCCAACCAGGTGTGTCCGGTTCCTTCACACCACTGGCCGGCACCCATGGCACGATCACGCCCTCGGGGCTTCACTATGAGGTCCACCGAGGCGGTGTGCCGACGATTGATCGGGCGCGGCACAGGCTCTTGATCCATGGCAAGGTGAAGCGCGCCAAAGTTTTCACCATGGCTGATCTCTATCGTTTTCCCTCCGTCACACGCACCGCGTTTCTTGAGTGCGCTGGCAATGGCGGTATGGAATATGCGCGGCCCAGCATGCCACATGTTCAGGGCACGCATGGATTAACCTCCAATTCTGAATGGACCGGTGTTGCACTCTCGACCCTGCTGCGCGAAGTCGGTCTTGACGATGGCGCAGAGTGGCTTTTGGGCGAGGGTTCGGACGCTGGCATGCACACCCGCTCGATCCCGATCGACAAGGCGATGGACGATGCGATCCTGGCCTATGCGCAGAACGGCGAGGCGATCCGCCCGGAACAGGGTTATCCGCTGCGTCTCCTTCTGCCCGGCTTTGAAGGCAATATGTCGATCAAATGGCTGCGCCGCCTTGACGTGACCGACAAGCCGAGCTTCACCCGGCCAGAGGTTACCACCTATGCCGACACGCTGGCGGACGGGACAACACGCTATTTCACCTGGGAGATGGAAGCCAAGTCCGTCATCACCTTTCCGTCTGGCACCATGAAGCTGCCGATCCCTGGCACCTACGAGGTTACCGGCCTTGCCTGGTCCGGTCGCGGCAAGATAACCGGCGTTGAAATATCTACCGACGGCGGCAAGACATGGGGGCAGGCAAATCTTGTCGCGCCGGTCCTGTCCATGGCCCACACGCGCTTTACCTTCGGCTGGCGCTGGGATGGCAAGCCCGCCGTCCTGCAATCGCGCGCCACAGACGAGACCGGTTATGTGCAACCGACCATCAAGGCGCTGGTTGATGTGCGCGGGGTCAATTCGAAAGACCACAATAACGGCATCCAGAGCTGGGCCATCGACGCAGAAGGGAATGTGACCAATGTTCATGCCTGAGAACAAAATCCGGACAAGCCTTCTGTGCGGGCTTTTACTTGCGGCTTGCAATCCCGACAGCAACGCCCGGACCGGCGAGCAATTTCCGGAGCTTGGCAGCCCGGCGCCGCATGCGTTGATCGAGGCCTGGGATCGGGATGTGCGCTATGACGGCGCCGGACTGCCGCCGGGCGAAGGCACATACGATCAGGGGGCCCGGGTCTATGCCAAACACTGCACCGCCTGTCACGGCGAGGCGCTGCGCGGCGTCGAAGGTGTTCAGGGTGGGCCGCTGATCGGGGAGGGTCCGACCGTGACACAGCACTGGCCCTACGCGCCGACCTTCTTTGACTACGTGCGCCGCGCCATGCCGTTCAACGCGCCGAACTCGCTTGCCGATGACCAGATCTATGCGCTTGCTGCCTATATCTTCGCCGAGGGCGGTATTTACCCGGCAGACAAGCCGATGAATGCGGCGGCGCTGACGGCAATGGAAATGCCAAACCGTGATAATTTCGTGCCCGACCCGAGGCCGGATGTGAAGTGATGCGGCACCCTTCCCGGGCGAACGATCATCTGACCGCGCCCGGCCCCGTCAAGACCCGGCCCGACTAAAGGCAAGAGTGACCGTCGTGCCTTTGCCGACTTCGGAGGCCAGCGTTACAGTGCCGCCGTGCAGATCCATCAAACCCTTGACCATGGAGAGCCCCAGCCCTGTGCCCTGGCGTTGACCACGATAACTGTTGTCGACCTGCTGAAAGGGCATAAAGAGATTCTTTTGAACCTCTTCGGGGATGCCTTCGCCCTCATCAGCGATGGCGATATAGACAAACTCTTCGTCCTGACGACAGGCTATATCGAGCTTCTTGTCCTCGGGAGAATATTTAATCGCGTTGGAAAACAGGTTGAAAAAGATCTGGCGCGCCGCGCGCTCGTCAACTTCTACATGCCCAACGGTATCGGCACCACTGATCGACACATCAAAACCTTCTTTGCTGATGTCGCTGTCGAGCAACCGCAGACTGGTGCGCATGACGTCCGGAATCGCAAGGGGCTGAGTGTGCAGCTCAAGCTGACCGGATTCAATTTTGGCCAGGTCGAGAACGTCGTTGAGGATGGACAATAGATGGTGGCCACTATCATGAATATTGGTAATAAAATTGATATTTTGCGGTCTGGGCAGGTCTTCTGCCCTGGTTCCAGCCAGGATCTCCGAAAACCCGATGATGGCATTCAGGGGCGTGCGTAGCTCATGGCTCATATTCGCCAGGAATGCGGATTTGGCCTTGTTGGCGCGAACCTCATCATCGCGAACCGCACGAACTTCGTCGCCAAGCATTTCATGATTGATCCGAAGCATCACATGACGACGGTATCTTTCGTTCAACTGCTGACAGATAATGATGAGCCACAGAATAAAAGGAATAGAAAGACCAAAAGTGAGGACACTCATTGGCGTGGGGTAGATGGCAAACAGGGCAAGAACGGTCAGGAAGGGCGGTATTGCGGTTACAATGAAGTGAGAGCGCAAGTTGGAATACTGAACGACGCCGGTGAACAAATATCCAAACAGCATGATCTCAAGAAAGAGATTGTTTACCAGATCGCCTGGCACCCACATCAAGACAGAAACATAGGACCAGGTGAGCCCCGCCAGGAGCTGGTTCACCAAAAATAGTCTGTGCCATTTGTCAGAGTTCGGGCTTTTTTCTTCAAAGTATACGCGTGCCGCCAGGAATGAAACTCCCGAACAGATCATGACCGCCGCCAGTGCGAACAGACTGTTGCGCAGGGGAACCGCACCCAAAATACTGGAAACATGCGCCAGAAGGGTGACTATACCCCCCCAGATCAGCATACCGGTCGCGCTGGTTCGGTAGGACCCGGCCGTTGTCCCAACCTGCTCGGCAAAAAGACGGTCACACATTGCCGACCCCTCTGCATCGCAGGTCACACCAGGCGTTTTGTGATTTCCTGAAAGTTCCCCAACCACTCAAACACATGCCCTGTCTTGAACTTTACTATTGAGCCCCTTCAACAGCACCGACTATTAAGACAATCCGGTAAAGGATGTGTTGCGAAAGAGCCTGGATACACCCCTGGCCCGTGGATCAGGCAAAACGCTCACCCCATGTGTCAGCAAAGAAGAGCTCGGCAACAGGCTTTCGCGCGACAGGTCCATGGCCCTTGCCGACAGGATAGCCGAGCGGGATCATGGCGGCGGTGCCCCAACCCTCAGGGATGCCGAGCAGTGTCTTCACGGCGTCCTCTTCCATGCACAGCAATGTGGTCAGGACACAGCCGAGCCCCTCGGCGCGGGCGGCGAGGAGAAGGTTTTCCACCGCCGGGTAGATCGAGCCGCCGCCGACGACCGAGACACGGTCCAGCCCGGCATCGGTCACGGCCATATAGTCCGGATTAAAGCAGACGACGACCAGAACCGGCAACGCCTTCATATGGTCTGCCAGATGATCGCCTGCGGCCAACGTTCGTTCTTCTTTTGCTCGCTCTTCATCAGACAAACGGGACGACCCCTTCCTGTGCATCGCCGCGTAGTCGTTCCATCTTGCCTTGTAGAGCTCGCCGAGGCGGGTCTTTGCGACTGTGTCTGTCACGGCAATCATGCGCCACGGCTGCCGATTGCCGCCGGTCGGGGCGAAGGTCGCGGCCTCAAAAACCCTCGTCAGCACGTCGTTCGGGATCGGATCCGGCCGTAGCTTGCGGACTGCCCTCATCGTGCTCATGGCTTCGTACAGTTTCATATCGCTCATGGGATCACCCTTTCTGCAGACCTGTCTCATACTGTTTGATCAATCTCTGGCGTGCTCGTGTCAAGATCTTTGGTCGACAGATGTTGGCACATGAGGCTGGTATCGCGATCCTTTATTCGCTATCCAGGGGACATGAAGTCTTTTGATATTGTCATTATTGGCGGCGGCATTGCCGGGGCGTCACTGGCCTGGCGGCTGGCACGGGAGCCAGGGGGGCGTTCGATCGCCCTTCTGGAAACCGAGGGTCAGCCAGGGCAGCACGCGACAGGCCGCTCGGCAGCGTTCTTTTCGGAGACCTATGGCAACGAGACGATCCGTGCCCTGACAACGGCCAGCCGCGTGTTTTACTATTCACCGCCGGAGGGTTTCTCGGAGACGCCGTTGCTGGCGCCCAGCGGTGCGCTTTTTATTGCCCGCAAGGACCAGTTGGCGGCGCTTGAGGAACACTATCAATCCACCCGGGTTCTGACGCCGAGCATTGAAAAGCAGACACGCGACTTTGCCCTTTCGCTTGTGCCCGTGCTGGAGCCGGACGCGGTTGAGGCGTGTGTCTGGGAGCCGGACAGCCAGGCGATCAATGTCCATGAGCTGCTGCAGGGCTACCTGCGCGGCGCGCGGGCGGGTGGCACGCAAATCCTGACCCGGCGCACAGTCACCGGCCTTGAGAACCGGGGCGGCTCCTGGGCTGTGACAACTGGCGACGAGACTATTGAGGCCGGGCTTGTGGTCAATGCCGCCGGGGCCTGGGCCGGACAGGTCGGCGCGCTTGGCGGCGCGCTTGATATCGGTCTTGAGCCGCTGCGCCGCTCGGTCTGCGTGATCGATCCCGCAAAGGCCGACGGTATTGAGGGCGATATCTCCGGCTGGCCTCTGGTTCTGGATGTGGACGAGGCGTTTTACTTCAAGCCCAGTGGCGGCATGATCTGGCTGTCGCCTGCCGACGAAGATCCCAGCCCGCCGTGCGATGCAGCGCCCGATGAACTGATCCTGGCGCAGGCGGTCGATCAGCTTGAGCGCGCCACCGGCATTCGGGTGCGCCGGTTTGAACACAAGTGGGCGGGCCTGCGAAGCTTCGTCGCGGACCGCACCCCGGTGGTCGGGTTCGACCCGCTTCAGGATGGGTTTTTCTGGCTGGCGGGGCAGGGCGGCTATGGCATCCAGACATCCCCGGCGCTGTCAGAGGTGGCTGCGGAGCTGATCCTGGGCCGCGGCCTGCCGCCGGCTTGCACCAAAGCGGGCGTCACGCTTGAGGCGCTCGACCCGAAGCGACTTCAAGTGGTTTAAGCGGCTAATGATCAGCCTGTAATCAGCTGAAAATATCGAGCAGCGTGTCCTGCATCTGGCCGACCGTCCGCACAACATTGGCGGAGGCCTTGTAGGCGTGCTCGGCGACCATCATATCCGTGAGCTCATATTCCAGCGAAACATCAGACGGCTTTTCAGGCGGTCGATCCTGAGGTAAATTGTCAAAAGGCAGCGACAATTGCTGCGCCAATTGCTGTGGCTGAGCAGGGGCGGCAGCCCCGCCGGATTCCTGGTTGGTAACTTGATCCACCGGCAAACGCTCGGATACCACGGGACCACTGCCGGTGGATTGCTGTACCACTTCGGAAGCTCTATAGCCCGGGGTCAAAACGTTGGCCACGTTGTCGGCGCGGATCGCGAGGCGATCAGCGGCGGCATTCATTCCGGCTACGGAAGATGTTAATGCAATGCTCATGGCCGAAGCCTACGACAGCACCAACGATGTGTCAAGTTTTCTCAAGTAAAAACAATGGTTTACGAAATTTAACCATCCGTATCCGGATGATAGTTAAGGGGATGTAAACAAAATATTTCAATTTGTCTTAACGGCTTGGCGCGCGGGTTACAGCGACATCAAAGACCATCTGCCTTCAAAACCACCTGCCTGACAGGTCCCTTTGTCTGAAAAATCCGGGATGGTTCAGGTATGATCCGCGACCCTGCGCGCAAGCGAACAGGGCCGATCCGACCTGATCATGATTGATCATGATCAATCAGGGCCCTTAACCAATTTGCAGCGGATTCGAATGTCGGGATAAAGTAGAGCGGAACAGATCCTATGAAGGGGTCGCGACTGGATCTGTTCCGCTCGAAGCTCTGTTGCTCTAATTAACGCCAGAGCAATGCAGACCTCGCAAAGACCATGCCAGGCACGCGGCGCGCGCAATATCCTGTATTTTTTCCATAATTTGGCTTTCGAGCAACTTTGAAGAGAACTTCCGGGGTGGTCTTTGCATTTTGCAATTCGATTTGCAAATCGAATTGCAAAACACGATTCCGGCTCTGGCGCTATCATGGGCCAGGTCCACCTCCCCTTAACGCTTGTCGCCTATGGTCGGAGCCATGAAAACACCAGCAACAAAGGTTAATGGCATGAGGACGTCACAGATCCCGGGTCTGAGGCACCGCTCTTTGAGCCGCCAATTGTCCTTCAGTATTACCCACAGCCTGATGGCGCCCCTTATACTGTTACTGGTGTTATCATTCCATCACGAGAGCGCACTGGCCGCCAGCGGCGGGGGCAACAGTGGCGGTGGTGGAGGCGGCATGGACAGGATGGTGGCCATTGTGCCGATGCCCATCACGATCATCCATCAGTCCAGGATCAAGGGCATCCTGATGGTGGAATTTTATCTCGAGGCTCCGGACGGAGCCGAAGCAGGACGGATCAATCAGTTGATGCCACGGCTGATGGATGCCTATCGGACCGGGCTGACCGAGTTTGCGGTGAACGAAGTTCGCCTTGACCGGCCGGTTGATCTGGATCGCCTGGAGCTTTATCTGAACCGCGAAACCCGCAGCGTCACCGGCAACACGGGCGCCCGCGTCATCTACAAGCAAATCATGGTTCAAAGAAAATAGATCCGGCGCTAGTTTCCGATGTGCTTGTCGAGAAACGCTTCCAGCTCGGTGAGAGCACGTATCCGGTTTTTTTCAAATGACAGATTGTGATCACCACCTTCAAAGATGACAAGCTTGTACGGTTTGTTTTCCTTTTTCAGGCGTTTAGCCATGAGTTTCGACTGATCTACCGGAACAACCCGGTCGTTTTCGCCGTGCATTAGAAGAATTGGTATTGCTATTGCGTCGACGTTGTTTGCTGGCGAGGTGTCACGGAGACGACCACTGTCATCCCACCGATCACCAATTCGGGGATCATTGCCGTCGTTGAATTTGAACGCACCCCAATGGGCCAGAAGTTTCTTAACATCCGACACTCCGCCAAAGCTGGCCGCACACTGATAAAGATCGGATGTCTTGACGGCACCCATGAGCGCTGCATAACCGCCGTAAGAGCTGCCGACGATGCAAATGCGCTGCGGATCAGCAATACCCTGCGCAATCAAGGCAAGGGTCCCGTCGGTCAAATCATCCTGCATCGCAAGACCCCATTGATGATGACCGGCCTCCTCGAATTCCTTGCCATATCCGGTTGACCCTCTGAAATTGGGCTGCAACACAGCATAGCCCCGACTCGCGAGAAACTGTGCCCGGTAATTGAAGGCCATGGTATCGCGCGAGTTTGGCCCGCCGTGAGGCATGACGACTGTCGCGTAGGGGCCGGGCCCGACCGGTCTGGTCAGGTAGCCGGGGATAGCAAGGCCGTCGCGTGCCACAAATTCGAAAGGCTCAACGGGCATCAATTGCCGGCCCTTGAGCAGGGGGTACTTGCGAGCGATCTCGACAACACGGGCCTCATTTTTCAAGTAAAGAAACCAGGTCCCTGGTTCATTACCATTGCTTGAGAGTACAGCCCATTTCTGGCCAGCGCTGTCCCTGCTGACCAATGTGGTCTCATTTCCCGGAAGCAGTTTATTCACAGCTTCGGCTGCGCGCTTCCAGGCACTGTCAAAGTATGTGGACCGCGGGTAGTGATCCACATACCAGACCCCAACGGCGACACTGCCGGCTTCGTCAAGCCTGACGCCGCCAGCATCTAGCTTGTCGTTTGAAAATACCGTACGAATAACTTTCGAAGATGGCAGATCGAGCAGGTGAATCTCTTGCCGACCACCCGCCCCCTTGCTGCTGACGAACAATCTGTTTGGATCTTTGCTGAATGCAAGGGCTGAGTAGCCGCCCAAACCGTCTATGTCGTCATCCAGTATCTTGCGCCAACCCGACTTTTCCTTATCCTTCAGCTCGGTGATGAAATCGCGCTGATTTACTCGATACCTATACCTGATCCGCACATCCCCATCGGCATCTGCCTCGTACCCGCCGATTTTGCTATCCTTGCCGGAAACAACTCTCTTGAGGCCCCCGGTATAAACATCAAGCTTGTAAACCTGCAGTTCCCATCCATTGCCCTCCCGATCCAGTTCAATCAGAATGTTGTCCGGGTCGTTCGGAAGTATATGCAGAACTCTGTCCTGCAATTGTGCAACCCGACCACTGGTCAATTCAAACTTCGACTTCGTGGCACGCCTGGCCTTCGGTATCATCTGTTTGTTGCGCAGGTCGCTGTCCATGGCCACCATGCGGGTTTCAACTACTCCGGTACCCCCTCGATATGCGGGGATCTCCAGAACCGCAACCAGACGCGTGTCATTGACCCAGAAGATCCGACTGAGCTCTTCATCAAGCTTCTTTCTGCCCTCAAAGGTCAGGACCTTAACGTTTTCTCCCGGCGTTCCATACATGTCATAGACTGTCAGAACCTTGGCTCCCTTGTAGGTCTGGATTGCAGCGTAGTGCGTTCCGCCAGGGGAGAGTTTGACCGACTGAACCATAGGCAGCTGCCCAAAGGCCTCAACCGGCGGCGGCGTGGTGGCTGCAAGGGCCGAACTGCAGAACAACGCCGTCACTATTGAAAATACCGCCGAATATCTGGACACGCCTGCCACCCCCGTTTGAAAACACCCTTGTTGGTCGTGGCGAGGTTAATGGGGTCACAACCGGAGCGCAACTGTAGCCGCCACATACTTGCAAGACATTGAGTGGCGCGAAATCGGGGGGCTGCTCGGAAAATCGTCAGATTCAGGCTTTTCGCAGTGCAGCATTATCCGTTAGAGTGCCTGTGGAGTGCCTGTAGAGTGCTCGTGGCAAACTGGCCGGGGCGCGAGCCTCTGGCCCAAACAAAAACAACAAGAAGAATGCAATGAGCGAAACAGCCGATAGCACAGGGCAAGCCCTGAACCTTGACCTCAGGGACGACGGGGGTTTTCCGGTGATCGACGAGGCGGCGTGGCGCGGCCTTGTGGACCAGACCCTGAAGGGGGCGGATTTTGACAGGCGCCTGGTAAAGAAAACCGCCGATGGCATCGCCGTCAAGCCGCTTTACGGCGCTGCGGACACCTGCGGCGAGACCGGCCTGCCCGGCCAGATGCCGTTTACGCGCGGCGGTGCGGCGGCGCACGCGCTGTCGCGGCCATGGGATATTACCCTGCGGGTCGAGCATCCTGACCTTGCCCAAGCCAATGCGATCATCCTCGAGGGTCTGGAAGGCGGCGTCAGCCATCTTGATCTGGTGATCGCCGATCACACCCAGGGCGGCCTGACGATCAGGGACAAGGCGGACATGGAGGCCCTGATGCAGGGGGTCGACCTGTCGCTGATATCTGTTTCGATTACCGGCGGCGAGGATGCCGGCATGGTGTCGCGCTTTGTGGCGATGATCGGCGGGCCAAAGGTTGTCAAAGGCGCCATTGGCCTTGATCCGCTCGGGGCTCTGGCGACCCGGGGCGGCCTTGCCAAAAGCCTTGAGGAAAGCCTTGGCTTTGCCGGCTCTGTGGCGCAGCAGACAGCCGGTATGACCGATACCTTCCGTACCATGAGCGTCGATATGCGCGGCTATGATGCGGCGGGGGCCTCACCTGCCCTGTCGCTGGGGATTGCCATGGCAAGCGGCGTGACTTATTTGCGCGCGCTAGAGGCGGCCGGACTTTCGATTGATACCGCTGCGAAGCAAATTTCTTTTACCCTGACCACAGATACCGATTTGTTTGTGTCCATCGCTAAATTGCGGGCGGCACGGACCTTGTGGGCGCGCATTGTTACCGCTTCAGGCGGCACGCCAGACAGCGCAGCGATGGTCATCGGGGTTGAGACGGCAAGTCGGGTCATGGCGCAGCGCGATCCACATACCAATATCCTGCGCACGGCGATTGCCGGGTTTGGTGCAGCAATCGGCGGCGCCGACGCGCTTTCGATTTTGCCGTTCACTCACGCCCTCGGGTTGCCGAATGAGCTGGCCCGCCGGGTTGCACGCAACATCCATGTCCTGCTCGCCGAGGAGACAAACCTTGGCCGGGTGATCGATCCGGCGGGCGGTTCCTTTGCGCTTGAGCGCCTCACCGATGACGTGGCAGCGGCGGCATGGCGCCATTTTCAGGAGATTGAGGAGCAAGGCGGCATGGCCGCAGCCCTGACCTCCGGGTGGGTCCAGAGCCGCATCGCAGAGCTCGACGCCGCGCAGGCGCGCGACGTGGCGACACGCAAGATCACGCTGACCGGCGTCTCCGAGTTTCCGGACATTGCCGGGGCTGTGGTGGATCTGGAGCCGCGCCGCCGCCCTGACACTAACGGGGCAGACATTGCCGCGCCGGAGTTTGTCATTCAAGTTGAGGCGCTTGAAGCGAGGCGTCTGGCGGAACCCTTTGAAGCCTTGCGCGACCGGGCCGATGCGCACGCCAAATCCAGCGGTGCAGCGCCGTCGATCTTCCTTGCCAATATTGGCCGCCTTGCCGACTTCACGGCGCGGGCCGGGTTTGCTCAAAATATTTTTGAATCAGGCGGCATCCAGGCACGATCCGGAGAGGGGCATACCAGTGCTGCAGACGTCGTAAAAGCTTTCAAGGCCAGCGGCACGTCTGCCGCTTGCCTGTGTTCGAGCGATGCTCTTTACGGGGAGCATGCGACCAACTTTGGCAAGGCGCTGAAAGACGCCGGAGCGAAACTGATCTTCCTGGCCGGCAATCCGGGCGAGGCGCGCGCGGCTTATGAGGCCGCCGGGGTTTCACACTTTATCCATGTCGGGACGAATGTCCTCGAAGCGCTCGCAGAAGCGCAAGACGCCTTAGGAGTTCCCGCATGAGCCAGATCCCTGATTTCACACAAGTTGCACTTGAGGCAGATGCTTCCCCGGACGCGGCGAAGTGGGCGCAAGCTGCAGAGGCTATACGCGGCGAGGAGGCCCTCACATGGGAGACGCCGGAGGGCATTCCGGTCAAGGCGCTCTACACCGCCGAGGACGTGAAAGGCCTTGATTACCTCGACACATATCCCGGTTTTGCGCCGTTTATTCGCGGGCCCTACCCGACGATGTATGCCACGCGGCCATGGACGATCCGGCAATATGCCGGGTTTTCGACCGCCGAGGACTCCAATGCGTTCTACCGGCGCAATCTGGCGGCGGGACAAAAAGGCCTGTCGGTGGCCTTCGATCTTGCGACCCACCGCGGTTATGATTCCGATCATCCGCGCGTTGCCGGCGATGTCGGCATGGCGGGGGTTGCGATCGATTCCATCTACGACATGCGCACATTGTTTGCGGGCATTCCGCTCGACGAGATGTCCGTCTCGATGACCATGAACGGCGCGGTGCTTCCCATACTCGCGCTTTATATTGTCGCGGCAGAAGAACAGGGCGTGCCCCCGGAAAAACTGTCCGGCACGATTCAGAACGATATTCTGAAAGAGTTCATGGTGCGCAATACCTATATTTATCCGCCGACGCCCTCGATGCGGATTATCTCGGACATCTTTGCCTATACCTCAAAGAACATGCCGAAATATAATTCGATCTCGATCTCCGGCTATCACATGCAGGAAGCCGGGGCGAGCGCGGACCTGGAACTGGCCTATACGCTGGCGGATGGTCTGGAATATGTCCGCGCCGGGATCAAGACCGGCCTTGATGTCGATGCCTTTGCGCCGCGCCTGTCCTTCTTCTGGGCCATTGGCATGAACTTCTTCATGGAGATCGCCAAGATGCGCGCGGCGCGGCTGATCTGGGCGAAGATGATCCACGAGTTCAATCCGAAGAATGAGAAATCACTGTCGCTGCGCACCCATTGCCAGACCTCCGGATGGTCGCTCACGGCGCAGGATGTCTACAATAATGTAACGCGCACAGCCATCGAGGCCATGGCGGCGACGCAGGGCCACACCCAGTCGCTGCATACCAATGCGCTTGATGAAGCGCTCGCCCTGCCGACGGATTTCTCGGCGCGGATCGCACGCAACACGCAGATCCTGATCCAGCAGGAAACCGGCACCTGCCGCATTATCGACCCGTGGGCGGGCTCATACTATGTTGAGAAGCTGACCCACGATCTTGCCGCCCGCGCCCTCGTCCACATCAATGAAGTCGAAGAAATGGGCGGCATGGCCAAAGCCATCGAGGCCGGTATCCCGAAGATGCGGATCGAGGAAGCCGCGGCGAAAACCCAGGCCCGGATCGACACCGGGACCCAGACCGTGGTCGGCGTCAATAAATATCAGGTGAGCGACGATGCTGTGCTTGACGTGCGCAAGGTGGATAATTCCGCGGTGCGGGCGCAACAGATTGCCTCGCTCAAAAAACTGCGCGCCTCGCGCGACCAGCCGGCCTGCGATGCAGCGCTGGAGGCCCTGACAAGGGCAGCGGCGAGCGGCGACGGCAATCTGCTGGCGCTGGGCGTCGATGCGGCGCGCGCCATGGCCTCGGTCGGAGAGATTTCCGATGCGCTGGAAAAGGTCTATGGTCGTCACCGGTCCGATATCAAAACCATCAGCGGGGTCTATGCACAAGCCGTGAACAAGAATTCAAAAAATATCAAACGGGTCCGAGACCTCGTCGAAAGTTTCGAGACCCATGAGGGTCGCCGCCCGCGCATTCTCGTTGCCAAGATGGGCCAGGACGGCCACGACCGCGGCCAGAAGGTGATCGCCACGGCGTTTGCCGATCTCGGCTTTGATGTCGATATCGGCCCCCTGTTCCAGACCCCCGAGGAAGTGGCGCAGCAGGCGGTTGAAAACGATGTCCACATGGTCGGTGCCTCGTCGCTCGCCGCCGGACACCTGACACTCATCCCGGCGCTGAAAAAGGCGCTGACCGCGCTCGGCCGTGACGACATCATGATCGTCGTCGGCGGCGTCATCCCGTCGCAGGATTTTGACGCGCTCTATGCAGCGGGCGCGAAGGCGATCTTCCCGCCGGGTACGGTGATTGCCGACGCGGCGGTGAAGCTGCTGGAAGATTTAAGCGCGGCGCTCGGGGTGGAGTGAGAATCCGAACCTGTTGACTTTCCGAAAGAAGATGCATGCTCGATTTTATTACTGGCTTCGAAGACCCCGAAATTCAAAAAAGGGCTTTTCGAGTCTATCTGGTTTTTGTTGCAAGCTTGTTTGCGCTGGCAATCCTGTCGGTCGCACTGGGGTATGTATTCAGCTCAGAGTTTCGGAGCGAGGCTTCCTTAAGTAGCCTGCTCACGCAAGTTTTCATGATACCGCTCTTGGCGGGCTATACAGCCTGGCCGTTTGGCGTCTATCGACATTGCCCGGATCCAATTTCCACAAAAATCGCAATCGGATTTCCGATGATGCTGGGAACTCTCTTCGGACCTCTCATGATTGTTGTGATGCTGACAATGCCGCCGGTGGAGCAAGAGGCGTCTCTAAGCCTGATTGAGCTTTTTCTTGTTCCTCTGTTCTTTAGTGCTGTTGGTCCCTTGATGATGGGATTCATGAGCTCTGCCGCTTTGTTTTCTTTGCGGGTGGTCTTGAAAGGAAAATTGAGAGTCGCCGCACCTAATCCGGACAATGGATGATCGGCGGCGGCGACGGCGGCGGCATCCCGCCCCAAGACTTCGACGAGCTCTATGCCTCGGGCGCCAAAGCGATTTTCCCTCCGGGCACGGTGATTGCCGATGCGGCGGTGAAGCTGCTGGAAGATTTGAGTGCGGAGTTGGGAGTGGAGTAATACAGGTCAACCGGAAATGACTTTGAAATGATACCTGACTGGATGAACTCGGTAGAAGGCTTTGTTGGCCTCTACCTCACAACACTGGCGTGCTGGTCGGTGCTTATTTGGAGGTTGGGTGGTGGCCAGAAACGTTTGATTCTGATTATCGGAATGACTCTTCCTGGCTTTGTTGTCTCATTGTTTGCCTTTGGCCCTCTTGAATCAGACTTTGTTGAAAAACACGCGTTCATTGTAATCAGCCTGATTACTATGGCGGTGTCAGGCCCGCCCTTTGCGCTTCATCTAGACTTTGCAAACTACCGCGAGCGACAAGACGAGAAGTGGGCGTTTAGTGTCGCTCTGCCGAACAGCATCTCGCTAATCCTTGGTTCGTTTGTCGCCTTGATCCCTGTAGTATCAATCTTCACAACGCTGATTGCAGTGCTAGCACTTGTTATCGTAGACAAGGCTCGTGATCCCCTCGTCCCGCCACAAAATCTACCAATTGAACTGGAGGTTCATTGGTTTCTATTTCCTCCTTTTCTTCATCTCCTGCTGCTGTTCTTTCCCTTCCTGTTCCTTTGGATGCATCTGGAAACCAGAGAGCCCCTCTGGCTAGCCCTCTTTGTCTTTTTATTAGTAGGGCCCGCTCTCCAGGTCTTTTTCTTCTTCAAACCAATGCGCGTGCATTTCTTGTCCGACAAGATTGTCCTCAAGCTCCTGGGCCGCACCTATTTTTACGATTGGTTGAAGATCGAGAAATTCGAAGTTCAGAGCATTGGCGTCGTCACAACGATAAAGGCGGCCTGTAAAGCTGGCACACCAATCAGACAAGTCCTTCGCTTTCCCTATTATGGCGCTTACCATCCACGTGACCTTGTGGAAACCCTCAATGCTCTGCTCGACGCAGGTGCTGGCTCACACTCCATAATTCAAGGCAGAACCTAGGAGCGATGCCCGACAACCACTACATACACTCCCGACTGGCGCAGGTCTATGACGTATCCGATCAGCCTTATCCTGCCGAGAAGACATTCTATCTATCGCTTGCGGGCGCGCCACCGCGCAAGGTCCTTGACCTTGGCTGCGGGGTCGGCAACCTGTGCCACGGGTTTCGCGAGAACGGTCACGAAGTGACCGGCGTTGACCCGGCCCCGGCGATGCTTGATGTTGCGGCTGCCAAGCCCGGCGGCGCGGCGATCAAGTGGATCACCTGCGATGCGCAATCGTTTCGGTCAGATGAGCGCTTCGACCTCATCATCATGACCGGCCACGCCTTTCAGGTGCTTCTGAATGATGAGGATATTCAGGCAACACTCAAAACCATGCGCGATCATATTGCACAGGACGGCACGCTGGCCTTTGAGTCTCGTAATCCCGAAATCGACTGGGTCACCCGCTGGACCGCCAGACCTGATACCGTGTGGGAGCTGAACCCGCGCGAAACCGTCTCGATTTCAACACACGTTCTGGACCGGTCCGGAGACACGATCTCTTTTGAGCATCATTACCGGTTCCCTGATGAGGAACTGGTGTCGTCCAGCACTCTGAAATTTACAACACTGGCTGACCTAACCAAATTTCTGGAAGATGCCGGATTTCAGGTTGAAGCCTGTTACGGCGACTGGGATCGCTCGCCCTTTGTACCCGAGACTTCCCTGGAAATGATCATCGTCGCGAAACCAGGGGATGAGGTCTGAGGCGGAGCCAGAGGCTTGAGGCCACCTTCCCTCCGGGTACGGTGATTGCCGTCGCGGCGGTCAAGCTGCTGGAGGATTTGAGTGCGGAGGCCTTTAATAGGCCTCAGCTACGGCTTCTTCTACCAACTGTTTCAACTGTTCATAACCAAAGCTGGGCATAGGCCGACCATTGACAAAAAACTCGGGAGTAGCGCGGACATTAAGCGTTTGTCCGTCCTGCACATCTCTTTGAACTGTTTGGGCAACGCTCGCACTATTCAAATCGGCTGAGAACCGCTCTCGATCCAGACGCAAAGTGCCTAACATGTTCTGAGCACGGTCTGGTTGGGAGACATGATTGGCCACCCAGGCTTGTTGATTAGCGAACAACAGCTGCAAAGCGGGCCAGAACTTGCCTTGCAAATGAGCCGCCTCAAGCATTTTTACCACTTGATCAGAACCTTGATGGAGAGGGGCGTAGCGCATCACCACCTTGACCTTACCGGGGTACAGATCAATGAATTCTTCGACCAACGGGAAGAAATCACTACAGGTCCCGCAAGCAGGATCAAAAAATTCCACAATAGTGACTTTAGCGTCTTTGGGCCCTTTGGTCGGGGCGCCAGCACGTTCCAGCGCCTTCAAATTACTGGATACAAAGTCATCTTCTTTGGTTACTTGCTGGCTCTTAAACACAAGAACAGCAACAACTAAAAGCAATGCAAGTGCAACAGAGACGCTGGCAAAAAGAACGTTCTTATTCATCATGATTCCGATTTGTTTGATTGTTGGTACAAAATAACAAGACGCCAATAAGTGTAAAGGTCAAAAGAGACATTGTTGGAATATTCAAAAACCCGAAGAGAGTTATGTGTGTCTCAGAACAAGGGATACCCTGCACACAGGGTTGCGCGCTTTCGGGAATGATCCCCGCAACCACGAACACATGATAGAGAGCCACAAGCCAGCCAATCGCCACCAGCGAGAACGCATAACGCACTACTTTTGGATCATAGGGGAATAACCCAAGAGCCAAAATTGGCACCAGAGGATACATGACAATTCTCTGATACCAGCACAGTTCACATACCGGGATCTGCACTATTTCACTAAAGAACAAGCTGGTGATCGTCGCACTGGTGGCCAGTATCCAGGCGGCAAAGAGCAACATCCAGCCTTGCTGTATTGTATCCGAAGATGTTTCTTGCTTCATATGTTCTCGTCTTCTTCACATCGTATCTCAACAGCCATACCCGGGTCCCGGTCCGTCAGGACAGACCGATGATTTCACCGGCTTCATCAAAGCCGATGTCGAGGGCCGCAGGGTGGCGCGGCAGGCCTGGCATGGTCATGATGTCGCCGCACATGGCGACAACAAAGCCTGCTCCGGCGGACAGCCTGACCTCGCGGACAAAGAGGGAGTGGCCGGTCGGGGCGCCGATTGCTTTCGGATCGGCGGAAAAACTGTACTGTGTTTTGGCAATACAAACCGGCAGATGGCCGTACCCGAGATCTTCAAATTCTTTCAACCGGCGCAGCGCCGAGGGGACAATCTCGACGTCTCCGGCCCGGTAAACCTGCGAGGCAACCGCTCGTATTTTATCAGCAAGCAGAGTGTCATTGTCATAGGTAAACGCCCCGCTGGCAGCGGGTTCCTCGAGCCGCCTTGCGACCGCGCGGGCAAGATCAATTGTGCCGTCGCTGCCTTCGGCCCAGTGACGCGCCACGATCGCCTCGACACCAAGGCTCTTGCAAATGGACATGACGGCCTCGACTTCTTCGGGCGTGTCCGTCACAAAATGATTGATGGCGACAATTGGCGTGAGCCCGAAGGCTTTCATGTTTTCAACATGCCGCTTGAGATTGGAGGCTCCCGCCCTTACGGCATCGGGGGTCGGGTGCGCCAGGCTGCCCTTCGAGACACCGCCGTGCATCTTGAGCGCCCTGACCGTGGCGACGAGCACAACGGCATCGGGCCACAGTCCCGACTGGCGGCACTTGATGTTGAGAAACTTCTCTGCGCCAAGGTCAGCACCAAAACCGGCCTCTGTCACCACAACATCGCTGAGCGCCAGTGCCGCACGGGTCGCGATGACCGAATTGCAGCCGTGGGCGATGTTGGCAAACGGACCACCGTGGATAAATACCGGATTGTGCTCCAGGCTTTGCACCAGATTGGGCGCCATGGCGTCCTTGAGAAGCACCGCCATGGCGCCGGCGGTGCCAAGGTCATCGACGGTCACCGGTGACTTGTCGCGGCGCTGGGCCACGATAATCTTGCCCAATCGTTCCTGAAGGTCGGTCAGATTTTCTGCGAGACAGAGGATCGCCATGATTTCAGAGGTCACCGTAATGTTGAAACCGTCTTCACGCGGAATACCGTGAGCCGGACCGCCAAGACCAATGGTGATGTTGCGCAAGGCGCGATCATTCATATCGACCACGCGCTTCCAGCTGACCCTTCTGGAGTCTATCTTCTGCTCATTGCCCCAGTAGATATGGTTGTCAAGAATGGCGGACATGAGGCCGTGGGCAGCGGTAATGGCATGAAAGTCGCCATTGAAATGCAAGTTGATGTCATCCATGGGAATGACCTGCGCGCGCCCGCCACCGGCGGCGCCGCCCTTCATGCCGAAACACGGACCAAGGGAGGGTTCGCGCAGACACGCCGATGATTTCAAGCCAATGGCATTCAGGGCATCATTAAGGCCAACACTCGTCGTCGTCTTGCCTTCGCCAGCCGGGGTTGGTGTGATGGCCGTGACCAGCACCAGCTTGCCCGGTTCCCGCTCTTTCAGGGCGTCCACAAAGGGCAGTGAGAGTTTGGCCTTGTGATGTCCGTAGGGAACCAGAGCTTCAGACTCGAGGCCAAGGCGCTCGCGGGCAATATCCAGGATCGGGAGCATTCGGGCCGCACGGGCGATCTCAATATCCGGCGTGCCGGGGGGCGGCAGTGTGTCGCCCCGGGTCTGGGGCACACGATCTGCCGGAGCAATCGAACCGGTCTGCGTTTTGTCATCCATAATGCTTTCCCAATATCGTGGTCAGCCAGCCTTGCTGCCTGTGTTGGTGCCTGCGTTTGTGCCTGTGTTTCAGCATGCGTTTGTGCCCGGCTTGTCCTGTGCGGGTCTCAATCGAACCTGCCCGGGACAGAGAGTTGACCACCCCCTATATCATGTCCTGACCGGAGTGACATGTGGACATGAAAGTCAACTCACATCCTTTAACCATACTCAGAATTAGAGCCACCCTCTTCAGGCTTCAACCCTGCTTATTGCCGCACGAACAATCTTGCGTGTCACATTTTTGAGGGCCAGCGCGTAGAGCCAGCCCATCCCGGGGATTGCAGAGGCGAAAGAGGTTTGCCACGAAAGCGCTGTTCCGCCCTCGACAGCCTCGAGACTAATGTCGGCGTGGTAGTCGCGAACCGCAAGTCCGCTGACCAGACGATAGGAAATCCGTCCCGGGCGCTCGAACCGCGTGATCTCTTCAACGATGACGTTCTTGCCGGTGCGAAATTCCCGGACCGATCCAACACCGTCGGCATGCTTTTCACCCTGCTTTTGAATAATTGCCTCATCAATGAGGGACCACTCCGGCCAGTTTGCCGAGGCTGCCAGCAGGTCAAAAATTGCCTCCGGCGGCCGGGTTGATCGTGCCTCTACTGTGAAGGCCTGGGCCATTGTCAGACTTCTCCCGTCAAACGAATCGGTCACAAAGTACCGCCAGACTGAACCCCGGACAAGGTTGACGAGGCCCGATCCATTATCGAGGCAACGGATTGAAAACCGTGCTATGGAGGCGTGGTCGCCAACAGATTCTCGGGGAAACACCCATGATTGATGACTATGCCCAATATATTCGAACCGAACTGAAGGCCGTCGAGGACGCCGGGCTCTACAAGAGCGAGCGGATCATTGCCTCGCCGCAGCAGGCCGAGATTGAGCTGGCCGATGGCAGCAAAGTGATCAATTTCTGCGCCAACAACTATCTTGGCCTGTCGGACCATCCGGACCTGATCAAGGCCGGTCAGGCGGCGCTGGAGCGATATGGCTACGGCATGTCGTCGGTGCGTTTCATCTGCGGGACACAGACAATCCACAAAGAGCTCGAGGAGCGCATCGCCGGGTTCCTCAAGATGGAAGACTGCATTCTCTACTCGTCGTGTTTTGATGCCAACACCGGCCTGTTCGAGACCTTGCTGGATGACCGCGATGCCATCATCAGTGACGCGCTCAATCATGCCAGCGTTATTGACGGCATCAGGCTGTGCAAGGCCAAGCGGTATCGCTATGCCAACAATGACATGGGCGAGCTGGAAGAAAATCTCAAAGCGGCAAGTGACGCGCGCTTCCGTTTGATTGCAACGGACGGTGTCTTTTCGATGGACGGGGTGATCGCCAATCTGCCGGCGATTTGTGATCTGGCGGAAAAGTATGATGCGATGGTCATGGTCGACGACTCCCATGCTGTCGGCTTCATTGGCGCGCACGGGCGCGGCACACCGGAGCTGTGCGGCGTGGAGGGCCGGGTCCACATCATCACAGGCACGCTGGGCAAGGCGCTTGGCGGCGGCTCGGGCGGATATACTGTGGCGCGCCGGGACATCGTTGACTGGCTGAGACAAAAGTCGCGCCCTTATCTGTTTTCCAATGCGCTTGCCCCGGTCGTCGTCGGCGCCTCGCTGCGCGCTGTGGACTTGCTCGAGGAAAGCGGCGCCCTGCGCGCCAGGCTCAGGGACAACACACAGTTCTTTCGCAAGGAAATGCAGGACCTCGGCTTTACGGTGTCGGGCGATGATCATCCCATTGCCCCGGTCATGCTTGGCGATGCAAAACTCGCCGGCAAGATGGCCGACGCCTTGCTCAGGCACGGCATTTACGTTATCGGATTTTCATTCCCGGTGGTGCCCAAGGGGCAGGCGCGGATTCGCACGCAACTCTCAGCCGTCCACGAACCGCGCCACCTTGAACACGCCATCGGTGCCTTTGCCAGAATTGGCAGAGACCTTGGTATTATAGATTAGGGGAGACTGTCCCATGCGCTGCCTCGCAAAGACAAAGGCTGAAACCGGCATCTGGATGGAAGACGCTCCCATCCCGACAGTGGGCCACAACGATGTCCTGATCAAGATCTCGAAGACGGCGATTTGCGGAACCGATGTCCATATCTACAACTGGGACACGTGGAGCCAGCAGACCATTCCGGTTCCCATGACCATCGGCCATGAGTTCGCGGGAGAGATCGTCGAGACCGGCAGTGAGGTCGAGGGCCTCAAGGTCGGCGACCGGGTTTCCGGAGAAGGCCATATAACGTGCGGTCATTGCCGCAATTGCCGCGCCGGGCGGCGGCACCTGTGCCGGAATTCTGTCGGGGTTGGCGTTAATCGAACCGGCAGCTTTGCAGAATATCTCGCAATTCCGGCGACCAATGCGTTTCCGCTTTCGGAGTCCATAAGCGATGAAATGGGCGCAATTCTTGATCCGTTTGGCAATGCGGCACACACCGCCTTGTCATTCGATCTCGTTGGAGAAGATGTTCTGATCACCGGTGCGGGACCGATTGGCATTATGGCGACGGCGATCTGTCGTCACGTTGGTGCCCGTCATGTGGTCGTTACCGATATCAATGACTATCGCCTCGACCTTGCCAGGAAGATGGGCGCAACCCGGGTGGTCAATGTGGCGAATGAAAGGATTGATGATGTCATGCCCGAGCTGGGGATGACCGAAGGGTTCGACATCGGGCTTGAGATGTCGGGCAACGAACAGGCCATTGCGGATCTTATGAAAGCCATGAACTTCGGGGCAAAGGTTGCCCTCCTCGGCCTGTTGCCGGGACCGATCAGGATGGACTGGAACGAGATGATCCTGAAGGGGCTCTTTGTCAAAGGCATCTATGGACGCGAAATGTTCGAGACCTGGTACAAGATGACCGCCATGCTGGAAACCGGCCTCGACCTGACCCCGATCATCACCCACCGCTTCCCGATCGAGGAGTTCCAGCAGGGCTTTGATGCCATGCGGTCCGGACAGTCCGGCAAGGTCATTCTCGACTGGACGTGAGGGGCCCGTCTGCCAGCGCGAACTGATGAGCACAGAACTAGAAACTTCGCGCCAAGCCAAAGTTGACCGAATGGCGACTGTAGCTAAACATCTCCAGATTGGAGAAAGCCTCTGTATACTGATACCCCGTTGTTGGCGCGAACCCGTAAAGGCGCCAGTCGCGCTTTGTCCACTCCAGGGACAGTGAAGCGACAAGATCTTGCCTCTGTTTGCCAAAGGTCACATGGGGCCTGTCGTAGGTCCGATAAGTAATATCCGGCCGTATTTCTACAGAGAACCCCCTGGGGAGTTCCTTGCGGTAGCCAAATCCCAGTCCAATTTGACCATAGGACCAGGACGGTTCGGCGGCGTAATAGCGCGCGGCTCTCATGACATAGACGCCGCGTGAGGTGCCGCTCAAGATCCGGTAAAGCGAGGTCGCAAGAGAGAACTGATTGCCATCATCATAATCTCTCTGGTCGAAATCCAGTCCCCGAATTTCAAGGTCCGCAATCAACACTGATCCCGACGGCAGGCCCTTCTCGACGCGCATTTTTACCCCGCCCGAATTTTGAAACCTCTGCCCGCCATACCAGCGCCTTGATCCCGTTACGGCCACCCAGATGGTCTCACTTCCGTTGCTCCATGACGGGCCCGAGGCTATTGTTGCGGTGGTGTCGTCAAACTCATTGTTGCTGTAATCCGCGCGCCACACACTCGCTGTGGAACGAAGTTTTGTGGTGCTCCCGAGGGGCAAAAAGTAGCTGCCGGCCACAAAACCGGTAACGCCAAATCCGGATACCTTGCGGGCCTCATCGGAGAGTTCAAACGGCAACCCGAAGAGATCGACCGATGTCAGATCCGGGCCGCCATTCAAATTGGAATTGGGTGTCAGGCTCAAGCCGAAATCGAGTCGATATTTCTCACGGGCACGGATTTTGACCAGCGTATTTTTGATGCCCTGTCGGACCGCATCCGGGAGGTTGCCTGTGAGGGCATAATTGAAATGGTATTTCGCTGCCCGGTCCCGACCGGATAAAAACAGATTGCGTGCCAGATGCAAGCGAACCCGGACCAGTTGCGGCGAGGCCGCCAGGATCTGTCGGTATAATTCGTTTGCCTCTTCGACATCGCCTCTTTGCTCGGCGATGCGGGCTTTGAGGAAAGAGACGCTGGCCTGATCAGCAATGTCTGGCCCGGCCTGTTTTAACATTTGGTCCGCCTTGTCGTATTGCCCGCTCGCAACAAGACCCCGGATGACTTGCAGCAACTCCTCGGCGGTCAGTTCTATCTCGACGGGTTGCCGCAGCTGTGGCTGAGAGACTGAAGGGGATCGCTGTTCCGCCCCGGCAGACGCGGACAATCCGCCTGCGGCCAGGATGGCGGCAAGTCCAACTACAGATTTGATCGAGGCCTTTCGCCGCATTCTGTGCCACCTCTCCTTCATCAAATATTCCACCCCCTCAGCGAGAGTGCGGTCCTGGGCCGCGACTAACCTCACCAGCAAGTGCTGATTGTGCAACACATTTAGACCGGACATAATTCCCGCTTCGATTAGTATTGACGCATATATACACACTATCTAGGGTTAAGGCATCAATGTGTATAGAAAAAGCGCTATGCGGGTATTCGGGGGTGTGGATCATGGTTATATCGAAGATGAAGAAGGCCGGCTTTATTGCACAATGCTGCGCCATTGGCGTGGCTCTTGTGGGATGTGGCGGCGGATCAACAGGCGCTTCTGTTTCACCAGCGGTTGCTCAACCCCCGCCTCCTGCACCGGTACCAAATCTGGTCAACACAGAGACCTTTGACGTTGCCTCAGCGGTCATGTCCCTTGACGTATCCCTGTCAGGACAGGGAAGTGACCAATCCTACAGCTCCGGTAACATCAGCCCTTCGACTCAGGTCACTTACAATGCCTCTTCTGACAGCTTCACCTTGAAGATTATTCAGGGCGACGCAAACTATAACCAGACTTTTTCACCCGCAAATATCGACGCGGCGCAAAGCGATGCCAATTTTACGATCTATGACAAATCCGGCGACCTGCTCATCTATCTGAACCCCCACGCCCCGCTGCTCGATCTGGAGTATGTAACACTTGGCGCATGGGTATCGGATGCGGCGTCACCCAGGGACCTGACGTTTGGCTATCTTGCAGGCGGCATTCAAACGCCCGATGGTGATATGCCCACAACCGGGACAGCCTCCTACCAGGGCGAGATTGCCGGGACCGGCGTCACCAAACCGCTGGGCGTACTCTATCTCATAGCGGGACCGGTTGCCATTGAAGCAGACTTCGCAACGGGCAGTGTGGTCAGTACGGTTACAGTTCTTCGTACAGACTATCTCACCGGAGGGACCTATGCCCCGTACCTCTTTGAATCCGACGGAACCATTGCCACCGGCACCAATTTGTTTGGCGGGACAATTTCCAGCCTTGATGGCCGCGGCCTTATCGGTCGGCTTGATGGCGCGTTCTTTGGCCCCACCGCCAACGAGGTTGGCGGCACGTTTAACGCCTCGAATGCCAGTGATGATATGGTCGGCGTTTTTGTCGGCGGCCCATAAGGCCCCGGCACAGCTTTATAACCAGCAAGACTCCCGCCGACGCGGCGGTGAAGCTGCCTGAGGATTTGAGTGTGGCGCTCGGGTTGGGGTGAGGGGCGCGCCAAAGCTACTCCCGCAACGTCTTGATGACGTTCAGGACTTCGATGCGCGGGTCGCCTTGTGTCTGGTAGGCAGCGCCGATGGAGGCCCTGAGGTCTGAGTCGCGGTACTCGAGAAAATCGCCCTGCGACTTCCACAGATAAAGCCCGCCATATTCGCCGGTCGCGGCGTCCTGTAGATAATATTTCTGCGTCAGGCCGGCGAGCGCCTTGAACTCGCCGCTGCGCGCGTCGATGACCTTGCGGACCTCATCCATACCCAGCGCTGACTTGAACCTTACCAAAACGACTAACTCGGGACTGGTCATGATGTTTTTCTCCTTTGATATGTTTCCGCCTGGCTGATCAGATTGACTGACAGCATACGCAGTTTGGTGTTGGAGCCAACCCCCTTCCGCCATCTTCCGCGGCAGCTGTTCGCCAACATCGGCTTTGGTGCCATCGGCGTGTGGACGATGCGGGGACATTTTTCGACAGTGCGAAAACCGGTGGGACCCGCGCGAATCACTCTGGCTGCCAACTGCCTGAACTCTTCCAACCACTGTGAATGCTCTTTGTTGAGAGAAAAGCACACGCACGAGGAGGCCCCTGGTTGAGTTCAAAGTAACCCGAAGGAAACTGAAGCAATCAATCCTCCAGATGTATGAAACCAATATGTTAGATACAAAACTTCATGTCGCGTCTCTGTTGAATAAATTCAGGACCGGGAGGATTTTGATAGTTTTGTAACTAAATAAAAAATCATCGTGCCATTGTCGAATTGTCAGTGCTAGACTCTGACAGAGAGCCGGCTCCCTGACCGGGGGATGTTAAAGGAAATCAACAATGCATGCATCGGAGGGGTTTACCCGATACCTGGACGAATCGCAGCATACTTTGGACGCAGCAAATCTTGACGCGTTGTTCCTGGATGTTGTGGATAGATTTTTTGGCTTCCCGCTGGTTACCTATGGTAACGCCTTGCAGCGAGGCAAGATGGATGAAACCTTTATTTCCACAACCGTTTGCAACGGGTGGTGGTCTCATTACGTGGATGAAGATTACGCGCAAGTCGATCCGGTGTTTTCTCTGCTGCCCTACAGGAGCAGCCCTTTTGCCTGGATGGAGAGTCTGGAGACTGCTGCCGAGCGGGGGCAACAATGTCTTCGCGAGAGCGAGGAGGCGGGGCTCACAAACGGGGTGTCACTGAGCCTGCGCGGGCCAGGACAGTTCTACGCCGTTTCCTTTGCCGGGCGCCCTGACAAGGCCACCAAGCCCGAGATGGCTGCGCTCAATGCTATTTCGAACCTCTACCACGCCCAGCGACAGGAGTTATCGGACGGCGAGCCTGACGGCGCACTGACACCTGCCGAATTGCGATACCTGGGGTGGATTGCGCAGGGCAAGACCATCAGCGAAACTGCAGAAATTTGTGGGGTCGCTGATATTTCCGTCTCAAAACGGTTGAGCGAATCCTATCAAAAGCTTGGGGAGAATGGCCGTGTAAGAACCGTGCTCAAGCTTGTCGGATTGGGGGTTCTCGCTCCCGACTGGTTCCGGCCGTGGGATCAATAGTATATAGTCTCATACTTCCAACTGCGAAATTATGACTGTAGATATTTGTCTTCTTTTTCAGAAGGGGAAGACAATGATTGAAATATTTACATTCAAGACAATAAACGCAGCTTCATTCCACGACCAGGCTCGATTGCGCAAAGACGTCTTTATTGACCAATACCACTGGCAGGGTGTCTCACAGCATGAGGATATGGAATTCGATCAGTTCGACAATCCACGTGCGCACTACATTCTTGTCCGTGACCGGTATGGAAAGGCCAGGGGCTGTTGCCGGCTACTACCAACTACAACCCCCTACATGCTTGATACGCTCTGGCCCCAGTTTCTCGGCAACAAGATCCCGCGTTCACCGAAGATCTACGAGAACAGCAGGTACGTCGTGGACCCCAGGCTTACCGGAAGTGACTGGAAAGAGGTTCATGCGCTGGTGTCGATTGGCTATATGGAATGCCTTCTCAATATGGGAGCGGACCAGGCCATTTACTTCGGCCAACTGTCAATCCTGGGCAAGGGACTCGGCAACAAAAGGTCGCTCAACTTTATTCCACTCGGCGACGTCCTGCAGCTTGATGGAGAGGACCATATCGCCATCATTACCGAGCCTATAACGCAGGATTATCTTCAGTTTGCCAAGCGAGTACATGGCGAGTCAGAGCCAGGTATCATCGAACGACTGGTGGCTTGAGATGGAACCGAGATTGACCCCGGACCACCTCACGCGCCTTCTTGAATCCTATGAGCCGACCCACGCAGGCATTGTCTTCGGTCTCCAGTACATTGCCGAGTCAGCCAGGTTGCTGGGCGAAGACGGGTTTTCAGAGGGCATCCAGTTCGTTGCAGAACAGTATGCCCGCGAGACATCGATCGATCTGTGGCGGCCGGAGGCCTCTGGCGAAAAGAAGGCCGGATAGATGCCCCGGGTCCACCGAGCGTCCTGCTGTGAACAAGAATGAGCTCCAAACTGTGACGGACAACTTCACCGATGTCTTCTTTATCACCGATGATGTCGGCAAGGTTACAGAAGAAGCCCGCAACCGCTCCCGGAAACTGGAAGCGATTGGCCAGCTGACCAGCGGCATCGCCCATGACTACAACAATATGCTCGGCGTGATCATCGGTAATATACAGATGGTCGAGAGGGTTGCCGCGCTTGATGACAAGTCGAGAGAACACCTCGGCAAAGCTCTGGCCGCGGCACAGCGGAACGCCGACCTGACGACGAAACTCCTCGGATTTTCCCGCGGGCAACCCCGCAGGAAACGGCTTACGGCGGCCAACACCTTTATTGCAGGCCTGCAAGGCATTATTGCCACCTCCCTGACCGCCGCCTTCGAGATCAGGGCTGATCTGTCGGAGGACCTCTGGCTGGTTGATATTGATCCTGCCGAGCTGGAGGACATGGTCCTGAACCTTGCCATCAATGCCCGCGATGCGATGCCAGACGGCGGTGTTCTTACCATTAAAACCGTCAACACAGTGCTCGACAAAAACCATGAGGGCCACCCCCCGGAGGGCCCTTCCGGCGACTATGTCGTGATCTCCGTCTCCGACACGGGCACCGGCATGTCAACAGAGATCCGCGAGCAGATCTTTGATCCGTTCTTCTCGACCAAGGAAACGGGCAAGGGAACCGGTCTCGGCCTCAGCATGGTCCACACCTTTGTTCAGCGGTCGGGTGGTTTCATCATAGTCTATTCCGAACCCGGAGAGGGCTCCACCTTCAATGTCTTTCTGCCCCGGGCGCAAGGGACGGTCGTTGATGTGACAACGCCGAACGAGGATGCGACCGCCGAGATTTCCCGTGGGTCGGAAACCGTTCTGATTGTTGATGACGAGGACCTCCTTGTTGATCTTGCCGTCACGCAGCTTGAAGAGCTTGGCTATCGCACCCTCTGCGCCGGCAACGCAGCGCAGGCCCTTGAAATCCTCAAGGCCGACCCGGACATCGATCTTCTGCTCAGCGACATCATCATGCCAGGCAAGCTGGATGGCTATGACCTGGCGTTGGCGGCAAAGCAGATCCGTCCCTCTGTGAAGATCCTGATGACCAGCGGCCTTGCAAAAGTCCAAGGGAAATTCACAAACAGTGGCAACGAGACTATCGCCAGACTGGACGCCAACCGGTTGAACAAACCCTACACTCTTGCACAACTGTCATCTGCCGTGCGTCACAGGCTGGATGAAAACGACTGAATATCTACTTCAGCCGATTGACGGCCTCCTCGGACAGATCAAGGGTTTTGACAATGCGCTCGCGCAGGTCTGCCATATCGACGCCTTCGGTGCTCTTTTGTCCCGCCATGTAGCGGGCATAGACGCCGTGGATGATGGCAGCTGATTTCCAGCGATTGAATCCGACGTAATAATCGAGATAGTCAAGATTGCGTCCGGTTCGCGCTTCGTAACGGACGGCCAGCGCACTCCTCGGCGGGAAGCCCGGCGCGCCTGCACCGCCCAAATTCAGCTCACGCTCTTCTTCGGTCTCGGGCCAGACATTGAGGAAGTATGCAAGGTCCGCGAGCGGATCGCCGAGGGTTGAAATCTCCCAGTCGACAACAGCGGCAACGCGCGCATCCGGCCCGAAGAGCACATTGTGCAGCGCATAATCGCCGTGGACCACGCGAGCCTTGCCCTGATCCGGCAGGTTCTCAAGGAAGAAGTCCCGCAAGGCATGGGCTCGCGGATCATCCATTTGAGCCGGCTCGACCGAGGCCTCCCAGGAGCGATACCAGGTCTTCAGCTGCCTACCGACGTAGGAATCCTTTTTACCAAGATCCCCCAAACCGATTTCATCCGGATCAAGAGAATGAAGATCAGCAAGGACATCGACCATATTGAAGGCCATGGCCTCACGCTTTTCCAGCGGGATCCAGGCCTCGGTTTCTTCCCGGGTATAAAGCGGTCGGCCATCAATCAGCCCCATGATGTAAAACCAGGCGCCGGTCACGTCAGGGTCTTCGCAAAAGCCGATGGCTTCGGGGACCGGAACGGGCGTTGGTCCGAGCGCGGATATGAGCGACCACTCACGGCCCATGTCGTGCGCCTTTGGCAGCAGCACGCCCTGCGGCGGGCGGCGGATCACGGCCCCCGTGCCGTTCACATCCTCGAGCTTGTAGGTCAGATTAGAGTGACCGCCCTCAAGGCGGATCCACTCAAAGGGGGGCGTTAGGGTTTCAACGTTCTCCCTGATCCAGCGCTCTACAGCCGGGATGTCGTAGCCTTCAGCTTGACGGTCAGTCATTGAGTGTCACCCTTGTTTTTCTTTTACCCTAGCGGCCCGACACGCTCACATTCAATGGAATCATCTACAACCGCCTAAACGGCGTTCAATCCCTCATCTCGTCGACGTCGCACTGATACCAACCGGAGTCATCAAAGAAGTGCATCTTGCTTCCCCGTCCGACCAGCTTGCCGTCGGCAATTAGACGCCCATCTGGTAGCGTCAGTTCAAACTCTTTCGGAGCGAGTATCTTTCCGTTCTCAAAGGCGGAGAGATATACGGTGGCCAATGGATCATCATATTGTCCTGAGAACAGGATTCGCTCCTTACCCACAGCGAATTGATGGCACCCCTTTAAGGGTGTAGGCCAATAGGTCTTCTGAAAATATTCTCCGATCTTACAAACCGAAAACTCAGTATAGTAATAGATGTAAGCGTTGGAATCAAAAACGTTGAGTGCGTAACAATCTGATATCCAATCATGGCCCTCGCTGGGCTCGTAATGCCATAGTAAGTCACCACTTGGATCAAAACAGTTCAGCCCTGACCAACCAATCGGGTCCGGTCCAGGCCCGCCCCAGCCGAAATTGCCGAATACCCCTTCATCAAAGTAGGCCACCCAAATTCGACCCAATTCATCAATAGCCAGGGTCGCTACTCCATCGCCCAACAGAATCTCGGTTTGATCCCCGCTTATCGGGTCAATGATCATGGCATTTTTGTCGAAGTCATTTTCAGCGCGCCATTCACAGCGAGAACTGGCAACCAGAAACTTGCCATCAGGAAAAACATCGAAGACAGGAAAGGTAAAGTCCAAATTGTCAATCCCATATTCCGTCCTGTTATTACCATTCACTTGAACAAGACGAAAGGAGACCTTTGCATCCATTGTTATTTTTGGAAAGATTGCCCCACCAGGCCCGGCAGCCTTCTCTTCAACAGCCCTTTTCGCCGCCGATTCAACAAACAAGAAGAGGCCGCTTCCAGAGCTGGAAACATAGCTGCGAACATGCGAGTAATTGTCGGATGGGTAAGGAATTTCCGAAACTTTTTTTAACGATGCTCTCTTCAAGTTTCCGACTCCGCGACTATATTTGATATTGTACAGGCCTTACCAATGCAAAAGAACTATATTCTACAACCACCGTTTCACTCACACCAGCAGCCCCGGTCTTTCCTTCTCGATCATTGGCTTGAGCTCTTCCAGAGTTTCGGCGACCGCTGCCACAGCTTCGTCAATTTCCGCTTCGCCCATCGGGGTTGAGACGGCGAACATCAGGCGGCTGGCGGAGAAGATGCTGCGCCGGACGAGGCCGAGATGGAAGGCTTTGGTGATGTGCCCGGCGTCAAGCATCGAGCCGAGCGAGCCGCGGGCGTTTTGCGCCGGTTCATCCGTGAAGAGAACATTGGCCAGCGACGCCGTGCCCGAGGCGTGGCCCCGGATGCCGGCCTCTGCAAAAGCCTGCGTGATGCCGGTGCGCAATCTGTCGCCCAGTGCATTGATGCGGTCCGAAGCGGCCTGATCAAAGGCGGTCATGGCGGCAAGGCCTGCGGCCATGGTGAGCGGATTGCCGGAGAAGGTCGAGGCATGCATCACCGGCTCGGCGCGTTCGGGATTGAAGACATCCATCAAATCCCTGCGCCCGCCGATGGCCCCGGCAGGCAGACCGCCGCCGATGATCTTGCCCATGGCGGTGAGGTCCGGCGTCACGCCAAGGATCTGCTGCATGCCGCCTTCGGCGGCGCGCAGGGTGATCACCTCATCAAAAATCAGGAGGATGCCGTGCTTCTCAGTGACCTCGCGCAGCGCCTTCAAATACTCGCGAGTGGCCGGGACCATGCCCATTGAGCCGAGCATGGGCTCGACGATGACGGCGGCGAGCTCCGGCGCATTGGTCTCAATAAGCCGCATCGCGACCTCGGCATTGTTGAGCGGGGTGACCACGGCATCATCAAGCGCGGACTGCGGGATCGAGGCATCAACGGGCAGGCTGACCGGGCGGTCGACCTGCCCGGCCTTGTGTGGCAGCGGCACGAGCGAGACTTCGGCCAGCTCATAGGAGCCGTGATAGCCGCCCTCCATTTTCATCACCTTGTCGCGGCCCGTCACCGCCCGGGCGCATCTCAGAGCCATCAAGGTGGCCTCGGTGCCCGACGAGCAAAACCGCATCGTTTCAACAGAAGGCACGCGGGAGACGATGAGTTCGGCGAGTTCGACCTGAGAACGGGTTGGCGCGGCAAGGGCCGAGCCGAGAGCGACCTGCCGCGTGACCGCCTCCACCACCGGCGCAAAGGCGTGGCCGTGAATGAGCGAGGTGAAATTATTCATGAAGTCGATGAGAGCGTGGCCGTCCTCATCGAAAATGCGGCAGCCCTCCCCGTGGGTCATGAACAGCGGATAGGGCATGAAGTGGGCCGAGGCGCGGGTGTCGCCGCCAGGCATCACCTGTTTGGCGCCCTCGATGAGCGCGGCTGATTTCGGGCTCCAGTCCCGGTAAAGCTGCTCAAGGTCCGCTGTGGTTTCTGCGGTCATGCTGCGTCCTCCGTTTGGGCAAGCTTAGGGTGAAGGTTTCGGGAAGTCCAACGTGTTCACTTGTGCTAGGCTTGCTCAAAATGCATTGGTGCAACAATGAGGAAACGCCCATGGACCCCATCCAAAAACTCTCCCGCACGGTTGCGGGCAAAATCGTCTTAATCACCGGCGCGGCCAGCGGTATGGGCCGGGCGACGGCGCATGCCTTTGCCGATGACGGCGCCCATGTGGCGGTCACCGATATCAACGGCGACGGCGTCGAGGCCGTGGTTGCCGAGATCACCGAGGCAGGCGGTTCGGCCCGGAGCTGGGCGCTTGATGTATCGGACAGGACGGCGATTGCGCGTACTATTGACGAGGTGGCGGCGCATTTCGGCGGGCTCGATATCCTGATCAACAACGCCGGGGTCGGCGCGTTTTGTGCCTTTGACGATCCGGCCTATGATGCGGCGTGGGACCGCGCTATTGCCGTCATGCTGGAGGCGCAGCGTCACGCCATCCGGGCCGCGCTGCCATACCTCAGAAAATCGAGCAGTCCGCGCATTGTCAATGTCAGCTCGACCGAAGGGCTCGGGGCGACGCCGCTCGACTCGGCCTATTCCGTTGCCAAACATGCCGTGATCGGATTAACGCGCTCGCTCGCTGTTGATTTTGGCCGCGAAGGCATCACGGTCAATTGTATTTGCCCCGGCCCGATCAACACCGGCATGACTGCGGCGATCCCGGACGAGCACAAGGAAATCTTCGCCAAACGCCGGGTGCCGATGCGCCGCTACGGGACCCCGGAAGAGGTCGCCCATGTGACGCTGTCGGTGTGCCTGCCGGCGTCGAGTTACCTCAACGGCGTGGTCATTCCGGTCGACGGCGGCATGACGATCAAGAACGCGTGAGAGCCGGGGCGCGCTAGCCTTCAAAGGTCTTCCAGTCATCCGGCGCGGCACTTATGTAGCCTTCCTGAAGACGCCCGCCATGGGGCGCCAGCACCTTGCTCACAAGCGCTGCCAGATCCGCCATGTCGCCGCCTGCAAAGCTTGATGCAAAGGCGCTTTCAAAGGCATCGGCAAATTCAGCATCTTCGGCGCGCAGACACCGGATGAAGGATTTTGCGGCCCCGGACCAGTGCCCGTTGGCGCGCAAATGAAAATCACCGAGAGCCTGATACAAAGGCACAAGGGTCGCATGGACAATACCCTGGTCTGTGACGCCCTCAAGATCATCCAGCAGCGCCGAGATTGTGAAGCGGCGAATATCAAGATCGGCTTGTGAAAGCGATGGCGGGCCCTCTTCGATCACCTTCTGCGCGCACTTCTTTTGCTGCACCAGAGCAGGATGCTCGCCAGGGATCATGATGCCACCCGCCACAAGATGCGGCATGACACACATGCCGCGCTGCCGGTCCTTGTCAAAGTAAAAATTTTGAGCTTTTGGATTGTGGACGAAAAACTCGATGAGCCAGCCCTCCTCGATGACAGTCTTTCTGTGTACGTCCTCGAAGTCCTCATCGAACAATACGGCGATGTCTATGTCAGACGTTGGTGTGCCCTCGCCGCGGGTGATCGATCCGCCGACGAAAGCGCCAAGCGCGCCAGGATAGTGTTTTGCTAGGGCGCGCTTTGCCGTTTCGAAAAAGTCGGGTGATTTGGCGATCTGCGCCACACTGTCTGCCATTGTCATCCTCCCTGGTTGGCAGACATTGGACAACACATCATAAGGTAAAACAACAGTTGTCATCCCGGATGCGGTGCAACATGTCAATGTTGCTCCGCTGGTCCGGGACCCACACCGAGACTTAGGCCCCCAGCTTTCAGGCGTGCAATGCACGCCCTGCCGCGCAGAGACCAGCATTGCATCACTGCGTGCTGCAAAGCATCCGGGGTGACGACAGGGGGTGATGACAGGGGGATCGATCTCACTTCACCGGGATATACAAATCAAACTCGCCCTTGCCTGTCATCGGATTCATGCGCTCGTCGTAGAGCTCGAAGTCGGGCACGCGGGCGTGTTCAAGCCCCGAGTTCGGCAGCCATGTGCCCCAGATATAGTGCACGGATTTTTGCAGATCGTTGTGCAAGGTGTCATCGCCGGTCTTGTGGGTGAAGACGGCAAACCTGTGCGCCGGGATGGTGCGCGCGACCATGCCGGCGGGGGTCGCATCAAAGCTGTTAACGGCAACCGCAGCCATATAGTCGAAGTTCTCTTCATCGAGCGCGGTGGGAAAACACACGCCATAGGTCGCGCCTTCGATGCGGGCCTTGATCTCGCCCATACGCGGCGCGAATACATTCCAGAGGTCCGGGATGCCCTTTTTTGTCTCATCGTTAAAGTTGGCCATCATACCGATAACCCTGATCTCTTTCGTCTCGACGAACTTTGGTTCCATGGTGATGTTCTCCTTCCTGTGAACAAGATGAGAAAGGTCGGGGGCCGCGAAGGCTTCTGACATGTGTTACCTCCTTTAGTCTCTTCACCGTCTATTTCTCAGGTCTGTTATTGCCGGCATCATCATATTGCCCGCCCAAATAATAAGACGGCAGACCTTTTGATATACCACATCGGTATATTCCAACACCATTCGTGGCGTCTGTAGTATACTTGCTTTGAATATTGTGCGCCTTCCACAGCAATTCATTTTCATGAAAGAACTCACCATTGTCAGCGGTCACAACAACCTCAGGCTTTAGGCCGCCACGCGGCCCTTTCGGGACAATCACCAGTTTCGCCGCTTGCACTTGTGAGTTTGAGGCTTTTAGATTTACCGCCAATTCAAATTCTCGTTGTCTATAGAATTTTTCTGTGCTCCAACACCGATTTTTTGAAACACCTAATCTATGCGGCAGGTCTGGCCTGAATTTGAGTGTTTCTTTTTCTGTCAGAGGTTCCTTTCTCAGAAAAGTCGTCTCTGTAAGGAAGTACTTCTTTGGAAATCGGAGGTAAATGGCTCTTCCATATCCGGCCAAGCTCCAGGAGTTTGAATGCTCCCACCAAACATCATAAAAGACTTCAAACTCGTCTGATCCTACAATTCGAATGATATTCTGTAAGTCCTCGAAAACGGGGCCGTCACTGGTAGCCTTTTTATGCTTATATATGTGACTCCTTACTTCGCCAATGTAGGATTCCATTCCTAGTCCCATCGTTAGACACTATTGAAAAAATCGGATCAAAATTGCTCACCCTTGCCTGACTTCAATCTTATATCCGTTCCTAACTTTTATTACTACGCAGGTCTCGCGGGGTAGTGTGGACAACAGATCCGGCACAAAAGATGTCACCCTCGGCGAGCGGAGCTCGACCGGAGGTCCATACATGAAGGCTATCGTCGCGCGGTATGCGAGTTCTCAGGAATGGATCCCCGATTCCACGTTTCACGTGGCTCGAGGATGACATCATGGGCAAAGGACGCGCGCGTTTTGATCTGAATTGCGCAAGTGGCCTAATCCACCATCTGGAGGCGCTTCTTTTCGATGACGCGTAGCACCTGGCCCAGGTCGTGGCCACGCTTGAGAATCAGGCCGGTTGGCGTGATGACCGAATAGGCGCCCTGACGGCGGGCGAGTTTCGGGCGCTTTTCGATGCGGTAGATCGGCACTTCGCTGGTCCGCCTGAAAACTGAAAAAACCGCGGCGTCCTTGAGGAAATCAACGGCGTAGTCGCGCCACTCGCCTTCGGCCACCCGGTGGCCATAGACGCGCAGGATGGCGTCGAGCTCCTTGCGATTGAAGGTAATGGGTCCATGGGCCGCTTTGTTGTGCGGCGCGGGAGACTTCGCGGATGCCCCTTTACGAGGGGCCCCGGATATGGGTGTTACATCCTCCATGGGGGTAGTTTCGCGTTTTTTTGGGAGAAATGCAAGGGTCCGTCAAAGAAGGCTTTCAGCCCTCAAACCCGCTCCTCGACCGCGTCTTCTTCAGAGCCCCGCGTTTGGTCTTGCTGTCCATGCGCTTTGCTCGTGCGTTGCGCGACGGCTTTGTCGGACGGCGCAGTTTGGGGCGTTCCGTGGCTCTTTTGAGAAGCTCGACAAGCCTGGCGCGCGCATCCTCGCGGTTTTGTTTCTGGGTACGAAACGAGCTTGCGGTGAGGACGATGACGCCGTCCTTGGTCAGGCGGGAGCCGGCGAGGCGTTCGGCGCGGGTGCGCACATAGGATGGCAGTGAGGGCGAGCGGCGCACATCAAAGCGCAGCTGCACGGCGGTGGCGACCTTGTTGACGTTCTGGCCGCCTGGACCTCCGGCCCGGATGAAGCTCTCCTCCAGTTCCTCCGGGTCGAGATGAATGTCTGGTGTGATTTCGATCATGCCGGAGTGTTGCACATTTTACCCTGATGAGAAACCAGGTCGCCGTACCGGGTCTTCATTACAATTTAGCAAGGACACAATATCGCCTTTATTCAGACCCGAACGGGCCCCATTGCCGCGCGAAAACAGACCTGTTGGCGCGTTCGACCCCCGTGGTTTCGGATTTGTTGAACTCAGCCCCCCCAGCCCCCCGAGGCTATGACGGGCAGAACGTTCCAACACCCTCTAGGGCGGCACCTGTCGGATGCGTACTATCCGGCAGGTGCCGCTTTTTTGTTGCCAGTCCGCTGGCGCAGGTTGCGCACGGCCATAACCGAGACGCCCAGCGTCAGCGCAATGTTCAGCCCGGCCAGACCATGGGCCATGAGGGTGAGGCCGGATCCCCCGGACGCGGCGGCAATGGCCAGTCCGGCTGAGGCCATGGCGGCGGTTGGAAAGGTGTAGGACCACACAGCCAGCGAAAACCCGGCTTTTTCAAAATCCCTGACCATGCTGACCAGAACCGCCAGAAAGAAAAGGCCGATCCCCAGACAGGCCAGCGCCAGAGGCAGCGCCAGGGTTTCAGGCAACAGGGCCAAGGCCGCATTTGCGGCAAGCCCGGGCGGGGCAATAAGAATAAACAGGGTCGGCATCAGAGCCCGGGGCAGCGCCGGCTCGACAATCAGGCGCCGCAGCACCAGCGGCAGAACCATCAGCCAGCCGAAAAAACCGAGACCGGCGATAAAAAACCCGAGCGTTGGAAAGCCTGCATCGCCCAAAGCCTTTGCCGCAACAAGCGTACTGGCGACCGGAATGAACCAGGCCGGGGTTATGTCGCCCGGAGCGATCGCCAGCCGAAACCACTGGCGCACCACCAGCACCGCAAGGAGGAAACTCGCTGATGCGCCTGCAAGGAGGAGCACTTGCGCGCCCTCAAGCCCGTATAGACCAAGCCCGCGCGCGGCCAGGATGAGCGCAATGGCAAAGGCCGCGCTGAAGTTCACTTTCACCGGGTCAGAAAAATCAGCCCTGATGCCACCGATCACAGTAAGGCCTCGGGCCACATAGAGCAGTGTAAGGACGACAAGGGCCGCGCCACCGAGAGCGAAGAGCCCCGTGGAGGCCGCAGCAAAGGGCGCGCCTTCCATCACCGAAAGCTGATGCAGGACGTGGGCGCAGCCGAGCAGCCCCATCGGCGCAGCAAAGGCGCCGGGACCTATGTCTAGCAAAAGAGAGCTCGCGGTTCCCGATTTCTGATTGTTGACTCCCATATACCGACCCTAAAGCTGTTCGCGTGCCTGCGCGAGTGCGAAAACTGCTTGATAAATCCCGGTATTTTCTGTCTAACCGAGCCCATGATTGAACTCAATGGACTGGTCAAGCGCTTCGGATCCCTGACGGCGGTTGACGGCATTTCGCTCAACGTTAAAAAGGGCGAGGTGCTCGGTTTTCTGGGCCCCAATGGCGCAGGAAAGTCGACGACAATGAAAATGGCGACCGGCTACCTCACCCCGAGTGAGGGCAGCGTGCGGGTCTGCGGCCATGATATGGCGAGCGCACCGCTTGAGGCGCGCGCGGCCATTGGTTATTTGCCGGAAGGCGCCCCGGCTTACGGCGAGATGACGCCGCACCAGTTCCTTATCTTCAATGCCCGGGCGCGCGGCTTCAGGGGCGATCAGCGCAAGAGCGCCGTGGCCACCGCGGTCTCGCGCACACAGCTGACAAAGGTTCTGGATCAGCCAATCCAGACCCTCTCCAAGGGGTTCCAGCGCCGCGTCGGTCTGGCAGCGGCCATTCTCCATAATCCCCCCGTGCTCATTATGGATGAGCCAACCGACGGGCTCGACCCGAACCAGAAATTTGCCGTTCGCCGCCTGATCGCCTCGATGGCGAAGGAGAAGGCGATTATCATTTCGACCCATATCCTCGAAGAGGTGGATGCGGTGTGCACCCGCGCCGTCATTATCGACAATGGCAAGGTGGTTGCCGACGGTACGCCGGCGCAGTTGATGGCCCGGTCGCGCTATCACAACGCAGTGATTGTCGAGGTCGGCAACGCCCACGCGGCAGACGCTGCCAGCGTGCTGCGCGCGATGGCCGGAATTGACCGGGTCAGCGAAGCGCGCGAGGCCGCCTCGCGCCGCTTCACACTGTTTCCATCAGATGCCTCAGATCTTCTCATCGAGAATGTCAGCACGCTGGTGCGCGAGAAACAATGGGATGTGCGCGGACTTTACGCCGAGGAAGGCCGTATGGATGAAGTCTTCCGCACGCTTACCACATCGGACGCCACTCCTGCAGAAGGAGACCTGGCATGAGTGGTCACCTGAATGGTTTGCGCGCGGTTTTCCTGCGCGAATTTCACGGCTATTTCGCCACGCCGCTGGCCTATGTTTTCATTGTGATTTTCCTGTTCACCACAGGTGCCTTTGCCTTTTACATCGGCAACTTCTTTGATGCAGGGCGCGCCGACCTGGCGGTGTTTTTCTCGTTTCATCCGTGGCTCTATCTGTTCTTTATGCCCGCCATCGCCATGCGGCTGTGGGCAGAAGAGCAAAAGACCGGCACGCTGGAAATCCTGATGACCCTGCCGATGGGTCTGATGAGCGCGGTCCTTGGCAAATTCCTCGCCGCGTGGCTGTTTGCCGCCATTGCCCTTGGACTGACCTTCCCGATCTGGATCACCGTCAATGTGCTGGGCGACCCGGATAACGGCGTCATTGTTGCCAGCTACATTGGCAGCTTCCTGATGGCGGGCGGCTATCTGGCCATCGGCGCATGCCTTTCTGCGGCGACGTCCAATCAGGTCATTGCCTTTGTCACCGGGGTTTTTGTGGCGTTTATCTTTACGGTCAGTGGCAGCGCGCTGGTGCTTGAGTTTGCCGCTGTGGTCCTGCCGCAAACCATGGTGACCGCGATTGCGGGCATGAGTTTCACGACGCATTTTCAGGCGATCATGAGCGGGGTTATTGATCTGCGAGATCTGGTTTTCTTCATAACCCTGATCGCTGCGTGGCTCGGCCTTAACGCAATCCTTGTTGATCTGAAGCGGGCGGGGTGACTGGTATGAACAAGTTGCTTTCAAGTCAGAAGCGGATCAGCATCGTCAGCATGGCGGCGATTGTCGTTTTGTTTTTTGCCGTCAATATATTTTCTTCTGCTGCCTTTCGTCATGCGCGCCTTGATCTCACCGAAGGCAAACTCTTCACCTTGTCCGACGGCACAATCAATATCCTCGAAGCCATCGAAGAGCCTGTGTCGATCAAGCTGTACTATTCCGAACGCATTGCCACGGAACTTCCCGAAGTACGCACCACGGCCGAGCGGCTCAAGGATCTCCTCATCGAGTTTTCGGACAGCGCTGATGGCAATCTCAAATTCGAGATCATCCCGGTCGAGCGCTATACAGAATCTGAAGACGCGGCCAGTGAGGCCGGGCTGACAGGGGCCCAGACCCGCGACGGCGAGATCGTCTATTTTGGACTGGTGGCGACCAATACAGTCGATGGCCGCGAGGTGGTGCCGTTCGTGCCGCTCGACCGCGAGGAATACCTTGAATATGACCTCATCTCGATCATCTATCGCCTCGACCGCACAGACCTGCCGGTTTTGGGGCTGATCACCTCACTACCGCTGGATACCGGACCAGGCGGCATGGCGGCGGCCATGCAAGGCCGCGGGCAGCCTTATGTTATCTACGAACAGCTGCTCGGCAGCTTCGAGGTTGAGCATATCGACACCGAGGCGGCTGTGATCCCGAGCGGGGTCGAAGTGCTGCTTATTGCCCACCCCGAGGCACTGTCACCGCAAATGCTCTACGCCATTGACCAGTTTGTGATGGGCGGCGGCCGGGTGCTGGCCCTGCTCGATCCGTTTTCGGAAATGAGCCAGACCGGCCAGCCGCAAATGATGCAAAACATGCAACAGCCTGCGGCGACCAACGACAGCTCGGCAACCGCGCTTGGACCCTTGCTGACAAGCTGGGGCGTGGAAATCAGTCCCGACTTTGTCGTCGCGGACCGTGCGCTCGGGTATTATGTTCCGCAATCTGACTACCCACCGGTTCTGTTGTGGCCGCGATTGAGCGAAGCGGAGATTGACCGGGAGGATATAGTTACTGCCGAGCTGACGCTGCTCCAGTTTGCCTCGGCCGGATCGATTGAACATCTTGATGACGCGACCACCGCGATCACACCGCTCATCACCTCTTCGAGTGATTCCGGGCTGGTGGATTTCCAGGATGCAAAATTCAGAAAAGCCTTTGAAGAAATCCTGCGTGATTTCACCCCGGACGAAAAAACTCATGTGCTGGCGGCACGCATCCAGGGCGCGATAAAGTCTGCTTTCCCGGATGGCGCGCCAGAAGCTGAGGGCGAAGGCGCGGACGAGGCTGATATCAGTTCAGGCCCACACCTGACCGAAACCGCTGCCGCCAATATCATTGTGGTCGCAGACGCGGACTTCATCGATGATCGCTTCTGGGTCCAGATCCAGAGCTTCCTTGGCGAGCGGCTGATGCAGCCTACCGCCGATAATGGCACCTTTGTGGTGAGCGCCGTGGAAAACCTCATGGGGTCCGATGATCTCATCTCGCTGCGCGCCCGCGCCGGATCCCAGCGGCCCTTCACTCTGGTTCAGAAAATCCAGCGTGCCGCGGAAGAGGAATTTCTTCCCCGGCAACACGAGCTCGAAGCCAAGCTGGAAGAGATCTCCGCCCGGGTTGACGAACTGCGCGGCGCATCGGAAGCGCAGGATGGAGGCGGAGATACGATTATGGTGACCGAGGACGAGCGCGCCGAACTCAAGGCCCTCCTGGCCGAGCACGAGGAAACGCGCAAGGCGCAGCGCGCGATCCAGTTTAATCTGCGCCGCGATATTGATCGGCTCGGCAATCGCGTGCGGTTTATCAATATTGCGGTGATGCCGCTGATCGTTGCAGCCTTCGCTTTTGGCCTTGCAACATTCCAGATGCGGCGGCGGCGCAAGGCGGCGGCAAGGAGAGCCTGAATGAAGACCGAGGCTGGCGTAGCCGGACCTGATCCCAGAGGTCGGACACTGAAATGGCTCGCCGTTGCTGCGGTTGTCGCAAGCCTTGCTGCGGTGATCGCCCATAGCCTTTCAGGCGGCAAGACCGACAACGGGTTTAACCCACGCCTTGCCTTTCCAGGGTTTGAAATCGCGACGGCTGATATTGCCCGGATTGAAATCCAGTCAAAGGATGCTCGTTTCACTGTTGCTAAAATTGACGATAACGATCAATGGGGCGTATTCGAACGTGGCAACTATCCGATCCGCGCGGAAGAGCTCAAGACCCTCATTTGGGGTCTGGGTGATATAGAGCTAATCGAGAAGAAAACTGCACGGGCCGAGCGCCATCAGGCTGTCGGCCTTGGCGCGCCGGAAGACGGCGGCGATGGCGTGCGCATTCGTGTGCTGGATGCAGATAATACCGTGCTGGCCGCCGCCCTCTTCGGCAATCCCGAGGGCGTCGCGACCCTTGACGGCAAAGCCCGGACGTGGCTGCGCATGGACGGGGAGGATCAGACATGGATTGGCGAAGGACACTTTGAGGTCGAAGCCGCCCTTGAAGAATGGATGGATCTTGATTTCCTCGAAGTTGATGCAAGCCGGATCGCCAGCGTCCATACCACGCCGGGTGCCACCAGCCAGGGCAGCGAGGCGTTCTCAATCGCCCGGCCCGACCCGGAGAGCTATGATTTTGAGCTGCTCGACCTTTATGAGGGCGAGGCCATGAGCGGACCGACGGCGGCCAACGGCCTTGGCCGGGGGCTGATCGCCATGGCGCTTTCCGATGCCATGCCAGCAGCTGAAATTGGCTTTGATGATGCTGCCTTCGCGCGCTATGAAACATTCGATGGTCTGGCGCTGACACTCAGGACGCAGCGCTTTGAGGGAAACTACTGGATTACGCTCGAGGCTGAGACTTTTGAACTACCGGAAGCGCTCCCGTCGACCAGCGCGGCCGGGGCAGACCAGACCGAAGACGCGCCAAAAGATGTTGCAGCGGAGGCCGCGATGATTAACGCGCGCGCCGCAGGATGGGCGTTTCAAATCCCCGAGTGGAAGGGCGACCAGTTGACCATCGCCCGGGCTTCAATGATCAAACAGACAAGTGACGAGAGTGATGACAATGAGTGATACCAAAAACGCAGCACAAGACACATCAGGCCAACAACCGAAACGAAAGACCCACGAATTTCAGGCCGAGGTTTCGCGCCTCCTGCACCTCATGGTGCATTCGGTCTATTCGGAAAAGGAAGTCTTTCTGCGCGAGCTGATTTCCAATGCATCGGACGCCTGTGACAAGCTGCGCTACGAGGCGATCACCAACCCCGCCCTGACCGCCGGTGACGAGGAATTTCGCATCCGTCTCACGGCGGACAAGGCTGCCAAAACCCTGACCATTTCGGACAATGGTATCGGCATGAACGAGGCCGAGCTGATTGACCACCTGGGCACCATCGCACGCTCGGGCACCGAGCGCTTTGCCAAGGCGCTTGAAGGCGACGACAAGGATGCTGTCAGCCTGATTGGCCAGTTTGGTGTCGGGTTTTATTCAGCCTTTATGATCGCCGAAAAGGTTGAGGTGTTCTCGCGCCGGGCCGGCGAGGCCGAAACATGGGTCTGGGTCTCGGACGGATCCGGATCGTTTGAAATTGGCAAGTCCGAACGCTCCGACCTTATCCCCGGGGACCGCGGCACGGCCATCGTGCTGCATATACGCGAGGGCGACGAGGAATATCTGGAGAAGACCCGGCTTGGCTATATTGTCAGAACCTATTCGGATCATATCGCCCTGCCGATCATTCTGACCGGAGGCAAGACGGGAGACGCGCCAAAAGAGGGCGACGAGGAAAGTGCTGACGAAGCTGACGAGACGCTGAATACCGCTTCGGCGCTCTGGACGCGGCCCAAATCCGACATCACCGAAGAGCAGTATAAAGAATTTTACCATCAGGCCGGCATGGCGTTCGATGATCCGGCTCTGACGATCCACTACACGGCAGAAGGCCGGCACTCCTATACGGTTCTCCTGTTCCTGCCGTCGATGCGGCCGATGGACCTGTTCAACCCGGAGCGCACCACCGCCGTGCAGCTCTACGTCAACCGGGTTTATATCACCGATGCCGCGCCGCTGCTGCCCGGATATCTGCGCTTCGTCAAGGGCGTCGTGGATAGCCAGGACATGCCACTTAATCTGTCGCGCGAGATGTTGCAGAATAACCCGATTGTTGCCTCGATCCGCAAGGCGCTGACCAAAAGGGTCATCACCGAGATCGGCAAGCTGGCCGACAAGGCGCCGGAAAAATTTGTAGCCTTCTGGGAAGCCTTTGGGCTGGTTCTGAAGGAAGGTCTCTATGAAGACGCGGACCAGCGCGAGGCGCTGATGAAAATTGCCCGCTTCAAGTCGACCTCGGGCGACGACTGGCGCTCGCTCGATGACTACGTGTCGGCGATGAAGGACGGCCAGAAGGCGATCTGGTTCCTGACCGGCGACGACGCGGCGACGGTCGCCAGGAGCCCGCAGCTTGAGGGCTTCCGGGCACGCGGCATCGAAGTGCTGCTGCTCAGCGATCCGGTCGACGGGTTCTGGATCTCCATGGCCGGGAAATACGGCGAGACACCGTTTCAGTCGGTAACGCAAGGCGACGCCGATCTTGAAGACGGCGCAGCGGACGACAAGAACGAGACCCCTGACGTGGATGCAGGGACCGCGACTTTCATCACCTTCGCCAAGAGCGCCCTTGAGGGCAAGGTCGCCGATGTGCGCGTCTCAAAACGCCTCACCGACAGCGCTGTGTGCCTGGTGGCCTCGGACGCCGGGATGGATATGCAAATGGAAAAGGTGCTGGCGCAGCACAATCCCGAAGCGGCGCTGTCGCAACGCATTCTGGAAGTCAACGCCGATCACGCCCTGATCAAGGCACTGGCCGGCAAGGCCGCGTCAGGCGAGGGCGGCGCGGGACTTGAGGATGCAGCACATCTGCTGCTCGACCAGGCCCGCATCCTCGAAGGCGACCCGCTCGCCGATGCCCCGGCCTTTGCCAAACGCATGGCGAATATGATGGCAAAAGCGTTCGGGTAGAAAGACGAGAAAAACTCGAACAAGTGCATTGAGTGGCTAAGCTGACAATCCATCCCCTGTCAACCCGCCATCCCCTGTCAACCCGCCATCCCCTGTCAACCCGCCATCCCCTGTCAACCCGC
>CBFDBJ010000004.1:0-96528 GCA_965603015.1 uncultured Alphaproteobacteria bacterium
GGGCATGCCGGCGGTGATGACGATGCGTTTGCCGGGCGTAGCGAACTTTTCCTGGAAAGCGATGCGGCAGGCCCTGTCGACCATGTCGTCGAGGTCTTTTGCGTCTTCTGTCAGGACGCAGGTCTGGCCCCAGGCGATTGCGAGACGGCGGGCGGTTTTTTCGGACGGGGTCAGTGTGATGATCGGCGTGCTCGGGCGGTCCCGTGAGGCCCTGAGGGCGGTAGAACCCGTGGTCGTGTAACAGACAATCGCGGCGGCATTGATGGTTTTGGCAACCTGATTGGCGGCTGCGGTGATGGCGTCTGCAGGGGTGGCTTCAAGCTCGTATTTTACTGACTTGATAGTGTCGCGGAAAATGCTTTCGCTCTCAACTGTCCTGGCAATGGAGTCCATTGTGCGCACTGCCTCGACAGGATATTTTCCAGCGGCGGATTCAGCTGACAGCATCACTGCATCGGCGCCATCAAAGACTGCGGTAGCGACGTCTGATACTTCGGCACGGGTGGGAACCGGAGCCTCGATCATGCTTTCCAGCATCTGCGTTGCCACGACTACCGGCTTGCCGGCGCGGCGCGCCTGGCGGAGAATCTCTTTCTGACGTCCGGGAACCATCTGGAGAGGCAGTTCGACGCCAAGGTCTCCACGGGCCACCATCAGGGCATCGGCGGCGTGGACGATTTCTTCGAGATCATCAAGGGCTGCGGGCTTTTCAATCTTGGCCAGGACCCCGGCCCGCCCGGCGACTTTTTTTTGTGCCGCCACGACATCGGCGGATCTTTGTACAAACGAAAGGGCTATCCAGTCGACATCTGCAGCAAGAGCCGCATCAAGATCAGCAAGATCCTTCTCGGTAAGTGCCGAGATCGGCAGGACAGCATCGGGCACATTGACCCCCTTTTTGCCACCCAGAAAGCCTCCGACCTGCACCCGAGCCATGATTGTTTTGTCGGTCTTGCTTTCGACCTCCAGCCTGAGTTTCCCGTCATCAATCAGCAGGGATGTCCCGGCGTCAACGGCCGCGAAAATCTCCGGGTGGGGCAGTCCAATCCTTTCGGTGGTGCCAGGGGTGGGGTCTAGGTCGATGGTGATGGTCTGGCCGGTGATCAGTTCAATCTTGCCGCCTTCCATCGGCCCGGTCCGAATTTTGGGGCCTTGTAGATCGGCAAGGATCCCGATCGGATGCGCTACATCGCGTTCAATATCGCGGATCATGCTTACGAATTTCGCGAGATCCTCATGAGACGTGTGGCTCATGTTGATGCGGAAGAGATCGGCACCGGCGTGAAAGAGTTTGGCGATCGTTTCAGGATCGCATGAAGCCGGTCCGAGGGTTGCGACAATCTTGGTGTTGCGCTGACGTCGCATTGACTATTCCTTCTCTTTTACCAGTGGAGCGGTTTCCACGTGATCGACAAGTGTGTGCTGCCAGTCCGACTTTCCTTTGGTATCGACTTTCAGAAATCCGGCTTTCTCATATCCGCGTGCCTTGCAGTCGAAGCGTCCCTCGATGGTGAAGGAGCCGCGATCCACGCAAAAGCTTTCTTCACCCTCCCAGCGTCCGCCGACATTATAGTGCAGCGCGTGAATGAAATAATCTTGTTTGGCCAGCCGTCCCTTAAGGAGGGTCTTGCAGCGTCCAGGCTCGACTGTCCACCAACCCTCGGATTTCCATAGAGTTTCTGTTTTCATGGCCAGCGCAATGCCGGCTGGCTCCCTGGTTTGATTGCAGACCGTCAAGTCAGCCTCCGCACGGCCTGAAACAACCCCTGAAACAACGGCGAGTAGAAATCCCGCGACAAGGACCGGAAATACGCAGAGGGCTTTAGCGAGGGAGGTGGCGGGGCGGGCTGGCATATCAGACTTTTTCATCAATCAGGCTCATCAGCTTGGGAATCGATAATCAATATAGCGCGAAAATCATTAACATTGGTATGTGTCGGTCCGGTGACAAGTTGATTACCAAGTTGGTCGAAAAACGCACCGGATTTATGGGTGGCCAGCGCCTTCTGCGGATCGCACTCACGATCGAGGGTTCGCTGCCAGTCTTCGGGGCCGATGAAAGCCCCGGCTGCTGAAGTACTGCCGTCCGTGCCATCTGTGTCGGCCGCCAGGGCATAAATGCCAGGTTCTCCCTTGAACTGATGCAACAGGGCGAGGATATAGACGTGACTGGGTCCGCCTTTGCTGGTTTCAAAGTCGAGCGCGGGGGGCAGTTGGCACGTCAGTTCACCACCTGAAAGGATGAGATGGGCGCCGCCGCGTTTCTTCAGTTCGAGGGCAAGAGAGGCATGAGCCCGGGCCATGTCCTGTGCGCTGCCTTCAAGGGCGCAACCCTGATTGTGGACCTGCAAGCCGACAGGGCCAAATTTCCGCGCCTCTCTGGCGGCCTGCTCAAGGGCATCTTCAGGGGTTGCGATAATTTGGTAGTGGTTTTCATCGCCTGATGTCTGGCTGGCCCCATGCACTTTTGGTCCGGGTGAGTTGAGGGCTGCGGTGACACTTGCCGGGATGACAAGGTCGTATCTGGCAAGGATTACCGCTGCGTCCTGCGGCGTCGATGGGCCTTTCACTGTCGGTCCCGATGCGATCGTGGCAGGGTCATTGCCGACGACATCGGAGATGGCCAGGGTGGTGACTCTGGCTGGCCAGGCAGCTTGAGCCAGTTTGCCGCCCTTGATCTGTGACAGATGTGTTCGGACGCAATTGATTTCCTGGATGGATGCGCCGCACTTTAGAAGTTGCTCGGTGAGGGCTCTTTTTTCCTCAAGGGAGACCCCTTCAAGCGGAAGAGCCATGAGAGATGATCCGCCGCCGGACAAAAGCACGATGAGCTCATCATCGGCGCCGAGTTCGGATGCCAGGTTCAATATGTGCCTTGCGCCTTCCAGGCTGCGCTGATCGGGGATCGGATGCGAGGCTTCAAAACAGGTAATTGGTCCGGCGTTGAGGCTTGATCCATGGGGACAGATAACAAATCCTTCGTCGATCTTGCGGCCACGCTGTTGCATTGTGCTCTCAAGGGCCTGGGCAAAGGCGGCGGAGGCCTTGCCCGCTCCAACGACCACAGACCGGCCGGTTGCGGGCGCGCCAGGCAATATCGGAGGCAGGGGGAGAGGCGCGGCGCCGCGGGGGTCGGCACGCTGGACGGCAGCCTCAAAAAGGCGTGTCAGAAACTCTGTCTGGTGATCGGGCATGGGCTGTCTTGCCTGATTGGTCTTGAAGTCCTAAGAGACTCTATCAGTTTTCTCTCCTCGGTACGTGAGTTTTGCATGGCGTTTGAAATCATCAACCCGGACGGCGATCCGCGCTTCCTGTTTCTTTGTGACCATGCCAGCAACGGTTTGCCGGAGCGCTATGGTACGCTTGGTCTGGGAGAGCGGGAGCTTGAGCGGCATATTGCGTGGGATATTGGCGCCAGGGATGTGGTGCGGCATTTGTCGGCGGCCTTTGAAGCCCCGGCCATTCTGGCGCTCTATTCGCGGTTGCTGATTGACCTGAACCGCGAACCGCTTGACCCGACACTTGTCATGCAAATATCTGATGGTGCCATTATCCCGGGCAACAAGAATGTGGACAGCGCGGAGCGTCAATATCGCCTGACTCATTTCTTTGACCCTTATCATGGTGCGATCACGGCAGAAATTGACCGGGCCCTTGCGGCGGGACAGGTGCCCTTGCTGGTCTCTGTTCATTCTTTTACGCCGATATGGAAGAGCTTTCAGCGCCCCTGGCATATCGCGCTGCTGTGGGACCGCGATGATCGGGCCGTCAAGCCCCTCAAAACAACGCTTGAGCGTGACGCGGACCTCGTCATTGGTGATAACCAGCCGTATTCCGGGGAACTCAAGGGGGACTGTCTGTATACTCATGGAACCATGCGGGGGTTACCCCATGTTCTCATTGAAATCCGCCAGGACCTTATTGAAACTGCGGCGGGTGTTGCAAAGTGGGCGGGTATTCTGGAGGCAGGGTTGCGGGACCTCATGACCCATGAGGCAATCTGGCAGGTTGAGCTGCAAGGCTCTCATGCTGATGAGGCGAAAGACTGACAGAGCGCCGCATTACATTTTTCGGTGGATAAATTTCAGTTTGCCATTGAAGAAGCGGGACCAATCCGACTATGGTCCGGCCCTTCAAGTCCGGTCCTAAAATTTTACCGGTGCCCGCGTGAACTTGCGCAACACATTTGAAAACGGGGTTATTCCATGTCCAAGGCTGGTGTCAGCGGCGGTGTCGCTGCAGGACAGATCAAGTCCATCATTGAACGCGTCGAGCGGCTTGAAGAGGAAAAGGCTGCAATTGCAGGAGATATCAAGGAGATCTACGCTGAAGCCAAGTCGAATGGCTATGACGTTAAAGTCCTTCGCCAGATTGTTCGTATCCGCAAGCAGGACACGGCCGAACGCCAGGAGCAGGAAGCCATTCTGGACCTCTATCTGCACGCACTGGGTATGGTAGAGAGCTGATTAGTCGTCAGTTCCGGTCCCGCGCACATCCAGACCGAGTTCCCTGACCTTGCGGTAGAGCGTTGACCTGCCGATGCCAAGGCGTCGTGCGACTTCCGACATCTGGCCGGAATAATGGTCGATGGCCTGGCGGATCATATCGCCTTCGACTTCCTCAAGCTTGCGCATGTGACCCTCGGCATCGAAAGACGCGATCTCCTCGCGCAGGCTTTCTGCCAGAGTGGCACTGGATTGGTCCGACACTTCATGGGCGCCCAGGTATTCGTCCTGACGTCCCAGAGGAATGATGCCGGATGCATCAACGGGAGTGGCCGCCGAGGCGATTGCCGCCGGTGCCGACCGTGTGGAGATATCTGTGCCTGTGAGGGCAGCAATCTGCGGGAAGTCTTCGGGACAGATGACATCGCCATCGCACAAGACGATTGCTCTGAAAATCGAGTTTTCCAACTGACGAATGTTGCCGGGCCAGGAGTATTGCTCCAGCATTTTGACGACGGCAGGATCTATCCCGCGTATGCGCTTGCCTTCTTCCGTCGCGAAACGTGTGACGAAAAACTCCAGAAGCTCGGGAAGCTCCTCCAGTCTGTCGCGCAGCGGCGGGATCCAGACCGGAAATACATTGAGGCGATAATAGAGGTCCTCGCGAAACTCGCCGGACTGGGCCATTTCAAGAAGATTGCGATTGGTGGCAGAGATCAGCCGGATGTCGATCTTGACCGGCTTTTTCGATCCGATTGGATCAATTTCACCTTCCTGAAGGGCGCGCAGAAGTTTGACCTGCATGTCGAGCGGCAATTCACCGATCTCGTCAAGAAAGAGCGTGCCGCCATCGGCTTCTGCAAACTTGCCGGCATGTCTGCCGGCAGCACCGGTAAAGGAGCCTTTTTCATGGCCGAACAGAATGCTTTCGACGAGGTTTTGTGGAATGGCCCCGCAGTTAACTGTAACAAACGGGCGGCCGGCCCGGTCAGAGGAGCCTTGAATAGCCCTGGCGATTATTTCCTTGCCGACGCCGCTTTCCCCTTCAATCAGAATGGGGATCTGGGATTGAGCCGCGCGTTCACCAAGGCGAATGACCTGGCGCATCGGCGCCGAAGTTGCGATGAGATCGGAAAATGTAAGAGCGCCGGATTGCTTGCGCTTGAGACGCGAGACTTCGCCGGACAGCTGGCGCATCTGAAGGGCGTTCTGGATCGAGACAGTTAATCGTTCGGGACTTGCGGGCTTTACCACGAAGTCGGTGGCTCCGGCTCGCATGGCCATTACGACGGTTTCAACACCTGCCTGACCGGTCAGGACGATAACCGGAATGGCGTATTCAAGAGGGCGCAGGGCTTCCAAAACCTCAAGCCCGCTCATGCCGGGCATGTTGAGGTCAAGCAAGATGATGTCGGTCTTGTCTGCATTTTGGACCAGATATTCAAGGGCCTCATGCCCGCCGCTGGCCTGCTCGGACCTGAAGCCATTTTTGTCCAGGACACCTTCAATCAAACGACGCTGTGTCGGATCGTCGTCAATTATGAGTACGCTGTTAGACATATTCCCCGTAACCCTGTCCTGTGTCGATCATTCGGCTGCACGCCCGGATGGTAAAATTCGCGATGATGCGTTTAGCGGTTCCAGCCTTTTCAACCCATTCGAGAAATAGGACCGGAACGCTTGCGTATTGTGCGCGAGAATTGTAAAGACCGACTTAAGGCGAAGAAGTGCCAATAATTACAATATATTATCAACTGGCATCGGATTTGGACTTCAACGGTCAAAGAATACCTCGGAAAAGGCGGGCCGAGAATACAATCCGGATTCTGGAAAATATGTGTTGTCAATTTGCAACAATTGGGATGCCAAAGTAGTGCATCTCTTTCTCTCGGCGGCATGTTCATGGTCTGCGTAGCACTATCCGATGTAAATGCTGTTGTGGGTTGGCATTATCCATGCACATCTTGCCTCATGGATTAAAAGGGGTCTCAAAATGGGACTGGAATCTTGATACGAGGGGTCCGCGGCCTTTGGAGTATCGAGGAAATGAAACGGAGATTTCTTATGAAGAATATTTCGCGCCTGGTCGCAATTGTTGTTTTTGCCGGGTTGGCAGGTTGCGGCCTGAAAGTCGAGCCCTTCCTGGCGATGGACATCGAGGGGGATAACTTCAATTCTTACCTTGCTCGTGAATATCAGCATAGAACCAGTACGGAAGTGGATGTGGACGGGAACTGGACTCATGCCGACAAACTTGCTGCCAGGGGCGTTGCTGCCGCTGCCGGTGACACAGTTGAGCCATGGATTGCGTCCGACTACAATGTCTCAACACTGGATGTTTCTGAATTTGAAAAGGCGCGTGATCGTCTGATGGCTGCCCTGAACAGCGGTGGTCGGACACAGTCTCCGGAAGCGTGTGCGAAGGCCCAGGTCTACTATGATGGCTGGGTCGAGCAAGCGCATGACAACGATTGGGGCGAAGGTCTGTTTGGCCCGGTACAGCCGGATTATGTTGTTGCCGAGCGCACCGCTTTTTATGAAATTCTGCCAATCTGTGAAGGGGGACGTGCTCCGGTACCGATGGCTCCGGCCTCTCAAAACGATGATGCCAATGTTATTTCCAACTTCACCGTTTATTTTGGCTTCAATGCGTCTACTTTGACGTCTGCCGCAACGGCCATTGTCGAGGAAATTGCGTCCTTTGCCGGCGAGCTTACAAATCCGAAAATTGTTGTGCGCGGGCATACCGACAGCTCCGGCTCTTCGGCTTACAACCTGGCGCTTTCAGAGCGTCGCACACTTGCTGTGTTGAGAGCCCTCAGGGCTCATGGTGCCGGTGATGCTACAGGTACCTGGGCCGGTGAAGGGGAACCTGCTGTTCCGACCGCCGACAACATTCGTGAGCCACTGAACCGCCGTGTTCAGGTGACGATCAAAAGCGAATAGGATAGCCGGCTGAATTAAATTTCAGCCAGCTAACCAAAAACGAAACAATTGAGCCCGGCCTGTTGCTGACAGGCCGGGCTTTGTTTTGTATGTTTTGTCCATGCAAAATGAACTCTTTGACAAAGACCCTTTATGGGATCTGTCGGCTCTCTATCCAACGATGGACAGTCCGAAAATTCGTGAAGATCTTGAGCACGCCTCACAGTGGGCCGATGACTTTTGTAGCCGCTTTGAGGGCAAGCTTGCTGTGCTTCTGGGGTCTGCCGATGGCCCGGCGCAGCTCGGAGCCGCGCTGCAGGAATACAATGATCTGGGTGAACTGGCGGATCGTCCCTCGGTCTATTCCTTCCTGGTTCATGCCTGTGCCGGGGATGACGCCGCGGTTGGCAAGTTTTACGGAGCGACCCGCGAAGCGGTCACAGCGATTTACTCCAAAACACTGTTCTTTGCACTGGAGCTTAATTCGCTTGCAGACGAGGTGCTGGACAAAGCCTGGTGCGATCCGAAGGTTGCCGAGTATCGTCCATGGATCGAAGCCATTCGGGCCGAGCGCCCGTGGCAATTGTCGACGGATCTGGAGCGCTTGCTGCATGACAAGAGCCTGACCGGGAGCCAGGCCTGGAACCGTCTCTTTGATCAGCTCATGGTATCGCTTCGGTTTGATATTGGTAATGAACGGCTGACCAGCGAAGAGGCTTTTGCCCGGCTTGCAGACGCAAAGACCGAGACTCGCAAACAGGCGGCGACGGGATTGTCGAAAACCTTTGCTGAAAACAAAACTGTCTTTTCCCATATCACCAATACACTGGCCAAGGACAAGGCCATTGAGACCGAGTGGCGCGGGCAGCCGGATATGGCGACGGCGCGGCACTCCTCCAATAGAGTTGAAGCGGAGGTTGTCGAAGCGCTGACAGCGACGGTCAAGGCATCCTATGCCGATACCGCGCATCGCTACTATGCGCTCAAAGCCAAATGGCTCGGCGTGGACGCGCTGGATTTCTGGGACCGCAATGCGCCGCTTCCAGGATCTGATGATCACCTTATCCCCTGGACGGAGGCAAAGGACATTGTGCTGACAGCCTTCGGCGGGTTTGAACCGAAGATGGCCGATATTGCGCGGCGCTTCTTTGAGGAAAACTGGATTGATGCGCCAGCCCGGTCAGGCAAGACCGGCGGTGCGTTTTCCCATCCGTCGGTGCCGAGCGCGCATCCTTATGTGCTGGTCAATTACCTCGGCAAGCCGCGCGATGTGGCAACGCTGGCTCATGAGCTGGGCCACGGCGTTCATCAGTATCTGGCGGCGCCGCGCGGTAACATTCTGGCCGACACGCCGTTGACACTGGCGGAGACGGCCAGCGTCTTTGGTGAGATGTTGACGTTTCAGTCGCTCCTGGAGCGCGCCAGTGATGCAGCCTCGCGCAAGCGGCTGATTGCCGGCAAGGTTGAGGACATGCTCAACACTGTTGTACGTCAGATCGCCTTTTATGATTTTGAGCGCCGTATTCACGCCGCGCGTCTGGACGGCGAGCTGACGGCGGATGAAATTGGCGCAATCTGGCTCGACGTTCAGCGTGAGAGCCTCGGACCTTCGGTCAAGATGAACCCGGGCTATGAGACCTGGTGGTGCTATATCCCGCATTTTCTGCATACACCGTTTTATGTCTATGCCTACGCGTTTGGTGAATGTCTGGTGAACTCGCTCTACGCGGTCTATCAGCGTGAACCGGACGGCTTTCAGGAGAAATATCTGACCATGCTGGCCGCCGGGGGTACCCTGCGCCATAAGGAGCTGCTGGCACCGTTCGGTCTTGATGCCTCAAAACCTGATTTCTGGCAGGAAGGCATGTCGGTGATTTCCGGGTTTATCGACCAGCTGGAAGCGATGGAGGGGTGAAACCGGCCCGCGAGCCAGGCTCAAACCCCTTGGCAAATGACCCGGCGTGGCTTAACCCAGTCCTCATGAGTAATGACAGAGAAAAATTTGAGGCGCAGTGGCCCGATCTCGGCGAGGCCGTTTTCACCCTGGCGCCCTTTCAGGGGGCGAGGCCGCCGGCACCGCAATGGTTTGTCAAAGCTCTGGCAGACAAGCCTGAAGAACACTTCATTGAGGTTGACGGCGTGCAGATCCAGTATCTGCGTTGGGGCGACCGGGCAAAACCGGGCCTCATTCTGTCCCACGGCAACGGTGCCCATGCCCATTGGTGGGCCTTTATCGCACCTTATCTCGCGCAGGAGTACAATGTAGCGGCTCTCAGCTTTTCCGGGATGGGGGATAGCCAGGAGCGCAACAGCTACTCCCTTGAAGACTACGCGCGGGAGCAAATTGCGGTCTGTGAACATTCCGGCATGTTTGAGAATGACGAGCCGCCGATTATCGTAGCGCACTCTTTCGGCGGCTTTGCCACCATGGTGACCGGTGCGCTCTATGGCGACCGTCTTGCCGGCGTGATTATTGTCGACAGCCCGATTAATCCTGACCGGGACGGGGGGCCGCCGGATCGTGAGGGGCGGCCGCACCGGATCTACCCGACGCTGGCAGCAGCGCTGGCGCGGTTCCGTCTTGCACCGCCGCAGACCTGCGAAAATGCCTATATTGTCGATTACATCGCCCGCAACTCTCTTAAAGAAGTTGAGGGCGGCTGGACCTGGAAGTTTGATCCACTGATCTGGCAGCGTTTTGAAATCGGAGATCGGGCTCAAAGGCTCAAGGAGATCTCCTGCCGCCTTGCCATCATGCGGGGCGAACGCTCGCTGATTTTTCCGCCCGAGATTGGCGACTATATGTTTGAACTTCTGGGCAAGAATGTTCCGGTCATCGAAATTCCCGAGGCTCAGCACCATATCATGCTGGATCAGCCGCTGGCCTTTGTTGCGGCCCTGAGAGCCTTGCTGGGCGACTGGAACCACTCAAAACCGAATCGAAAAGGTCCTGTGTCCAGCTGATAACAGGGGTTTGGCGGGGCCCTGGATGGGTCAGGCGGGCGGATACTTTGTCGCATTGTTCGGGCCTTGCCCTTCGAGCTGCTTTCGCCTATTTTGCGCCGCAACAATGATGTAAGGATTCGTAGAATGGATATTTCCCAAAACCAGAAAACCTGGGTCAACTTTGTTCGGCTGGTCAAGTACAGCTCGATTGTGGTCTTCGGGTCGACGCTTGTCTTGATGTTTATCTTTGGCTAGATCGTGAACGAGGGCGAGACATTTCTTGTTTCCCTCGTTTAGGCTCAAATTTGATCATGAGGTCGGGCGGTTTTGTCCGATTGTGATCACCTGAGTTGCCGCAATAACAATAATAAATTTTCTATTTCTGAGGGCACCTTCCCATGAAGCTTGGAATTCCGAAAGAGACGGCGGCGAATGAAACTCGGGTTGCGGCCAGTCCCGATACGGTTAAAAAATTTATCGGTCTTGGCTTCGAGGTTGCGGTTGAAACCGGGGCCGGCGATGGCGCCTATATTCCGGACAGCGAATTTGAGGCCGTAGGTGCAACAATTGCTGCGACGAAAAAAGATGCAATCGGTGATGCCGATGCGGTCTTGATGGTTGCGCGTCCGACGGCGGACGAAGTGGCGCTGATGAAGCGGGGCGCTGTGCTGGCCTCAATCCTTGCTCCCCACGCGGACAAGGATTTTGTCAAGACCTATGCCGATGCGGGTGTTGATGCGTTTGCCATGGAGTTCATGCCACGGATTACACGGGCCCAGTCCATGGACGTTCTTTCTTCGCAATCAAATCTGGCCGGTTACAAGGCGGTGATTGATGCGGCAGCCGAATTTGGCCGGGCCATGCCGATGATGATGACGGCTGCGGGTACCGTTGCTCCGGCGCGGGTGTTGATCATGGGAGTTGGCGTTGCCGGGCTTCAGGCCATCGCCACCGCCAAACGTCTGGGCGCCATTGTTTCGGCCACAGATGTGCGACCTGCGACCAAGGAGCAGGTCGAAAGCCTCGGCGGGAACTTTATCATGGTCGAGAGCGAAGAGACGGCAGATGCCGAGACTTCGGGCGGCTACGCAAAGGAAATGTCGGACGATTACAAGAAGGCGCAGGCTGCGCTTATTGCCGAGACCATCAAGAAACAGGACATTGTCATTTGTACCGCGCTCATTCCTGGACGGGCGGCCCCTGTGCTGGTGACCGAGGATATGGTCGCGTCGATGAAGCCGGGGTCCATTATTATTGATCTGGCGGTTGAGCAGGGCGGCAATTGCCCGCTTTCAAGGCCGGGTGAGATCGTCGTCGTGAATGGCGTCAAGATTGTCGGGCATCTGAATGTGCCAGGCCGTCTTGCAACAGATGCTTCACAGCTTTATGCGAAAAACCTTCTTAACTTCATCGAACCCCTGGTTGACACCGAAAACGGTTGCCTGAAAATCGACTGGGACGATGAGATCATTACCGGAACGGCTCTGACCCATGACGGCGCAGTCGTTCATCCTCAATTGACGTCATAAGAACAAAACAAGCTGCACTGTTGCGGCGAGACAAAAGGACCGTCTCATGGAAGCTGGAATTTCCGATATCGTCTATCTCCTGAGCATTTTTGTGCTGGCGATTTTTGTTGGTTACTTCGTGGTCTGGTCAGTAACACCAGCACTGCATACGCCATTGATGGCGGTGACCAACGCCATTTCATCTGTGATCATTGTCGGCGCGCTCATTGCGATCGGTGTGGGGACCGGCGAGGGTGGTGCTGTGGCCAAGTGGCTCGGGTTTTTCGCTGCGATTATGGCCGGTGTCAATATCTTCGGCGGCTTCCTGGTGACCCAGCGCATGCTGGCTATGTACAAGAAAAAGAAATAGGGGCCAGTCATGGATAGCATTACACAGCAGCTCAAGGGTGCCGCCGGTGCCCATGCCGGTTCCGGATTTGGACCTGGCGATCAGTCGGCACTGCTTTATACGATTGCCGGCATTCTCTTCATTCTGGCCTTGCGCGGTCTGTCCTCGCCGGAAAGCTCCCGACGGGGCAACTTGCAGGGGATGGCCGGGATGGCCATCGCCATTGCCACGACGCTGATCTACAAGATCGAAGGATCTGCCTCTACCTGGGGACTGATTGTTGTCGGGCTCGGTGTCGGCGGGGTCATTGGCGCCGTTATCGCGCGCCGGATTGCGATGACCGATATGCCGCAGCTCGTGGCGGCGTTTCACTCGCTTGTCGGGATGGCCGCGGTGCTGGTTGCCTGGGCAGCCTTTATGGCGCCCGAGGCTTTTGGCATTGGCGGTTTTGGGAATATTCATCTCAATTCCATGATTGAAATGTCAATCGGTGTTGCGATTGGTGCCGTTACGTTCTCCGGCTCCGTCATTGCGTTTGCCAAACTGCAGGGCATCATGTCCGGCGCGCCGATCATGTTGCCCGGTCGGCATGTGATCAACGGCGCCCTGGCGCTTGCCATTGTCGGCGGCATTGTCCTTTTGTGTGTGGATAGTTCCAACCAGACTGTCACGATGTTTCTTGTTGTGACGCTGCTGGCCTTTGTGATTGGCTTCCTGATCATCATTCCGATTGGCGGCGCTGACATGCCAGTTGTTGTTTCCATGCTGAATTCCTATTCAGGTTGGGCAGCAGCGGGCATCGGTTTCACCATGCATAATATGGCCTTGATCATCACCGGTTCTCTGGTGGGGTCGTCAGGTGCCATTCTGTCCTATATTATGTGCAAGGCCATGAACCGGTCTTTCTTCTCCGTGATCCTTGGCGGCTTTGGCGGTGATGATGCGGCGGTAACGGGCGGCGTGATTGAGACGCGCCCGGTCAAGCGCGGCTCTGCGGAGGACGCGGCCTTCATCATGAAGAACGCCAATCATGTCATCATTGTGCCCGGTTACGGTATGGCCGTCGCCCAGGCGCAGCATGCGCTGAAGGAGATGGCCGAATTGTTGAAAGAAGAAGGCGTCAAGGTTTCCTATGCGGTTCACCCCGTTGCAGGGCGGATGCCGGGGCACATGAATGTGCTGCTTGCTGAGGCCAGTGTCTCCTACGACGAGGTCTTTGAGCTGGAGGATATCAATTCGTCCTTCCCGACAGCCGATGTTGCTTTTGTTATCGGTGCCAATGATGTGACCAACCCGGCCGCCAAGACTGATCCGTCAAGCGGGATCTATGGCATGCCGATCCTTGATGTTGAAAAGGCCGCAACGGTGCTCTTTATCAAGCGAAGCCTTGCCACCGGGTATGCCGGTGTCGATAACGAGCTGTTCTTCCGGGACAACACGATGATGCTTCTGTCCGATGCCAAGAAGATGGTCGAAGGCATCATCAAGGCGCTTTAGCCGGTCTTTCAGTCCGAGACAGTTGTCGCAGGACTTTGCGGTTTTATGCGCGGCCCTACGGCGCGGTTTGTTCGTCGGGGGTCAGGGGCAATTCGATCCAGAAGGTGCTGCCGGTTCCGACCTCACTTTCAAATCCGATGCGTCCCGACAGATTTTCCACGAGAATTTTTGTTGTGGCAAGGCCGATGCCGCTGCCTTCGACCGCTGCCCGGTCGGTCATCTTGATCCGGTGAAACATCTGAAACATCTCTGGACGGTCTTCCTCGGCGATACCGATGCCTGTGTCTGTCACTGACAGGTGCAGGAAACCATCGCCGGTTCTGTGCCCTGTGATTGTTACTGACCCTTGATCCTTGTTGTACTTTATCCCGTTGGCGATGAGATTTACCAGGATCTGGTTGAGTCTGAGATGATCGGTATGAAGATACGCTGACGGACCATGACTGAAGTCATCGATCACTGTGATCTTTCGTGCCTTCCCCAGCGGGGTCGTCATCGCGACACAGTCTTCGACAACTTCATTGGCATGGACTTCGTCAAGCGACAGATCCAGCTGACCGGCATCGATCTTCGCCAGATCCAGAGTGCGGTTGACGAGTTTGAGGAGGTGATCACCGCCCTCGATTATATAGTCACAATGCTCAACCTGTTCTGCCGAAAGCGGGTTCCTTTTGTCGGAGCGAAGGATCTGTGCAAATCCGAGAATGGCGTTGAGCGGGGTTCTGAGCTCGTGGCTCATGCTGGCCAGAAACATCGACTTGGCCTCGTCGGCTTTCCGGGCTTCCTGTGTCGCCTTGATCAGGGCCTCTCTTGTACGCCAGTCCCGGGTTATGTCGTGGACGATGCCGTCCATGCGAACTGGTGTTCCATCGGGGTCTCGCAGCACTTCACCCAGTTCCTGGACTACCTTTTCCTCTCCGTCAGGGCAAACTATCCTGTGAGTGATGGAATAGGGCGTGTCGTTTTTAACAGTGTCGTTGACAGCATTGGATACGCGTTGCTGATCATCGGGATGAATCGTCTTCAGGAAAGCCTCATAGGTCGCCTCAAATTCCTGTGGGCGAAGGCCAAATATCCGATAGATCTCGTCTGACCACGCCAGATCGCCGGTCGTTATGTTCCACTCCCAATTGCCAATGTGAGCAATGGCTTGCGCGCGTGCAAGGCGGGCTTCGCTATTTGCCAGCACCCGGCTGATTTCTTTGGAGGGTGAAGTGTCCCGACAGATCGCTGTGAATTGATAGGTGCTCTCTGCAGAGTGTTTGTGAATTGAGATCTCGAGAGTCAATTCCTCACCGCTTTTTGTTCTGCCGGTGATTGAGGGGCGTACTGACATTCGGCGCGCTGCGGCTTGTTCCGATTGAAAGGCCTGAATTTTTCGAAGATGCCCGCCTCTAAACTTTTCGGGGAGCAAAAGATTGAGGGGTTTACCTATGACCTCTTTACCAGAGTATCCGAAAAGAAACTCGGCAGCCGTATTAAAAATGACAATATTCATCTTGTGGTCAATTGACACGACTGCATCTGAAGTGAGTTCTAGAAACTCCTCCATCTGAAGGGGAATAGAATCCTGTTCAGTGCTATTCATGCGACCCTGTCTTTCTTCCAAATTCGAGTGGTGTTATACCTTCCTACTGTCTTCAGGATCAGTTGAATTTGGTTGATTTGTATGCCGACTATAGGAGCCTGACTACCAGAGTATTGTTTAACTACGCACTGGTTAACAGGCGTTTAAAGTCGTATGGCGACGGGCGGTCTTTGACCTTGGAGCAATCTGATGCAGCTGTATCAGCCCAGGAAATACCCGGAAATATGATAGGTTAGTCCGGCTGCAACATAGGCGAGTGCCATCAGGTAGCCGAACATAAAGCCGGTCCATTTCCAGGAGTTGGTTTCTCGCTTTGTCGTCGCGAGTGTTGCAAAGCATTGCGGGGCGAATACGTACCAGGCCAGCAGCGCCAGCGCCGTCGGCAAGGACCATGCGGACTGCAGCGTTGCCGCCAGTCCGGCGACGTTGTCTTCGCCGCCCTGTACGGCATAGACGGTCCCCAGAGCGCCAACGGCGACTTCGCGGGCGGCCATCCCGGGAACCAGGGCGATGGCGATTTCCAGGTTGAACCCGATGGGGGCAAGGATCTTTTCCAGCAGGGCGCCGATCTGTCCGGCATAGCTGTCACGAAGTGACGAAGCTGACGAGGGATAGCTGGCAAGAAACCAAAGCGCGATAGATGTTGCCAGGATAATTGTGCCCGCTCGCCTCAGGAAGGCGGAGACCTTTACCCAGAGATTGATGAAAAAATCCCGGGCATGGGGCAGTTTGTAAGAGGGTAACTCCATGATGAGGGCCTGGGGTCCGCCTTGCATGACTGTGCGCTTCAAGACGAAAGCAACCAGAACCGCACTGATGATCCCGATGACATAGAGGCCAAACATCACAAGACCCTGTTGATTGAAAATGCCAACCTTCTCCGGCGGGATAAAGGCCGCAATGATGAGCGTATAGATCGGCAGACGCGCCGAACAGGTCATCAGCGGGGCCACAAGGATTGTTGTCAGCCTGTCGCGCTCGTTGTTGATCGTGCGCGCCGCCATGATGCCGGGGACGGCGCAGGCAAAGCTCGAAAGGAGCGGGATAAAGGCGCGGCCATTGAGACCGACTCTAAGCATGAGCTCGTCGACCATCACTGCAGCGCGCGCAAGATAGCCTGATGCTTCCAGCAGAAGAATAAAGGTGAAGAGAATGATGATCTGTGGCAGGAAAACCAGAACGCTGCCCACTCCGGCAATAACCCCGTCGACGATGAGATCCTGGAACCATCCTGCCGGAATGACCCTCTCAACTGATGTGCCCAACCATGCCGCCCCCTGTTCGATGACCCCCATAAAAGGCCCTGACAGGGAAAAAACAGCCTGAAACAGACAGAACAGAATGCCGAGGAGGATCACGGGCCCGGCTACCGGGTGGAGAACATACTGATCGAGCCGTCGGGTGAAATTGTTCATGGCCGGTTCGTGCAGGATGACTTCTGATGCCAGGGCGCGGGCGCGTTGCTGCAGGACTTTCAGGTCATCTTCGGGAGCGTGAATGGAGGCCCGTGCCTTCCACTGATCAATCTGTTGATCGAGGCAGGTAACAAGATCTGCCCGGCCTGTCTTGCGAGCAGCACAGGTGGCGACAACCGGCACGCCAAGGCTATCTTCAAGTTTTTCAAGGTCAATTCTTACGCCATCACGCTCTGCAAGATCCATCATGTTGAGAACAACCATAATGGGAAGCCCGAGGGATTTCATTTGCAGGACTGAGTGAAGGTGAGTTCGAATGTTGGACGCATCCAGCAGCACAATAAGGCCATCGGGGGCGGCAGTTCCCTCAAGATTGCCCTGAAGCAGGCTGAGCGCAATTTTTTCATCGGTTGATTGAGCGTTGAGGCCATAAATTCCGGGGACATCAATGAGCTCAATCGTGTGGCCAAGGGGCGTCAAAAAACGACCGGTCAGTGTCTCGACTGTTACACCGGCATAGTTGGCAACCTTGGCGCGACGACCAGTCAGTCCGTTGAACAAGGTTGATTTGCCGGAATTGGGGGCTCCCACGAGAGCGAGCCGCAACACACTCATTACACAAGTTCCACTTCAATTACTCGCGCTTCATCGGGGCGCAAGGCGACCATGGTTCGATTAAGGCGAAAACAAAGTGGTTTGCGTGCCAGAGGCCCCCGGTAAAGAAGTTCGACTTCATCGTCTTCCGCAAAGCCGATCTCGCGCAGACGGGCAACGAGGTTCTCGTTACCTTCAGCAAATCCCAGAACGCGGGTAATTTGCAGTTTTTCAACCTTGTCGAGAGTCATCGTGTGTCCATCATTTGTCTTCTCAATCCGAGGTCTCCAAGCGCCTCTTACCAGAGTTCTACAATTGCACAGAAGTTGCGGAGATCCTCGTTTTTCTCATCCTACATTGCTTGCGAGCGACTCGCAAAGTCAAGGCTCTAATCTGCGACATTGGGACGCTTGCCAGATCACCGGATTGGTCGTCAGGTCAGGCGATGGGTTGGACCGGGACTAAGCCAGAGGGTTGACCGTTTACGGATTCGGGAGCATCACCATGAGTATCGAAAGGGCCAGTTTTCTTCATGGAGATCAGTTTTATGTCGCGCGAGGGTCAAACCGTTTTCATTGTTGGAGGATCGAGTGGCATTGGCCTGGCGGCGGCTTGTCAATTGGCGGCTGACGGCGCCAATGTCGCGATCTTTGCAAGACGCTCTGACGTGCTTGAGCGCGCGCGCCAGGAAATTGTTGCGCATCAGAAAGAGCCATCCTCCAGCGTATCTGCCTATAGTCTCGATGCCGCTGATTTTGCTCAGACGCAAGAGGTCTTCGCGCGGGCGACAGGGGAGCTCGGCAAACCTTCTGTCCTCATCAACTCGGCAGGCGGTTCTACGCCACATCGTTTTGTTGATATGGATGCAGATCAACTGGACCGAACACTTCGATCCAATGTCGCACCCTGCTGGAACGCATGCAAGGCTGTTGCGCCCTGTATGATCGAGCAGGGCGCCGGGACAATCGTCAATGTATCCTCCCTGGCAGGCCTCATCGGTGTTTACGGGTATACGGATTATTGCCTGGCGAAATATGGAGTGGTTGGTTTTTCAGAAGCGCTCAGAAGCGAGTTGAAACCGAACGGGATAAAGGTGCAGGTGTTTTGCCCGCCCGATACGCAAACGCCCGGATATGATGAGGAAAACAAAACCAAACCCGCTGAAACGATTGCTCTTTCGGCGGGCGCAAGCCTGATGTCTGCCAGTGATGTTGCCAGGGCCTTGATTGATGGCCTGTCGTCAAACAAATTTGTCGTGCTGGCCAATCGCGAAAGCAGGTTGTTCTGGGCTTTGCAGAGATATGCGCCGGGCCTGGGGCGCATTTATATGGACCGCGTTATCGCCAGGGCACAGGCGAAGAGGTCATCACCGTAGAGGGTGAACTCAGGTCCCGGCGGCTCACTCTTGAGACGGGGTCTTTCCGGCGTGTTTGGTGTCTTCGGCGTTGCGTTCGGCGACGCGGCGAAGGATTGCCTTTGTGTGCAGGATAGAAAACATTTGTTCGGCGTGCGCAAGGCCCTGCTGCGCAAGGGCGGCGGCCTCGTCGGTGGACCGGGTGCCGGGAATTCGATCATAGAAATGTTCGACCTCCTGATCGGCAAGCATCTCCGCGGCGTCCTTGTAGCGTTTCATCTCATGGGCAGAATATCCGATGCCGCGATCAAACCCCGCATCCTTTACCTCGGCCCATAGCCGCGCAATGCGAGCATCCTGTCCGGAGAGGGTGGGGCCCATCGGTTCGTCTCTGATTGTAATGAGGCCGTCCGCAGACAGGGCCTGGATATCGGCGGTATCCAGAGATGTTGTTTCGATCAGCTCTTTTACCGAGATGGCTGCGCCGGTGTTGGCGCCCAGACGAGCGGCCAAAAGGAATTCAAGTCCGACAAGGTTTGGTGTGCCGATCTCGCCTGGCGCGGGGTTTTCAAGCAGGTCGCGAATGACACCAAGCGGCAGGAAGCGTTCGTCTTTCAGCTTTTTGATAAGCTGGATACGGCCGACATGATCTTCAGAGTAGATCGCCACATTGCGGCGCGGCTTTTCCGGCTCGGGCAAAAGGCCTTCGCGAATGTAGAAACGGATGGCCTCGCGCCCGATGCCCGTCCGCTCCTCCAGTTCCTTCATCTTCATGATATGCGCCTTATGACTTCAACGGGTGCAACACGACCTGCATATCGGTGATGCCCATGACGAAGCAGGAATGAAGGTGTTTGGTTTCTCCAACGACTTCCACTTTGTCAAAGCGGTTCATAATTTCTTCCCAGAGAATTCTGAGCTGCATTTCGCCAACCCGATTGCCCATGCAGCGGTGAATACCGAAACCGAAGGATACATGGTGACGGGCTCTGGCCCGATCAATCAGAAACTCACTTGCACGGTCGATCACCTCATCATCACGATTGCCAGAGATGTACCACATGATGACCTTGTCGCCTTTTTTGATCTGCTTGCCACCCAGTTCGATGTCTTCCAGAGCGGTGCGACGCATGTGCCCGAGGGGCGTAACCCAGCGAATGATTTCGGAAACCATATTGGGGATCAGGTCCGGGTTGGCTCTGAGCTTGTCATATTCTGCCGGGTTTTGGTTCAGGGCCAGGACGCCGCCGGAAATCGAGTTGCGGGTCGTATCATTACCGCCGACGATGAGCAGGATCAGGTTGCCGAGGAACTCCATCGGATCGTTGATCATCTCCGAGGTGTCCGGATTTGTAGCCAGCAGCGAAATCAAATCACTTGAGCCCTGATTTTCGGTTCTGTTCTGCCACTTTTCCATGAAGTAATGCAGACATTCCATGAGCTCTTCGCGGCGAACGTCCTCGCTGACAATTGTTCCATCGGCCAGGGCCTCTTCCTCTGAAATGGCTGTCGCCACATCCGACCAGCGGATCAGCTTGTGTCGATCTTCCTGGGGCACATCAAAGAGCGTCGCCAGGGTCATCGCTGTGAGCTCAACAGAGACTTTTTCAACCCAGTTGAAGGGTTCGCCAACGGGAAGACCGTCCAGAATTTTTCCAACCCGCTCGCGAATTGTACTTTCAAGTTTCGCCAGGTTCATCGGCGCTACAGCCGGCGTGACAGATTTTCTCTGCACATCGTGTTTTGGTTGATCCATGGCGATGAAGTTCCTGAAATCAAAGTCAGGATCCGGATCGACGACAGTGATCGTTTTGTCCGAGGAAAAAACCTTGTGGTTGGTGTCAACGGCGACGATGTCGTTGAATTTCGTGACCGACCAGAACGGCCCGAACTCACCGTCCTTACAATAGTGAACCGGATCTTCCTTGCGCAGCCGTTCAAAATACTCAAAGTGCTTTTGGGCTTCGAAGATATAACTATCGCTCATGTTGATGTCTTCCAGAGCAATGTCATAGGCCGAGGGCACATTGTCTACGGAGCCAAGGTTGGCAAACTCCCGATTGCGGTTTGAAAGGTCAGCGTCGGGGGGCGTTATATCCGTCATCTTTTTTCCTCTTTTGTAAAACTGTGTGCCGAGCTGAGCGTCGATAACGCTGTTCGGGCCAATCGTTATCGTGATCCGGCACATATTGACGGGTCATGAAAACCGATCAGGCCAGATTGTTGTATCAGGATTTTAACGGGTGCAGCTTGACCATCATTTCGGTAATGCCCATGACAAAGTTTGAACGCAGACGTCCAGGCTCACCGATAACCTCGACCTTTTCGAAGCGCTTCAGGATTTCTTCCCAAAGGATCCGCAACTGCATCTCGCCAACACGGTTGCCCATGCAGCGGTGAATGCCGAAGCCGAAGGAGAGATGATGACGCGCCTTGTCACGGTCGATGATGAATTCGTTGGCGCGGTCGATGACTTCGTCATCGCGGTTGCCGGAAATGTACCACATGACGACCCGGTCACCTTTTTTGATTTGCTTGCCGTTTAACTCGGTATCTTCAAGAGCGGTGCGGCGCATGTGGCCCAGCGGCGTGACCCAGCGAATGATTTCTGACACCATATTGGGGATAACCTCGGGGTTGGCACGCAGCTTGTCATATTCTGCCGGGTTCTGGTTGAGCGCCAGGACGCCGCCGGAAATCGAGTTGCGGGTCGTGTCGTTGCCGCCGACAATGAGCAGCATCAGATTGCCAAGGAATTCGAGCGGATCATTGGACATTTCCATTGTGTCGGGATTGGTCGCAAGCAGTGAGATGAAGTCGGTGCCTTCATAGTTTTCGCCGCGGTCGCCCCACAGTTTCATGAAATATTCGAGACATTCCATCAGCTCTTTCTTGCGCTCTTCTTCGTTGACGATGGAACCGTCAGCACCGGTTTGATCCGGGCTCGATGTCGTTACATCCGACCACCAGGTCAACTTGCGTCTGTCTTCCCAGGGAAAGTCAAACAGTACGGCCAGCATTCGGGTCGTCAGCTCAATCGAGACCTGGTCGACCCAGTCAAAACTTTCACCAACGGGAAGACTGTCAAGAATCTCACAAACATTCTCGCGAATGAGCGCCTCCAGTTTTGCCAGATTGACAGGCGCAACAGCGGGCGTGACAACTTTTCTTTGAACGTCATGTTTTGGCTGGTCCATGGCGATGAACATGGGCGGATTGAAGTCAGGGTCCGCATCGCCGATCACGATGGTCTTGTCAGAAGAGAAGACCTTGTGATTGGTATCGACAGCCACAATGTCGTTGAATTTTGTAATCGACCAATAGGGGCCGAACTCGCTGTCCTTGCAATAATGGACCGGGTCCTCCTTGCGCAGCCGTTCAAAATACTCAAAGTGCTGCTGGGTTTGAAAGAGCAAGCCATCACTGACGTCAATATCTTCCAGTGGTACGTCATAGGCACTTGGTGGTCTGGTGTTCTGGTCGTGGGCCACGGTCATGGATCTTGCTCCCCTTTAGAGTTCAACTATCAGAATTGGGCAATCGGCAGACGGACGACAAGCCCGTCAAGGTCGTCAGTCACCTTGATTTGACAGGCAAGGCGGCTGGTTTCTTCGGCGGCTTCGGCGAAATCCAGCATGGTCACTTCCATGTCCGTTTTGGTGCCGGTTTTCGACTGCCATTCAGGGTCGACGTAAATGTGGCAGGTGGCGCAGGCGCAGGCCCCGCCGCAATCCGCGTCGATTCCTGGTACAAGATTGTTCACTGCGCCTTCCATCAGGGAAAGCCCGACGGCGACTTCGACTTTATGTTCGCTTCCGTTGTTCTCAATGTAGGTAACGCGTGGCATTCAGCCCTCCCTTTTTGCGTAGTATGAGTACGTATTGCGAACTGTAATCAGTAAATCCCGCAGGTCAAGTGTGGAATTTGTCTAATCTGGAGGTCGGTCGAAGGTCAGGCCCTCTGGTGGGCGCGAAAGCCTCAGGCCTTCAACCTCAGGCTTTCAGGGGGTGAAGCCGGACGGGCAGTTCAGTGATCCCCATGACGAAGTTGGAGCGCAGGCGGGTGGGTTCGCCGACGACTTCGACCTTTTCAAAGCGCTTCAGGATTTCCTCCCACAGGATGCGGAGCTGCATTTCACCGACACGGTTGCCCAGGCAGCGGTGAATGCCAAAGCCGAACGAGAGGTGATGGCGCGCCCTGGCACGATCAATCAGGAATTCATCGGGGCGATCAATAGCCTCCTCATCGCGGTTGCCCGAGATATACCACATGACCACCTTGTCACCCTTTTTGATCAGCTTGCCGCCGAGCTCATAGTCCTCGAGCGCGGTGCGCCGCATGTGGGCGAGCGGTGTGACCCAGCGAATGATTTCAGGGACCATGTTGGGAATGATATCGGGGTTGGCGCGCAGCTTGTCATATTCCTTTGGGAACTGATTGAGGGCGAGGAGACCGCCGGAAATCGAGTTGCGCGTCGTGTCGTTGCCGCCGACAATCAGCAGGATCAAATTGCCAAGAAACTCGAGCGGGTCCTTTGTTAGATCCTTCGTGTCGGGATTGGTGGCAAGCAGGGAAATGAAATCAGTGCCCTGATAGTTCTCGCCGCGAGAGGCCCAGAGATTTTTGAAATAATCGATGCACTCGAGCAGTTCCTTCTTGCGCCCTTCTTCGGATATGAAGGCAGCATCCGTGCCGCTTGATTCTGGCCTTGAGGTCGCAACATCTGACCAGCGCGGCAGCATGCGGCGATCTTCCCAGGGGAAGTCAAACAGGGTTGCCAGCATCTGGGTGGTCAGTTCGATTGAGACCCGGTCGACCCAGTCGAAGGTTTCGCCGACCGGCAAATCGTCGAGGATTGTGCAGACGCGTGTCCGAATGAGCGCTTCCAGTTGTGCCAGATTGACCGGCGCAACGGCCGGCGTAGCGGCTTTTCTCTGCACATCGTGGACGGGGGGATCGGAAGCAATGAAGCTGGAGGTTTGAAATTCGGGGTCGGGGTCTCCGATGACAATGGCGGGCTCGGAGGAAAAGACCTTGTGATTGGTATCGACCGCGACGATGTCATCGAATTTCGTGATCGACCAGAACGGCCCGAAGGCGCTCTCGCTGCAGAAATGAACAGGATCTTCCTTGCGGAGCCGTTTGAAATAATCCCAGTGCCGTTGATTTTGAAAGAGATGGCTGTCGCTGACATCAAGAGTGTCCAGCGGGAGGTTCCAGGGGCCTGATAATTGATCGGCTTTGTGATCGTCGGCAAGGCTCATCAGCTCATCTCCCTTTTACGATAACAGTTCGCAGGATCGATGATATCTGGATATTTCGTCCGGTCAATATGGAACCGCGTTCACCTAACCCTCCAGTTCCACGAAATTAAGAGCTTGATTGGCGGTTCTCATGACGTGGCGCCTCTTTACCGAGTTCTGCAAAAACCGGTTCAGGGCGGCTGTCATGAGAGAGACTTGCGGACCTTGCGGCCTTGCTGTGATCTCCCTTTGTGTTGCGGTAATGAGTTTGACGATGTGACAGGAAACGATGTGCTCGAACTGGGCGTGATCGAAGAGGATTTCTTTGGCCTCACTGACAAAGGGCTCAGGGTTGTCCACATTGAATTCGCTTGTATCGAGATCCTTGTCGACAAAGGGTGTGTTGCGTCCAAGGAAACAGGCCATTTGCAGAAGCCCTTGCGGCCAGAGATCCGGATAGCGCGTGCAAAGCTCGTGGACGGAATTGGCAAAAGTTATGGCGTGGGTGAAGTTGAGCCAGTCGACGTTGTGGGAGATGTTGGTGCCGGTGTGGCGCTGGAATTCGAGATCAAAGTGGAGAAAATTCCAGGCATTGGCCGCAAGCAGGGCGTCATAGAGTGCGCGCGGATCTGATGAACTCCCTGTCGCCTTTGCCAGAGCCTGGCGGACAGACAGGCCCTTGAAGTCTTGCCAGTCTACCGGCGCTTCGCCCTTGTTGGTCCAGTTTTTCAGGGCATCGCGGTAATTGCGAAACTCGGGAATAAGATCCTCCCGTCTGGCATAGACGAGTTCGCGCATCAGAGCCAGGGTTGCCGGCACCATGATCCTTTCGCCCAGCCTGTCGACGAGCTGACCGATTTTGAGCACATAGATGGTCGCGTGGCCAAACCCCTGATAGTGGGCGAAGGCGGCGCGGGCGAGAGCCGGTTCGATGTCTCTATATCTGAGGCCAGCACGTGCGGCGCCGCGAATAAGTGCAGCGGCCTCGTCTTCATGTTCGCCCTCAACGGCGGTTACAAATGTGTCTTCGTTCCACTGAGCAACTGCATCCGTAAAAGGATAATCGGGCTCGCGGCGCGTGTCCCATGCGATATGGGCGGTCGGCTCAAGGAAGGTGATGAGGTGTTTTGCCGGATTGTCGTGAACTTCGTCTGCGAGCGTCATCCAGTCGGCGGCGGCGGCAAAGGGATGGCCCATGCCATATTCGAATTTCTCGTGTGAGCGCAGAACGGCGTTGGCCAGAACGTCCTTCAAGTTTCCGCCATCCTTTTTGTAGCGGGCGAGTTCGCGGGCGATGCGGTCATAGTCGTAATCGTCCCAGGCTTCGCTCAGGTTTTCGAGGATCCTCGGAAGTCTCTGTCCAGGTGCAGGATCAGATAAATCAACGAGGACTTCGCCATTCTTGACCTTGACGGGATAGAGGCGAACTGCATCGCCGCCGACCATGGCCTCTCCTGTGGTCAGGTCAAATTTCCAGTTGTGCCAATTGCAGGTTAGAGTGCAGGTGCCAGGGCCGCTGCCTGTCAGCGTGCCTTCGGCAAGGGGATAGCCTTCATGGGGGCAGCGATTGTTGCAAGCGAAGGTCTCACCGTCTCGCAGGATTACGAGGACCTGCTTGCCGTTTTTCTTGAAGACCTTTTGGCCTTTTTCTTCCAGTTCGCTCAGAGGTCCCGCAGATGTCCAGATCTGGTTCATGGTCAATGCACTCCTTTTTAAAGATATTTCTTTATAAATATAGAGGGCTTGCCTTTTATCAAGAAAAAACTTTATAAAATGGTATGACTGGCAAATCATCACATAAAGAACCCGGCTTCGCAGATGGTTCGCAAAAGACCCGCGACAGGGTCATTTCGCTCCTGAAACGCGAGGGACCACAGGATGCAGGGGTCCTTGCGGCAAGACTTGGCGTTAGCGCCATGGCCGTGCGCCAGCATCTCTATGAGTTAAGCGATCAGGGCCTGGTGACTGCATCCGAGCAGAAAGGCGCGATTGGGAGGCCGACAAAAATCTGGGCACTGGACGTGACCGCGAGTGGCCTCTTTCCGGATGGTCATGGTGATTTTACTTATGAGCTTATTGGCTCCATTCGGGAGACCTTCGGCGAGGAAGGCATGGCGAGCCTTTTGCGCAATCGTTCGGAGAAGCAAATCACCTCCTATAAGAATCAGATGGGCGATGGGTCGCTCAGTCAGCGTCTTGAGCGCCTCGCGGCGATCCGCAGCGAGGAGGGCTATATGGCCGACGTGACAGAGGCGGAGGACGGATCTCTCCTGATGGTGGAGAACCATTGCCCGGTCTGCCAGGCCGCAAAAGCCTGCAGCGGCCTCTGTGCGGAGGAGTTGCATGTCTTTCAGGCGTGTCTGGGTCAGAGTGTGAAGATTGAGAGGGCCGATCATATCCTGGCCGGTGCGCGGCGGTGTGCCTACCGGGTCACGGCCATCTGAACCAGAAAAAAGGCGCCCCGTGTGGGACGCCTTTTCGCAGAAAACTCGAGTTATCTGATTAGCTGCTTTCGCGCTCAATGCGCTTGCGGGCAAGCTTGCGGGCGCGGCGAACGGCTTCGGCCTTGTTGCGCGCTCTTTTTTCTGATGGTTTTTCGTAGAAGGTGCGCAGCTTCATTTCACGGAAAATGCCCTCACGTTGCATTTTCTTTTTCAGGGCTCGCAGAGCCTGATCTACATTGTTGTCGCGAACGATAATTTGCACTTGTCTTCAATCCTCAATTTCTTGCATCAGGTCTTCAGCGCCGGTTTTCCGACGATTATTCATGTGTAACGGTCCATCTTCGGGGATTCTCCGTCACGAGGGGGCTTCAATAGCGCAATAGCAGGGCTCTGTCCATGCCGATTCCTCTGTAATCCACACCATAGCAGGGATTTCCTGCCAATAGCCTTAATTACGCGATTGTTTTGTTACGATCTATGGACGCGAGGGGGCGAAACACCCATATTGGCCCCATGGCAATACTCAAAATCGCAAAGATGGGCCATCCGGTCCTGGGACGGGTCGCAGATCCCGTTACAGACCCAAAAGCCCCGGAAATACAGGCCCTTATCCGGGATATGATCGTCACCATGCATGACGCAAACGGGGCGGGGCTGGCCGCGCCGCAGGTTCATGTGCCGCTCAGGGTAGTGGTCTACCATGCTCCGGCGGCCCGCAGTGAAGACGATGAGCATGACGGCCACGAAACCGCGCCCCTGACCGTGCTTATCAATCCCGAGATTGAGCCTATAGGCGACGTGACATCGACCGGCTGGGAGGGCTGCCTGTCGGTGCCCGGTCTGCGCGGCGAGGTGACACGGCCAGGTCACATCCGATATCGGGCCCTGAACGGCGAAGGCGAAGTGGTTGAAGGGGAGGCCAGCGGCTTTCATGCCCGCGTCATTCAACATGAATGCGATCATCTGGACGGTATCCTCTACCCCCAGCGCATGTCGGATTTAAGAACGCTGATCTTTGACAGTGAGGTGCGGCATATCATTGATGCCGATGGAGCTGATGATACGGATGAGGAGGCTGCGGAATGAGTGACACTTCCTCTGCGGACCTGAGACAGGCCATTCTCGAAGCAGCTCTCAAGGACATTCCCTTTGATGGCTGGACCAATGAAGTGTTGCGCAAGGTCGGTGAGGCAAAGGGCGTGTCGCTCGATGAAATCGATCTGCTTTTTCCGCGTGGCTCGGTCGATCTCCTGGAGGCGTTTTCTCACGCCGCGGATGCACATATGGTCCGCGCCCTGGAGGGTGTCGATCTTGCGTCTCTCAAGATCCGTCAGCGGATTACCCTTGGCGTGCGTTCGCGCATTGAGTTTCTTCAAGGCCACCGTGAGGCTTCGCTTCGGGCTGCGAGCGTTCTTGCGCTTCCGGTTCATGGCGTTCTGGCTGCGCAGCTGCTGGCGCGTACTGTTGATCTGGCATGGCGCGGTATCGGGGATACCTCGACGGATTTTAATTTTTATACCAAGCGCGCAACGCTCAGCCTTGTCCTGAGTTCGACGCTGTTTTACTGGATGACCGACGAGGCGGAAGATCTGGCGCCGACATGGGAATTTCTTGATCGCCGGATCGAGAATGTCATGCAGTTTGAAAAGACCAAGGCGAGGGTTAAAAAAGCGGCGGCGAACATGCCTTCACCGGTCGAGCTCCTCGCCAAAATACGCTATGCCGGTTCGCGCTTTAAAGTGTGAGTGGCAAATCGTCTTTTGACTTCAGGCTGCCTTTGGCAAAGAGCCGCGTTGCGTGAGCCATTTTGCGGCCCGCGCGCGCTTCTGTCTTGCCATAGAGCGTCAGAAGAACGTCTTCCATTTTAGCAATCATCGGCCATTTTTCGATATCGGAGCCGATAAGATTGTACATGATCGCGTCGGAATGGCGGCCCGGAGTGACTAACGGCCAGCCGCAGATGGCGCGGATGTGCTGTTCGAATTGCGAAATCGTGCAGGCGGCTTCGGTCCAGTGACCGGAATTGTGGACGCGCGGGGCAATCTCGTTGATCAGGATGGTTTCGTCCTTCATGACAAAGAACTCGACACCGATGACGCCGACATAGCCCAGCTCCGTGAGAATGTTCTCTGCCGCTGCCCGAGCGGCGGCAATCGTTTTGTCGCTCACCCGTGCGGGCACGATTGTTGCGCTGAGAATATGATCGCGGTGAATGTTCTCACCGGGCGTCCAGGTTACGGTTTCACCCGTGTGCGCACGGGCTGCAATAACGGAAATCTCGCAATCAAAGGGGATGAAACCTTCCAGGATAGACGGCGCGCCTTTCATTGCGGCCCAGGCATCTTCCATGTCATTTTCTGTACGGATGATGCTTTGACCTTTGCCATCGTATCCAAAGCGGCGTGTTTTGAGAACGGCGGGGAGTCCGATTTCAGATGCGGCGGCGCGAAGATCCTCAAGAGTATCAACCGGTTTAAAAGGGGCTGTCGTCTGCCCAATGGATGTCAGGAATGTCTTTTCAGTCAGCCGGTCCTGGGCAACATCGAGCGCCCGTGCTGCGGGAAACAGCCTTGTGTGCCTGGCCAGCTCAGCCGCCGTTTCAGCCGGGACATTTTCAAATTCGTAAGTTGCGACATCAACTGTGTCGCCGAACCGGGCGATGGCCTCAAGGTCATCGTAGGCGGCGACGGTTTCGGCATGGGCGACCTGGCCCGCCGGGCTGTGTCCGCTGCTGCCGTCAGGAAAACCGTCCGGTGAAAAAATATGGGTTCGAAAGCCAAGGTTTGCTGCGGCGAGCGCCAACATGCGCCCGAGCTGGCCACTGCCCAATATGCCGATGGTTGAACCGGGCCGGAGTGGAGACAGTGGTGCGGGATTTTCGGTCATAGTGTGTGGCTATCAAGCCTCGTCTACGGGGATATCTGCAATGGCTCTGGTCTGGTCCTCGCTCCAGGCGCGGACGGCCGCAGCGACAGCATCATCTCCCAGGGCGACAATTCTGGCGGCAAGAAGCGCCGCATTGATGGCGCCGGCCTTGCCAATGGCGAGCGTGCCGACAGGGATGCCGCCGGGCATTTGAACGATCGACAAGAGACTGTCCTGGCCGCTGAGGGCTTTGCTCTCGATAGGGACACCAAGAACCGGGAGCTCTGACCAGGAGGCTGTCATGCCCGGAAGATGGGCGGCGCCGCCGGCACCGGCAATAATCACCTTGAGACCGCGGGATTTTGCTGATTTTGCATAATCACGCATCCGGTCCGGCGTACGGTGGGCCGAGACAATTTTGGTCTCAAAGGAAACGCCCAGTTTTTTGAGGGTTTCCGACGCATTGCGCATGGTGGGCCAGTCAGACTGGCTGCCCATTATAATGCCGACATCGATGCCAGTTGCGATAGGGGCCATGGCTTGCTTCCCGGCCCTGACGGGCCTTTTCAATGGAGAATGCCTCGGGAATGCAATGTATTTTGCGACAACCAGGGCAATGCAGGAAAGCGCGGGATTATAGGCAGGCGCGCCGCGAAGGCAAGGATATTGATTCCACACCAGTGTGGTGAGAAATTGATTATTGACCCCATAGTTAGCGCCGCGTTAACGAATTATTTGCCGCCAGGGGGGCGTAATCAGGCAAGGGCCAATCAGACTTCGTGGCGATGGAGAAAACCTGCCCATGAAAATCACCCGTGCAAAGGGCGTATATAAGACAGAGCCGGTCAAACGAGCCAGCTCTGTGACCCGGCCTGGCGCCGGTCCTGTTGCTCCGTCCGGGCTGCCGTCTGATGAGGTCTCTATCATGGGGATTCCTGAGGCCGAATTCACGCCAAAGGTTCGCGACGCGGTTACCTCCCTGCTTCAGGAGGTTGATCGCCTGACGCAGGACCTGAGCGAAATGAAGCAAAGGGTTTCAGAGCTTGAAACCTTCGCGGACCAGGACGAACTTCTGCCGGTGCTCAACCGCCGGGCCTTTGTGCGCGAACTCTCGCGTCTTCAGTCCTTCGGCGAGCGCTACGACCTGAAGGCTTCGTTGCTCTATCTCGATCTCAACAAATTCAAGAGCATCAATGATACTTATGGACATGCGGCAGGGGACAAGGTTCTGAACGCCTTTGTCGTTGCTTTGAGGAAAAACCTGCGCGACTCTGATTTGATCGGTCGATTGGGCGGCGATGAGTTCGGCATTGTTTTGCCGAATGCAACTCTGGAAGCTGCGCGGCTAAAGGCGAGCTCACTTGCGCAAGCCATCGAGAATATGAAAGTCCCCTATGAGGGCAAGGTTCTGAAAGTGACGGTGGCTGTTGGCGCCTGTGTTTTGACCAACGACGTTGGTATTGAAGATGCTCTGGCGACCGCTGACCGGGATATGTTTGATGCAAAGGATGCTTCCAAAGGCACCACAAAAGGTGGCACCAAAGCTCTTACAAAAGATACGGGCAAAGGTGTGAAGAAGCGCTCCCCCTGAGATCTCTCCGCGCGAGCGGGCCCACACCCACCCGAGCCGGGGGTGCGGAATCAAGCGATAATGTCAGGGGTCAGTTGATCCTCGATCGAAATGATCCGATCTTTAAGGGACAGTTTTTTCTTTTTCAGGCGTTGCACCTGCAGCTGATCTGCCGGCGTTGAGATGGCCAGCGCATGAATTGCAGAATCAAGGTCGCGGTGCTCCTGGCGCAGCATGACAAGCAGGTTTTGCAAGCTGTCCTGATTATTGAGGTCTGCCATATGACTTTCATGTGTCCCTGAGGCGATCGCAAAGGCTTCAGGCGGGGGCTGCGCAGCCAGTCTTGCGCAACCCGGAGGTCTTGCGGCAAAAACCGGCCGAAAATGAATACCAATTCAAAGGTAACTTATCATACTCCCGGCAAAAGTGGGAGGCTCAATTCTTGTGCTCTGGCGTTCCGGCGCTCCGGTTTTGAAGGGTGGACGGGGAGCTCACGTTTTATTCTCGCCCCAGCGTTTTGCGCCGGGCATCGCGAGGCCATAGAGGTCCAGAGTGCGTGCCACGGTTTGATCAATGATATCGTCGACGCTGCCGGGCCTTTCATAAAAGGCGGGAACCGGCGGCGCGATAATGGCCCCCATTTCGGACAGTGCGGTCATGGTGCGCAGGTGTCCGGTGTGAAGCGGCGTCTCGCGTACCAGCAGTGTCAGGCGGCGGCGCTCCTTGAGGACAACGTCGGCGGAGCGGGTGAGAAGATTTGATGTCACACCGGTCGCGATTTCCGACATCGTGCGAATCGAGCACGGCGCAACGATCATCCCATCGGTGAGAAATGAACCGGAGGATATGGCAGCGGTGATGTCCTTTATGCCGTGATGATGGGTTGCCAGTTCAAGAACATCGCCGGTTTTCAGGTCCGACTCATAGCTGAGCGTTGCTTCTGCGGGCTTTGTCATAACCAAATGGGTTTCCACGTCCAGGTCGCGCAAAACCTGAAGCAGACGTACACCGATCATTACACCGGAGGCACCACTTATTCCGATAATTAAACGCTTCATAATTGCATGTCTCGTGCTGCCGGTTTGTCTCTTGCAAGGGATTCTGCGCTCTTAAGACTTGCTTTACGGTGTGACATAAAAACGCCTGACAAACATAAAAAAAGGTGTTTTAATAAAATCCTCAAACAGAGGGAGAATCTTGATGGCACTAGAAGCTCACCTGGAAGAACTCAATGAGAAGCATCGTCAACTGGATGCGTACATTGTGGAAGAACTTCAACATCCAAGTGTAGATACCTTAAAGATCATGGAGCTGAAAAGAGAAAAGCTCCACCTGAAAGAAGAAATCCTGAGACTTCGATTATCCTTTAAACCCGATTTGCATTAGCGAATCGTCAGACATTATCGAATTCGGGTCGCGCGAAGACTGAATTGACAAGCTTCTGACGCTTCAAAAAGGTGCGGGTTTCCGCGTCTTGTTATAAGCGTCAGAGATTTTCAACTTGATCCCGCAGTTTAAACTTCTGGATTTTGCCGGTCGATGTTTTTGGCAATTCGGTTATGACGACGTGGCGCGGACATTTGTAGTGGGCGAGATGTTCGCGGCAAAACGCGATGACGTCGTCCGGCAGAACTGTAGCCCCTTCGCGGACTTCGATGAAGGCGCAAGGCGTCTCGCCCCATTTTTCATCCGGTCTGGCGACCACTGCGGCAGCAGTGATGTCGGGATGTTTGTAGAGTGTGTCCTCAACCTCGATTGAGGAGATGTTCTCGCCGCCCGAAATGATAATGTCCTTGGACCGATCCTTGAGCTGAATATAGCCATCTTTATGGATGACGCCCAGGTCTCCGGAATGGAACCAGCCACCTTTAAAGGCCTCCTCGGTTGCTGTCGGATTTTTCAGATACCCTTTCATAACGACATTGCCGCGGAACATAACCTCGCCAATGGTCTCGCCGTCGTATGGCACGACTTGCATTGTGTCGGGGTCCATCACGGTCAGGCCTTCGAGGACCTGCATGTTGACGCCCTGGCGGGCCTTGATTTGTGCGCGTTCATCGCCTGGCAACTCGTCCCACTCGTCATGCCAGGCATTGATGGCGGACGGTCCATAGGTTTCCGTCAGTCCGTACAGATGGGAGATCGCAAAGCCCGAATTTTCCATGGCGGCAATAATGGCGGCGGGGGGCGGCGCAGCGGCGGTATGAAATTGAACTGTATGATCGAGCGCCTGGCGCTCCTTGTCCGAGGCGTTGACGATCATGCCCATGATAATCGGCGCGCCGCACATATGGGTCACGGCGTAGCGCTTGCAGGCGTCGAAAATATTCTCCGCGCTGATACGTCTCAGACAAACATGTGTCCCGGCCACCACGCTGATCGCCCATGTGTAACACCAGCCATTGCAGTGAAACATCGGCAGTGTCCACAGATAGGTCATATTCTGTGCCGGCATCGATCCGGCGACGGCGAGGCCGAGCGACATGATGTTGGCACCGCGGTGGTGGAAGACCACGCCCTTGGGGTTCCCGGTTGTGCCGGAAGTATAATTAAGCGATATCGCAAGCCACTCATCTTCGGGCGGGGCCCATGCAAATTCCGGATCGCCGCCCGCTATGAAGGCCTCATAGGTCAGGTCTGAAATCCGTGTTCCTTCCGGAAAAGTCGGGTCGTCGATATCGATGACGAGGGGTTTGGCGTCACACAGGGTGAGGGCTTCGCGGGCAAGCGCGCCAAATTCGCCGTCGACAATGAAGACCTTTGCCTCGCCGTGATCGAGTATAAAGGCGACTTCCTTTGCATTGAGCCGGTAATTGATCGCATTGAGGACACCGCCCATCATGGGGACACCGTAGTGGGCATCGAGCATGGTGGGAACATTGGGTGCCAGAACGGCAACTGTGTCCCCGACGCCGTAGCCTTTTTGAGCGAGGGCGGAGGCGAGACGGCGGCAGCGGGCGTAGAACTCGGCATAGGTCCACTGGAGGCCCTCGTGGATCACCGCGACCTGATCGGGGAAAACCGCGGCGGAGCGCTGCAAAAAGGTCAGCGGGGTGAGCTGCTGATGGTTTGCCGGGTTCTTGTCGAGGTCGGTATCGTAGGGGCTGCGCACTTGCGTCATTGATCAGGTCCTTGGAGACTTTTGAAGATTTGTCTGGTCGGCGCGATCCTGTCGTATTTTGGACCGATTGGAAAGAGGCAGCTTCAGGCGAAAAGCGAGGTAACCCCGTCATAGATGAGCTTGAGCCCGACAATGGTGATCAGGGCATAGGTGACGCGAAAGAAGGGCCGCTCCGGGATGCGGTGGTGCAGTTTGATCCCGAGGACCATACCAAGTGGTGCAAGCGGCAGGAGGATGAGGGATGTCATGAGGTTGCCTGCTGCGAGTTGCCCCAGGCTCGCGTAGGCGGGCAGCTTGATGAGATTGACGATGGTGAAGAACATCACCGATGTGCCGACGTAGATGGTTTTGTCGGGCCTCTGGGGCAGCATATAGATCTGAAACGGTGGGGAGCCTGCGTGAGCCACGAAAGAGGTGAAGCCGCCGATCATGCCCCAGATCGTGCCCCTGATCTTGCCTGGACCGGAAGGCGGGCGCTCCGCCACATGGCCGAACAGATAATTTGCGACAAACAGGACGGCAATGAGGCCAACCAACAACCGGACGTGATCGTCTTCTACTGTGCCCGCCAGGAGTGTACCGATGCCAATGCCGACGGCTGCCCCGGGAAGCAGGTAGATCAGATTGAGCCTGTCAAAGGATTGCCGGTAAGCCCAGACGCCCATCATATCCATGACAATCAATATGGGCAGCATGATGCCGGCGGCCTGAACCGGTGAAATGGTCAGCGCCATCAGCGGGACCGCGACAAGACCGATGCCGCCGGCAAAGCCGCCCTTTGATATGCCGGTGAGCAGAATGGCCGGGACGGCGGCGGCGTAGAACCAGAGGTCGGTGATCATGCAGCAATTTTCCGTGAAAGGTCGGGGTTTTTGTAGCGGAAAGGGTGGTAACGGGGAAGGGGTTTGCAAGCGGACTGGTTGTGTCCCATGAGCCCTCGCTACATGTGAAAGTAGATTTACGCCCATTACTTTTAAGCTGGAAGTAATCTTCTTTATGGATTTGTTTGCGCTACTTAAGAATGAGACGCAACCTAATCAACTCCGTATGCAGATTTACAACTAATTAGCACGTCTCATGCCAGTATCCCGGCAATCACCAATGCACGTCGCGGTGCTAGGTCTAATCGCACGAATTGAATGGGGTCATCATGAATCAGCAAGTCAAGTCTCTCAAGAGCAAATTTATTCTCAACGGAGCTGTGGCCATTGCCCAGGCTCTGGTCATAGCCGGTGTTGGACTATGGGCGATTACGTCGCTGTCCGGCGCGCTTGAAAAAAATGAAATAGCAGCTGCTTCGCTGCGCAATCACATGATGTCAGACATGATGCACGACGCCTTGCGCGGCGATGTTCTGGCTGCGATGCAAGCTGGCAGCACTAATGACTCGGCGGCGTATCAAGCCGCAAAAGACGATCTCGGTGAACATGTCGCCACATTCAAGGAGATGTTTGCTGCGAACAATGCTCTTGAATTGTCCGGTGGTGTGCGCAGTGTACTGAATGAAATTCAGGCGCCACTTGATGGCTACATCATATCTGCCTCGTCGATCATTGATTTGGCAGGGCGCGACCCAGTAGCGGCTGCGGAGGCCTATCCGGCATTCACTGTAAGTTTTGGTGAGCTGGAAGAGGCTATGGAAGCGGCCGGGGATACAATTGAGGCCAATCTTTCTGCCGCGACGAGCGCGGCTCGTCGTCTCGGCGTGATCGCTCTGACGGCCATGGTTGTTGCCTTGATTGCCGGCGTCGTTGTTGCCAGCGGTGTTGGTATTTTGGTGACGCAGTCGGTTATTCCTCCTTTGCTGTCCATGGTTGATGCTATGGTGAAACTTGCCGGCGACGATACAAATGTTGAAATTCCCGGTACGGAGCGCGAAGACGAGATCGGCGCGATGGCTGCAACCGTTGAAACGTTCAAGAAAAATGCCATTGAACAAAAGCAGCTCGCAGAAACAGTCCGGGTTGAAAATGAAAAACGTGAGGCCAGGACACGTGCTATCGAAGACCTGACGCAAGGGTTTGATGCCGATACGGCGCAATCTCTTGGCATTGTTGCCAGCGCAACGACCGAGATGCAGGCAACGGCGGCGTCGCTGACCTCAACGGCCGAAGAGACGGCAAATCAGGCCCAGGTGGTGTCCGACGGTGCGGAACAGGCGAGTGAGAACGTCAGGAGTGTTGCATCAGCATCAGAAGAACTCAGGGCCTCGATTGCCGAAATCAGCCAGCAGGTCGAGCAAGCATCTACCAGTTCTATCGAGGCTGATGGTGAAGCGCGCAGAAGCAACGAGACGATGCAGGCGCTCAATGAAACCGCGCAGGGCATTGGCGAGGTCGTCAATCTCATTCAGGACATTGCCGCCCAGACCAACCTTCTGGCACTTAATGCGACCATTGAAGCGGCACGTGCCGGTGACGCCGGCAAGGGGTTTGCCGTTGTTGCCTCCGAGGTGAAGTCGCTTGCGACCCAAACGGCTCAGGCAACAGAGCAGATCTCTCAACAGATCAGCTCCATGCAAGCCGTCACGACCGAAGCCGTCGCGAATATTGAAAGTGTCTCGGTCAAGATTTCCGGGATCACAGAAATTTCGACCTCGGTTGCCGGCGCTGTTGCGGAGCAAACCTCTGCCACAGATGAAATCGCTCGCAGTGTTGAAGAAGCCGCCAGAGGCACTTCTGGCGTGACGGATAACATTGGTCTCGTCAGTGAAGCTGCGAGCAATAACAGCAGTGCTGCGGCTCAGGTTTCCAGTGCCGCCAATGAGCTTGCACAGCAAACCGACGGTCTCAAGAACCGCATTGAGCAGTTCCTGAGCGCGATCAAGGCGGCCTAACAATTTGGGCAACTGTCAATCGCTGTGCGGGCGTGTTGCGGGTCCGCACGGTTTTGTAAAGATCTTGAAGGGGTCGACCTTATGAGCGTGAATTTTGCAAATGTTATAACTGGTGCCGTTGGCCTTGCAATGTTGCAAGTGGCGATCACCGCATCTTCCCAGGCCGGTGAGACCAGGGCGTGGTCGTTTGAGGTGGTCAATGTTATTGATCTGGCGGCAAATGTTGACGGCGGCGCCGAGACTGGCGAGTCGCTGGTCTACAATCTCGATGTAACGGCTGAATATGACATGAGTCATTCAGGCGTTGAGGGCGGGACGTTGTTTTTTTACGGCCTTGCCACCAATGCCGAGGGGCTCAATTCGCATGTCGGTGACGCGCAGGGAACCTCCAATATTGACAATGGCGCCCTCTTTCGTCTGGAAGAGCTGTGGTATAATCAGGAATTTGCCGACGGTAAGGCTTCAGTGCTGGTTGGCCTGTTCGATCTCAACGGCGAGTTTGATGCCATCGATACGGCGGGGCTTTTTCTCAACAGCTCGCACGGGATCGGTGTTGATTATGCGCAGACCGGCGAAAATGGACCATCGATCTTTCCCTCGACATCCCTGGCCTTGCGTCTTGATTATGCGGTCAATGACCGTTTGACCCTGCGCACTGCAATTCTCGATGCGGTACCCAATGATCCGGACAATCCCAAGGCCCATAAACTGTCTTTTGACGAGGGTGCGCTGATTGCCGTGGAAGGCGACTATGCGGCTGCGGACAATCTTCGGCTTGCTGCCGGGATGTGGTGGTATACCAGCGACTTTGACCGGATCCTCGTGGCCGATGGCGGGCCGGATAGTGACAATTTTGGTTTTTACGGAATCGCGGATTATGCCCTTTCGGACAGGACAAGCGCCTTTGCGCGCCTTGGCCGGGCCAACGACGAGATCAATCAAATCGCCTGGTATCTGGGAGCAGGCATTGTCACGACGGGTCTGATCCCGCAGCGTCCGGATGACGCCCTGGGGCTGGCGGTGGCGATTGCCGAAAATGGTTCGCCGTTCAAGGATGCGGCCGCTTTGGCGCTTTCGCCAGTGGATGACCGCGAAATTGCCGTTGAGCTGACCTATCGGGCCGGAATTTATGATTGGCTGGCTCTTCAGCCAGACCTTCAATACGTTCTCGATCCGGGTATGGATCCGTCTCTGGATGATGCTTTTGTGGCAAACCTGCGGGTCGAGATCGGCTGGGCATTCTAGTCCATGTTTGCTGAAACGGTTCCGTCCTGATAGAAATGCGATCTTTAGACCTGCATTCTCCGAAAGGATGGCCCAATGGCCACTATTGATCCTGTTGTTATTGTCACCGGCGGTGCGCGCGGTATCGGGCTTGCCTGTTCGCGGCGGTTTTACAAGGACGGTTACCGTGTGGTGATTGCCGACATTGATGAGGCTGCTGGCCAGTCTGCGCAGGAGGAGATCGTCGCCAATGGCGGCCAGGCGGTTTTTGTTCGGGTTGATGTGGCCGAGAAGCTTGATATCCACAATCTCATTGCAGTTACCCTTGAAGAGTTCGACCGGATTGACGTGTTGATCAACAATGCGGCTGTGGGTGTAACCAGAGATTTTCTTGATCTTAAGGAGAGTGAATGGGACCGGGTCATGCGGGTTAATCTGACCGGACCTTTTCTAGCCAGCCAATCTGTGGCACGGCAGATCGTGGACCAAATTGATGGCGGGCGGGACCCCGAGGGCGGTGCCAATTATTCCATCATCAACATATCGGCCCTTGCTGCGATTATGTCTAACGCAGACAAAATACCTTTTGCTGTGTCAAAGGGCGGGCTCAATCAGTTGACCAAGGTGCTTGCTTTGTCGCTGGCAGGGCGCGGCATTCGGGTTAATGCGATCGGGCCGGGCAGCATCATGACGGACGAGACAAAACCGAGCCTTGGTGATACGGACACGCGCAAACGGGTGATTGACAGAACGCCGCTCGGGCGCATCGGCTCGCCGGAAGAGATCGCAGGTATTGCTGCATTCCTTGCGTCAGAGGCGGCCAGCTATGTGACGGGCCAGTGCATTTATGCCGACGGAGGACGCCTGGTTCAGGACGTCCGCGGGAAGCCTCAAGACTAACAGCTGTGTCAGTCTTTCTTCTTGTTGTCGGAGAACGATGAGAAGACTGAGTCGGCCGTATGTTTATCTTTTTCAGCGTCCTCTTCAACTTTGGAACTGTCTTTGAACGCTTCTTCTGCAACGGGCTCTGCTACCCTGTCGGCCGCCTTGACGAGTTTGACGTAGCCATCGCCAGCGCTTTCAGCAAGCGAGTCCTGTGTTGACTTCAATGCAGCACCGCCTTCCTTTTTTGCCTTGCGGGCGAGTTTGTCGGAAGCCTTTTGGACAAGGGCGTCGAGCTCAATTTGTGAGCAGAGGCCAAAGGACACCGGGTCGACGGCAGTAATGTTCGCAGAATTCCAGTGAGATCGGTCGCGGATGGCTTGAATGGTCGGCTTTGTGGTTCCGACCAGTTTTGATATTTGTGCATCGGAGAGCTCGGGGTGGTAGCGCACCAGCCACGCAATAGCATTGGGCCGATCCTGACGGCGCGAAACCGGCGTGTATCGCGGTCCTTGTCGGCGGATCGGGGTGGGGACGCTTTCCTGTTTCTTGAGGAGCACCAGTTGTTTTTTCGGGTCGGCCTCACAACGCTCAATCTGCTCGCGGGTCAACTGGCCATTGGTCACAGGGTCGAGGCCCTTGATCCCGGCAGCGACATCGCCATCTGCAATTCCCTGAACCTCAAGCTCATGAAGCTCGCAAAAATTAGCGATCTGATCGAAGGAAAGTGCTGTGTTGTCAACCAGCCAAACGGCGGTGGCCTTGGGCATCAGGGGTGCAGTCATGAGAAACCTCAAGTCTTCAAAAGTGTCAATCAGGCAGCCGGGGGCCGGGCTCTCAATGAAGCTCTGATCCGTCAGCTGTCATGGAAAATGTATTGTGACGGGTATATAGGCGTTTTTGGCCGGTTTGGAAACAGATTTCCGCAAGAGACCCTGAATTTCCACAATCGTCCCTGATCAGCCTCCCGGATCAGCCTTATGGGGGCATCCTCACAGGGTCAGTATGATTTTGCCTATGTGGGTGCTGGCCTCCATCAGCTCATGGGCGGCGCGTGCCTGGGCCAGCGGGAAGGTTGAATCAACGACTGGCTTGATTGTCCCGCTGTTCAGAAGTGGCCAGACCTCGCGTTTCAGGCTTTCCGCGATTTCAGCTTTCTCGGCAACCGAGCGCGGCCTGAGGGTTGAGCCGGTCAGGGTCAATCGCTTCAACATGACGGGCAGAAAATTGACCTCTGCTTTCGAGCCGCCAAGGAAGGCGATATTAACCAGCCGCCCGCCCGGCGCCAGGGCCGCGATATTGCGCTCAATGTAGTCACCGCCAACCATATCAAGAATGACATCGACGCCCTTACCACCGGTTTCCTGGTGAATGATGTCGACAAAGTCTTCTTCCTTGTAATTGATTGAACGCTTTGCTCCGAGCTCTTCGCAGGAGAGACACTTTTCGCTTGATCCGGCGGTTGCAAAAACAGTTGCGCCGCGCTGTTTGGCGATTTGAATAGCGGTGGTTCCGATGCCGCTTGAGCCGCCGTGGATGAGGAGGCTCTCGCCAGCCTTCAGGCCACCGCGATCAAAGACGTTGGTCCAGACGGTAAAAAACGTCTCGGGTAATGCGGCTGCCTCGATGAAGGAAAACCCTTCTGGAATGGGCAGCAACAGGGGCGCATCGGCAACGCAATATTCGGCATAACCTCCGCCGCCGACAAGAGCGGCAACCTTGTCTCCGATGGTGGCTGTTGACACCTTGTCCCCAAGAGCGACCACCGTACCCGCAATTTCCAGGCCGAGCGTATCAGGCGCGCCGGGTGGAGGTGGATAGAGGCCGAGGCGTTGGACGACGTCGGGGCGATTGACCCCGGCTGCCGCCACCCGGATCAGGACCTGGCCTTCACCCGGGTGCGGGGTTTCGATGGACTGGATCTCCAGGACCTCTGGCGCGCCCGGGGTCTCTATGTGGATCGCATGCATGGTGGCGGGGATGTTTGTGTCAGTGTCAGTCATAGGGTTTTGTCCTTGGCCCATGGAAAAGCGTGATTTACCTGTATGGACTCTTGTGGCAGAGCGAGGCAAAATTCAAGGGAATAAGAGATCTTCGGGAGTGATGTCACACCGGAGACTGCAAGGAGATGGAAGGAGTGTAGCGCCTGTGACCATGGATGGAGACGATCCGCGCAAAACAAATTATGACTTCGCCAAAGAACCGCTCGACAGCTTGTCTCTTGATGAACTGACGGACCGGATTGACCAGCTTCGGCTTGAAATATCCCGCTGCGAGAGTGAGATTGTGGCGAAACAGTCCACCAAAATGGCCGCCGACAGCTTCTTCAAAAAGTAGTCTGCGGACTGTTGTGGGACAGAAGACCGAGTTCTTGGCAGTTTTGGTTTCTTCCGCGCCGGCCTTTCAAATTAATTTACAAGAAGTTAAAGCGGAAAAGTACTCTAACTCTTTGGTTTTACGGAGGTTATTTTACTCTTTCCAGAATCTGTTTCAGCTTGAGACAGATTCCCGGCTTCGACTCCGGCACGCTTCCTGCTAAGGTTGGGGAGTAAATGAAGGGGCCGCAATTGGTCCGTGTTTGGGTAGTCTCTAAAATCAGGGTGGGTGTTCGGTATGCGTGGTGACGATGAATTGACGGGTGACAGGGCGATTGCAACGATTGCTCCGACAAAGTGGCTGGCGGAATTTGATGAGCCTGTGCAGGATTTTGCAGGTTCGGAAATGTTTGCTCGTTTGTTCAAGGATGGCATGGCCCTGGTTGAGGATACCGCAGCCTATCTCGATGGGCCCGGTCGTACGGAATCAAAGCTTCTGCCGCGCAAGGTTGCTCTCGCCTATGCCGGCGAGAGTATGCGTCTGACGACACGGTTGATGCAGGTCGCCTCATGGCTTTTGGTTCAGCGCGCGATCAAGGAAGGCGAAATGGCGCCGGAGGAAGCGTCCGGCGATAAATATCGTTTGAGCGCGCATGAAATTTGTCAGGGGCGATCAATGGATGCCGCTGAGCTTTTGCCGCCACGATTACTTGAACTGCTGGAAGTGAGTGAAAAGATTTATGATCGGGTGGACCGGCTTGATGATTCGATGTTCCGCAATCCGGTTGGCCGGACAGAGGTTACGCTGGTATCAAGACAGCTGTCTCGCCTTGAAGAAGCCTTTGGCGGTCCTGTTCAGTAGTTGAACAGAACCAGTGTTCGGAAGGGGGCCTGTTTCGCTATCCCCTGGAGTGAAACAGGCACAAACAAAAACGCCGCAGCTTTTACAGCGCGGCGTTTTTCTTGTTTGGGCAATCAGCAAGGGACGATGACTCCAAATGTCTTGTCATAGACCGGGGCCCACCGGGCACAGGAGAATTGAATTGCCTTGATATCCATTTCAGGACTTTTTCCGTTTTGAGGGTGCTTTCCCCGCAAGCAAGGCCCATATGACCAGGCCAACGTAGAGCAGGGAAAGGGCGACCAGGGTGATCCAGGCATAGGTCAGGACTGCAGCGCCGATAAAGACAAAGCCAACGATGAGGAATTTCACATTCTCTCGCGACACGGTCATGGCTCTGAACGACCAGGTGGGAATGCGGCTGATCAGCAAAAGACCGACGCCGATCATGTAAAAGCAGATGATGCCCGCAGGCACAAGCGGCGCATCCGCGATGGCGAAGGACGCGAACATGGGCATCATAACCAGGCCCGCTCCGGCGGGGGACGGCACGCCGGTATAGTAACCACCATCGTCGTCCTCAATATCAGATTTATGGACGACATTGAACCGCGCCAGGCGCAGAACGCAACACACCGCAAAAATCAGTACAGATATCCACCCGGCACTGGGCATGTCCTGCAGCGCCCAGAAATAAATCACCAGCGGCGGCGCTACACCGAAATTGACAAAATCGGCCAGGGAATCCAGCTCGGCGCCCATTTTACTGTCGCTCTTGAGCAAGCGCGCCAGCTTCCCGTCCAGTCCGTCAAGCACACCGGCGGCCAGGACCAGCAGAACGGCGCGTTCATAATCTCCCTGAAACCCGAACCGGATCGCCGTCAGGCCCGCGCAAATTGCCACGATGGTCAACAGATTGGGCAGGAGGTGAATGACCGGCAGGTCGGGCTTTAATCTGCTGTGGCTTTTGCCCGGAAGCCTGTCTGAAACAGGGGTATCTGAAATATGGCTGTCTGGCGGGTGTTGCATGGGTCAGTCTGTCCTTCCGTCGCGGGCATCTTCTGAAGACTGCAAATCTGCCACAACCGTCTCGCCCGCAACCATGGTTTGGCCCAGGCTGACCTGCGGCTCCACGCCCTCGGGTAAATACACATCCAGCCGGGAGCCAAACCGGATCAGACCAAATCGTTCCCCGGTTTTCACATTTTGCTCCGGCTTAACAAAGCAAACGATGCGCCGCGCAACCAGACCTGCAATTTGTACAACAGCAATTTGTCGCCCGTCATCCATCTTTATACACAGACTGTTGCGTTCATTATCGACACTGGCCTTGTCCAGCGACGCGTTGAGAAACTTGCCCGGTCGGTAGGCAATGGCCGTGACTTCTCCTTCTATCGGTGCCCGGTTCACATGACAATTGAACACGTTCATAAAGACGCTGATGCGGGTCAACGCCTGTGATGACATGCCAAGTTCGACGGGTGGGACTGCTTTTTCGATTAACGAAACGATGCCGTCCGCCGGGCTGACGATCAGTCCTGCGCGCACCGGAGTGGTGCGCCTGGGGTCACGGAAGAAATAGTAACACCAGACGGTCAGACCGACGCCGATCCAGCCAAGGAAACTCGAAAGCAGAAAAAGTAACAAGGTGACGACGGCAAAGACGGTGACGAATTTTTTGCCCTCCGGGTGCATCGGCTTCAGAAATGTTTCGAGCATTGTCATTGATGTTGTGCCTGGCAGGTTGTTTAAAAGAGTTTGTCGTCAGGATCGTGAAAGTAGCATGGTACACTTGTCCGCGCCAAATACCATATTTGAACATTACACAGGCACATTCCGCAGCGCCATTTGCTGCGTCGCGAAAGCGGAATTAACACAAGAAAAAACGCCGCGCTTTGACAAGCTGCGGCGTTTTTCGGTGTTCTGCAGGCTTTTGCCTTGCGCTTTCGCTAGCCCGATTAGCTGGCGAGGAAACCTTCGAATTTCTTTTTGAATTTGCCAACACGGCCAGCAGCATCGACGAGATGGTGGCTGCCACCGGTCCACGCCGGATGGGAGGTCGGGTCAATATCAAGGGTCAGGGTGTCGCCTGCCGAGCCGTAGGTAGAACGGGTCTCGTAAGTGGTCCCGTCGGTCATCACAACGGTGATCATATGATAATCGGGATGGATGTCTTGCTTCATAACCTGAACTCCGGAATGCCCGTTTGAGGGCGCTTTTTCTTACTCGAGCGCCAGTTGCATAACCGCAATGTCGCCAAAAACGAGCCCGGTATATACAGGCAGGCTATGGGCTCCGCAAGGGAAAAACCGGCTCGTCGCAAGGGAAAATCTCCCACAATCGATCACATGTGGCGATTATCGCCTTGCATTGATGGCGCGAAGCACTGATTTTGACGAGCACGGGGCGCAAAGCTCCGGTTTGTGCGGGATTCAAACCTTTGAAGAGGGATTTATGGCGAGACGTGGTTCGGGTAGCAAAGACCTCGAGGATCGCCCCACCTCGCGGAATGTCGGTGCCTTGCGCGGCCTTGTGCCCTTCGTTCTGAGATACAAGGCGCGCCTCGCCCTGATCTTTATCATGTTGTCGGTGGCTTCAGCGGCGACGCTGGCGATGCCTTACGGGGTTGGTATCCTGATCGACAACGGGTTTTCGGACGGGCCGACCGGGGAAGGCACAGGCGATATTGATCAATATTTTGGTTTCTTTCTTGCCCTGGCGACGGTGCTGGCACTGTCCTCGGCAGGGCGCTTTTACTTTGTTATGTGGATGGGCGAACGGGTTGTCGCCGACGTGCGCAAAGCCGTCTACCGGCATCTGATGGACCTGAGCCCGAGCTTTTATGAAAAGACCAAAACCGGTGAAATTCTCTCTCGGCTCACCACGGACACGACGCTTATTCAGTCAGTGGTGGGCGCCAGTGCCTCGATCGCGCTGCGCAATGTCTTCATGCTGATTGGTGCCCTTGGTCTGCTGATTTATACCAGTCCGAGGCTGTCGGCCTATTTTGTTATTCTCGCACCGATGGTCATCCTGCCGCTTATTGTTGTTGGCCGCCGTGTCCGCGGGCAATCCAGTCAGGCCCAGGAGAAAGTCGCCGACACAAGCGCGCTTGCCGGCGAAAGCCTCGCCGCTATCCAGACCGTGCAGAGCTATACGCAAGAAAAAAGGGAAGCGTTCCGGTTTGATGAGGCTACGGAATTTGCTTTCAAGGCGGGCAAGCGGCGCATTTCATCGCAGGCTGCATTGACGGCGACCATCATCTTTCTGGTTTTTGCAGGCATCGTTGGCGTGCTATGGGCTGGCGCGCGCCTTGTTGCCTCCGATCCTGATTTTACCGGCGGGACTCTTGCCCAGTTTATTCTTTACTCAGTACTGGCTGCCAGCTCTATGGGTGCGCTCAGCGAGGTCTGGAGCGAGGTTCAAAGGGCCTCCGGGGCTGCCGAGCGCCTTATGGAACTGCTGAACATATCGAGCGATATTATTGCGCCGGAGACACCCGAGAGGTTGCCTGATCGGGTCGAGGGTGCCCTGGTGTTTGACAATGTCACGTTCAAATATCCGACCCGTGATCATGTGGAAGTCTTGCAAGAGTTTTGCCTCCAGATCGCCCCGGGTGAAAAGATCGCGCTGGTTGGCCCCTCGGGCGCGGGCAAGACCACGGTCTTCCAACTGCTGTTGCGGTTCTATGATCCGCGCAAGGGGGGCATTACCATCGAGGGCAGGGATCTGCGCACCCTTGATCCTGTTGATCTAAGAAACCAGTTTTCGGTGGTCTCGCAAGACCCGGTTATTTTTGGAACCACGGCGCGCGCGAATATTCTTTATGGCCGCCCTGACGCCAGCGACCAGGATGTTGAGGCGGCAGCCGAGGCAGCAACTGCGGACCGGTTCCTTGAAGCTTTGCCGCAAGGTTACGATACGGACCTGGGGCCAAATGGAGTGACGTTATCGGGTGGGCAGCGGCAACGGGTGGCCATTGCCCGGGCGGTGCTGCGTGATGCGCCCATTCTCCTGCTCGACGAGGCAACAAGCGCGCTTGATTCAGAAAGCGAGAGCCTCGTGCAAGGTGCCCTCGACAAGCTGATGGAAGGCCGCACGACGCTGATCATTGCGCACAGGCTTTCAACGATCCTCAAGGCTGACCGGATCGTGGTTCTCGACGAGGGGCGGATTGTTGATATCGGGCGGCACGACGAACTGGTGGCAAAAGGCGGCCTTTACGCCCGGCTGGCGGAACTTCAATTTAATGCTAAGATAACCGACATTCGCGCCCACACGACTGGGGACACAAGAGGGTAATCGGGGAGATCCGGGCGCATCTGACCTTCTAAAGAGGGGGAGTTTTTATGCGCGCGGGCGGTGTTATTCTCAGTTTGATTATTGTCGGAGCCTGTCTTGGCGGGATCCGGGTTTTCGGGACGCTGAAAGATGGCGGCGTCTTTGCGACCATTGAAACGGATCACGATCTGAGTTGCACCCAGGTGCTGGGTGTCCCGGGGCCTGAAGATCTTGTCATTGATCGTGCGAGCGGTGTGATTTTTGTTTCATCTCATGACCGTCGGGCGGAAGGCGTTTTTGCCGGTGCGGAGAATGACGTTCGCGGAGGCATCTATGCCTATGATCTTGCCCGTCCGTCTGAAGGGTTCGTCGAGTTGACTGCACTGGAGGAAGGTGCGGCAGGGCCGAGCGACTTTCGCCCACACGGACTTTCTCTCTACACGGCGCCGGATGGCAACAAGACGCTCATGGTCATTAATCATCCCTTTGGTGCGGAAAGTACCGTGGAGATTTATGACGTGATTGATCCAGCAGGTGAAGCCGTGCCCGGCGACTTTCCCCGCCTGGCTCACCGCGTGACCGTAACCGGCTCTTCTCTCATTTCGCCGAATGATCTGGTCGCCGTGGACGCAGTTCGTTTCTATGCCACAAATGATCATGGCTTGAGGCATCCAACCGCTCGCATGCTGGAAGATTACTTGCGGCTTAATATGGGGTCGGTGGTTTACTTTGATGGTGAGACATTCAGTACCGTGCTGGACGGATTGACCTATGCCAACGGAATAGAAGTGGGTGCGGCGGGAGATAAAATCTTTGTCGCCGAGACGACAGACAACAGGCTTTCCGCGTTGTCCGTCGCTCCCGAGACCGGCCACCTCGTACTCGAAAGAGAGTGGGATCTGGAATTTGGTGTTGATAACATTGACCGTGCAGGAGATGGCAGTCTCCTGGTCGGCGGGCACCCTAAAATACTGGATTTTGCGGCCCATGCGGAGGACCCCCGGGTCATGTCGCCGGGGCGGGTTGTTCGCATTGATCCTGGCAGTAGCGGGGATCCGGCCACCTTGTTTCAGACGGACGGGGACATTTTGTCCGGACTGTCCGTTGCTGCCGAGTATGATGGCAAGATCGTAATGGGGCAGGTTTTTGGTGACGGTCTGCTGGTCTGTGAATAGAGGCTATCGTTCTGTCAGCTTGAATTCGATGCGGCGATTGCGGCGCAGTGCCGAGTTGGTCCCGGATGCATCGAGTGGCTGGAATTCGCCAAATCCGGCAGCAACCAGATGGTTCGGATCGACCCCTTCGCCGACAAGGAAAGTGACCACGGAAATTGCGCGGGCACTTGAGAGGTGCCAGTTTGACGGAAATTGCGGCGTCTTGATCGGCACGGCATCGGAATGGCCGTCGACCCGCAGTATCCATTTTATGTCGTCCGGTATCGAAGTCGTAATCTCTCGCAAGGCACCTGCCACCTTCTTCAGTTCCGAGCGACCCGCCGGGTTTATATCTGCCGATCCGGAGTCAAACAGAACCTCCGACTGCAGAATAAACCGATCTCCAACGACCTCAATATCGTCGCGGTCCCCCAGGGCCGTTCTGAGGCGGCCAAAGAATTCGGAGCGATAGCGGGCCAGTTCCTGAACCTTTTGAGCCAAGGCGGCATTGAGACGTTTGCCCAGGTTGGCAATCTCGGCCTGAGAGGCGGTGTCGCGTGCCTCCGAGGCATCCAGTGTTGCCTGCAGACTGGCAATCTGTTGGCGCAGGGCTGCCATCTGCTGATTGAGCAGTTCGACCAGCGCCCGGGCCTCCGCAGACAATGCTTTTTCATCATCAACGGTACTTTCAAGACCGCGAATATCGCCTTCCGCTTCGGCCAGAAGTCCCTGAAGGTGGATGATCCGGGCGTTGGCGGCATCGCTGGTATCGTCGGTTGATACGAGCGTTGCGGAGAGCTGCGCCATTTGCATCTCATAGCCGCTTGCCCGGTCTTTTTCCAGATCGAGCAGTTCGGCGAGTTCGGCAATCCGGGCGTTCAGCCGCTCCATCGCCTCATCGCGGCCGTTTAACGCCTGGCCGAGAAAAAACTGGGCCAGCACAAAGATTGACAGGAGGAAGACAAGAACCAGCAGAAGCGTTGTCAGGGCATCGACGAAGCCTGGCCAATAGTCTGCGGAAAAGCCGCGGGATCGTCTGGTTCGGGCGCTGCGAGCCATGAATATTACCTCTGGCGATCAGCACTATCGAAAAGGGCGATGGGGTCTTCTGCGGCTTTGACAAGGCGATCAATGGCGGGTTTCAATGCCTCTGCACTTTCCTTGCTCGATGATGCGGTCATTCCCGATATCGTATGTTCCAGCGACCGGATTGCGCCATAAAGCTTGTTGATGGCCTCATGATTGAGCCCGCCGCCGCCGGAAGGGGACCCGCCGTCGGTACTGACTTGCGTGCGGGTCGACAAATATTCCTCAAGTTCGTTGTAGAACCGGTTTTGCGCCTGGCCCGCCCGCAGATCGAGGAACCCCAGGACGAGAGACCCCGACAGGCCGAAGAGAGACGATGAGAAGGCAATGGCCATGCCGCTCAGGGGCGCTTCGAGGCCGGCGATGAGTTCTTCAAACACGGACTGTGAGGCGCCGGCAGCAGGTGTCAGGGCACGGATGGATTCAGATACAGCGGTAATTGTCTGGAGCAAGCCCCAGAACGTTCCCAGCAGTCCGAGGAACACAAGCAACCCGATCATGTAGCGTGAAATCTCGCGGCTCTCGTCAAGGCGCGATCCGATGGAATCAAGAATTGAACCAAGGGCTGTTGCCGAAAGCGAGGTTGGTCCGCTGCGGTCACGTAACATGGCGGCCATAGGGGCGACGAGTTCCGGCGGCGCATAGTCGTGATGGCTCCCGATCCGGCCGGGTGCGCCGTGGTCATCCATGCGGAAATTCTCGATCCACTGGACAGATGGTGTGAGACGGAAGACCTGTGCGAATGTGTAGATGATGCCGACAAGCAGGACGCCCAGGATCAGGCCATTGAGAAAGACATTGGCCCCAAAGGCCTGCACGATCCGGTCAAACAGAGCGGCGGCGATCAGGCTGGCGATAATGAGAAAAAGCACCATGCCTGCCGCATAACGGCTCGGCCGGGTCATCCTGAAATAATCACTGTCATCTCTTCGGGCCATGAGCTTGTCTCTTCTCCATGCAAAGGCGTGCAAAGGTATGGCTTTCGTGCACAACAATAGCGGCGAAACGCCCCGATTTGGCACCCAAAGGGCGCCTGGCGTGTCGCATAGCCATCATGCTGCAAGACTGTGGCCACATCCAGGCTTTACCACTAAATGGGGTCAGGCACTAACTGCGCTCAACATGGTACCATGATCTGCCAAATGGTGTCTGACCCCATTTGGGGAATACATGGTATCAGGCTTTGGCGGCAGCCATGATGAGATTGGTGAGCGGTTTTTGCAAGGTTCCGTTGGTTGCTATGACGTTACCGGTCTCCAGCGTTCTGGGCTGACCTTCGGTGTCGAGGACGGTGCCGCCGGCCTCGCGGACCAGCAGAATGCCTGCCGCAATATCCCAGCGGCTCAGACCGCGTTCCCAAAAGCCGTCGTAACGTCCGGCGGCCACATAGGCCAGGTCAAGCGCTGCGGAGCCAAACCTGCGGATACCTGCCACAGCGGGCATGATGGTTTTCAGTTCTTTTTGAAACGCAGCGTGTCCCGGTCTGCCGGAGAACGGGATGCCGGTGGCGATGAGGCAGTCTGCGAGATTGTTTCTTGACGAGACCCGCAGGCGGCGGTCGTTCAGAAAGGCGCCCTTGCCGCGTTCGGCCCAGTAGAGTTCTTCCGTAATCGGATTATAGATGACGCCGGCCACCAACAAGTCCTCGCGCTCGAGCGCGATGGAAATGGCGAAGTGCGGTATGCCATGCAGAAAGTTTGTTGTGCCGTCGAGCGGATCGACGATCCAGCGATGGGTTTTATCCGGCCCTTCGGTCTCGCCGGATTCTTCCATGATAAAACAATAGCCGGGACGGGCGCGTTCCAGTTCCTCGCGCAGGATCTCTTCGGCCTTAATGTCGGCAGCAGAAACGAAATCCGCCGGTCCCTTGCGGGAAACCTGAAGGTTTTCGACCTCGTTAAAGTCCCGGGTCAAGCGGCGCCCGGCCTTGCGGGCCGCGTTGACCATGACTTGAAGGGTCGCAGAATGTAGCGCCATTTTTTGGATCCGATTTCAGTTGCTGGACGATATCCAGAGCTATTCAGAGCGTTTGAGATATTTTGAGTCAGCGGTCTGGACGACGATCCTCTCGCCAACGCCAATAAACGGCGGGACCATGACACGGACACCATTTTCGAGCACTGCGGGCTTGAAGGAGGACGTGGCCGTCTGCCCCTTGACCGACGGCTCTGTCTCGGTGATTTCAAGGATCACCTGTTCGGGCAGTTCGATGCCGAGCGCCCGGCCTTCGTGCATGTTGAGGCGAACGGTCATGCCATCCTGCAGATAGGCGGATTGTTCGCCGACAAATTCCTGCGGAAGTTCGATCTGCTCATAATTTTCGTTGTCCATAAAAACCAGCATGTCGCCTTCGGCATAAAGGAACTGATGATCCTTTTGTTCAAGCCGGACGCGCTCGACGGTTTCACTGGATCGAAACCGCTCATTAAGCTTGGTGCCTGACTCGAGGTTTTTCAGTTCAACCTGTGCGAAAGCACCGCCTTTGCCAGGTTTGACCGCATTGATCTTTACCGCGATCCAGAGGCCGTCATTATGCTGGATGATGTTGCCCTGGCGAATTTCGTTACCATTGATCTTCATGAACGTTCACTTTGATAGATTGTTGTGAGGGTTTCGGGATTTTCCCGAATTTTGCGGGACCCTATCAACAAGGGTCACGGGATTCAATTGAAAGGAGCCGTTCTAGCTCGCAAATATATCGTTAAAAGCCTTAACGGCTGCGGCGGGGCCGTCCTTGTGGGACCAGATGCCGCCGGAAACGGCGAGGAAATCCGCGCCGGCCTCGACCAGGGGCAGCGCGTTGTCTGGCGTAATACCGCCGATGGCAACGCAAGGGATCTCAAAGATCCCGGACCACCAGGTCAGAAGGTCGAGATCGGCTGTCGCTTTGGGCTGTTTGGTCTCGGTCGGATAGAAGGCACCAAAAGCAACATAGTCCGCACCGTTTTCTCCGGCCTCCATGGCCAGATGCCTTGATGCGTGGCAGGTCACACCGATAATGGCGTCATCGCCCAGCAGTTTGCGCGCCTCCTTGTAGCCCATATCACCCTGACCGATATGGACCCCGTCGCAGCCCATCTCGGCGGCAAGATCCGGTCTGTCATTGATCAGGAAGGCGATATCTGCGGCATAGGCGATGGGCATCAGGGCCTCGGCCGCGCGCCGGATTTCATCGTCAGAGGCCGGTGTGGCCCCGACCTTGAGGCGCAGTTGCACCGAGGCAATATCGCCTGCATCCACTGCTGCGGCGAATTCCTCTGCAAAGACCGCAAGGTCAATCACTGGCGGTGTGATCAGATAAAGACGGCACGGTTCGACCTTGATGGGCTCTGGTGGCACGGGGCCGGTTGTCTTGCGCTTCCTGGTCATGGGGCAGCTTTCATCGCTCGGCTTATGGAGCTCAACTTTCAAGTGCCTTGACGCCTGGCAGGTCCTTGCCTTCAAGCCATTCAAGGAAGGCGCCGCCTGCGGCCGAGATATAGGTGAAGTCTTTTTCAGCACCGGCGGCGATCAGGGCGGCCATGGTGTCACCGCCGCCGGCAACGGAAATAACCCGGCCTGCCTTGGTCAGCATGGCGACATGGCGGGCCGCAATATTGGTCCCGTTATCAAAGGGGGGGATTTCAAAGGCTCCCAGAGGCCCGTTCCAGACAACGGTGCTGGCGGTCTCAAGCCGCTGTGCAATGTCGCCTAGCGTTCCGGTGCCAATGTCGAGGATCATGTCATCGCCCGACACGTCGCTGGCGGACATGGTTCGGGCCGGCGCGCCTGCCTTGAATTCAGAGGCGACAACTACATCGGTTGGCAGCAGGATTTCACAGCCCGCTTCGCTGGCGCGTGCCAGAATATCGCGTGCTGTGTCAGCCAGATCGTGTTCGCACAGTGACTTGCCGACGGGTTTGCCCAGTGCCGCGAGGAAGGTATTGGCCATGCCGCCGCCGATGACGAGCACATCAACTTTCGCAACCAGATTGCCGAGCAGTTCCAGTTTGGTCGAAACTTTCGCACCGCCGACAAAGGCAACAACCGGGCGCTTTGGTTCGGTGAGGGCTGCAGCAAGGGCTTTGAGTTCGGCCTCCATGGCGCGGCCTGCTGCGGTCGGCAAAATATGGGCGAGGCCTTCAGAGGACGCGTGGGCCCGGTGGGCGGCGGAGAAGGCATCGTTGACATAGATGTCGCCATTGGCAGCGAGTTCTTTGGCAAACTCCGGGTCATTCTTTTCTTCGCCCACATGATAGCGGGTGTTTTCAAGGACAAGAATATCACCGTCCATCATCGCGTCCACCGCGATTTTGGCCGGAGCTCCAATGCAGTCCGAGGCAAAACGCACGCGCCGGTCCAGAATGTCAGAACAAGCCGAGGCGATGGGTTCAAGGCTAAATTCCGGAATGCGATTTCCCTTCGGGCGACCAAAATGGGCAAGAAGAATGACCTTCGCGCCCTTTTTTGACAGCTCGTGGATTGTCGGGGCGACCCGCTCAATGCGCGTGGCATCAGTGATCTTTCCCTCAGACATCGGAACATTGAGGTCGACCCGAACAAGAACGCGTTTGCCGGTGACGTCGAAGTCGTCGAGAGTTTTGAAGTTGGACATGGGGCAAGTTCCAATATTTGTCATCCCGGGCTTGACCCGGGATCTCGGGGCAGGATCGATGACATAAGGTACATCGTTATGCTTTTCGAGATGGTGCCCTGAGGCCCCGGCTCTAGGCCGGGGCGACAAGTTATTTTGTTACTAAATCTTCTTACAAAAACTTCGCCATAGCCAGAGCTGTGTCGGACATGCGGGTCGCAAAGCCCCATTCATTGTCGTACCAGCTCAGGATGCGAACCATTGAACCTTCGATGACCGTGGTCTGATCGAGAGCGAAGGACGAGGACGCGGGGTTGTGATTGAAATCGGAGGAGACGAGCGGGGCATCGACAACGTCGAGGACGCCCTTCAATTCGCCGTTTGCGGCTTCGATGATGGCTGCATTGATTTCCTCGACGGTCGTATTACGCGACGCCTTGAAGACAAGATCAACAACGGAGACATTTGGTGTCGGCACGCGGATGGACGAGCCCTGCAGTTTGCCTTCCAGATGCGGCAACACGAGGCCGACAGCTTTGGCGGCGCCGGTTGATGTCGGGATCATCGACAAGGCAGCAGCCCGGGCCCGGTAGAGGTCGGAGTGCAAGGTGTCGAGGGTTGGCTGGTCACCGGTATAGGAGTGGATGGTGGTCATGTAACCGTGGTCCAGACCGACGGCCTTGTCGAGGACATAGGCGACCGGAGCGAGACAGTTTGTCGTACATGAGGCGTTGGACACGATGTTGTCTTCAGCGGTCAGGGTGTTGTGGTTGACGCCGTAGACGATGGTCTTGTCGGCACCTGCACCAGGCTGGGAGATCAGGACCTTTTTGGCGCCGGCTTCCAGGTGAGCGGAGGCCTTTTCCTTGGCCGTGAAGATCCCGGTGCATTCCAATGCGATATCGACACCCAGTTCGCCCCATGGCAGATCCTTCGGGTCGCGAATGGCTGTGGCCTTCACTGACCCTGAGCCAAACCGGATGATGTCGCCCTCGAAGGATACGTCCTCGGGAAACTTGCCGTGGATGGTGTCATACTGCAGCAGGTGTGCGTTTGTTTTGACCGGGCCCAGATCATTGATGGCGACAACTTCGATGTCGTCGCGTCCGTTTTCGGCGATGGAGCGCAGGACGAGACGGCCGATGCGACCAAATCCGTTAATGCCTACTTTCAGTGTCATGATGTTCTCCTTGAGAAATCGTTTAGAGCTGTGATTTGGCCGCTGCAACGACGGCCTCGGCGGTTATTCCAAAATGAGTGTAGAGATCCTTGATCGGGGCGCTGGCACCAAAACCGGTCATGCCGACAAAGCGGCCGGTCTCACCGATAAAGCTTGTCCAGCCCAGGGAGACGGCGGCTTCAACGGCAACGCGAGCCGGTGCGGTGCCGATGATCTGAGTTTGATACTCTTCTTCCTGCTCAAAAAAGAGTTCAAAGGACGGTACCGACACGACCCGGGCGGGGATGCCTTCGGCTTCCAGCATGCCCTGAGCGGCGAGGGCGATTTCAACCTCGGAGCCCGTCGCGAACAGCGTGACCTTGGCCTCACCTGAAGCGGCTTTGAGCTCATAGGCCCCGTGAGCCGAGAGGTTTTCGCTGGTGTGCTCGGTGCGAACCGTGGGTAATCCCTGGCGGGTTAAAGCCATGACGCTCGGGCGGTGCTCGGATTCAAGCGCGGCTTGCCAGCATTCGGCGGTTTCAACAGCGTCGGCGGGGCGGAAGACCAGCATGCCCGGCATGGCGCGCAGGCTGGCCAAATGCTCGACCGGTTGGTGAGTTGGTCCGTCTTCGCCAAGACCGATGGAATCATGGGTCATTACATGAATGACACGCTGATGCATTAAAGCGCCAAGACGCATGGCGCCGCGGGCGTAATCGGAAAAGACAAGGAATGTTCCGCTATAGGGAATGAAGCCGCCGTGAAGGGCGAGGCCGTTCATTGCCGCAGCCATGCCGAATTCGCGAATGCCGTAGTAGATGTAACGACCTTTCAGATTGCCGCGACCGACAACTTCAAGGTTTTTGGTTTTGGTGTTGTTGGATCCGGTGAGATCGGCAGAACCGCCAATGGTTTCAGTGAGCGCTGCGTTGATCACCTCCAGCGCCATTTCAGAGGAAGAGCGCGTTGCCGTCTTTGGCTGATCGGCGACGAGCTGCTTCTTGTATGTGTCGATTGCGGCGTCGAAACCTTCGGGCAACTGGCCTTGTTGGCGGCGGGTAAATTCTTCCTTTGCGCTGGACGCACCGAGCCTTGCTTGCCACTCGCTGCGAGCGCCTTCAGAGCGTTTGCCCGCCTCGCGCCATGCGGCGAGAATATCCCGGGGAATTTCGAAGGCCTCATGGGGCCAGCCCAGGGCCTTGCGCGTGGCGGCAACTTCGTCGGCGCCCAGTGCGGCGCCATGGGTTGCGGATGTTCCCTGTTTATTGGGGCTGCCGAAGCCGATGGTGGTTTTGCAGGCAATGAGCGATGGCTTGTCGGTCTTTTGCGCCGCGAGGATAGCGGCCTCGACAGCGTCGGGGTCATGGCCGTCGACGCGGGCGACATCCCAGCCGGAGGCTGCAAAGCGGGCAATCTGGTCGGTTGAATCTGACAGAGACAGCGGGCCGTCAATAGTAATGCCGTTGTCATCAAAGAGAACAATGAGTTTTGACAGCTGCAAGTGGCCAGCAAGGGCAATGGCCTCGTGGCTGACCCCTTCCATGAGGCAGCCATCTCCGGCGGCAACGTAAGTGAAGTGATCGACAAGATCGTCACCGAAGTCGGCATTGAGGAGGCGTTCGCCGAGGGCAAAGCCGACGGAGGTTGCCAGGCCCTGGCCGAGTGGCCCGGTGGTCATCTCGATGCCTTTGGTGTGGCCATATTCCGGGTGACCGGCGGTTGATGAGCCCAGCTGACGGAAATCCTTGATTTCCTGCATGGTCATATCTTCGTAGCCCAGCAGGTGCAGCAGGGAATAGACCAGCATTGAACCGTGGCCAGCGGACAGGATGAAGCGATCCCGGTCGGCCCAATCAGGGTCAGACGGGTCAAACTTCATGATCCTGGTAAAAAGTACGGTTGCAACATCGGCGAAGCCCATTGGCATACCGGGATGTCCGGAATTGGCGCGTTGTACGGCGTCCATTGCGAGGGCGCGGATGGCATTCGCCATATCCTTGTGTGGTACTGTCATTGGATTTGCTGTTCTTCCTGGATTTGCCGCTTGCCCGGCGCTCGAATTAGCTCGAGGAAACCTCTATCGTGATTCCCCGTTTTCGGGTTTCTGCTGTATAGTGCTTCACGGGGTCGCAGTATGGCGGGCTGCTTGCAACGATTGTTCAGGCAAGTTGCCCAAAGACTGCTGCCGAGAAGTTCTGCGTCCTGAATTCGGCGCATTAATGCCGCTCTGAAGAGGCTCCGTCAAGGACTCTTCATGGCTCTGGGAGGAGTTCTCGCCGAATTGCTGACCGACAAATACCTGAGTCGGGCACTGGGAAATCGGTTGGTGGCATTGCAGAGGCGAGAAAGGTTGACGGCAGAATGGCTTGCAGCCTATTTTTGAAGTCAGGACTCGTGAGTCTTCGCCTTTTGTGGTGAAGGTGTGGTAGAGAACGAGCTGGATAACAGGATTGGTGCAGGCAATGAGCAGCCTCGAAGTTTCACTGGAAAAATTTCTCGATGCCCTGGGCACGCTTGAGCGGGCTGTGGATCGCCGGCTTGTGGCTGAGGTCGATGGGTCCGATACCAGTGCTCTGGTCGAGGAACTCAACGGACTTCGGGCTGACAAGGCCTCTCTGGCCAGTGAACTGGAACGTGTCAGAACACAAAACCGGACTTTGGAAGCGCTAACCGATGACGTTAACTTGCGTCTGGATGGTGCAATTGGCGAAATTCGCGGTGCGCTCAAATAGAGCGCGGGCAATGCCACAGAGCGGCAAGTGCCAGCAGTAGAACAGGACAGGAAGATCGATGGGTCAGCTCAACCTCCAGATTAACGGACGCAGCTACGAAGTTGCCTGTGATGACGGTCAGGAAGAACATCTCACAGAACTCGCCGAGTATGTGACGAAACAGGCGGAAGGTTTGGCCGGATCTCTGGGTCAGATTGCCGATTCTCGTCTGCTTTTGATGACCTCGCTGATGATCGCCGATGAGCTTGGCGAAAGCATCGCCCGGATCGACGCGCTTGAAGAGGAGCTCGACATGCTGCGCTCGGCCAAACGGCCGTTAATGAGTGGTCAACCGGCAGGCGCTTCAGAAAACGGAGCCTCGGCCAGTGAAGATAGTGCCCGGCTCGCGGAAATCCTTGATCGGGCGACCACCCGCGTCCAGGACATTGCGGTTCGCGTCGCAAACGCCTAGAATGGCTGATGGCGGGCTCTGCCCGATTTGTCAGGAAGCCCTTTCCCTGAGGCCTTAATCTTCTTCTCGGGAGCTGTCCCTTGTTTGGACCGTGGTCCTTACGAAACGGCGCCCACCTGCTGAGTGCAGGCCCACGAGGAACTCTCGCTTCCAACGGTTACGGTGGACCCGCCACTCCTCTCCATACCGCAGGCTCAAACGACGGGAAATTAATGGCTGGTCCGGATCTTCTGAAAGATGAAACAAGACGGGCTCTGCGAGAAGCGCGAGCCCTTCTGTCAGATGAAGATCACAAACGCATGTCAGACCTGGCGATCCGGCGGTTTCTTGCCAGTATTCCTTATAAAGATTTCCAACGGATCGCCCTTTACTGGCCGATCGGGGCGGAGCTCAATCCGCTTGGACTTGCCCGGAGTCCAGAGCTGGCGGCTCATACTTTTGCCCTTCCCGTTATTGAGAGCGAAGAGAGCCCGCTGGGGTTTCGGCGTTGGGCTGCCGGGGATGAGGTTGTTGCGGCTGACTTCGGCGGTTCGGTCCCGCGTTCCACGGAGGCCCTCGTCCCGGACCTCGTTGTTGTGCCGCTTGTCGGATTTGACCGGCGGGGACACCGGCTCGGGCAGGGCGGCGGGTTTTATGACCGAACGCTGGCGGAATTGCGCACCAATAGCAAAATTCTGGCCGTGGGGCTGGCCTTTTGCGTCCAGGAATGCTTGAACATCCCGCACGAAGACCATGATGAGCGGCTTGACCGGGTTGTTACCGAGCAAGAGGTCATCGAGTTTTAAAGCTGCGCGGCGCATCGGGTGCCGCGTTTTTTGATAAATGTCAGGGCTATTGATTACATGCGTATCCTGTTTCTGGGCGATATTGTTGGAAAGACCGGCCGCGACGGCGTGGTCAGGCTGTTGCCAGGTCTGCGCGAGACGCTGGCCCTCGACTTCGTCATTGTGAACGGGGAAAACGCGGCGCACGGCTTCGGCATCACGGCCAAGATCTGTGATGAACTGTTTGAGTGCGGCGTAGATGTCATCAGTACAGGGAACCACATCTGGGATCAAAAAGAGGCCCTGAGTTTTATTGAACGCGAGGATCGGCTGCTGCGGCCGGTCAATTTTCCCAAAGGGACACCGGGTAAAGGCGCGGGCCTCTACCAGACGGCGAGCGGGGGCAGCGTTCTTGTGGTCAATGTAATGGGGCGCCTGTTCATGGATCCGCTGGATGATCCCTTTGCGGCGGTTGAGCGCGAACTTGAAGCGTGTCCGCTCGGCGCGGCGGCGGATGCCATCGTCATTGATGTCCATGCGGAAACGACGTCGGAGAAAAACGCCATGGGGCATTTTGCCGATGGCAGCGCCAGTCTTGTGGTGGGAACCCACACCCATATCCCGACGGCTGATACGCGTATCCTTGCGGGCGGGACGGCCTATCAGACCGATGCGGGTATGTGCGGCGACTATGACAGCGTGATCGGTATGCAGAAGGACGAGGCGGTGGCGCGGTTTGTGCGAAAGTACTCGCTCGAGCGATTGCGGCCCGCTGATGGTCAGGCGAGCGTTTGCGGTGTTGTTGTTGAAACCGGACCGGATGGTCTGGCAGAGCGTGTGGCGCCGGTTCGTGTTGGCGGGTCTCTCACGCAGATTATGCCGGATTGGTAGGACAAAGCTCATGCCTCAGACAGAACATGAACTTGAACGCAAGGTTCTGGATCTTGAGAAATACGCTCACCTTGATTCTCTGGAAGGTGTGACGCTTGTTGAGCCGAAACTTCCAAAGCTCACCAGTGTAGCAGGCATACGGCGGATTTTTCCCGGAACGCTGACGGCGATTGTTATTGCTCTGGCGGCAAGCTTCCTTTCTTCCCATTATGGCGCGCCGGTGATGTTCTTTGCACTGCTGATCGGGCTTGCATTTGATTTTCTGTCACAAGAAAAAACCACGCAGCCGGGCATTGAGTTTTCCGCACGCACCGTGCTGCGCTTCGGCGTTGCCTTGCTCGGTGCGCGTATTACCTTCAGTCAAATACTGGATCTGGGCATCGGCAATGTGCTGGCGGTGATCAGCGCCGTCATTTTCACGATCCTGTGCGGGTCGATCCTGGCGCGGCTGATGGGGTTGTCGAGGGAGCAGGGGCTTCTGTCCGGGGGTGCGGTGGCGATCTGCGGCGCCTCGGCGGCGCTGGCGATTTCCTCGGTGATGCCAAAAAGCAAGGATCTGGAGCGCAACACTATTTTCACTGTGGTGTCGGTCACGACGCTCTCGACTATTGCGATGATCGCCTACCCGATTTTCACAGGGCTCATGGGCTTTTCGGATCATGAGGCCGGGATTTTTCTGGGTGGCACAATCCACGATGTCGCGCAGGTCGTCGGTGCCGGTTTTTCGGTCAGCCAGGAGGCGGGCGATACATCAACCATCGTCAAGCTCCTGCGGGTCACCATGCTGCTGCCTGTGGTTCTGGTTTTCACCATGCTGTTCCGCAATGATAAAGGAGCCGATGGCGAACGAGCCACGACGGTGCCGACCTTTCTGATCGCCTTTGCTGCGCTGGTTGCCATCAATTCGGCGGGGGTCGTCCCCGATGTCATCATGGGCACGCTCAGCGATGTCTCGCGCTGGTGCCTCATTACCGCGATTGCGGCGCTTGGCATGAAGACATCCTTCAAGGCGCTGGCCCTTGTCGGCTGGCGACCGGTCCTGCTGGTTATGGCCGAAACGCTGCTGATGGCGGGGTTTGTATTGGCCTATCTGCTTGTGCTGGCGTAAGCGCCGCAAAAAACCTTGAAAATCTCGCCATTTTCGTTAGAAGCCTTGGCTTGAACCACAAAAATGTGACGCGTAATCGGGTCGGAGGAAATCATGGCTGGACATTCCCAGTTTGCAAACATCATGCACCGCAAGGGTGCGCAGGACAAAAAGCGGGCGAAGATCTTCTCCAAGCTGGCCAAGGAAATTACTGTGGCGGCCAAGATGGGCGCGCCTGATCCGGATATGAACCCAAGGCTGCGCCTCGCTATCCTGCAGGCTCGCAAGGCCAATGTGCCCAAGGACAATATCCAGCGCGCGATCAAGAAATCTCAAGCGGTTGGTGAAGCCAACTTTGACGAAATGCGCTACGAGGGCTTTGGTCCCGGCGGCATTGGCGTGATTGTTGAGGCGTTGACCGACAACAAGAACCGCACGGCTGGCGATGTGCGCGCAACGTTCACGAAATATGGCGGCAACCTTGGTGAAAACGGCTCGGTTGGCTTTATGTTCGATCGGGTCGGGGCCATTGAGTTCAAGCCGGAGGTCGGCGACGCCGACGCGATCATGGAGGCGGCAATCGAGGCGGGCGCGGACGATTGCGAGAGCGATGACGATAGCCACACGATCTATTGCGAGCCTGAGGCGCTGCATGAGGTCAAGGAAGCGCTCGAGACTGGTCTGGGCGAAGCCGAAAGCGCCAAGCTGATCTGGAAGCCGCAGAATACGATCGAGCTCGACATCGACAAGGCCCAGACCCTGATGAAGCTCTATGAGGCGCTTGAAGACAATGACGACGTTCAAAGCGTCTATGCCAACTTCGAGATCTCTGCGGAAGTTATGGCGCAGCTGGCTGCACAGTAGCTGCCAAGATGTCATCCCGGGCGAGCATAGCGAGACCCGGGATCTCTGACCCCCGATCTTGCGACCCGGTGAAATCCTGCATCAGGCGCCTTCGTGCCCTGAGGCCCCGGATCAAGTCCGGGGCGACAATAATTGATATGTTCTTCTTCTGTTTCCTTTTTGGGACGAATCTGAGATGGTCAGCCGTTGGTTGAACAATTCATCGGATGAGCCTGTGCGCGCTCCTGTCAGAGTTATGGGAATTGATCCCGGACTTCGGTTTTGTGGTTGGGGCATTATTGAGTCTGATGGCTCGAATCTGCGCCATGTGGCCAACGGGACGGTGACATCGGATGCGGCGCTGGATCTGTCCGAGCGGCTGTTGCAGCTTCACGTCGGGCTCAGTGATGTGATCCGCAGTTTTGCGCCCGATGAGGCCGCTGTTGAGCAAGCCTTCGTCAATCGGGACGGGGCCGGGACCCTGAAGCTCGGGCAAGCGCGCGGCATTGCGGTGCTGGTGCCGGCGCAGGCGGGGCTACGGGTGGCGGAATATGCGCCCAACAAGGTCAAGAAATCGGTTGTCGGGGCGGGTCATGCGGGCAAGGATCAGGTCACGGCGATGGTGCGGATGCTGCTGCCGTCATGTGATATTCATTCTGCGGATGCGGCCGACGCGCTGGCCATTGCGATTTGCCATGCGCATCATCGCGGCGCTGACGACAAGGTGGCGATGGCACTGCTCAAAGAGGTAGGCGGAGTATGATTGGCAAACTGAAGGGTCTGGTTGATTCCGTCGGCGATGACTGGGTCATCATTGATGTCGGCGGGGTTGGTTATCATGTGCAATGCGCGTCGCGGACGCTGGCGTCGTTGCCGGGAATTGGCGAGGCGACCTCGCTGGCCATCGAGACCCATGTGCGCGAGGACATGATCCGTCTCTATGGATTTGCATCGGGTCTCGAGCGCGACTGGTTTCGTTTGTTGCAAAGTGTGCAGGGGGTTGGCGCGAAAGTGGCACTGGCGATCCTGAGCACGCTGACGACAGAGGAGTTAACCAGCGCCATCGTCTTTCAGGACAAGACAATCGTGGGGCGGGCGTCGGGCGTTGGCCCCAAGCTGGCTGTGCGGATCGTCAATGAATTGAAAGACAAGGCGCCAACGTCCGGTGTTGTTATTGAAGGCGGTGCACCGTCTGCCGGTGATGCTCCGCAAACAGATCATGGGTTGCAAATGGATGCGGTATCGGCGCTGGTTAATCTGGGCTATCAACAGGCGCAGGCCGCCGGCGCTGTCAGAGGGGCTTCGGGAAATCTTGGCGACGGGGCCGGGCTTGATGATTTGATTAAAGAAGGGCTGAAGCAGCTTGCGAGTTGAGCTGGAAATTTCGGTGTCATCCCGGGCAAGCGCAGCGCGACCCGGGATCTGAGGGCAAGATGTTGCAACGCGCTGAAAACAGAATGAGAAGCAAGGGCCGTGCCCTGAGATCCCGGATCAGGTCCGGGACGACATGTTGAGAGATAAAGGTAAAGCCTTCATGGCTGACGCACAGGAAGACAGGCTCCTTGACGGGGCGCCGAAGATTGAAGATGCAGGCGAGACCAGCCTTCGTCCGCTCAGTCTTGCGGATTTCACCGGCCAGGCGCGGGTGCGCGAAAACCTTGAGATTTTCATCAAGGCAGCGCGGGCGCGCGGTGATGCGCTGGACCATGTGCTGCTTGCCGGACCGCCGGGGCTTGGCAAGACAACGCTGGCGCAAATTGTGGCGCGGGAACTCGGGGTTAATTTTCGGGCCACATCCGGTCCGGTGATTGCAAAGGCCGGCGACCTTGCGGCACTTCTGACCAACCTGCAGAAAAATGATGTGCTCTTCATTGACGAGATCCACCGGCTCAGCCCGGCGGTTGAGGAAATCCTCTATCCGGCGATGGAAGACTTTCAGCTGGATTTGATCATTGGTGAGGGGCCGGCGGCACGATCTGTACGGATCGATCTGGCGCCCTTCACGCTGGTCGGGGCAACGACGCGGTCGGGCATGATCACGACGCCGCTCAGGGACCGGTTCGGTATTCCATTGCGGCTCAATTTTTATGAATATGACGAGCTGAAATCGATTATCACGCGCGGCGCGTCGGTGCTGGGCATCGAGATCGATGAAGGCGGCGCCAGCGAAATTGCGCATCGCTCGCGCGGCACACCGCGCATCGCCGGACGCCTCCTCAGGCGCGTGCGGGACTTTGCTGCCGTGTCCGGGCACGGCGTGATCGATCAAAAAATTGCCGATGCGGCGCTTGGCCGTCTTGAGGTCGACAAGCGCGGTCTGGATCAGATGGACATACGCTATCTTTCCATGATTGCGGGCAACTTCGGCGGCGGCCCGGTCGGGGCGGAGACCATTGCCGCGGCACTTAGCGAGCCCCGGGATGCGATCGAGGAAATCATCGAGCCCTATTTGATCCAGCAGGGCTTTGTGCAGCGCACCCCGAGGGGGCGTCTGCTGACCGGCCAGGCCTTCAAACATCTGGGCCTTGATGTCCCCACCGCGGTTCGGGAACAAGGTCAGCTGTTTTCCGAGGGGAACGACGATGAGTGATCAGGATTTTCAGCCCGCCCAGCAGCCGCCCTTGCCGGAAAGCGACATCAATGGTTATCTGCGCGATGGCGAGCACCATCAGCCGGTCCGGGTCTATTACGAGGACACCGATGCCTCGGGCATTGTGTTTTACGGCAATTATGCGCGGTTTATCGAGCGCGGCCGGACCAATTTTCTGCGCCTTCTGGGTGTCCATCACCAGGATCTGTTTGCCCTTGAAGAGCCGATTGCCTTCACGGTGACCCGGCTGGAGATGGATTATCTGCGGCCCGCACGGCTTGATGACACGCTGATGGTCAAGAGCCGCTACACAAAAGTGACGGCGGCGCGGATCTTCGGGCTGCAGTCGGTCTGGCGCGGCGAGGAAGAGCTGGTCCGGGCGAGAATCCAGGCCGCCTGCATCAATCTCGACGGCAAGGCGCGCCGGATCCCCGGATATGTGCGAGACCTGATGGCACCGCATCTCTCGGATGAAGCCTGACCAGCAAGCAGGTCTGAAAACTGGCAACCGTTGCCAAATCACCATAAAATATAAAGTTTCATACCCTATTTTGGTCAAATTGATGGCTTATAGCGCTGGGTTATGGCCATACTGCAACCTGTTACCTTGGGGGAAAAGGGGACATACTAACGATGACTACTGCAATTTTTGTGGGTGGCGCGATTGCCTTTGGCGCTGGCGTTCCCTTGGCTGCGACCGGGGATTTCAGCCTGGCCGGGCTGTTTATGAACGCCGACATCGTGGTCAAGGCGGTGATTGTCGGGCTTGGCCTCGCCAGTCTGTGGTCGTGGGCCATTATCATCGACAAGTGGCTGAAGGTCGGCTCGCTGTCACGCAAGGCCGACAAGTTCGAGGACATGTTCTGGTCCGGCAAGTCGCTTGATGACCTTTACAAGAATCTGGGCCACAAGCCGGCCCATCCGATGGCCGTAGTGTTTGTGTCTGCCATGCGGGAGCTGCGGCGCTCGCTTGAGCGGCGCGGTGTCGACAACGGCAAGTTTTTGACCGTTCATGACCGGATTGAAAAGGTTATGAATGTTACGATCGCCAGAGAAATGGCGTCGAGCGAAAAGCATCTCGGGTTTCTTGCTACCGTCGGCTCGACGGCCACCTTTGTCGGTCTGTTCGGAACGGTCTGGGGCATCATGAATGCCTTCAAGTCCATTGCTGCGTCACAGGACACGTCTCTCGCCGTTGTTGCACCGGGGATTGCCGAAGCGCTTTTTGCTACGGCGCTTGGTCTTCTGGCGGCGATCCCGGCGGTGATTTTCTACAACAAGTTTACCAATGATCTGAACCGCTATGCGGTGCGGCTCGAGGGGTTTGCGGATGAATTCTCTGCGATCCTGTCGCGCCAGCTTGAAGAACGGGGTGCGTAAACCATGGTGGCATCAGTTTCCAGGAAGGACGGTCGGGGGCGCTCACATAGCCGACCGATGAGCGAGATCAATGTGACGCCTTTTGTGGATGTCATGCTTGTTCTGCTTGTGGTTTTTATGGTCACAGCGCCGCTGCTCGCGGTCGGTGTGCCGGTTAATCTGCCCGATACCCAGGCGCCGCCTCTGACGGCCAGTGAAGAGCCGTTGACGATCACGATTGATTCCGGCGGGCAGATTTTCCTGCAGGAAACCAATATCGAACTGGGTGAGCTGGTGCCGCGCCTGCTTGCCATTGCCGAGAACGGCTATGAAGAACGGATCTATATTCGTGCGGACCAGGCCGTTGATTACGGGACGGTCATGGTTGTCATGGGCCATGTGAACGCTGCCGGGTTTACCCGTCTGGGCCTTGTCAACGATCCAGCGCAGACGGAGTAAGTGCATGCGCTTCGGATTTTTCCTTTCTGTGCTTGCCCATGTCGCCATTGTCATGGCGGCGGTGGTGACGCTGCCGTCGATGTTCGACGGGGCGGAAGAATTCCAGATGCTGCCTGTTGAAATACTCGAAATTGGTTCGGAGACAAATGTTCGCGCTGCGGCCCTTAAAATTGCCGAGGCGCCCGAGCCCGAACCTGTCAAGGAAGAAGAGCCGAAGTTCGCCGAGGCGCCACCGCCGCCGGCGCCGCCAGCTATGAATGAGCCCGTCGCCGAAGACGCCATGCCGGCTCTGGCAAAGGCTAGCGATCCAAAGCCAAAACCGAAGAAGGCCGAAAAGTCGTCGGTGAAAAACACCATGCCGCGGCGCAAGCCAAAACCTCCGGCCCCTCAGAGTAAGGATGAACTCGATCTGGGTGAGTTGCAGGCTCTGCTCGACAAGGCTCCAAAAGATGAGCCGAAACCTCAGCCGCAGCAGTCGGATGATGCGCTGGATTCTCTGGATGATTTTCTGGCCGAGGATGAGGCAGACCTGCCGCGCAGGGCAATTGGTCTGGGCGACGGGATGACAATCAGCGAGGTTGATGCGCTGCGGCAGGAAATGCAAAAGTGCTGGCGGCCCCCGACCGGCGCGGCCAATCCCGAGGAGCTGATCGTCGAACTCAGAATCTTCCTGAATGAGGACGGGTCCCTTGTGCGAGCGCCGCGGGTTGAGCGGTCAGGCACTTCGACATTTGGCAAGAATTCCTTCACAATGGCAGCAGAAGAGGCGGCGCGCCGGGCTGTGGTGATGTGCGCGCCGTATGATTTTCTTCCTGCCGATAAATACGAGCGGTGGAAGGAAGTAACGATTACTTTCGATCCGGCCAGTATGGTTGGATATTGAACGTGTCCGGTTTTGAGTAGTTTCATGTGTTTTGATAAAGGGTAGAGCGATGCAATTGGCAGATTTGAAGATGGCGCGGAAAAGCTTTGCAAGAGGGCTCGCGGCTGCAGCGGTTCTGGGACTTGTGCAAACGGTTTTGCCAGCCTCGATGCAGATCAGCGCTCCGGCGCGGGCAGAAGAGCCGCTTCACATCGTCATTGACCAGGGCAAGGTTGAGCCGCTGCCGATCGCGCTGCCGGGGTTTATCGGAAAATCACAGGCCGAGCGGGACACCGGGGCCAATATTGCGAAGGTCATTTCCGATGATCTGGAGCGTTCGGGCCTTTTTCGGGCTCTGGATCCACGAAGCTTCATTGAAAGATCGACGGATTTCGAGACCCTGCCGCGCTTTAATGACTGGCGGATTATCAACACTGAGGCCCTGGTGACAGGCCAGGCGGTTATTCAGGACGATGGCCGCCTCAGGGTCGAGTTTCGCCTCTGGGACGTGGTGCGGAACCAGCAACTGCGCGGGAAAAAATACTACACAACCCCGGAAAACTGGCGCCGCATAGCGCATCTGGTCTCCGACGAGATCTACAGCCGCCTGACCGGCGAGACCGGCTATTTTGATACCCGGGTGGTCTTTGTGCAGGAGAGCGGGCCCAAGATCGCCCGCCGCAAGCGCCTCGCCATTATGGACCAGGACGGGGCCAATGTGAGCTTTCTGACCGATGGCTTCGATATGGCGCTGACGCCGCGATTCTCGCCCACGGCGCAGGAAGTGACCTACCTGTCGTATTTTAACAACAAGCCGAGAGTTTATTTGCTCAACATCGAGTCCGGTCAGCAGGAAGTGGTCGGGGACTTCCCCGGGATGACATTCGCGCCAAGGTTCTCTCCGGACGGCGGCAAGATCATCATGAGCCTCGACACCCGGGGCAATTCGGACATCTATGTGATGGACCTGCGGAACCGTCGTCAGACCCGTTTGACCGAACATCCGGCGATTGATACCGCGCCATCCTATGCACCCGACAGCCGTGCGATCAGTTTTGAATCGGATCGTTCCGGACGCCAGCAGCTTTATGTCATGCGCAGTGATGGCACCGATATTCGGCGGATTTCATGGGGTGAAGGGCGCTATGCCACGCCGGTGTGGAGCCCTCGCGGCGATCTCATCGCCTTCACGAAAATGCTGCGCGGACGGTTCTATATCGGGGTGATGCGCCCTGACGGCGACCCGAAAACAGAGCGGCTTTTGACCGAAAGTTTCCTTGATGAAGGTCCGACCTGGGCGCCCAACGGCCGGGTTTTGATGTTTTTCAGGCAGACGCCAAATCGTAGAGATGGATCGGGAGGCACGGTAAAGTTGTGGTCTGTGGACCTCACGGGCTATAATTTGAGGGAAGTTCCGACCCTGGGGGATGCATCAGACCCTGCATGGTCGCCCTTGATAAAATAGCAAATCAAGGTTAACTTGCCTGCGATGCGGTGAAGCAGGGGGTGAAGCTGCCATATTGGAAGTTTCATTGAGGCCTTTTCGGGGGATTCCTGGCTGCCAGTCGCTGATCGCGAGAGTAATTTATTGGGGTGAATTAATCGAGGAAGGGATCGAGTTTCAGGGGGCTGATAGCGCTAATGCTATCCAATTCATTTGCAAATAATTCATGCAATGGTGGTAACGGTCTCATTGGAAGTTTGGTTTTGACCAGAAATTTGGGGATTGTCCGGAAGGAGTCTTTTTGATGAGAATGTTACGTTTAAGCAAAATCGCAGGTCTGGCCGTTGGAGCATTACTGCTCGCCGCATGTTCGGGATACAACGGTACGTCTTCTGTCGCGTCGGATTCGTATGCGGAGCCATCGGGTCCGGTTGCGGGCTCGCAGGAAGATCTTGAGGCCAATGTTGGTGATCGGATCTACTTTGCCTTTGATCGCTATGACCTCAACGACGCTGCACAGGCTACGCTGCGCCGTCAGGGTGCATGGATGAAAATGCATCCTTCTGTGACGGTTCTGGTCGCCGGTAACTGCGACGAGCGCGGTACACGCGAATATAACCTTGCTCTTGGTGCGCGCCGGGCAAACTCCGCCAAGGACTTCCTGACAAGTCTCGGCGTTGATCCAGCTCGTATTTCCACGATCTCCTACGGTAAGGAACGTCCGACCTGCATGGGTTCCAATGAGGAATGCTGGGCGTTGAACCGGAATGATATTACTTCGGTAACCGGCGGTCCTGCTTCTTAAGACCCGGTCGATGTGATAGCGACTTTTGGGCGCCCTTGCTTCATTGCAGGGGCGCCTTTCGTCGTTTCTTTACCGCTTGTATGGTATTGAGATCATCCGAAATCGCCGCCGCCCTAATTTGGGCGAAGTTGCGAGATAGTGTGTTGGTGAAATCAACCGTGGCAGAGATGTGAGGTCTCATTTTTGTTGCACGGTTTCTTTGTTACGAGGATTAAGGCAAATGACTGGTTTGCGATTGAACAAAAAAGCTCCCGTAGTAGCTGTGATCACGGCGTTGGCAGTGACACTCTTTTCAAGCTCGGCGAGTTTTTCGCAGGACAATCGGAAGCGGGATGATCAAATGGATGCGCTGAATGCGCGGATCGACTGGATGGAACAGTCCCTGATCGAGCTGCAAAGCACCGAGGGCAATTATGGCGGGGCGTCGCCGATGAACACGGCAGGTTCTTTTGATCAGCAGGAAGACCCTGCTATCACAAGGGTTCTGACACGGCTTGACGATCTGGAAAATCAGATCCGCTCTCTCACCAATCAGCTGGAACAAACAACGTTCCGGATTGAACAGGCAAACCGCGATCTCCAGTCGCTTTCCAAGGATGCTGATTTCCGTCTGCGTACTCTTGAGCAGGGCGGCACGGCCGGGCAGCAAGGCATGCCGCCAGCTCATTCAGCCCCGATGCCGCAATCAACGCCCGAGGAACAGAGCCTGGGAACCATTCCGGTTGATCCGGCTACGGGCAATTATCAGGAAGATTACGACGGGGCGCTGTCGCATCTGCGCCGTGGCGAGCATGAAAATGCTGAGCAGGCACTGCGTCTGTTCCTCGACAATCACAGCGATTCAGACCTCGCCGGCAATGCACAATACTGGCTCGGTGAAAGCTACTATGTCCGCGAAATGTGGCGACCGGCGGCTCAGAGTTTTCTGATCTGTGTACAGAAGTACAAGAACGGTCTCAAAGCGCCGGATTGTATGCTGAAGCTGGGCATGTCGCTTGGGGCTATGGGTGAAAAGAAAAAGGCGTGCAAGACCTTGAGTGAAATCACCCGGCGTTTCCCCGATGCCTCACAGACCATCCAGCAGCGCGCACGTTCAGAACGCCAGCGCAGTGGTTGCACCTGACCGGGATCGGCCTTCAATAACGAAATGTGAAATGCCGTGGGCTCTGCCTGCGGTATTTTTTTGTTTCCAGGCTTGACTTGTAACCTCGATCACCCTATATGATACCTTAAGGTGTCGTTATGATACCTGTTAGTCATTATTTAGTGAGCAGGAGGGCATAGAATGGCTGAATCCCCGGGCTTTTCGGCAGAGCAGTTTTCAGACCGGTTTCTGACCCGTTCTGCATATGCAATGCTGCTGGTTGCGGTTGGGTACAGCGCAGAGGCGGCAGAGCCCTATGTTTCAGAGCCGGTCGTTCAAGTGCTCGACTATGTGAGCATGGCTACCAGTGCCGCAATTTTCATTTTACTGCTCCCGCTTTTCGCTACCTATCTGAAGCATTGCCGCGGCAAGGGGAGTGACTTTGAAGGCTTTGTCTCGGAGATCTTCAAGAAGGCCTGTATCCGGGCCTTTGAAGTAACATTCATTTTTCTGTTGATCCTGGATGTTCTGTCGCGATCGGTTCTGGAGCATATACCCGCCAAAACATTCTTGCAGGTGGCAGTTGCCGTCTGCGTCGCGTCTATGGGGTTGACCTTCTGGGTTCTTAATCGCCAGGCCAGAGGCGACGGGATTGACGAGGATGATTTTGATGAGGGTCTTGATTGATGTCTTCAGAACTCGACAATCGCATCCGGGTTTTTCGGGCCGAACATCGAATGAGCCAGGGCGATCTGGCGGAGAAGATTGGTGTGTCGAGAAAAACCATAAGCACGATTGAGGTCGGGCGCTTTGTCCCGTCTACCATCATTGCACTGAAGATTGCGCAATATTTCGACGTTCCGGTCGAAGAGATTTTCTCATTAGTCACAAACAAGGATTGAAGGAGTAATTATGTTGAAAAGTCTGAGAAATTCATGCGGTGGCCATGTCGGAAACGCCATTGTCTGGGCCGCAGTTATGTTGGCAAGCGCGATAGTGGTCAGGGGCACCGAGGCATCGGGCGATCTTCTGATTATTCTGATAGCCGGGTGGTTTGCCTCGTCCACTCTCATTGCCGGGAAGAAGTGATGGCTCAATCAAGCGCCGCAAGCAGGCGATCAATGTCTGCGTCGGTATTGTAAAGATGCGGCGTGACGCGAAGGGATGTGCCTCTGAGGGAGACATAGATCTTTCGCGTCGCAAGGCGCTCGACAAGGCCGTCAGGCACCTCGCCGGGGAAGCGCAATCCCAGGTAATGTCCGGCGCGCAAGTTATCCGGCGCGGCTTTCAGGCCCAGCGGTGCGGCCCGCTCGACAATGTCCCTGTTCTTTGCTGTCAGGGTTTCGTGGATGTCTTCGATGCCCCACTCGAGCAGTTGTGTGAGCGCGGCTTCGGCCATGGGCATGAGGTGAAAGCTTGAACGTTCGCCCATATCAAAGCGCCGGGCGCCCGGCTGATACCCGTCCTTGTAGTCGACCAGGCCTGCAAAGTCCTCGCTGTCCTCGCGTGCCAGCCAGTTTTGTTCCAGCGGTTTGCCGCTGTCGCGCCATTTGTCGGCGACATACATGTATCCGAGTGTGTAGGGGCCCATGGCCCATTTGTAACCGGCGAAGACGGCAAAGTCAGGCTGGATCTCGGCCATGGATATTGGCAGAGCTCCGGCGGATTGCGTGAGGTCAAGCACCAGCGCTGCGCCAACCTCGCGGGCGCGTTTGCCGATAGCGACAAGATCGATGAGCGCTCCGTCTGTCCAATGACAGTGGGGCAGGGCGACGATCGCAGTGTTCGAATCAATTGAGCCCAGAATGGTGGCGGTCCAGTCGCCATCCTGGCGTTTGGGGAGCAATCTGAATTCGGCACCGGTCTCTTTGGCACGTTCTTTCCAGATGTAAATGTTTGACGGGAACTGGTCCTCAAGCGCGATGATGTTCTGGCCGCGTTCCAGCGGCAGGTTCAAGGCAGCGGTTGCGAGGGCATAGCTGACTGCGGGGACGAGCGCCATATTTTCCACGGAGGCGTCAATAATTCGCCCTGCCAGAGCTCTTGTGCTTTCGGACTTTGTGAAAAAATCTTCCGGGCCAACGGTCCAGGGGTGCACCTTGGCCTGATTGGCGGCGTTGCCAGCCTCGGCGACATGTTTCATCAGCGGCGACATATAGGCGCAATTTAAATAGGTGATGTCCTCGGGGATATCGAACAGGTGGCGCTGGCAGGGAATGAGGGGCATGGGTGGTCCAAAGTTTTTTCTGAAGAGAATCTGTCAGGAGATTCAAGACATTGAGCCCCGAGAGCAAGGGAAAGTTACTTCGCAGGTGCAACATTGGTGTTGACGGCACCAGATGCCACGCCTATATCGACGGTGGGCCACGCTCCCCCAACGGAGTGCAACTATTCTGTGAGGAATAGCCATATGACTGGTAATACAAAGCCTGAGGCGCGCCCTCAGCGACCTTACTTCTCTTCAGGACCCTGTGCCAAGCGGCCAGGATGGGATCTGAAAAATCTGGCAGACGCAGCGCTCGGGCGCTCGCATAGAGCCAAAATCGGTAAATCCAAACTCAAAGAAGCTATCGATCTGACACGCGAAATTCTCGGTGTGCCGGATGGCTACCGCATTGGCATTGTGCCGGCGTCGGACACCGGCGCTGTCGAGATGGCGCTGTGGTCGCTGCTCGGCGAGCGCGGCGTCGATCTGCTGGCCTGGGAAAGTTTCGGCTCTGGCTGGATCACCGACGTGGTGAAGCAGCTCAAGCTTGAAGACGTCCGCAAGATTGAAGCGGGCTACGGCGAAATTCCTGATCTGAGTTCGGTTGATACGGACCGCGATGTGGTTTTCACCTGGAATGGTACGACGTCCGGTGTTCGGGTCCCAAATGCTGACTGGATTGCGAGTGACCGCAAGGGGCTGACGATTTGCGACGCAACTTCTGCGGCCTTTGCCCAGGATCTGGAGTTTGAAAAGCTCGATGTGGTGACCTTCTCGTGGCAGAAGGTGATGGGCGGGGAAGCGGCGCACGGCATGCTGATCCTTTCTCCACGCGCGGTGGAGCGGCTGGAGAGTTATACGCCGCCGTGGCCACTGCCAAAGATCTTCCGCATGACCAAGGGCGGCAAGCTCATCGAAGGTATCTTTGAAGGCGCGACCATCAACACGCCGTCGATGCTGGCGGTTGAGGACTATCTCGACACGCTGAAGTGGGCCAAAAGCCTTGGTGGCGGCAAGGCCATGCGCGAGCGTGCCGATGCCAATGCGGCTGTGTTGACCCGCTGGGTGGAACGGACCGAGTGGATCGATTTTCTGGCCAATGACCCGGCGCTGCGCTCCAACACCTCTGTGTGTTTGAAAATTTCCGACAAAGCGGTGGCCGCTTTGCCTGATGACGAACAGGCAAAGTTCGCCAAGTCGATTGCCGCGCTTCTGGAAGAAGAGGATGTGGCTCTCGATATTGGCGCCTACCGCGATGCGCCTTCGGGGTTCCGGATCTGGACAGGCTCGACGATTGAGACTTCTGACGTCGAAGCCTTGACGCCATGGCTGGACTGGGGTTTTGAAACGGTCCGTCAGCGGAATGAAGTGTAGGGATCTCTCTGCTTTTGTCATCCCGGGCCCAATACCCTTGGGACCCGGGATCTCGGGGCAGGATCTCGCGAATAATTGAAGTTCAAATTAATTGCACGATAGTGCCCTGAGATCCCGGATCGCGCTTCGCTTGTCCGGGACGACAAAGGAAAAAAGAAAATGCCCAAAGTTCTTATTTCAGACAAGTTAAGCCCTCGCGCTGCGGAGATCTTCAAGGCGCGCGGTGTTGATGTTGACGTCAAGGTTGGCCTCACGCCGGAAGAGCTGATCGAGATCATCGGTGAATACGACGGCCTTGCCGTGCGCTCTGCAACCAAGGCCACGGCCGAGATTATCGAGGCGGCGACCAATCTCAAGGTGATTGGCCGCGCCGGTATTGGCGTTGACAATATCAACATTCCTGCCGCCACGAAGAAGGGCATCGTTGTCATGAATACGCCGTTTGGCAATTCGATTACGACCGCCGAACACGCCATTGCCATGATGTTTGCTGTTGCCCGGCAGATCCCCAAGGCGAATGAGACGACTCATGCAGGAAAATGGCTGAAGTCTGACTATATGGGCGTTGAGCTGACCGGAAAGACCCTCGGTCTCATCGGTTGCGGCAACATTGGTTCGATCGTTGCCGCACGCGCGATCGGGCTAAAAATGCGCGTGTTGGCGTTTGATCCCTTCCTGACGCCGGAACGGGCGCAGGAGCTGGGTGTAACAAAAGTCGACCTGCCGGAACTCTTTGCCAAGGCAGATTTTATTACCCTGCACACGCCGCTCACTGACCAGACCCGTAACATCATCGATGCAGATGCCCTGGGCCAAATGAAAGACGGCGTGCGCATTATCAATTGCGCGCGCGGCGGTCTGATTGTCGAATCCGCTCTGAAGCTTGCACTTGAAAGCGGCAAGGTTGCCGGCGCGGCGCTTGATGTCTTTGAGGAAGAGCCGGCCCGCGAAAACGCTCTCTTCGGGATGGCCAATGTCGTGGCGACGCCGCATCTTGGAGCCTCGACCTCCGAAGCGCAGGAAAATGTTGCTCTTCAGGTGGCAGAACAAATGGCCGACTATCTGGTCGATGGCGCGGTCTCCAATGCGCTCAATGTTCCGTCGGTGACTGCAGAAGAAGCGCCAATCCTGAAGCCCTACATCCAGCTTGGCGAGCTGCTTGGCAGCTTTGCCGGGCAATTGACCGAAACCGGCATTGATGAAGTTCGTATTGAATATGAAGGTCATGTGGCGGGATTGAATACCAAGCCGCTCACGGCTGCGATTATCGTCGGCGTTCTCAGACCGCTTCTTGCCGAGATCAATATGGTCAGCGGCCCACAGGTGGCCAAGGATCGCGGGATCACGATCAGCGAGACCACACGGGATCAGCAGGGGGTTTTTGAAAGCTATATTCGCCTTACTCTTGTGACCGAGCGGCAGGAGCGCTCTGTTGCCGGGACAATTTTTTCCGATGGCAAACCGCGGCTCATTCAGGTCAAGGGAATCAATATGGACGCCGAATTCGGTCCGCATATGTTGTATGTGACCAATGAGGACAAACCCGGCTTTATCGGTAATCTCGGCTCTGCGCTGGGCGCCGCCGGGGTCAATATCGCCAGCTTTAATCTTGGCCGGAAGGCGGAGGGCGAGGATGCGATTGCCCTGCTGGAAGTGGATGGCCCGGTGACTGACGCTGTGTTGAAAGAGGTTACGAGCCTGCCTCTGGTCACGCAGGCAAAAGCCTTGTCATTCGACGCGGTTTAGTCTAGGAAAAACTGCAAGAGCCGGGGCGCGTATTGCGTCCCGGCTTTTTTGCGTTTTGGGGCGGGGTCGTTCCGAATCACGTCAAAACAAAGAGGATGAAGCGCATGGCGAACGTTGCTGTGATTGGTTCCCAGTGGGGCGACGAAGGCAAGGGCAAGATTGTTGACTGGCTTTCAGAGAAGGCAGATGTCGTGGTCCGCTTTCAGGGTGGTCATAACGCAGGTCATACGCTTGTCGTTGATGGCGCTGTCTACAAAACCTCAGCGCTGCCATCGGGTGTGGTACGCAAGGGCAAGATGTCTGTGATTGGCAATGGTGTTGTTGTTGACCCCTGGGCGTTCATTGACGAGATTGAGCGACTGCGCGCGCAGGGGCTGGACATTGGTCCGGAAAATCTGAAGCTGGCCGATAACGCGCCGCTTATTCTCCCGATCCATCGCAACCTCGATGAAATGCGCGAGTCCTCGAACAGTATACGGAAGATTGGGACGACCAAGCGCGGCATTGGCCCGGCTTATGAAGACAAGGTTGGGCGCCGCGCTTTGCGGGTGATTGATCTGGCTGACCCGGACACCCTTGAAGACAAGGTCGCTGCGTTGCTTGACCACCACAACGCTCTTTGCCGCGGCTACGGGCGCGAGGAGCTCGACGGTGCCGATGTCGTCGCAAAGCTGAAAGCCATCGCTCCGCAAGTTCTTCCCTATGTGACCCGTGTCTGGAATGATCTCCATGAGGCCAAGCTTGCGGGCAAGAAGATCCTGTTTGAAGGCGCGCAAGGCATTCTGCTCGATATTGACCACGGCACGTACCCCTATGTGACCTCATCGAACATGGTCGCGGGACAGGCGGCAACCGGCAGCGGCATGGGGCCGCGCGATGTCTCCTATGTGCTTGGTATCACCAAGGCCTATACGACCCGCGTGGGCGAGGGGCCGTTTCCGACCGAACAGCTTAATGAGGTTGGCCAGTATCTCGGTGAAAAAGGCCATGAGTTTGGCGTTGTTACCGGGCGCTCGCGGCGCTGCGGCTGGTTCGATGCGGTTCTGGTGCGCCAGACGGTGATCACCGGCGGCATTGATGGTATCGCCCTGACCAAGATCGATGTTCTGGATGGGATGAAGGAGATCAAGATTTGCACCGCTTACAAGCTCGATGGCAAGGTCATCGACTACCTGCCCGCCAGCGCGCCGGAACAGGCCCGTGTGGAGCCGATCTACGAAAGCTTTGAGGGCTGGGAAGGCACCACCGCAGGGGCGCGGTCCTGGGCAGAGCTACCGGCACAGGCGGTCAAATATGTCCGCCGTATCGAAGAGCTGATCGGCGCGCCGGTCGCGTCCGTGTCCACATCGCCGGAGCGCGAGGATACGATCCTCGTGAAAGATCCTTTTCAGGACTAGTTCTTGACCTTCGGGCGCTGAACATCGACAATCCATGAGAATGCCTCGCAAGAGAAGGTGATCTCATGGCAACCCTTGCCTTTACAGCCCTTCTTCGTTCCGTTGCGCCGAAAGGTGAGCTGACGGTTACAGGCGCGAGCGTGCTTGAAGCGCTTGACGGCATCTTCAAAGACAATCCTCGCCTCAAAGGCTATGTGCTCGATGATCAGGGGCGGCTGCGCAAGCACGTTTGCGTTTTTCTCGACGGGGAAAGGCTCATTGGTGAGGCGGCGCTTGGCGCGAGTATTTCCGAAACAAGCGAGATTTTTGTGATGCAAGCGCTTTCCGGCGGTTGATCAAGGAGGCTGATATGAGTGACCGGTTGATGGTATCCACCCGGAAGGGCTGGTTTGATATGAGGCGCGCGGCAGGCGGGACATGGAGTGTCGCACAGAGCGCTTACCTGGCGGTGCCGGTTTCCATTGCAGCTCGCGATCCGCGCGACGGAGCGCTTTTTCTGGGGCTGGACTATGGTCACTTCGGCGCGAAGCTGGTTCGCTCTGTGGATGATGGCAAGACCTGGGAAGAACTGGAGGCGCCGTCCTATGAAGGCGTGCCAGGTGACAAGAGCCTCAAACTCATCTGGTCGTTGGCGTTTGCCGGTGGTGATCAACCCGGTGTCATGTGGTTGGGAACTGTCCCTGGCGGGCTCTTCAAATCAGTGGATGGCGGACAAAGCTGGGTCCTCAATCGTACGCTTTATGATCGCCCCGAATGGCAGCAGGCCTTTGGTGGCGGGTTTGATGATCCGGGCATTCATTCGCTCATTGTCGATCCGCGCGATTCAAACCGCGTTTCGCTGGCAGTGTCTGTTGGCGGTCTCTGGCTGACGGAAGATGGCGGCGAGAGCTGGGATCTGCGTTGCGACGGCATGTGGGCGGAATATGTTCCGCCGGGTGAAAAGCATGTCGCGGTGATGCAGGACCCGCACATGTATGTACAATGCGCCGGCGAGCTCGACAAATACTGGATACAGCACCACAACGGTATTTTCAGGTCGGTCGATGGCCTGAAGAGCTGGCAGGAAATTACCACGGCACCGGTTTCGAATTTTGGCTTTGCGGTCGCGGTGCATCCAGAGGATGGCGAAACGGCCTGGTTTGTTCCGGCTGAAGATGATGAATTTCGCATTCCGGTCGATGGCAAACTGGTTGTCACCCGGACGCGCGATGGTGGCAAGACGTTCGATGAGTTGAGAACCGGGTTGCCGCAGGTGAGCGCCTGGCATCTGATCTATCGTCACGCGCTGGATGTGGACGCCTCAGGCGAAGAGCTTGCCATGGGGTCAACGACGGGCGGTCTGTGGGTCAGTAATGATCAGGGCGATAGCTGGGATGAAGTGAGCCAACATTTGCCGCCAATTTATGCAGTGAAATTTATTTGATGTCGGGAAGCGATGGCGTGCACCATCGCTTCCCGCAGAAATCAATGAGGCGAATCGGCCAGATCTCCAGTCACGTGCCGACTGGCCATCCAATAGTGGAAGACGCACCAGAAATTGAACAGCGTGACAATGATAATGAGGGAGTATCGGACATTGTCGATGCCCGCCGCAGGCTCAAGAAGATCCGAGACGGCACCGACAACCAGGGGCCCAAGGCCCAGGCCTATTATATTCAGCACGAAGAATAGAACTGCCGAAGACATCGCTCGCATGCGCAGTCCGACCAGGCCGTGCGCCAGTGCCAGATTTGGTGCCAGATACATGGAAAATGTCAAAGCTGGAATAAACTGCAGGAACAGGACAGCCAGGGTGTTGTTCCAGCTATAGATGATCAGCGAGAACGGTAGTGTCAGGATGGTCGAGGCCATCGGCACCCACAGATACCAGCGCACGTCGCGGCGAATCAGCCGGTCGGTCGTTACCCCGCCCAAAAAGGTTCCTGCAGCACCGAAGAGCCCGGCCACAGCCAGCCAGGTACCCAGGGCCCCGGTGCCCAGACCGTGGTTCTGGTTCCAGAAGATCGGAGCAAAGCTGGCTGCCCCGTACCCGATGAAGGCATGCAGTCCGGCGGCAATTGCCATATGACGGAATGACTTTTTGGTCAGCAGAAGCTTCGCGGTATCCATCATACTGGGCGCATCGTCGACCGTCTTTATCTTTTCAGCAAAACCGCGCGGCGGCTCCTGAACCGTGAAACGCAGCAGCAGAGCATAGGCCACGCCAGGGAGGCCGACGACCAGGAAGGCGACGCGCCAGCCGAAGAATTCTGCAATCCATCCGCCCAAAAGGAAGCCAAGCAAGCTGCCGATGTTGATGCCTGTCGAATAAATCGAAAGGGCTGTGGCGCGCTCTTCCTTTTTGAAAATGTCAGAAATCATGGAATGGGCGGGGGGGCTGCCGCCAGCTTCACCGATGGAGACGCCGATCCGCGCCAACAGCAATTGAGTGTAGGTCATGGCTGCGCCGGACAGGGCGGTTAAGGCACTCCAGACAATCAGGGCGACGGTGATGACATTTCTGCGGTTGCCCCTGTCTGCAATCCGGGCAATGGGAATGCCGGCGACCACGTAAAACAGGGCGAAAGTAAAGCCCGTCATCAGTCCGAGCTGGGTGTTGCTGAGATCGAATTCTGCCTTGATCGGCACCTGAAGGATATTCAGGATTTGGCGATCAATGAAATTAAAGGTGTAAACACCGGTCAGAATGGCGAGCACATACCAGCGATACCAGGAAGTGTCATATTTGCCGGCAGCATTACTTTGGCCAATATCGCCGCTTTCTGCGGTTTGAGTTGCGGTGGCCGTAGCATCATCTCGGGCCGGTTGTTTACCGGCCTCGTTTTCTTGTTCTGTCAATTGGGTCTCCCTCCACCTGAGGGAGCATAATTAACTGAATTGATCAATTAGGCAAGCTGATGTGGGGGGGCATCAGCTAATAAACATCAGAGATTTGTACCGAGGCGGTCCACTGTGAGGGCGCCCGGGGCGATCTCGGTCACGGTCATCTCGGAGATTGTTTTGGCCGGAGCTATAAGATGCCGTTTGGTTGCGGGTGCACGCTCGGTTCTTGCCGCGACGGAATAATTTGTATCGGGTGCGCTCTGTTCGACTTTATAAGAAGACGAAGAGGCGAGGCGCCATGAGGATCTGACTTTTTTGGTGATACGAAAATTACCTATTTGCGAGAGAAGGCCGCGGCCACCACCATATTTGAAGGTCAGCCACACCATGCCCTGATCATAATTGACGCCTGGTCTAACTTGGGAGAAAGCCCGTTCGGTTCGTGTGAAATCGCGCGGAACGCCGATGAGGTACTTGTCCAGAGCAACTGTTGCGATGGTGAATTCGAGCGCGGGAACACGGACAAAGGTATCTTCGTCAAAATGAAGTGTTTGAGATTGTGCGTAGCTCTGCGAAGCCCCGGCTTCACAAAGCAAGAGGCCCAAAAGAGCGGCGGAACTGAATGCGCGTAGACGATTTTTCATGACACAATCTCCTTAACTGTCGGCGATTATGGAATGAATATATTGAGGCGATTTGAACCCCGGCACAGAAAATCAACTAAAATTCATCTAAAGATTCCCAAAAAGTCGATGCTGTTTCGACTTCAGACGGTGGAAATCCGGGGATCAGGCCTCCTGCACACGCTGATCGCGCGCCATGCCCCGAACAGATTTTTGAACTTTTTCAAAGGCGCGAACCTCGATCTGGCGCACGCGCTCTCTGGAAATACCGTAGTGCTGGCTTAGTTCTTCAAGGGTCGACGGGTCGTCGTTTAGCCGGCGCTCGGTAAATATGTGTTTTTCGCGCTCGTTCAGTTTGTCCATCGCGTTGCTCAGCATTCCCCTGCGGTCGGAGAGCTCTTCCTGATTGGCCAGAAGGGTCTCCTGATCGGTTTCCTCATCGACAAGAAAGTCCTGCCATTCGCCTTCTGAATCGGCCTTGAGGGGCGCGTTGAGCGAGTGATCGTGGGCCGCAAGGCGGCGATTCATGTTGACCACCTCCTCCTCAGAGACGTTCAGGCGCGTAGCGATTTTGGTCACGTTTTCGGGACGCAGGTCGCCTTCTTCAACAGCGGCGATCTGTCCCTTGATCTTGCGAAGATTGAAGAAGAGCTTTTTCTGTGCGGCCGTCGTGCCCATTTTGACCAGTGACCAGGATCTCAGGACATATTCCTGAATGGCCGCACGGATCCACCACATGGCATAGGTCGAAAGGCGAAAGCCCTTTTCAGGCTCGAAGCGTTTGACCGCCTGCATGAGCCCGACATTGCCCTCGGAAATGATTTCGTTGGTTGGCAGTCCGTAGCCGCGGTAACCCATGGCGATTTTGGCGACGAGGCGCAGGTGAGAGGTGATCAACTTTTGGGCGGCATCGGTGTCGCCATGCTCTTTCCAGGCCTTGCCGAGCATGTACTCCTCTTCGGGCTCCAACATAGGGAACTTGCGGATTTCCTGAAGATATTTGTTGATGCCGCTTTCGCTGGACAGTGCCGGAAGGTTCGAAGCCATACAATTCCCCTTAATGTTCTTTCGCCGACATAGTTGCGGCAAGCCCTTCTCGTGACTTGCCGTGCGCCGCATGCCGATCCCTTATTAGAAATGGGGATTTCTGCTCCCATTTAAAGGTGCGGGCGTCACACTTTTTCAAATCTCAAAACATTTAAGTAACGCACTGAAATCACTTGGTAAATCAGATTCAAACTGGAGTTTTTCTCGAGATTTTGGGTGGATGAAGCCCAGCATACGGGCGTGCAGGGCCTGGCGGTCAAAAGCGACAATGGCGTTCGCAATTTCATCACCAAGCTTCTTGCGGGAGCCCTGGCGTCCGCGGCCGTAGAGCGGATCGCCAACCAGCGGGTGGCCCAGTTTGGTGAAATGGACCCTGATCTGGTGTGTTCTGCCGGTTTCGAGGCGGCAATCGACAAGGCTTGCGAAGGGGTCTGATGGTGGACCAAAGCGCTTCAGAACCTTGTAGTGGGTGCGGGCGTGTTTGCCACCGGATTTGACCACGGCCATCTTCTTCCGGTTTGCAGAGCTACGGGCAATATTGCCTTCGATCGTTCCTGTTGCTGATGCCACGTTACCCCAGACAAGGGCGGTATAGGTCCGCTCAATGCTGTGTTTCTCGAATTGTCTGGCAAGACCCTGGTGGGCCGCGTCATTTTTGGCAGCCACGATCAGTCCACTGGTGTCCTTGTCGATCCGATGAACGATCCCGGGGCGCATAACGTCGCCAATACCGGATAACGACGATCCACAATGGGCGATAAGCGCATTGACCAGTGTACTGCCGGGGTTACCCGCTGCGGGATGAACGACCATTCCTGCCGGCTTGTCGACGACGATCAGGTGACTATCCTCGTAGACAACATTGAGCGGTATGTTCTCGGGTTGCGGCAGGGCAGGTGCTGGCGGAGGTAAGGTGATCGTCACTTCGAGGCCCTGTTTGACCCGCCGCGCCGGGTCGACTATCGTCTCGCCGCCGAGGGTCACCTGACCCTTTTCAATGAACCTTTTGATGCGCGTACGGCTGAGGTCAGGAAAGATCTCAGCGAGGGCCAGGTCAAGGCGCAAGCCGACAGCCGTCTCATCCAACGTCGTACTCCGCATTTCATATTGCTCGGACATGCCATCGCTATGACAGATTTAAACGCGCCTGAGAACCCGAATTCCCCGTCGAGCCGGAATTCCCATGGGGGCAAGATATCCAATGTGCCGCTGCCGCTGAAGATTGCCGTTTATGGAATGGGACTGGCGCTCATTGTCATGTTGCTTCTGGTCGGAAGCAGGTTCATGGACCGGCGGGCAGAAAACCGAACGGCAGCCGCTACTCAAGGGGTCCCCTGGGAAATTGACCTGGGATTGATTGATCTGGGGTTGATTGATTTGGGGCCTGTCGACCGGGAGAGTGCAGATCCAGGTATGTCAGCGATCAGCAACATTAAAAGCGCAGTGATTGAAGGTCGCACTCTGACTGTCGTTGTTGGCGGACCGTCAGGAGATCAGGTGATTTTGATCGACGTGAGAAAAGGCGAGGTTGTTGGCAAGGTTCGGCTGGTGACACCATAAGGCCTCTATTCGGGGGCGTCTGCAATAGCCTCAAAAAGTCCAGCCAAATACTTGCGTGTCTTTCCGTCCGTGATATTCGCGAAGGCTCGATTCAGTTCAATGCCTTCGTCGCTTGAGGCTGAGGTCAAGACATCCTGAACAGCACTGGGGCTGAATTTCCCGGCGGGCTCGAGGAGCCCGCTCGCGGCCGCGATATCCTTTTCTTCCATCCCCTCAAAAAAGTATGAAATCGGTACTTCGAGTGTGCCTGAAATCAGGAAGAGTTTGGAGGCAGAAACCCTGTTGGCGCCGCGTTCATATTTTTGAACCTGTTGAAAAGTAAGATCGAGGGCCCCTGCCAGATCCTGCTGGGTCATCTTCATGTCTTTGCGGCGGATCTTGACGCGATTGCCGACATAAACGTCAATTGAATTGAAACTCATACAAACTGCCCCATTTGCCGGGGGGTCAAATCCCCCGAAACTTATTGCTATCAACAAGATAGCGCCCCGGTTGCCTTTGTTTTTATTGCTGTCCACCAGGTTGTTTTTGGTGCACGTATTAAGGCACTACAGGTTGTAGTTTGAAAAACAATCTTTGACAATCCTCGAACCCGATAAATTCACTCCAGATGGCCTTTGGCAACAAAGAATGAATTGGCAAAGCCTTCGTCGACCTTGCCGTATACGAAGGCACTGCCATCGAGCCGAGTGACCTCGCCACCAGCGGCGCCAAGGACCGCATGGCCGGCTGCGGTATCCCATTCCATGGTCCTGCCATGCCTTGGATAGATGTCTGCCTCGCCGGTTGCAACCAGGCAAAATTTGAGCGAAGACCCTGCGGCAACGATTTCGCTAATATTGTAGTGGCTCAGATATTCTTCTGTATTGGCATCGCGGTGAGAGCGAGACGCAATTGCAATCAGTGGCTGCCCTCTCGCGTCACGAACCTTGATGGACTGTTTTTCAGATAATTGACTGTTTTCAACTTTGTACTGGGCTGCGCCGGTCTGGCTGTTGCCGGTGAACATGCGGCCAATTGCAGGGGCATAGACCACTCCGGCAATCGGGTTACCTTTTTCAATGAGAGCGATATTGACAGTAAATTCGCCGTTTCTGTTGATGAATTCCTTTGTGCCATCAAGCGGGTCAACGAGATAAAACAGATCGCCGATCTGCGGGATTTTTCCGTCGCTGGCGGCTTCTTCTGCAACAGCGGGAATGTCGGGTGTAAGCTTTGCGAGCCCTGCAAGGATGACGTCCTCAGCGGCCTGATCTGCTTCTGTTACAGGAGAGCGGTCTTCTTTCTGTGTAACAGAAAACTCGCGCGCGTAGATTGTCATAATCACATCGCCGGCGTCGATGGCGATCCGCGCAAGGTCGGTGGTAAGGTTTTCAAGGTTTATAGTCATTGGTGACAGTCATCTCCTGTTTCCGACCAGGTTTTATTTTGACCTGTGATTTTCATGGTTAACATTTCGTAAATGCAAATGGGGGAAAAGACTTGCGACGACCGGTGTCGCCGTTAGATGGTCGACTGTGCAGCCTATCCTGGAGAAACCAGAACTATGGAAGATCTCAAACTTGCAGCCCTTATGTGTTCAAAAATCTGCCACGACCTTATAAGCCCGGTTGGGGCACTTGCCAACGGTCTTGAGGTTCTGGCTGAAGATGATGATCCGGAGATGCGCCAGCATGCCATGACCTTGTTGGAGACGAGCGCGGCGCAGGCTGCGGCCAAACTGAAATTTGCGCGTCTTGCCTATGGATCGTCAGGGAGCAAAGGAACTGAAATTGATCTTCGCGAGGCTGAGACGGCGGTCAGGGAACTTCTGGGTGGAGGTAAAATCAATATTCAGTGGGACGCACCGGCCGCTCCGATCAATAAGGATGTTGTGAAAGTCCTTGTTAATCTTACGCTTGCGGCGTGCGATACAATCCCGCGTGGCGGCGATCTCAAGGTCACAGTTGCCTCTGATACCTCCGGGGGCAGCGTCAGTCTCGTCGCATGCGGCCCGAGGGCTAAATTGGCGGACGAGACGCGCGCCGGCCTGGACGGCGGTATAGCCAGTGACGATCTGGATGTGCGGACTGTTGTGCCATGGATTTGCGGTGTTCTGGCTCGAGATTTTGGTCAGGGTATTGATGTTTCTGTTGAGGAGGAAACTGTTAAGTTTTCCTTTACCTTTTCAGCCTGACGATCCGGTCCAAATCCTGCGAAATCATAAGCGGGTTCTCAAACCAATCTTAACCTATTTCCACGACACTGCCCCTCTGAGGTCGCAATTGGCGACGTCGCTTAAGAACTCATGCGATGCGCCGTCGGAGGGCAATAGAAAAATGGATGATCTGCTAAAAGAATTTCTCACGGAAACGTCGGAGAGTATTGATCTTGTCGATGAAGAGCTTGTAGTGCTCGAGCAGGAGCCTGATAACAAGAAGGTTCTCGACAATATCTTTCGGCTTGTACACACAATCAAGGGAACCTGCGGGTTTCTGGGATTACCCAGACTTGAGGCCGTGGCTCATGCATCGGAAAACGTGCTTGGAAAGTTTCGTGACGGTGTCGTCGAGGTCAATTCGGATTGTGTTACGCTGATCCTGCAGTCCCTCGATCAGATTAAAACCCTGCTTGCCTATCTGGAAGAAAACGAAGTTGAGCCAGATGGTGAAGATGGCGAATTGATTGCGCAACTCAATCGTGCTGCCGAAGGCGAACTTAGCGGCGGCGCGGCGACAGCGGCAGCCTCTGATACAGCGGTGGCAGAAGAGACAGCTCCTGCCGAAGATGATGATCTGGCAATTGGCGACAAGGTACTTGTACAGAAGGAAGTGCGCCCGGGTGAAGTTTCTCTGGACGACCTGGAGGCGGCCTTTTTGGCGGCTGATGGTCCGGATGAAGATATGTCCGAGCCTGAACCGGCGATTGAACTTGAGCCTGCGGCACCGGTTGTCGTTGCAGCAAAGGAAAATGCAGGACCCAGTATTGCCAATCAGTCTATCCGTGTGAATGTGGACGTTCTTGAGGACCTGATGACGATGGTCTCGGAACTTGTTCTTACGCGCAATCAGCTGATGCAGATGGTGCGCAATCAGGAAGACAGTGAATTCAAGGTTCCACTTCAGCGCCTTTCCGGTGTCACAACGGATCTGCAGGAAGCTGTTATGAAAACGCGGATGCAGCCCGTCGGTAATGCGTGGCGGAAATTGCCACGTGTTATTCGTGATCTTGGCCATGAACTGGACAAGAAAATTCATCTGGAAATGCTCGGTGCCGATACGGAACTTGATCGCCAGGTTCTGGAGTTGATCAAGGATCCACTTACGCATATGGTTCGTAATTCCGCTGACCATGGACTGGAAACTACAGCTGAACGGATTGCCGCAGGCAAGCCGGCAGAAGGTCAGGTTGTGCTCAGGGCCTATCATGAAGGCGGTCACATCATTATCGAAATCAGTGATGATGGTCGAGGTCTGCCAGTTGACAAGATCAAGGCGAAGGCTCTGGCCAATGGTCTTGCGTCGGAAGCTGATCTTGAAAAGATGTCAGAAAATCAGATTCTCAAATTTGTCTTTGCGGCCGGGTTCTCCACTGCTGAAAAAGTTACCAGTGTTTCCGGGCGCGGTGTCGGTATGGATGTTGTGCGAACCAACATTGAAGTTATCGGCGGGTCGGTTGATGTGCGGTCGACGCAAGGTAAAGGCTCGACCTTCACTATCAAAATCCCGCTAACACTTGCAATTGTGTCCGCGCTGATTGTCGAAAGTTGTCAACAGCGCTTTGCGATACCTCAGCTGAGTGTTGTAGAGCTGGTGCGCAGTCGTACAGGGTCTGATAGTCAAATTGAGAGGATTAACGGAACGCCGGTGCTTCGACTTCGAGATCGCTTGCTTCCACTCGTCCAAATGTCAACCTTGTTGCAACTTGACGATCCTTCAGATCCTGAGAATGGCTCTTTGGAGGGTGGTGATACGATGAGCGATGACAGCTTCATCATTGTCAGCCAGGTTGGAACCAATACATTTGGTATCGTCGTTGATGGTGTCTTTGATACTGAAGAAATCGTTGTCAAACCGACTGCAACACTCCTTCGGGACATTCCGCTGTTCTCGGGCAATACGATTCTTGGCGATGGCAGCGTAATCATGATTGTTGATCCGAACGGAGTTGCCGCGTCCATTGCAACGCAGGGTGCCGCAGAAGCCGAGGCCATTGAGGCCGAAGAGGTCAAGCGGTCTGCTGACAATGATGACACCATTTCAATGCTGGTTTTCAATGCAGGCTCCCCGGAACCCAAAGCCGTTCCGCTGTCTTTGGTTACGCGGCTTGAAGAGATTGAAGTTGAGCGGATAGAGATTGCTGATGGTCAGCACGTTCTTCAATATCGGGGCAATCTGATGCAGGTTGTTTGCCTGTCGCCAAGTCAGTCCTTCAAGGCGGAAGGGCGTCAGCCGATACTTGTCTTTACAGATGCTGATCGTGCCGTTGGTCTTGCGGTTGACGAGATCATCGACATTGTGGACGAGAAAATTTCCATTGAAATCAACTCTCAGACCCAGGGTGTTGTTGGAACCTCGGTCATTCGTGAGCTGGCAACGGATGTGATCGATGTTGGTCACTATCTCCTGCAGGTTTATCCGGACTGGTTCGAGCGTCTTGAAGAGCGAATTGAAGTTGGCGACAAGCGGATACTCTACGTTGATGACAGCCGATTCTTCCGTCATCTGATCTCACCGCTTTTGATGGCCGCCGGTTATCAGGTGGTGGCGGTATCAAGTGCAGAAGAAGCCCTTGAACTCAAAGACCAGGGTGAGACATTCGATATAATCGTCAGTGACATTGAGATGCCTGGCGTTAATGGTCTCGGTCTGGCCAAGCAGCTCAATGAAGAGGGGGCATGGGCGGGCATTCCGAAGATCGCCCTTTCCTCTAATAATTCACCGTCGGACATTCAGAAGTCACTGTCGGTCGGTTTCCTGGAACATGTGAGCAAGGCAAATCGTGACCGCCTGCTTGAGATTGTGAATGCAACACTTATTGAGAGCGAGGATGCAGCATGAGTGATGAACTTATGGAACTTGAAAACGACCACAGCGAGAGCACCGAATTCGTGACGGTCTATATCGCGGATCAGCTGTTCGGAATTCCTGTCGAACTCATTCATGATGTCTTCCAGCCCGAGGCGATTACCGAGGTTCCGTTGTCGGGACCCGAAATCGGGGGTGTCTTGAACCTTCGAGGCAAGATTGTCACGGCGATCGACGTTCGTCATCGTCTTGGATTGACAGCTCGCGACAGAACACAAAAGTGCATGGCGGTCGGGATCGAAAAAAATGGCGAAAGCTACGGCGTTCTTATCGACCGGGTCGGGGAAGTTTTGCGTCTGCCGCACGATGCTTTTGAGAGAAACCCTGCTAACCTGGATTCAAGGTGGCGCGACTTTTCCAAGGGTGTTTATCGTCTCGACAATGAACTTCTTGTCATTCTTGATGTTGAACTCGTGTTGGTTGTCGATATTGAAGTTGTTGCTGCCTGATCGGATAATATTATCCTGATCCTCGATACGGAGTAAAGAAATGAAAAAGTGCCTTGTCGTCGATGACTCCCGAGTTATTCGAAAAGTCGCGCGTCAAATCCTGGAAGAACTTGATTTCGAAATCTCTGAAGCAGGGGACGGTCAAGAGGCTTTGGAATATTGTCAGGTTGAAATGCCGGACGCAATTCTTCTGGACTGGAATATGCCCGTTATGTCCGGCATTGATTTTCTCAAGGCATTGAGAGAGGAAAGCAATGGCCATGAGCCTGTTGTTGTTTTTTGCACAACGGAAAACGATATGAAGCATATCACTGAAGCAATTAATGCCGGGGCCAACGAGTACATAATGAAACCGTTTGACCGTGACATTCTTGAAGATAAGTTCTCAGAGGTTGGTCTTGTCTAGATGGTCGCAACAGCCCGGTCATCGCCCCCGGTTCGATCCGGAGTTACGAATGCCAGCCCTTACCGGGTTGTCATTATCGAAGACTCTGCTGTGATCAGAGGGATGATGTCGCGATGGCTTACGGAAAGCGGCGACTTTGAAGTTGTGGCACGATACGGGACCGCAGCAAGCGCGCTTGGCAAATTGGCAGATGTAGAGGCAGAAGTCGTGATACTGGATGTTGATGCCCCAAAGCTGGATGGAGTGGATTTGTTGCCAAAGTTAATTGGGAGCGATTCTGCGATCAAGATTTTGGCCGTTACAACGTCCAGGACAGATAAGGTCAGAGGTGAGTCTGCACTGAGAGCCATTGGCGCGACAGGGGTTCTGGAACGTTCTTCTGTGATGCGAGAGGTTACGACGTCGAAGGACTTTCCGATTGAGTTGATCCGGACAGTAAAGAGCCTTGGTCTCGCATTCCGTAATGACAACAAAGGGCCACGCTCGAAAAAATCATCTGCACCCGCATTCAAGGCAAATGTTTCAAGTGGGATGAGGAAGGCCACGCCGATCCTCGCCAAGGATCCCGGCTATTCTTTGGCTAAACATTCTTCGATGAAGCCGCAAATTCTTGCAATCGGGTCGTCTACAGGTGGGCCAAAGGCTCTCTATGAAGTGTTTTCCAGTATGAAGTCCATGTTGGATGTGCCCGTTTTGATTACGCAACATATGCCACCCTTGTTTACAAGTATTTTGGCGGAGCATCTGACAAAGGCCTCTGGCATGCCTGCCAGAGAAGGTGAGCATGGGGAGCGAGTGTTGCCGGGTCGAATTTATGTTGCCCCAGGTGATAAACATATGGTGCTGACGGGCACGCAAAGCGATCTGCGAATTGAGCTCAATCAGGGACCAGAGGAAAACTTCTGTCGACCCTCGGTCGACCCTCTGTTTCGCAGTGTTGCCAGGATTTTCGGGAACAGGTCACTATGCCTTGTTTTGACGGGTATGGGGCAGGATGGCTGTAACGGTGCAAAAGACGTTGTCAGTGCAGGTGGAACGGTCATTGGACAGGACGAAGAGACCAGTGTGGTGTGGGGGATGCCGGGCGCGGTGGCGAAAGCTGGATTATGCGCGGAAATAGTTCCACTGACTAAAATTGGACCAAGAGTGACAAGCTTATTGAAGGGCGTGGTCAAATGAATACAGATGATTTTAAATTTCTGGTCGACAGGATCAAAGACCGATCCGGTATCGTTTTGTCGGCTGACAAAGGGTATTTGATTGAGAGCCGACTGGTTCCCGTAGCCCAGCGCAATGGATTGACCACGGTAGAGGAACTGGTCAAAAAAATGCGCGCTGCGCCAAACACGACCCTCATGGAAGAAGTCACCGAAGCGATGACGACGAACGAATCCTTTTTCTTTCGTGACAAAACACCATTTGATTTTCTGAAAGATTATATTGTTCCGCAATTCTTGCAATCGCGGGGAAGTAACAAGAGATTGAATATCTGGTGTGCGGCTGCCTCAACCGGCCAGGAGCCTTATTCGATCGCAATGGTTCTCAAGGAAATGAACGCCAAAATGCCCGGTTGGTCATACAAAATTGTGGGTACAGATTTGTCCAAGGATGTTTTGGAGAAGGCAAAGGCCGGCACCTACAGCCAGTTTGAAGTCCAAAGGGGCTTGCCGATCAATCTGCTGGTCAAATATTTCAAACAGACCGGGGAAACCTGGATGATTGATCCAGCCATTCGTGCGATGGTGGAGTACAAATATTTCAATCTTCTGGATAGTTTTGCGCCGCTTGGGAAATTCGATATCATCTATTTGCGAAACGTGTTGATCTATTTTGATCGCGAGACCAAGAAGAGTATTCTGGAAAGGGCGGCTCAACTGCTGGCACCGGATGGCTATATCATTCTTGGTGCGGCTGAGACGGTCATAGGCATTACCGATGCGCTGCGCCCTCTGAAGACCCATCGCGGACTTTACGAACGGAGTTCAGCGGCTGCCGGAACAGGTTTGGCAGGTAAGAAAACAGCTCCAGCGGCCGGGGCCGCATCGGCAGCCGGTCCGTCCTTGGCGCTCAAGGCATCGGGGACCCTTGCAGGGCGGCGATAAAAGCATTCGTCAATTGATTTGAAAAAGGGTCGGTGTCCTCGATGGCACCGGCCCTTTTGGGTTTGTTTTCACTGGTTTGTCTGGCGAGGCAGTTCGCGGCTGAAATCCGGGCCCGGCGGGCGGACCAGTTCATGACAGGCAAAGAAAAAGGCCCGGAAAACCGGGCCTAAATCTGGTGTTGAGTAGCAGCCTATTTGTTTCAGGCAGCAACGTTGGCTTCCGCCGGATCGCGCAATACATAGCCGCGGCCCCAGACCGTTTCGATGTAATGTGCACCATCTGTAGCTGCAGCGAGCTTCTTGCGCAGCTTGCAGATGAAAACGTCGATAATCTTGAGTTCGGGCTCGTCCATACCGCCGTAGAGGTGGTTGAGGAACATTTCCTTGGTGAGCGTCGTGCCCTTGCGTAGCGAGAGCAGTTCCAGCATCTGATATTCCTTGCCGGTCAGATGAACGCGCTGGCTGTCAACTTCCACGGTCTTGGTATCGAGATTCACGGTCAGCTTGCCGGTTGTGATGACAGATTGTGAGTGACCCTTGGAGCGGCGTACAACGGCGTGAATGCGTGCAACAAGCTCGTCCTTGTGGAAGGGCTTGGTCATATAGTCGTCGGCGCCAAAGCCGAGACCGCGGACCTTGTTGTCGATGTCTGCCAGGCCTGAAAGGATCAGGATGGGAGTTGAAATCTTGGCAAGACGCAAGGTCTTGAGGACTTCATAGCCGCTCATGTCCGGCAGGTTTAGATCCAGCAGAATGATGTCGTAATCATAAAGCTTTCCGAGATCGATCCCCTCTTCGCCGAGGTCGGTTGTATAGACATTAAAGCCGTCAGACTTGAGCATAAGTTCAATGCTCTGGGCTGTGGCGCTGTCATCTTCAATTAGCAAAACGCGCATTTTTCTCTCCGTCACTGGTCACATCTGCAAATCCCATGTCCTGACGCATTCACTTGATTACTGACATGGTTAACTTCAGGCTTAAATCTAGTCTGAAATGCTTAACAAACCTTAATCGTGCGAAAGAAAAACGCACTTTTTCTGTAATGGCTCGTTAGAGCTCCCGAATATAAAGTTTCAAAACCAACGTGCCAATAAAGTGCAGGGCATGTTTTCCCCGCAGAAAACCTTGATAAAGCTGCGAAAAAAAACAAATCACTTTATTCATGAGTTTACCCTACCTTAAGCGCTTGAGGCAAAGATAGTTATCCCAATTAAGTGAAACTTCTGCCAGAAGGCATAAATCAAGGACAAAAATTTGTCAGTTCTCTCCGTCTTGCCATCTATAGAAAGATTGTCGCGGACCCACCAATATGGCCGGGTCGCGAGTGTTCAGGGGCTTCTGGTTGAAGTTGTTGGTGCCATGAACACGCTTGGCATTGGTGCTCGGGCCTCGATTGAGTGTGGTCCGGACGATCTGGTTCCCTGCGAAGTCGTGGGTTTCCGGGACGACCGGGCACTCCTGATGCCGTTTGGCACGCTGGAAGGCGTGCGGATGGGCTGTCGGGCTTTCATTGGCAGCCATGAGCCGGCGATCTATCCGAGCGAGGCATGGCTTGGCAGGGTGGTCAATGCCTTTGGCGAGCCGATTGATGGAAAGGGACCTCTTGATACAGGGATGGCGCCTTTTCCCTTGAGGTCCTCGCCGCCTGCTGCGCATCAGCGCGGTCGTGTCGGCGGCAAACTTGATCTCGGGGTACGTGCCCTCAATACGTTTTTGACGTGCTGTGAAGGCCAGAGGATGGGGATTTTCGCAGGCTCAGGTGTGGGCAAGTCAGTTTTGCTGTCGATGCTCGCACGGTATACGGCGTCCGATGTCTCGGTGATCGGCCTGATCGGGGAGCGGGGCCGGGAGGTTCAGGAGTTTATCGAAGATGATCTGGGAGAGCTGGGGCTCGCACGGTCAATTGTAGTTGTCGCAACGTCGGACGAAAGCGCTCTGATGCGCCGTCAGGCGGCCTATTTGACGATGTCGCTTTCGGAGTACTTCCGTGATCAGGGTTCCCAGGTCCTGTGCCTTATCGACAGTATCACGCGCTTTGCCATGGCACAGCGCGAGATTGGCCTTTCCTGCGGTGAACCTCCGACGACCAAGGGCTATACGCCGACGGTTTTCTCGGAACTGCCACGGCTGCTTGAAAGGGCAGGGCCAGGACTTGTCGGGTCGGGATCCATTACGGGTCTCTTCACGGTTCTCGTCGATGGCGATGATCATAATGAACCTATTGCCGATGCAGTCCGCGGGATCCTTGATGGACATATTGTCATGGACAGGGCGATCGCGGAGCGCGGGCGCTTTCCGGCGATCGATATTTTGAAATCTGTTTCTCGCACCATGCCCAAGTGTAACACCTCTCAGGAGCAGGGGCTTGTGACTGCGGCGCGGCAGCAGTTGGCGACCTATGAAGATATGGCGGAGCTCATTCGGCTTGGCGCCTATAGACGCGGCACGGACTCGGCCGTGGATCAGGCGATCCACTATTATCCGCAGATCGAGGCCTTCCTGGGTCAGGTGAAAGAAGAGCATACGGACATGGCCAGCTGCTATCAGTTGTTGGCGGAGATCCTTTCGAACCCTGATGAATCTGGTGCCGCAAACCCGGACTCGTCCGACCCAGGCGAAAGTTGACCTGACCGATGAAGACACGGGCGGCATTGATCCGATTTAACGAGTGGCAGGTTGATGAGAAACGCAAGGCTCTTGCTGATCTTTTTGCCGCCATCGATATGCTCGAACGTGATGAGGAACGTCTCACGGTCACGACCTCCCTGGAACAGGTCAAAGCCGCGGAGAGTGAGGTCGGACGGATTGGTTATCCGGGGTTTGCCAGGGGTGTTATCGCCAGACGGCATAATATCGAGCTCTCCCGTATGGAGCTTGAGGCGCAAATAGACACCGCCAAGGAGGCGCTGCAGCTGGCCTATCAGGAGCTCAAGAAGATCGAGATCATGGAAGAGCGGCGCAAGAAAAAGCAGCGTAAGGAGCTTGACCGGCGAGAGCAGGCAGAACTTGATGAGATCGCGCAGAACCGGTTTACCTCCAGATCAGGCGACCACTAGGACCGTTTTTGTCTCCGATGCATTTTGCAGGCCTGTCTACAAGATTGACCTGCTGTGCAAATATGCTAACCCTGACGGCCTGAATTACCTGCCTTCACAGGGCAGAACTCTAAGCCCGGAGGTCTCCAGCCATGCCATCATTTGATATTGTTTCAAAAACCAAGATGCCGGAAGTGGACAATGCTGTCGCCAATGCTTCGCGCGAAATTGCCCAGCGCTATGATTTCAAAGGGTCGAAATCGACCATTACCTTTGAGAATGATGAAATACTGTTGTTTGCCGACGACGACTTGAAGCTGCGCCAGTTGCACGAGCTGTTGCAAGGCCATCTTGCCAAGCGCGGCATTGAAGTTGGTGTGCTTGATTACCAGAAGGAGGAGCCGGCGGCCGGGCAATCGGTGCGGCAAAAGGTTTTGGTCAAACAGGGTATCGATAAGGAACTGGCCAAGCAGATCGCCAAGGACATCAAGGCGAAGAAGTTCAAGGTGCAGGTCGCGATTCAGGGCGACGAGCTGCGTGTCACCGCCAAGAAGCGCGATGACCTCCAGGCGGTTATTCAGTTCTGCAAGGATATGGCGCTGGAGCAACCGCTACAGTATGATAATTTTCGGGACTAGATGAGTTTTGGCGGCACTTTACCAGCCGCCGCCCCCACCACCGCCGCCGCCGCCGCCGGAAAACCCGCCGCCGCCTGAAAAACCACCACCGCCAAATCCGCCGCTGCTTGTGCCGGTGGAGCCCGGTGGCAGGGCCGAAGAAGCGATGGCAGTTGAAAAAGATGAGCCGAGATCGCTTGAAAATGATCCAGTGTCGCTGCTGTGCCAATGGTGGCCATGATACCAGTGTGGTTGGTATTCTCGTCCCTCCGCTGACGCCGTTGCAAAAACCTCGGTGAATTGCTCGCTCCATTCATTATTGACATCAAGGGCGAGGGCAAAGGGCAGGAACTTTTCAAAGAGTTCGGGCGTTTTTTCAGGCGGGTTCAGTTGGTTGAGCCGGTCGCCTTCTGCTGTGGTGAGGTAGAGGCGAAATCCTTCGATCTCATCGAGAATGTTGCGACCAAGCCGGGTCGGGGCCTTTAGTAATACGTAAAAAAACCCGTTGGCGAGGCCGATCAGCGCCGCCAGGAATGGAATTGCGAAACCGACAAAGCCGCTCAGGACCGCGCTCAGGAGAACCTGTGGAAAGAAGAACACAAAAATGATTGCGTATTGGACCGGCTTTGACAGCCAGCTACTGAACAATCCTCCAATGCTGACCAGGGGGCTGGTCCGACGGGCAATATAATTCAGTGCCAAAATGCCGGTGCCGGCCGCAAGCAGGGCAACGACGCTCTGTGAAATGAGAGTACCAAGAAAGCTGGCTGTGTCCCCTGATGCCAGGGCAACGGCCAGGATAGCAAGAAACGAAAGCGATGCACCGGTCAGGAAAGTGCCGAGGTTTGTGACAAAGTAGAGGTGTTGATACTCGGATTTCAAACCGCTCTCAAACGCCGAAATGGCTTTTGAAATGGTCTTGTGGTTTTCGTTTTCAAGCGTGATTTCATCGCTGGCACCAAAGAGCCGGGAGGCAATTCTGCGCTCACCGTTGGTCAGAATTTTGTCTGACGTTCCGATGACTTTCAGTTTGTATTCATCATCAGTGTCATCGATCTCCAGATAACCCTTGACCGCCATGTTAATGATCGCCGCAGAAAAGGCCGTTCGGTCATAGGACATGCGGTAGACAAAGCGCGCGGCTGCTGGCGAAAAGCCCTCCGGGGGTTTGAACCGCGGGATGATGGTCCCACCATCGGGATCCCGGCCACGACGATCCCAGCTGAAAATGTAAAATCCCGATACACTCAACAGACCAATAAGGCCAATAAAGGCGCCGATATTGTCGCGAAAGAACAGTAGAATGCGATCCGCTCCGGTGGGCTTGTAAACGAGCCCGGGCGGGAATGAGACTGCAACGGTGAGCCCTTCCCGTTTGGCGAACGGGCGCGTTGATTCAATCAGAACAAGGCCCGGCGTGTCGGTTTTGACCTCGTAACTTGTCCCCTCACTGCCATAATAACCGGTGGAGCCGGCTGTGCGCAGCGCACTGGCGTGTTGGGGTAAATGAAGCGAGTAGCTGACGCTGTCGATGGGGAGGCGCCAGCCGTTTCCTGTTACATTCCAATAGAGTTCATCAAAGCCCTCGTAGTAGGCGATTTGGCGGTCCGTTCGATAGGTTATTTCAAATCGGTGTTTTCCAACCGAAAGGAATTTGTTCTGCCCTCCAATGTAGAGTTCAATTCCGTTAGTTCGTTTTTTGGTAAACCAGGGTTCCGGAGCGCCGTTGCGTTTGACGCTTTCGATTTCGAAGGCAACCTTGTATCGATGACCCAGTTTATCTTTATACGTTGTGGGGAATTCACGAACGATCCCGCGCCTGATTTCCCGGCCTTCGGCGCTGACAGTAATGGTCTCGATAACGGTGAGGCTGGCATCGCTCTCGATGGTAACATCGGAGTTGAAGGATAGAATAGCCTCGCGAGCACTTGCCGAGAACTGGACCAGGGCAAGGCAGAGAGCAAGAAGGGTGAGGGTCCTTGGCATGACTACCCCCCTCATGATGTTGAAAAGTCAACGTCCGGAACCGCGCGATCGGAAGCATCTTCGATCTCGAAGAACTCGGCCTTTATGAATTTGAACCATCCGGCAATGATATTGCTGGGGAAACTTTCGACCTTGATGTTGAAATTGCGCACTGTCCCGTTGTAGTAGCGCCGCGCCAACTGAATTTGATCCTCGGTTTCGCTGAGTTCGCCTTGCAGTGAGACGAAGTTCTCGTTGGCCTTGAGATCCGGATAGGCCTCAGCCACAGCCATAATCCCGCCGATGGCGCGGGTGAGCAGGCCTTCGGTTGCCGCTCGGTCAGCGATTGATCCACCCTCCAGCGAGCGGGTCCTCAGTTTTGTTACTTCTTCGAAAGCCGATTTTTCATGGGTCGCATACCCTTTGACGGTTTCGACCAGGTTGGGAATGAGATTGGCGCGTCGCTTGAGCTGCGTTTCGATGCCGCTCCAGCCTTCCTCGACCATGTTGCGAAGGCGAACCAGAGC
>CBFDBJ010000005.1:0-87476 GCA_965603015.1 uncultured Alphaproteobacteria bacterium
CTTCCTTGACAAGGCGTGGGAGGCGGCCGGAATGATCAATATGGGCGTGGGTCAGAATGACGGCGTCAAGAGAAGACGGAGCAAACGGGAAGTCTTCCCGATTGAGCGCTTCGACATCCGGACCACCCTGAAACAGACCACAATCGATCAGCACACGATGAGAACCGACTTCAAGAAGGTACAATGAGCCTGTAACCTCTCCCGTCGCCCCAAAAAATGAAAGCGATATATTACTCATGGCCCATTCGCCGCAGCACCAGGAGAGGAAACAAGACGAGACACATGATCTGCAAGGGCATCAATTTCCGTTTCATTCAGCATGGATACGAGGTCACTCATGCCGGTCTCATGAATTTCTGACCTGTCGGCACCCTGACGGATCAACGTTCGACGAACGCTGGCATAATCCCACCCGGCAATACGCGGAACCCGTGCTTCGCCATCGCCTTCGCCGTTTGGACCATGGCAGGAAATACAATATTGGCCGAACACTTCTTGCCCCAGAGGGAGTGCGTCTCCGGCTCCCTGGAAGGAGCGAACGGGATCCGGCATGGCTGAAATGTAGCTGGCCAGAGCTCCAATTTTGTTGTCGGTATCAACGTGAGAAAGCAGAGATTCCATTTCCGGACGATGCCGGACCCCCTCGCTGATCTCGACAAGTTTTTCGATCAGGACCTTCTGTTGCTGCCCGGCAAGTCGCGGAATTTCCCCATCGCGTGATCCGAATCCGTCCAAGCCGTGACAAGTCGCGCAGATCACGAAACTCTCTTTGCCTGCCGTTTGCACAGAGACAAGAGCGGCGATCCGCTCAACTCTTTCCTGGCGCTCGAACTCCGGATAGCGGACGCCCTCCTCCAGATCAGCGCTGCCAGGAGCCCTGTCCGCCTGAACCGGATCGCTCGTGTGAGCCTCCTGGGACTGCTTGTCTTCGCAGCTCGCTTGAAAACCTGCCGCAAGGACAATTACCAGGAGAGGCTTACTCAAAACGGAAAGAGAAAAGTGCCGCATTTTCATTTTACCTTCAATTTATTTCCGTTTGGCCTGATAACACTCTAGATCCCGCGCTGGTCATGCCAATTGTGGGCAATGAAAGTCTGTGCATCCTGGGCAGTCATCGGCGCGCCGAAGACGAAGCCCTGGCCGTAGTGGCATCCCATCTGACGCAGTCGATAGGTGTCATCTTCGCTTTCCAGGCCTTCGGCAATAACCGTCAGGTGCAGGTCATTGGCGAGATTGACAATAGAATTCACGATGACATGGCTTCCCGGGCGGCTGTCCATGGTAGAGACGAACGAGCGATCGACCTTGATTGTATCGAAGGGATAGCGTTGCAGATTGGACATTGACGCAAATCCGGTACCAAAATCGTCAAGCACAATGCCTGCACCAATGGCTTTGACATCGCTCAGCAGCCGCTCGGCGAGATAAGGGTCTTCCATGATGAGCGACTCGGTTACCTCCAGCTTCAGCGTACCGGGCATCAGATTGGATTCGCGCAGAACTTCGCGGATGTCGTCTGCAAAATCGCGGCGCTTGAGTTGCCGGCTCGACACGTTGACACTGACAAAAAGCGGCGGTGAGACAGGAAAGACGCGGTGCCAATGGGCAAGCTGCTGGCTCGCCATGGACAGGACAAACCGCCCCAGCGAAACAATCAAGTCGGTTTCTTCTGCCATCGGGACGAACTGATCCGGCGACAAAAGCCCATGGACCGGGTGGCGCCAGCGCAGCAGCGCTTCAAAGCCCGCGACGGAATTACTCCGAAAGTTTACAATCGGCTGGAAGAGCACTTCCATTTGTTGGCGCTCAAGTGCACGGCGCAAATCAGTTTCCAGAGAAAGAGTTTCGACGGATTGTTGTGCCATCGTACTTTCATAGACCTCGACGCAACCGCCGCCGGTTCGTTTTGCTCTGAACATGGCAGTTTCGGCATCCTTGAGAACATCTTCTGCCCTGGAATGGTGCTGATGTGCTTCAGCCAGACCGAGGCTTGCCATGGGGAAAACCTCATAACCGTCGAGCTCGACCGGCTGCGCCAGCGCTTTCATGGCCCGGTCGGCGACAACCCGTGACGATGCCCCTGTTCCATTGGTCAGAATGGCAAATTCATCAGACCCGAGCCGCGCCACAACGCCAGCGGACCCCACCGCACTTTCCAGCCGCCTTGCAACCGTCTGCAAGAGAACATCCCCCGCCTCATGGCCGAGGCTGTCATTGACCGTTTTAAAGCGGTCGAGATCAATGACAACAAGACCGGGCTGGACAGCAGAGCCCAACGCGCCGTGAAGAGCTTCATTGAGCCTGTCGTTCAAGGACGAACGGTTCATAAGACCGGTCAGCGGATCGATGCTGGCATTGTGAAGCAGTCGGTCCTCTGCCCCCCTGGATTGAGTAATATCGGCAATTGTTCCGATGCAGCGCGCTGCAATGCCATCATCATCGGGCAAACAGGTTGCCCTCAATTGCATACAGATATAGTCGCCATTTTCGTGCTGCATACGGAACTGAATATCGAACGGGGCATTGCCGCGGCGCAGATAGGTCCGCAGAGCATTACGATAAGCATCAAAGTCGTCGGGATGAACACGCGCCGCCCAACCGACCTCGCTGCGGACAAGACCGCCAGCAGGGAGGCCCAACATACCGTCTACAGATGGTGACAGGTAGAGCTCATCGTATTCTATGTTCCAGTCCCAGATACCCTGATGGGCAGCGGCAACGCCAAGCGCATAACGGTCCTCGTCCTCGAGCGTCTCGTCAACCTCTTCATACCGGTCATTTTCACGTCGGACATTTTCACGCCGGTCTGAATCATAATCATCGTTCTCATAATCATCGTATTCAGGTTCCGGCTCCTCATAGCGCTCCTCGCGAGCGTAGCGCTGGCGCGGCTGAGAGGAAGAAGACGATGGAAAGGGGTCACCATAATTTGTAACCGTCGGCACAGGAAAATTCTCTCCATAGGCATTCGACAGGCGCGCCGGAACATTCATAAAGAACGTTGCGACAAGAAAAAGAACATGCAGCCAGAGGAGCGGCGATGCCCCCGGGCCTGTGTTAACAAGTACCGGCGACACTGCGACAAACAGGATCGACAGGGAAACGAGAATCAACCCGAATGAAAAACTTCGTCCTGATATCTGTCCGGGAGTGATGATGAGGACCACGGGAATGACAAGGGCGCCGATCAGAATCAATACCCGGACGGCGACCAGGATCGCATCCGGAGCGAAAAATCCGGCCAGCAGGAGAGCAAGGAACCCGCCGCCAAACCCGAACAGCAGCACCTGCCGGAACAGGCGCGGCAAATGATATCCAAAAACGGTCGTGACCATAAGGGTCCCCGCCAGGCCCATCAGGGCCATTGGAGCATAGTCGGTGCCAAGAAAATCAAGCGCGCCAATCTTGAGCCCCGCGATAATCGACCTGAATTCAAAGATCCAGACAGAAAGCGTGAAGGCGAAGACCGCTCCGGACCGCCAGCTCAGAGACCAGATCCCGACCACTGCAGAAAGCGCCAACAGGGCGCCAGCGAGCACTTTGATGACAATACCCAGAACCGCTTGCTGCTTGCCCTGTGCAGCAAGATCGCGCTCATTCCAGACAAACCCCTGGGCAGCGTTACTTTCAGGCGGGACAATTGCCGGTTTTTCACGGGGTAAAGCTTCCTCGGGATTTTGGGCAGGATCCGAGGCTGGCTCAGGCTTTGCCTGCCTTTTTGGTTCTGCAGATTTTTCTTCGTCGCCTGGCTTGCGGCGCGGTGTGACCTGAGCGATCTGCCAGGTGTTGTCAGCGCGAAAGGACGGCGATGTCCCGGCCTGCGCTTCTTCAGGAAACGCTCCTGCCGCGCCAAAAGCCAACAGGAGGAGCAGAGCCACTGTCATGGAGGCCGGTAAGCATTTTTTCTTGAAACTGTTCAGAACCCACACCCACATTGACATTACGGCCTCGGATCGCTTGCCAGCATAGCAAACAGAAGATGATCCTGCCAGTCGCCGTTAATGCGCAGATACTTGCGTGCGACGCCCTCTTCGGTAAATCCAACCCGCTTGAGAAGACGACGCGAGGGCTCGTTTGTCGGCAGGCAAGCCGCCTCAACTCTGTGCAATCCCGCCCGGTCGAAGATGAAGGGCAAAATCGCGCGCGCAGCCTCCGTCATATGTCCCTTGCCGGAATACATTTCGCCAACCCAATACCCCAGAGAACAACTCTGAGCCACGCCCCGGCGCACATTGGATATGATACTGCTTCCAATCAGCTTGTCAGTGCCGCTGTCGAACAGAAAGAATGGATAGGATGTATCGTCTCTCAATTCGCGGGCGTAACGGCGCAACCGTCTTCGGAAGGCCGGGCGGGTCAAATCATCAATGGGCCATACCGGCTCCCAGGGCGTCAGAAAATCCTTACTCTGATCACGCAAAGACGCCCATTCGGCGTAGTCGGCCATGACCGGATGGCGCAAATAAACCCCGTTACCGGAAATCACTTCATCGGCTTCAAGGCCGCCTGTGGATCTCAAGATTACCATTTACACTCGCCGAAACAAATTACCCGCCAAATCTTGCCGCGATAGTGTCGTAGGAGTCCAGCCCGGCAACAGGTCCAAGGGCCGCAAAAGCCGGTGCACGCGTTTCCATAAGCCTGGTACCGAAGCTCTTTAATTGTACCGCGTCGACGCTTTCAAACCGCTTAACGAGTTCGTCCGGGGTCAGGACCCGGCCAAAGCGCGGCAAGTACCTTGCGATCCATTCGGCGCGGGAATAGGCGCTCTCCAGACTCATGAGGACACCCGCTTTCACCTGGGCCAGGGACCGCGCCAGTTCTTTTTCCTCGACCTTTGTGGCGAGGCGCTCCATTTCACCGGTGATTACGGAAACAAGTTCATTGGCATCAGCCGCACTGGTCCCGGCATAGATGGAAAACAATCCCGTGTCCGTATAACCGGAATGGAACGAATAAACTGAATAGCAAAGCCCCCGCTTCTCTCGAACTTCCTGAAACAGGCGCGAGGACATACCGCCGCCAAGAATTTCTGAATAGACTTGAGCGGCATAAAAATCCTCATGCTCGACACCAACACCAGGAAAGCCAAGGGTGATGTGGGCTTGTTCAAAGTTGCGCTGCTCTACCCGGGCGCCACCATGATAGAGGGCGGGGTCCGGGCTGGCGGCCGCACTCAAGGCTTTAAGGCCATCAAAGGCTTTCTCACACAAGGTAACCAGCGCGCCATGATCGATGGCGCCCGCCCCGACGACCCACATGGAATCCGATCCGTAGAAGTTCTTCATGTGGCTGCGCAACATCGCCTGATCAATCCTGTTCACCGTCTCATTGGTGCCCAGGATTGGACGACCAAGCGGCTGGTCCGGAAAGGCAGCCTCCTGCAACAGGTCATAGATGAGATCTTCGGGGTTATCGGCACACTGCCCGATTTCCTGAAGGATCACACCGCGTTCACGCTCCAGCTCGTCTGCCTCAAACGTGGAGTGCATTAAAATATCGCCAAGCAGGTCGACGGCCAGAGGAATATCCTGTTTGAGACACCGCACAAAATATCCGGTTTGCTCACGGCTCGTGTAGGCGCTCAAATACCCACCAACAGATTCTATTTCTTCAGCAATTTGCAAGGCAGAACGGCTGATGGTTCCCTTGAAAGCCATATGTTCGAGAAAATGGGAGACGCCGAGAACGGCTTCGCTCTCATAGCGTCCGCCTGCCGAGACCCATACACCGATCGCCGCGGTTTCCAGATGCCCCATCGGATCCGTCGCAACAGTAAGTCCGTTCTTTAATTTGGAGATCTCGATTGCCATTAAAGGCCTTTCTCGTTCAAAATGTAGCTGCGAACCGCATCAACATCGTTCGGCAAAACAACAAAATGCTCCGGACGCTCAAGCAGACCATCAAATTGTGGTGGCAATGCGGGACGTCGACCGCTCATCGTTTCAACTGCATCAGGGAACTTTGCCGGGTGGGCTGTCGCCAGGACGACCCGCGCCACGTCGGCATCAAGCTTCTCTGCCCGAGCCGCATGAAGTCCTGTTGCGGTATGGGGATCAAGCAGTATGTCATCGCTGGCGAGCGTCTCTTTGATAATCTGTTCGACATGTTTTTCGTTGCACCGGTGAGCCGAAAACTCGGAGCGGATCTTCCCCAGCGTCTTGTCTTTCAGAGTAAAACCACCCGACTGGGCAAGGCCGGACATGTAGCTGCGTACTTCGGCGCCATCTCGTCCGGATGCTTCAAACAGCAGGCGCTCGAAATTTGACGAGACCTGGATATCCATGGACGGGCTGGTTGTTGGCACAACCGATGTGGGGCGGTACTCGCCCGTCTCAAGGGTGCGCACCAGAATATCGTTGGTGTTCGTACCAATGATGAGCCGCTCGATGGGCAGACCCATGCGCTTTGCCACATAGCCTGCGAAGATATCCCCGAAATTACCCGTTGGCACCGCGAACGCGAGACGCCGGTTCGGTGCGCCGAGAGCAAGACCCGCAGCAAAGTAATAAACGGTCTGCGCCATCACCCGCGCCCAATTGATCGAATTCACGCCGCCGAGCCCGACTTCATCGCGGAAGCCATGATCATTAAAAAGTGCCTTCAGGATGTTCTGGCAATCATCAAAATTTCCCTCGATGGCGATGTTCTTCACACCGGGGTCATCAACAGTTGTCATCATCCGGCGCTGGACGTCGGAGACCCGGCCCCTGGGGTGCATGATGAACGTCGAGAGCGCCTCACGGCCGCGCATTGCCTCGATTGCCGCGCCGCCGGTATCGCCCGACGTGGCCCCGACGATGGTCATCTTGCGGCCCTGAGCTTTCAACACATGATCGAAGAGCCCGCCAAGCAGCTGCATGGCAAGATCCTTGAACGCCAGCGTGGGGCCATGGAAAAGCTCAAGCAAAAACGTTTGCTCATCTATTTGTGCAAGCGGCGTCACAGCCTTGTGGGAAAACCCGCTATAGGCCTTCGCTGCAATGTCACCCAGAGTTTTGTCATCAATGACCCCGCCGATGAAGGGTTTGATGATCTTCAAACAGAGTTCGGCATAGGGCAGTCCGCGCATGGCATTGATATCATTTTGCGTGAACGCTGGCCATTCTTCGGGAAGGAAGAGCCCGCCATCTCGCGCAAGACCGGCAAGAAGCGTCTCGCCAAAATCGAGAGCCTTCTCGCCGGGTTCTGCACGTGTACTGATATACTTCATTTATCTTTACTTTCACGCATCCAGATAGCGCGCCTTGACATGGGCCTTGTAAGCAGCGGCAGAAAGCGGCGCACCGGTCGCCTGTTCGATGAGATCTCCTGCTGCCAGGCTGGAGCCGTGTGAACGCACATTTTTGTCGAGCCAGCCGAAGAGAGGTTTGAAATCGCCTGAGGCGAGACCCGGCAAAATACCAGGTTCAGCCGTCGTTGCCGCTGCAAACATCTGTGCCGCCGTCATGGCACCAAGCGAGTAGGTCGGAAAATAACCGAACAGCCCGGCTGGCCAGTGAACGTCCTGCATGACGCCGTCAACATCGCTCGGCGGCGTAATCCCCACCAGCTTTTGCATCAATTCATTCCAGGCACCCGGCAGATCGACAGCCTTCAGGTCTCCTGCAAGGACAGCCTTCTCGAGCCGGTAACGCAGGATGATATGAAGCGGATAGGTGACCTCGTCTGCATCAACCCGAATGAGCCCGCGCTCGATCTTGCGGTAATGCTTCAGGACATTCTCGGGCTCCCAGGCATCGCCGCGCGGGAAGGCCTCGGCGAGAATTGGAGAAATGTGTCCGATGAACTCTTCGGTACGCCCGGCCTGCATTTCCAGCAGCAGGGACTGGCTTTCATGCAGCGTCATGCCCTGGGCTTCGCCGACCGGCTGGCCACGCCATTCCTTTGGCAATCCGTTCTCATAAAGCGCATGTCCTGTCTCGTGGACGACCGCATAGAGACCGGACAGGAAATCATGTTCCAGATAGCGGGAAGTAATGCGGATGTCGCCCTCGGCTCCGCCACAAAACGGATGATGGGCTTCATCAAGGCGTCCGTGTTCGAAAGGAAAGCCGATGATTTCCATGATCTGACGGGCAACCTTGCGCTGGGTCTCAACGGGAAATGGTCCCTCGAGCGGTTTGGGAGCGCCGGCGCTGGCCTGCTTCTCCAGAACTTCATTCAGGAAGCCCGGGAGAAAGGCTTCGAGGTCATCGAAGACAACATCAATTTCTGCTTCTGTACGCCCCTCATCGTATCCGTCGACCAGAGCCTCATAGGGCGAGACGCCAAGTGTTTCCGAAAGCTGCGCCGCCTCCTCACGCAGGAGGCTAAAAGTTTCCTCGAGCATAGGGGCGAGCGTCGCAAAATCATTGGCGGGCCGCGCCTCGCGCCAGGCCATTTCGGTTTCAGAGGTAAGACGAGACTTGCGCGCGACAAGATCAGCGGAGATCGACGTTGCATGAATGTACTGGCGGCGCATCTTTTTCAGGTTTGCGCTCTGCCAGTTGTCGAGGTCACCGGCTGCCTCTGCCTCATTCAGGAGATCACCCATACGCGGATCGACCGTCATCTCATGGCGCAAAACCGAAAGCTCGGACATAACCTCGGCCCGGGCGGGGGCCGCTCCTGTGGCCATCATGGTCGCCTGGTCCCAGTTGAGGATACCAAGGGCATTCCCGAGGGCCGCCATGCGTTTCTGACGGGCTTCAAGTTGTTTGTAAGCATTCACTTTGGCTGTTTCCCTTCGGTTTTTTCAAATCGGAGCCGACCCTGGCTCACATGAAAAGCGATATAGACGCTTAGCAGCGCAAAGGCCAGTCCGAACCATGTAAGGGCATAGCCCAGATGAGAGTTGCGAAAGGTGAGGTTCGGCGCCTCGGGCCTTGGCCAGGGCTCGCCGCCGTCTGCCGGCAGAGCCACGACAAAGACCGGTGCTGCGCCGGGCAGAGCCATATATGATGCCATCCCGCTGAGGTCTCGAAACATCCAGACGGGATCACGCCCCTGATGGCCAGGAACACCAGGCGTTGCCTCACCGGGCAGAAGAACTATCCCGGTAACCGTGATCTCGCCTTCGATCTGCCCCGAGAGGCGCGTGTCAGCAGCTTGCTTCTCATTTGGAACCCAGCCGCGGTCGACGAGAACAGGGGCGCCGGCAAGAGGAACAAGCGGCGTGATAACCCTGAACCCGGGACCCTGTTGGTGTGGGGCATAAAAGAAGACTTCCTTGCTGTGATCAAAGGTGCCGGTGACGCTGACTTTTTGGTAGCGCATCTCTTCAAGGGTCGGGCGCTTCAGAACCTCATCCAGCGCCACCGGGTCACCCGATGCCCGCTGTTGTGACGTCTCGATGAGATCAAGCTTCCAGGCAAGACGCTCGAGTTGCCAGACGCCGAGCCAGCACAGCAAGATAAAGGTGCCAAGAGCGAAGATGGTTTGCCCGAGCAACGGGCGGAAGTAAATCACAGTTCATCTCCCTCGCCGCCTGAAGGATCTCCTTCAGCAGCCTTGTAATGGAATTGGAGGGCAAACATGAGCGCTTTGGCCGGGCGCAACAGGCCAAGACTGAGACCGATGAGAAGCGGCACGGCCGTAACGCCGTAAATCCAGTAGGGCGGGCTGTAGACGAATTCGACAATAAAAGCCGGAACCAGCACAAGCGTCGAGGCGATCAACATGATGAAGACTGCCGGGCCGTCGCCGGTATCATGCGAGGCAAAATCCTGATCGCAGGCGGCACACCTGTTGCGCACCCGGAGGAAGCCCTCAAACAGAGACCCCTTGCCGCACCTGGGGCACTTCATGCGCAATCCGGCGCTGAACGGGTTCGGTTTTTCATACTCACTCGTTTCGACGTTGCTCATCCTTGCAGTCTCTTCACAAACCAGATCCACATCAACAAAAAGGGCCGGAGTTTCCTCCGGCCCTTTTGCGCAATCTGCAAATCACTAATGGGCGGCGGGAACAGCTCCCATTGAGCCCCATACGTAGATGGCGGCAAACAGGAAAATCCAGACGGTATCAACAAAGTGCCAATACCAGGCTGCGGCTTCAAAGCCGAAATGCTGTTCCGGCTTGAAGTGGCCAGCGTATACCCGGAACAGGCAAACGAACAGGAAGATTGTTCCGACGATCACATGGAACCCGTGGAACCCGGTCGCCATAAAGAACGTCGCGCCATAAACGTTGCCGGAGAAACCGAAGGCGGCGTGGGCATATTCGTAAGCCTGCACGCAACTAAAGATAATCCCGAGGATAACCGTGATCCACAAGGCAAGCTTTGTGGTCTTGCGATCACCGTGGCGCAGCGCGTGGTGGGCCCAGGTCACCGTGAAACTTGATGTGACCAGAATGACCGTGTTGAGGAACGGCAGATGCCACGGGTCAAAAGTCGCGATGCCCTCAGGTGGCCAGACACCGCCAAACAGCTCGGTCCGATCAACGCGGCCGACAATATCCCCGGAGGTCGATGTCGGGCTTTCAGGAAACAGGGCCGCATTGAAGTAGGCCCAGAACCAGGCGACGAAGAACATCACTTCAGACGCAATGAAGAGCACCATGCCGTAGCGCAAGCCCAGCTGGACAACCGCCGTATGATCCTTGCCGCTATTGGCTTCCTTGATGACATCGCGCCACCATCCGACCATGGTGAACAGCACCGCTGCCAGACCGATCAGAAAGACCGCAGGACCTGACGCACCGAAAAGCCCGCCGTTGGCAGTTTGCATCCAGATGATCGCGCCGACCGCCATAATAAAGGCGCTCAGTGATCCAACAGCCGGCCAGGGGCTCGGGTTGACCAGGTGATAGTCGTGATTTACCTCATCATGTGCCATAATTTTTTCTCTTCTTACTTTTGGACTTCATAATTTCGAAACGGGCTACCATCAGGCGGCTCGCAAGGTGTTGCTTATCCGGTCTCTTCTTCTACCTCGAAGAAGGTGTAGGACAAGGTAATGGTTCCAACATTATCGAGGTTTTTATCCTCGGCAATGTCAGGATCAACAAAAAAGGTGACCGGCATATCAATGGTTTCGCCCGGTCCGAGAATTTGTTCAGTAAAACAGAAACATTCAATTTTGCTGAAATAACTGCCCGCTTTGGACGGTGACACGTTGAAGGATGCCGTTCCCGTCACCGTTCTGTCGGAGTGATTGGTTGCCCGATAAAAGGCGATTGATGGTTCGCCAACCTTGACACCCATTGTATTTTCCAGCGGCTTGAAGTCCCAGGGCATCTGATGCGCGACATTGGCGTCAAAGCGAATGGTCATGGCCCGATCGAGAACCTGTGTCGGCGCGGCATAGGCAATTTGCGTCGTCCCGGCGTATCCGGTTACACGGCAGAATATATTGTAAAGCGGCACTGCAGCGTAGGACAGGCCAATCATGCCGACAAAAATCCCTGCGCAAATGAGACCCGTCGCGTTCTTGCCGCGCAGTCTCTTGCCAGGCGATTTCGTCGCCATAGAGTTTTTTGTATCCAGTGCCGTCACTTTCAGTTCACCTCTAAACGCCAAAGTTTGTTGAGAGTTTTGCCATTGTGACAAAGAAAGTCAGAACGACGAAAGCCAACAAGGCACCAGCCACAACAAGGTTCTTGCGCCCGCGCTCTTTCAGCTCGTCCTTGCTCAATTTAACCGGGTTTTGCATGGCGTCCAGTTCCGGCCACGCTGCATCAGTCTTGCTCGCTTCAGTCATGTCTAAACTCCAAAGCCAAGGATGCCGCTGGCATCCAGGCCCAAAATAAGAAATTCCGCAAAAAGATAAAAGATAGAAAAGCCAAACAGCTTCTTTGCTGCGGCGTCTTCCTCGCCGCGCATGCGCCAGATGTTGAAGGCGTAGTAGATGAAAATAGCGCTCAGGATTACTGTCAGGACGCCGTAGACCGGTCCGACAAACCCCAAGGCCAATGGCAGGAGTGCCGTGGGAGCCAGCAACAAGGCGTAGACAAAAATCTGAAGCCGTGTCGATTTTTTGCCCGCCACAACAGGCATCATGGGAATACCGGCCGCCTCATAGTCTCCAGCCCGGTAGAGCGACAGAGCCCAGAAATGTGGCGGCGTCCACATGAAGATAATGGCGAAAAGAGACAGGGAGGCGAACGATACATCCCCCGTCACCGCCGCCCAGCCAATCATCGGAGGAAGGGCGCCAGCTGCGCCGCCAATGACAATGTTCTGCGGCGTCTTTCGTTTCAGCCACATGGTATAAAAAAGCACATAGTAGCCGATCGTCAGCGCAAGGAGCGCGGCCGCAACGAAATTCACCATGAACGCCATCGAGAAGATAGAAAGAAAGGACAGTACGAGGCCAAGGGTCAGCGCTTCGCTGGCCGGGATGCGCCCGGCGGCAACCGCACGATCTTTGGTCCGTTCCATCTTTGTATCGATGTCGGCGTCATACCACATATTAAGCGAGGCAGAGGCCCCCGCACCAACCGCAATGGCAAGGATCGCCGCCACGGCAATGACCGGGTCAATAGACCCCGGTGCCGCGACCAGTCCGATGACGGCAGTAAAGATCGACAGGCGCATGACACCCGGTTTCAGGAGAGAATAGTAGTCACCAACGGTCGCCACTGTTCCTCCTTCTTCGAGGGAGACATCTCCCATAACTTCCATATCTGCAATGCTCTGGGGCATTAGCCAGGCGCCTTATTTAAATTTGGGCAAATCGTTAAATGTGTGGAACGGCGGCGGTGATGACAAAGTCCATTCCAGTGTGGTTGCACCTTCGCCCCAGGGATTATTGCCGGCTGGCACCTTCTTCAGGAAGGCCAGACCAATGGTGATCAGGAAGACCAGAACACCTGCGGCCGACAGATAGGCTCCCAGAGAGGAGACATAGTTCCAGAAGGCAAAGGCATCGGGATAGTCAACGTAACGGCGAGGCATCCCGGCGCGTCCGAGGAAATGCTGCGGGAAGAACACCATATTGACGCCGATAAACGTCAGGAAGAAATGCGTGCGTGCGAGGATCGGGCTGTACATGTAGCCGGACATTTTCGGGAACCAGTAGTAGAAGCCCGCAAAGATCGCAAACGTTGCCCCCAGAGACATTGTGTAGTGGAAGTGGGCCACAACAAAATAGGTGTCATGATAGATCTGGTCGATACCGGCGTTGGCCAGCATCACACCGGTTACACCACCAGCGGTGAACAGGAAGATGAAGCCCATGGCCCAGAGCATCGGCGTTCGCAGTTCTATGGAACCACCCCACATGGTGGCAATCCACGAGAAGATCTTGATGCCTGTGGGGACCGCGATGATCATGGTCGCCAGAAGGAAATAGGCCTTCAGTTCGACCGTCATACCGACCGTATACATGTGGTGGGCCCACACGATGAAGCCGACAAACCCGATGGCCACCATGGCATAGGCCATGCCGAGATAACCAAAGATCGGCTTCTTGGAGAAGGTCGACACGATGTGGCTGATGATGCCGAAACCGGGAAGGATCAGAACGTAGACTTCCGGATGCCCGAAGAACCAGAACAAATGCTGATAGAGAACCGGGTCACCGCCAACGGCAGGGTCAAAGAAAGCCGTGCCAAAATTACGGTCGGTCAGCAACATGGTGATGGCGCCTGCAAGAACCGGCAATGATAGCAGCAGCAGGAAGGCCGTAATCAGGATTGACCATGCGAACAGCGGCATCTTGTGCAGTGTCATGCCTGGAGCGCGCATATTGAAGATTGTGGTGATGAAGTTGATCGCCCCAAGAATGGACGAGGCACCGGCGAGGTGAAGCGCAAGAATTGCGAAGTCGACCGCTGGTCCGGGATGGCCCGTCGTGGAAAGCGGCGCATAGACCGTCCAGCCGGTTCCGGCACCGGCGTATCCGGCGCCATCGACGAACATGGACATAACACCAAGCGTCAGAGCGGCCGGGAGCAGCCAGAACGAGATGTTGTTCATGCGCGGGAATGCCATGTCCGGCGCACCGATCATCAGCGGAACCATCCAGTTACCGAAGCCGCCAATGAGTGCCGGCATCACCATGAAGAACACCATGATAAGTCCGTGCATGGTGACCAGCATGTTGAACAGGTGATGAGCCTCCTGCCCCTCGCCCAGCACATTGACACCAGGCGTCATCAGTTCGGCGCGCATCATGACTGACATTGCAAACCCGACCAGCCCCGCCACAATGGCGAAGACCAGATACATGGTCCCGATGTCTTTGTGATTGGTGGAATAAACCCAGCGACGCCATCCCGCGGGGGTATGAGCGTGGTCGTTACCGTGATCTGCAGTTGCTGTCTCTGTCGTCATCTTTTTTTTCCAACTTCTTTCTTCACAAACCTGATGTTGATTTTCGTCAAATCGCCCAGGTTGATCTATTCCGCTTCAACTGCAGCCAGTTGTGTTTCATTTTCTGTTTCAAGTCCGGCCATGCGCAAGGTCCAGGCGTTGAATTCGGCCTCGGATACGACCTTGACCTCAATGGGCATGAAGGCGTGATCGACACCGCAAAGCTCGGAGCACTGGCCGTAATAGGTCCCTTCACGCTCTGCCCTGAACCAGGTTTCATTGATCCGGCCAGGTACGGCATCCATCTTGATGCCGAACGCCGGAACAGTCCAGGAGTGGATAACGTCTGCCGCTGTTACGATAACCCGCACGGTCTTGTTAACCGGAACAACCACCGGCTCATCGGTTGCCAGAAGGCGAGGTTGGCCGGGCTGCAAATCCTCTTCTGCGACCATGAAGGCGTCAAAAGAAAGATCGCCATGATCGGGATATTCGTATGACCAGCTCCACTGATTGCCGGTGGCCTTGATGGTCAGATCGCCTTCAGGAATAGTATCCTGATCAATGAGCAGACGGACCGACGGGAAGGCAATCACTACGAGGATCAAGGCCGGTGCCAGGGTCCAGATAATCTCGATCAAAGTATTGTGCGAGGTCTTCGACGGAACCGGGTTCCTTTTGGCGCTGAACCGCACGCAGGCATAGACCAGCAAGACCATGACAAATATTGAAACGACAAAAGACAGAATCATCAAAGCGTCGTCAAAAGCCTTGATGCGCTGTGCGATCTCGGTGACGCCCTTTTGCAAAGCGATCTGCTTTTCGTACGGCTGACCGTACACTTCATCGCCTGCGGCCTGAGCCAGAGCAGCCCCTGACACGAGCAATGACGTCAACAAACCGGTTGTCCAGATCAGGGCCGCCTTGCCCCCAGATAAAACGCGCATCGTTTTTCCTTCTTCTTTTTTGTTATCAGCTGGCGTCCAGATACCATGCTGTTGTCGGGAGGTGGACAAGATAAACGTAATCCACGGTCCTTCAGTTTTATTCTGAGCTGTGGCCCTTGTGGTCCTTGATATCTGATTGAAAAGAACAGCCGCCCCGGCAAAAGAATTTTTACAAAATCAACACTGAACGCCGAATTTCCGCCGATCAATGATCACAAAATAGTGAGTGGCGCAAGGTTTGTTTTATTTGCAATCAAGTCGCAATCCAGGCTGGTGCCCGTCGGAAGGGTTTGTTAACTATTTCCCCAGACTGGAGCCTTTCCAGACATTGGCGGTTTGGATACGGTGACAGCGAGATCCGGGCCAAATCAACTTTGTGGAAATAGCCACCCCGGGTCAGCAGCCGGCTGACGGCAATGGTGTGTTGTCTCCATGATCAGAATGTCTATTCTGGACGCCAGAGCCGGTTTTCGACTGCTGCGCCAGAATCAACTTACATGTTGCGAATCAGTGAAGGTCCCCTTCAGAACCCTGCCTTATCGAGGATCCAACCCAATGTCTTCCCGTGATGACGACTTCTTTTTCAACCGCAACGACCTCGATCAGGGCCGTATTCAGAAAATTGTTGATGATACGCTGCATGGCGGGGACGACGGAGAGCTGTATTTCGAATATTGCCAGTCCGAGGGCTTCATGTTCGACGATGGCCGGTTGAAAAACGCCAGCTTCGATACCTCTCAAGGTTTTGGTCTGCGCAGTGTTGCGGGAGAGACCACCGGCTTTGCCCACTCCTCCGAACTCTCGGAAGCCGCTATAAAGCGCGCCGCCGATGCCGTGGTTGCGGTCAAGTCAGGGCACACCGGTGTCATGGCCGACGATCCGCGCGGCACCAACCTCTCGCTTTATACCGATGACAATCCGGTCAACGGCGTGGATTTCGGGACCAAGGTCAAGCTGATGCAGGATATTGACGCCTATGCCAGAGCCAAGGACCCGCGCATAAGACAGGTCTCGTGCTCGCTCACCGGCGAATGGTCTGTCGTTGCGATCATGCGCGCCGATGGTCAGATGATGCGGGACGTTCGACCCCTTGTGCGGCTCAATGTGTCGATTATGGCCGGCGTTGGAGATCGTCAAGAGTCTGGCTCATCGGGTACTGGCGGGCGCACCGGGTATGATTTCTACCTGCAGCCTGACGTGTGGCAGGGCGAGGTTGACGAGGCACTCAGGCAGGCGCTGGCCAATCTGGAGGCCGTTGATGCCCCGGCGGGCGAGATGACCGTTGTGCTCGGGCCCGGCTGGCCTGGCATTCTCCTGCACGAAGCGATCGGTCACGGCCTTGAGGGCGACGCAAACCGCAAAAAGACTTCGGCCTTTGCCGGGCTGCTCGGCGAGCGGATTGCCTCGCCAGGCGTAACGGTCATAGATGATGGCACCATTGCCGACCGGCGCGGCAGTCTCAGCATTGATGACGAGGGAACACCGTCGCAAAAGACCGTGCTGATCGAAGACGGTATTTTGAAAGGCTACATGCATGACCGGATGAATGCCCGGCTCATGGGCCACGCGCCGACAGGCAACGGTCGCCGACAGTCCTATGCCTGCCAGCCGCTGCCGCGTATGACCAACACATTGATGCTGGGCGGCAAGGACGATCCGGGTGAAATCCTGGGCAGCGTCAACTCGGTCCTTTATTGTACATCCTTCGGCGGCGGTCAGGTCGACACGACGAATGGCAAGTTCGTGTTCTCGTGCACCGAGGCCTACAAGATCGAAAACGGCAAGCTCGGCGCGCCGGTCAAAGGCGCAACGCTCATTGGCAATGGGCCAGACTGCCTGACCCGGGTTTCCATGATCGGCAACGACATGGCTATGGATCGCGGCATCGGCACCTGCGGTAAGGGCGGCCAGAGCGTGCCGGTTGGCGTGGGTCAGCCGACGCTACGGCTCGATGGCATTACCGTTGGCGGGACGTCAACCTGATCGACAAAAGCAAGAATAATAATCGGAGGCGTCTGCGGTATGTCTGAAACACGGATCTATTCGGCCAAAAAAATCATTACCATGAATAACTACCGCGCGACCGCAAGCCATGTGGCGGTGCGGGACGGGCGTATATTGGGCGTCGGTGATTTGAAGGATCTTGAGACCTGGGGCGACTACGTTCTCGATGATCGCTATAGCGACAAGGTTCTGTTGCCAGGCTTTGTCGAGGGACACGGCCACATGCTTGAAGCGACAATGTGGGCCAATCACTATGCCGGATTTTTTCCCCGTCTTGATCCTTTCGGTGTGAAACACGAGGGCCTCAAATCGATCGATGACGTCGTCGCCATGTTGAAGCGCAAGGACGCGGAGATAGATGATCCAGAGGCACCCCTGGTCGCCTGGTGCTTTGATCCGATCTATTTCGGCGGACGCCGGATGACGCGCGAAGACCTTGACAGTGTCTCGACCACGCGACCGGTTCTGGTGCTGCACGCAAGCCTGCACATTACCAATGTCAATCAGGCCTTTGTTGATCAGGTGGGCTGGCAGGAGGCCGATGATGTTGTCGGCATCAAACGCCATGCAGACGGCACCGCCAGCGGCGAAATGCACGGTGCTGCCAATCACTACGCGATGGTCTGGGCCATGCGCCAGGGCCGCAATACCAACTCCGGAGCCAACGACAGCCACCGCGCCGAATGGGAGCAATATGGCCGGATCGCAACACGGGCCGGGGTCACCACACTGACTGATCTTGGCGCGACCCTTTCAGAAAAAGGCACAAAAATCCTGAGTGAATGGTCAAGAGAGCCGGATGCGCCTTTCCGCCTGGTCCCTGCCCTCCTCGCTACTGCCATCCCGACCGCAGACGGACTTGCCAGCCTCAAGGCGGTTGAAAGCATGGGCACGGACAAACTCAAACTGGGAATTGTGAAGCTTGTCGTTGACGGGTCCATCCAGGGGTTCACGGGGCGCCTGCGCTGGCCCGGCTATGCCAATGGTACTGAAAACGGCATCTGGAACGTCGAGCCTTCGGATCTGCCTGGCCGCCTTGGCACCTATCACGATGCTGGCTATCAAGTTCACATTCACACCAACGGTGACGAGGCAACAGCGGTGGCGCTCGACGCCCTCGAAGAGGTTCTGTCGCGTAACCCGCGCCCTGATCACCGCCACACGCTGCAGCATTGTCAGATGGCAGACGAAGCACAGTTTCGCCGCATCAAGGCACTCGGTGTTTGTGTCAATCTGTTCTCCAATCACCTTTATTATTGGGGTGACCAACACATGACCGAAACCATGGGGCCGGACCGGGCGCGCCGGATGAATGCAACAGGCACCGCGGAACGGCTGGGCGTTCCCTTTACGATCCATTCGGACACGCCGATCACGCCGCTCGACCCGCTTTTTACGGCCTGGTGCGCGGTCAATCGGTTGACGGAGTCCGGTGAAGTGCTGGGCCCGGACGAGTGTATCTCTGTTCAATCTGCCCTGCGCGCTATCACCCTTGGCGCAGCTTACACTCTAAAGATGGACGGCGAGATCGGGTCCATAGAGGCAGGTAAATGGGCTGACTTTGCGGTCCTTGATGCAGATCCGCTCGAAGTGGATCCACGTGCCCTCAAGGATATTCCTGTTTCCGGCACCATGATTGGCGGGCGTGCGGTCGAAAGCTGATGTCAGATCCAGCTCCCCTCACAGTTATTGGCGGTTTCCTGGGCGCAGGGAAAACCACGCTGGTCAATCATATCCTGACCGAGGCCGCAAAGACCGGCGGCGGCGTGCGATACGCCGTCCTGGTCAACGACTTTGGTGACCTTGCCATTGATGAAAGCCTCATCGAAAAACATGATGGCACCACCATTGCGCTGGCCAACGGCTGTATCTGCTGCACCATCGGCAATGATCTCTTTGAAACTGTGATGGACCTGATGGAACGTGAGATGCCGCCGGAGCATTTGATCATTGAGGCGAGCGGCGTTGCAGATCCTCGCCCCATCGCAGAACTTGGCAGTCTCAACCCGCACCTGTCGCGGGACCTCACAGTCGTTGTCATTGATGCAGAACAGATCCAGGCACAATGGAAAGACGAGCGCCTGCGCGACACAGTGGAGCGACAGATCCAGGCGGCCAACCTCCTTGTTCTGAATAAAATCGAAACTCTCGAACCGGCCGACCTGTCCGAACTGGATCTATGGCTTGATACCCATGCAGCAGGCGTGCCCCGCTTGAAAGCCGATAAAGGCCGCATTCCCCTTTCAATTCTCGATGATCGGTCCTTTACAGGGGGCAGGCCCGGCGCCTCTGTCTTTCATGATCAGGATCACAGCACACTGTTCCAAACTCGCACCCTCGAGATCGATCCCGCGATAACCCGCGACCTTTTTCGCCAAAAGGCAAGGATGCTGCCCCGTTCAATCCTGCGCGCCAAGGGCTATGTCACCCTGAACGGCAAGACCCACCTCTTTCAAAAGGTGGGTCCGCGTTTTTCCCTTACACCCTCACTGCATGAGGTTCCGGATGACAAGGCTAACAAGATCGTCGTGATCGGGATCGGCGACCTGCCGTCTCTCCCATGGTTTTCATGATCCGGGTCTCGCTTCTGGTCACTTTGCGGAATTATATTTCTCGTTAAACTTTCTTTCGAGTTCCAGGGCATTGTCCGGCAGCTGATGCGCGATGCCCTTGTGACAATCAATGCACGTCTTGCCCTCGTCTTCGGCCTGCAGGTGACGGTTGCGCGCGCGTTTTTCCTGCAATGTCACATCCATCGCCATGAACGTATGGCAGTTTCGGCACTCGCGGCTGTCGGTCTTTTTCATGACCGTCCAGACACGCTCGGCCATTATCGGCCGCTCGTGTTCAAACTCCGCGCGGGTGTCAATGCTACCCAGTGCCCAATGGAACAATTCATTTGACGCCTGGATCTTGCGGCGGATCTTGTAGACCCACGGCTTGGGAACATGGCAGTCGGGGCAGGATGCCCGTACGCCGCTGGGATTTGTGTCATGCACTGTGCCCTTGTACTCGTTATAAACATTGGCGCGCATTTCGTGACACGAGATGCAAAATTTCTCGGTGTTGGTGATTTCCAGCGCCCAGTTAAAGCCGCCCCAGAACATAATCCCGATGGCAAAGCCCCCGATCGCGAGTGTTCCGATAGAATATTTTGCTGTGGGACGCCGGACGGTCGTCCAGATCGCCCGGAGCCTTCCCTTCATTCCAGTGGGGGATGAGACCTTGTTCCCGTCTTGTGGAGCCTCTGTCATACTGTTTTCTCCATCTTCATAATTCGCCGGACCTGGATCCGGAATCCTTTACTCACTTTTGCCGGGCGGGCTCAAACGTATTCACCACAATCGGATTTTTGTCCGTTTGGGGAACATGGCACTGAGTGCAGAACCAGCGCCCGGGATAAACGCGGTCCAACGCCTTGCCATCGCGGTCGCGATAGTGGGTCTCCGAAATCTTCGGCGCATTTTCTGTGACATTGTTTGGCCAGTCATGACACCGCATGCACTGATTGACCTTCAAATCAATCTCATATTTGTCAACCCGGTGGGGGATGAGCGGCGGTTGCTGGCGATAGGCCTTGGTAACACGGCCGCTTTCATCCACAGAATGGATTTCATTCACGACATTGGGCTCATTTATGTCTGTTTCCCCACGCAGCGATTGAGTGCCCTCGCCATAACTGGGCGACGCAAGGGTCAGCCCGATTACGATCACTGAGAAGGCCGTCAGGGCTGTGATGGCGACCACGCCGAATTTTTCTTCCCTCTTCATGGCCTGAACTCCTTTCTTGATACCGCGCTGGGTATTGGATTTGTCTGATTGTGTCATGGTTCTCTCTCCTCAAGCTGCCGCCCGCCGGGCAGCGGCTTTGTCTGGCTCTATGCCAGTGTTAAATCGTGTTGTCAGTTTAAAGACCGAGTGCGGACAGACATCGGTGCACCGTCCGCACAGAGTGCAATCGCTGGAAAGGATTAAGGGGCCGGCGTCTGCCGCATTGGCACCTTTTAACGCGGGCGCTATAACCTGGGGCTCGGGGCAGACCGCATAGCAAAGCATGCAGTTGTCACACTTTGAGCGGGATGCGGCGCTGATGACCGGGAGACGGAAACGGCCGATGAGGCCATAAAAGGCGCCGACAGGACACAGATGTCCACACCACCCGTGGCGCGAGACAGCGACATCAAAGGCAAACAGCGCGGCGAGCATCGTCAGGGTAAACCCGCTGGTCCACAATGTTCCGAAGACGAGTTCGCGGTGCAGCATCGTTATCGGATTAACAGATTCCCAGAATACCGTGCCGCTCAAGAATGCGGCAAGAAGGATCATGGCCAGCACCCATAGTCTGATCTGCCTGGCCGGTTGCCATCCTTTCGCGAAAGCAAAGCGCCGATGGATCCAGTGAGCCGCATCGGTCAGCAGGTTGATCGGGCAAACAAAAGAGCAATAGGCCCGCCCGGCGAAGATCGCATAGACCGCCGTGACAATCGCCATGCCGATGAGAACCGTGGACGCCAGAGCGTGACCGGCCAGAAAGACCTGCAGGCCCACGAGGGGGTCCGTCAAAGGCAAGACGCCGAACGTCATACTGGACGCCAGGGTTCCCTTTGCAATCCAGATGCCGACAAGGGGACCACTCATAAAGACCGCAAGAAATGTCAGTTGAGCCACACGCCGGACAATGAGCCACTTGTTGGCCCGCAGCTTGCCCTTTGCTGCGACCGCAGCGCGGCCCGGCCTTCTGACATCCACGAGGGGGCTGAGTGTCCTTGTGCCACTCATGGGGTCACCTCTTCAGGAAGGCGATCTGGCAGATCAATAATATCTTCGACCAACGGGCGTCCGTGTCTTGCCTTTTCTTTCCAGCCAAGGCGGTAATGTTCGCCCAGTTGTCCCAGTGCGAGCTCACGTGGCAAAACTTTGATTGAGGCTTTGGGCAGCACGCAAGCGCTCTCGCACTTGCCGCAACCGGTGCAGTGTTCCGGGTCCACCGTTGGAATAAATTTCGCGTGGGCGCCGCTGCGTTCATCATGCTGGCGGTCGAGCCGGATTGCCTTATCGATGACCGGACAGACCCGGTAACACACATCACATCTCAGGCCGAGTGTATTGAGGCAGGTGTCCTGGCCCACCAGAACAGCAACACCCATCCTGGCATCATCAATATCAGTCAACTCTTTTGACAGCGCGCCGGTGGGGCACGCAGCAACGCAGGGAATGTCATCACACATTTCGCACGGCACGTTACGGGCGATGAAGAACGGCGTCCCGGCAGCCACTGGCGAACCGAGGCGCGACAGGCTCAAGGTATCGTAAGGACAATCCGCGACGCATTGACCGCAATGCACGCAGGCACCGAGAAACTTTTCTTCGACCAAGGCGCCGGGCGGGCGAAGCGCCACGGCGGGTAAAGCCTCCGCCTTGTTGTTAATCAGAGAAATTCCCAGGCCCATCATGCCAACACCACAGGCCGACCCCGCCGCTTCCTTAAAGAAGCGACGGCGATCGACCGGTCTTTTTGCTGTGTCAGCGAAGCTGTTCACTGGCCCTTCCCTTCAGGCGAAAACATGGGTTACGCCTTGACGACCCTGACGGCGCACTTCTTGAAGTCCGTTTCCTTGGAAATAGGACAAGTGGCGTCGAGTGTCAGCTTGTTGACGAGCTGCGTTGCATCGAACCAGGGAATGAAGACGACCCCTTGCGGTGGTTTATTACGCCCCTTGGTTTCGACGCGGGTTCGCAATTCGCCGCGGCGGGTTTGCAGCTTGACCTCCTGGCCGCGCCTCAACCCTCGTTCTTCGGCATCAACCGGATGCATGAAGACCTGCGCATTCGGATAGGCCCGGTGAAGCTCGGGGACCCGAGCCGTCATGGAACCGGAATGCCAGTGCTCAAGAACACGCCCGGTGGACAGCCACAGATCGAATTCATCATCGGGCTCTTCGGCGGCGGGCTCATAAGGTGCGAAAATGATGTTCGCCTTGCCGTCGGGCTTGCCATAGAACTCAAAGTCCTTGCCCGGCTTGACGTAGGGATCATAACCCTCGCGGAAGCGCCACAGGGTTTCCTTGCCATCAACCACCGGCCAGCGCAAACCGCGGGCCTTGTGATAGGTATCAAACGGCGCCAGGTCATGTTTCTTGCCGCGACCAAAGCTGGCGTATTCCTCGAACAGACCCTTCTGAATATAATAGCCGAAATGATCGGCTTCGTGGTTGCCGTGACCTTCCTGCTTTTGCGAAAGCGGGAACTGATCCACTTCACCATTGGCATACAGAACATCATAGAGCGTCTTGCCGCGATATTCGGGCATTTGAGCAATGAGTTCTTGCGGCCAGACCTCCTCGACCGTGAAACGCTTTGAAAATTCCACGAGTTGCCAGAGATCGGATTTGGACTCGCCCGGTCCGGCAACCTGTTCGCGCCAGAACTGCGTGCGTCTCTCGGCGTTACCGTAGGCGCCTTCCTTTTCGACCCACATGGAGGTCGGCAGGATGAGATCGCCCGCCATGGCGGTTATGGTCGGATAGGGGTCGGAAACGACGATGAAGTTTTCGGGGTTACGATAACCGGGATATGTTTCCTCGTTGAGATTGGGCGCGGCCTGAACATTGTTATTGCACATCACCCAATAGGCGTTCATGACGCCATCCTTGAGCTTGCGATTGTGCAGCACGGCATGGAAGCCTGGCTTGGGAGGAATGGTTCCCTTCGGCAATTTCCAGATTTTCTCGGCGATATCGCGGTGCGCTTCCTTGGCGACCACCAGATCGGCTGGCAGGCGGTGGGCGAAAGTTCCAACTTCGCGCGCAGTGCCACACGCTGATGGCTGACCGGTCAAAGAGAACGGCCCACTGCCCGGCGTGGAGATCTTCCCGGTGAGCAGGTGAATATTGTAAAGCAAGCCATTGACCCATGTGCCGCGAGAATGCTGGTTCACACCCATTGTCCAGAGTGACATGATCTTGCGATCTGGATCCGCATAGGCCTTTGCCATACGCTCCAGATTTTCTGGCGGAACTTTGGACAGCTTCGATGTGTACTCGAGGGTATATTTCGAAACAGCGGCCTTGTATTCGGTAAAATCGATCTTGGTGAGCTTGCCATGTTTGCCTTCATGGGCCGGATTGTCGGCAGCCTGTTCGCGCGGATCTTCCGGGCGCAGGCCATAACCAATACCGGTTGCGGTTTTGGTTATGTTGACGTGTTTGGCGACAAATTCCTCATTCACCGCACCACTCTCAATAATGTAATTGGCAATATAGTTGAGGATGGCGAGATCGGTCTGTGGTTCAAAAATCATCTGGTTGTCAGCAAGCTCGAAACTGCGATGCTTGTAGGTCGACAGAACGTGAACCTGGCAGCCGGGTTTGGTGAGACGCGTATCGGTCAACCGGGACCACAGAATCGGATGCATCTCCGACATGTTAGAGCCCCACAGAACAAAATCGTCGGCTTCCTCAAGGTCATCATAGCAACCCATCGGCTCATCAATGCCAAAGGCGCGGATGAACCCGGCAACTGCCGAGGCCATGCAATGACGTGCGTTGGGATCAAGATTATTGGACCTGAAGCCTGCCTTCATCAGCTTGGAGGCTGCATAACCCTCCCACACGGTCCATTGTCCCGAGCCAAACATACCAACCGATGTCGGGCCTTTCTTTTTCAGAGCGTCCTTGAACTTGACGGCCATGATGTCGAAGGCTTCATCCCAGGAAACAGGTGTGAACTCGCCCTCTTTGTCATACTGGCCGTCGGTCTTGCGTAGCAACGGCGTCGTCAGGCGATCCTCGCCGTACATAATCTTGGAGAGGAAATAGCCCTTGATGCAGTTAAGACCCCTGTTGACCGGGGCATCCGGATCGCCCTGGGTCGCGACCACGCGGCCCTCCTTGGTTCCGACAAGGACCGAGCACCCGGTACCGCAGAAACGGCAGGGAGCCTTGTCCCAGCGGATGTCTGACTGAACGGGCTGAGCAACCGCTGCAGGGTTTGAAGCAATCGCAATGCCCGCCGCTGCGGCTGTTGCGCTTACTGCGCTGGTCTTGATGAATTCGCGCCTGTTTTGTTTCATGTTTCATCTCCTGAAACTGTCGTGGTTTGAGCCTGGGTCAGGTCCGATCCGAAACCCTGCCCCTCAATTTGTTCAAAGTGGTGATAGACCAGCGACGCCGAAGCGACGCCGGGAAGCGATTGTATTTGAATGAGAATGTCGCCAGCCTGCCTCTGGTTGCCGGACTCAACTGTAACGACCAGACGTCCATCATCTGTTTCGTGATGGACCTCTGTGCCGGGCATCGTGCTCAGATCATCAACAAGACCGGATGCCTTGCCGGGTATCGCGTGAACCAAAAGACCGCAGACAATGAGCTCTTCATTCAAGAGACAGTCTCCTCGTTGTCCAGTTTAGCTTGCCAAACCGGTGTGATTGCCTGTGCCGGACAGACCGCCTTGCAGTCCATGCAACCGTTGCACAAGGTTTCGTCGACCATGGGCACAGCACGGCCACCGGTCATCAATTGAAAGGAAATTGCCCCGCGGTCACATTCGTCCTCGCAGAGACGGCACATGGTCCCCGAGACGCTGAGGCATCGGCTGTTGATCGTGACACCAACGGCTTCTTCAGATGCCGTTACATTGACATCTGTTACAGCTGCGTCAGTGCGAAACCGACCGCGCAGAAATTGCTTTCTGGAAATCTCGACGTTCATGCGACCCTGTCGTCTGTTGGATTTAGCGACAGATCAAACTCGATCCGCTGCCTCATCTGGATGCAGACATTACATATTCAAAACGGCAATCATATTTGCCAGATTGCCGCAAGTCGGCATGTCGCACGCTGCTTTGACACGCGCCAGCCGGTTACCCTGGAACTATCCCAAAGTTGCGTTTGAGGTGCTTAATTTTTTGTTAACACCCAGGTGTCCGCCGGGTGGGAAGGCTCGGAAAAATCTAGTAGGCGCAATCCGAATAAAGCCGCTTGATATCGCCCTGCCAGTCATTGTGGAAAGCCTCGAGCAGATCCTCTGCGGGCGTCTTACCACGTTCCAGACTGTCCTGAAGTGTAGCAAGGAAGTGGACTTCATCGACACCGGCACTGTCGAGCCTGGCGCGTGCTTTCAGACCCTGCTTCGCCAGGTCCACGACGTCCTTCGCGATCTCAAGAACGCTTCGACCGCAAATTTCAGCCCTGAATCCAAGACGTGCGACATCGCGCCGCAGAGCTTCCATTTCCTCCGGGCTCCATCCCTTTGCAATATCCCAGGCCGCATCAAGCGACGACTGGTTGTAAAACAGGCCAACCCAAAGCGCGGGCAAAGCGCAAATCCGATCCCAGGGACCGCCATCGGCGCCGCGCACTTCCAGATATTGCTTAATGCGCGCTTCAGGGAAAATTGTTGTCAGATGATCGGCCCAATCGGACAGGGTCGGCTTTTGCCCCTCGAAGCCCTCCAGTTTTCCATCAAGGAAGTTACGGAACGATTTGCCACTCACATCGTGGTAGATCCCGTCGCGATAGACAAAATACATCGGCACATCGAGGGCAAAATCCGTATAGGCCTCGAACCCGAAACCCTCCTCAAAAACAAACGGCAAAACGCCGGTGCGATCCGGGTCCGTATCGGTCCAGATATGGGCGCGGTATGACAAATATCCGTTGGGCTTGCCGTCAAGGAACGGGGAATTGGCGAACAGCGCTGTGGCAATTGGCTGGAGCGCGAGGGCAACGCGCAGTTTTTGCACCATGTCGGGCTCCGAGCCGAAATCAAGATTGGTCTGGATGGTGCAGGAGCGGAACATCATATCGAGACCCATACTGCCTTTTTTAGGCATGTAGCTCGACATGATGCCGTAGCGGCCCTTGGGCATGACCGGAACCTGATCGCGGGTCCAGTCGGGCGTAACACCCAGTCCGAGAAACCCGGCGCCGATTTCGTCGGCCACTTCGCGGACCTGATCGAGGTGGGTATGAACCTCGTTGCAGGTCTGGTGCAGGGTCTTCAGATTGGCGCCCGAAAGCTCCAATTGCCCGCCAGGCTCGAGACTGACGGAGGCACCGTCCTGCAAAAGACCGATAATCTTGCCCTGTTCGCGCACCGGCTCCCAGCCAAACCGTGTCAGTCCATTGAGCATGGCCTCGATCCCGGCGGGACCCTCATAGGGGAGCGGCGCAAGGGTCTCGGCGTTGAAGCTGAATTTCTCGTGCTCGGTACCAATGCCCCATTTATCCTCGGGCTTTGATCCATCGGCCAGAAACCTGACCAGATCGTCCCTCGATTCAACGGGTCCACCACCTTGCTGCGGTATCGACATGCCGTCCCTTTCAACACTCGTGTTCGTTATAAGTCGTCAGAATCTGACACGTTTGAGCAGGAACCTATGGGCTTGCCCAATCCCATACAAGCCTCAAGGTATTGCGCACCGTCACAATCCTGCGAGGCACCATGTTAATCAAATAGGGGTCAGACACCATTTTTGCAAAACAGAGGGCGTGTTTGCGAAAATGGTGTCTGACCCCTACATGTTACCACCCTACATGTTACCAGTCGCCTCGGGTGGCCTGGAAAACTGCGAGGGCGGCGAGGGCGGCGGTGTCGGCGCGCATGATCCGGGGGCCAAGCGATACCGCCATGGCAGGGGCAAAGCGGCGCAGGGTCTCGCGTTCCTCATCGGCAAAGCCGCCTTCGGGACCGATGAGGATCGACCAGGGGCCATCCGAATCAGACCTTTCGAGCGCCTCCGCCAGTGGCGCCGCGTCCCTTGATTCATCGCAAAAGATGAGCCCGCGCCCCGGGGGCCATTCTGCAAGCAGCGTCTCCAGCTTCACTTCATGCTTTACCTCCGGCACATCGAGCCGGCCGCACTGCTCTGCAGCCTCGACGACATTGGCGACCATACGGTCCTGTTTCACTTTTGCGTTAGTGCGCCGGGTGATGACGGGACGAATGACTGAGACACCAAGCTCGGTGGCCTTCTGCACAAGAAAATCGAGCCGCAGCTTTTTGACCGGGGCAAACAGGAGCTCGAGGTCGGGGGTTATGGTCTGGGCGCGCGACGGTTTGACAACCCTCAGGTCCAGCGCCTTTTTGCCGATTTTGGCGATCTCGGCCAGCCACTCCCCGTCGCGGCCATTGAACAGCAGCACGGTCTCGCCCATGCTCTTGCGCATCACATTGGCAAGATAATGAGTTTGTCCCGGGTCGAGGACGACCCCAGCCCCCTCGGCCAGATCATCGCCGACAAAAAGTCTGGTTTTTGCAAAATCAAAGGGCTCCAAAGCCGTCGACATTCCCGCTACTTTCAGATTTAAAGAGACCCGATTGCCACCTTCACTCTTTCAACTGCTCAGGTCTTCATGTCAACGTCGTCGCCACAGGGCCAGCCCCGGAACAAAGTTTCTGACGCCCCGCGCGCCAACTGGGTCGATCGTTACGCCCCCGAAAGAACCAAGCCATACCTTCGCCTTGCGCGGGCGGACCGCCCTATCGGGACCTGGCTTTTGCTGCTGCCCTGCTGGTGGGGGATGGCACTGTCTTATGGTTACGAAACTTGTAATATCGCAACCGAAACGTGTGGTTCCGCTGCCGAAATTCATCATATCGCTCCCGGAATGATTTTGTTTTACGGGCTCCTGTTCGCCATCGGCGCCTTTGTCATGCGTGGCGCCGGGTGCACCTATAACGATATTGTTGACCGCGATTTTGACGCACAGGTTGAGCGTACGCGGTCGCGCCCGATCCCCAGCGGCCAGGTCTCGCACAAAATGGCGCTGCTGTTTTTGACGTTCCTCAGCCTTGTCGGGCTCGCCGTGCTGGTCTCGTTCAACCCTTTCACGGTGCTTCTGGGGCTTTCATCCCTCGGGCTTGTTGCCATCTATCCGTTCATGAAGCGGGTCACGCACTGGCCGCAAATCTGGCTCGGCTTGACCTTCAACTGGGGCATTTTGATGGGCTGGAGTGCGCTGGCCGGCAGCCTCTCGCTCGCGCCGCTGCTGTTCTATGCCGGAGCGATATTCTGGACCATTGGCTATGACACGATCTACGCTCATCAGGACAAGGAGGATGACCTCATGGTCGGGGTTAAATCCTCTGCCATTCGCCTCGGGCAAAATTCGAAATTCTGGATTGGGGTGTTTTACGGCGCCACCATCGGGTTTTTTGTCGCGGCGGGTTTTGCATCAGGGCTCGGCCCCCTGTTCTTTGCCGCGATGATTGGCGCTGCCATGCACCTCCTCAGACAAATCAGAAAGGTCGATATTGACGACCCGGATATTTGTCTGAAGGTTTTCAAATCAAACCGCGATTTCGGTTTTGTCATTCTTGCCGCTATTATTCTGGGGCATGCCCTATAAGGCGAAATCCCGAACACTCTCTCCCTGCCAATAAGAACTCTTGGCAGGAAGGGTTCGACCCCCTATGATTCCGACCTATGTCAAAAGCCGCCCGATATCTGCCTCCCGAGGACATCAAACAAGTCTCTGAACGCTCCGATTTCAAGGGTGCGTGGCTGGTGTTCCATGCCTGGGCGACGATCTTCGGGTCGATGGCTCTCTTCGCGATATTCCCCGATACGCTGACTTTCATCCTTGCAATCTTGCTGATCGGCGGCAGGCAACTTGGCCTTGCGATCCTCATGCATGACGGCTCGCACGGCGTGCTGTTCAAGACACCAAAATACAACGCGGTCGCCGTTCAATGGCTGTGCGCCTACCCGATATTCTCGGAGATGTGGGCTTATCGCAAATATCATCTGGTGCACCATAAATTCACCCAGCAGGACAATGATCCCGACTTGTCCCTCTCGGCCCCCTTCCCGATCTCGCGGGCGAGTTTTCGGCGCAAGGCGGTGCGCGATCTGACCGGGCAAACCTGTTTCAAACAAAGGCGCGCACAATTTCGTGCAGGAATGGGCGACCCCTCCCTGCCACTCGGGGCACGACTGCAGAATTTCTACAACCGCTTCCGTGGACCGCTGCTGATGAACTTCGGGCTGTTTGTTTTGCTGGCCCTGGTCGGCAAGTGGCACTACTATTTTCTGTTCTGGATCCTGCCTTTTATGACATGGCAACAGCTTATCCTTCGTGTGCGGAATATAGCCGAGCACGCCATGGTTCCGGCGCAGGATGATGTTTTCCTGAATGCTCGGACGACAAAGGCGAGCTGGATCATCCGGGCGATCCTCGCGCCCTACTATGTCAACTATCATGTCGAGCATCACATGATGATCTATGTGCCGTGCTATAATCTGCCGCTGGCCCACGAGCTTCTGCGGCGCCGGGGCTGGCACGACAGCATGGAAATCCAGCCGAACTACTGGGACGTTCTCAAGATGGCCACGTCAAAGCCCGATGATGGCTCTCGGTCCGGCGACGGCCGCGAGGCGACGCTTTTTGCGGGGATCAACGGACCGATAGGCGAGACCAAGTGATTACGCCCGGGCGTGCGCTCGACCATCCTGAAGCCTTCATTCTTGAAAACACACGGCTTCAAAGCTCTCCTCTTGTGCCCGAAATCCAGCTTCATCTGGCCGATGAAATGTTGCCCCTGTGGAAGCTGACTGAAGACGAACTTGACGCGTCCGGTCTGCCGCCGCCGTGGTGGGCCTTTGCGTGGGCTGGCGGACAGGCGCTGGCGCGGCACATTCTTGACAATCCCGAGCTGGTGCGCGGCGCCCGCGTCCTCGACTTTGCCACAGGATCCGGCATCGTTGCCATTGCCGCCATGAAGGCAGGCGCCATGAGCGCACGCGCCAATGACATCGACCCCATGGCCATCGCCGCCACACAGCTCAACGCCGAGGCCAACGGCGTTTATGTCCGGGTCAGCGCCGACAATCTGGTTGGTCAGCCGAGCCACGGCTGGACGACCGTGCTGGCAGGCGACATCTGTTACGAACAACCGCTTGCCGGCGAGGTCGAGGCCTGGCTCAAGTCACTGGCAGGAGACGCCCTCGTCCTGATGGGCGATCCGGGGCGCACGTATCTGCCAAAGGCGGGCATGACCCGGGTCGCGGAATACCGCGTCGAGACGACCCGGGAACTGGAAGACAATGATGTGCGTCATACGACCGTCTGGAGATTTGAGCCTTGAGGGTTTGATTGCGCCGTCAATTTGAACTTGTTAGGTTCATTTTGATTCCTCTGGAAAGCCCCTGGTTCTCATGTCCTACAAGTCCCTGCGAGATTTTATCGATCACCTTGAACGCGCAGGCGAGCTGGTCCGCGTTTCAGAACCGGTTTCGACCTTTCTTGAGATGACCGAAATCCAGACGCGGCTGTTGGCAAAAGGTGGTCCGGCGGTGCTGTTTGAAAAACCGGTCAATGAGCGCGGCGAGCCCTCCGACATTCCGGTTCTTGTCAACCTGTTCGGCACGGTCAAGCGTGTTGCCATGGCGGTGACCCTTGAAGGAAAAGAGCGCACAGAAGCAAAGGATCTGCGCGAGGTTGGCGAGGCGCTGGCGTTCCTGCGCCAGCCCGAACCGCCCGGCGGTATCAAGGAAGCGGTGGCCATGCTGCCGCTGGTCAAGACCGTTTTGCAGATGAAGCCAAAGACCGTGGCGAGCGCGCCGGTACACGAAGTTGTCCTGACAGGCGACGATATTGACCTGACAAAGCTCCCCATTCAGACCTGCTGGCCGGGCGAGCCCGCACCGCTCATCACCTGGCCGCTTGTCGTGACCGAAGGGCCAACGGGCAAAGGCGAGGACAGTTTTAATCTCGGCATCTACCGGATGCAGTTGCGCGACAGCAAATCGACACTGATGCGCTGGCTGAAACACCGCGGCGGCGCCGCGCATCACCGGCGTTGGGCGGAGATTTCAGAAGAACCGCTGCCTGTGGCTGTTGTGATCGGCGCGGACCCCGGGACCATCCTGGCGGCAGTGACCCCGGTGCCTGACACGATATCGGAATATCAGTTCGCCGGGCTGTTCCGCGGCAAGCGCGTCGAGCTTGTCGATTGCAAGACCGTTCCCCTGAAAGTCCCCGCCGAAGCCGAAATCGTTCTGGAAGGCCATGTCTCGCTGACGAATTACGAGGATGAAGGTCCGTACGGGGATCATACGGGTTATTATAATTCTGTTGAGCAATTCCCGGTGTTTACGGTGAGCGCCATCACCATGCGCAAGGACCCGCTTTATCTTTCGACCTTTACCGGTCGGCCGCCGGATGAGCCGTCTGTGCTTGGCGAAGCGCTCAACGAGGTTTTCGTGCCGCTGATCAGGCAGCAGTTCCCGGAGATCACAGATTTTTACCTGCCGCCCGAAGGCTGCTCCTACCGCATCGCCGTCGTCTCCATGAAGAAAGCCTTCCCGGGGCATGGCAAGCGCGTAATGATGGGGGTGTGGTCCTACCTGCGCCAGTTCATGTATACCAAGTGGATCATCGTCGTGGACGACGACATCGATATTCGGGACTGGAAGGATGTCATGTGGGCTGTTTCAACCCGGATGGACCCGGTGCGCGATATCACGATGGTCGAGAACACACCGATCGACTATCTCGACTTCGCCTCGCCGGAAAGCGGCCTCGGCGGCAAGGTCGGGCTTGATGCGACCAACAAACTGCCACCCGAAACTCACCGCGAATGGGGCCACAAGATCACCATGGATCCGGCGGTTGTGGAGCTGGTGACGAAGAAGTGGCCGAAGCTTGGGCTATAGGATTCCTGCGGATGTCCGGACATTAACAGCGGAATCGGGGGCTGCAAGTGTCAGGATTCTTTACAGTTCATCAACACTTCCACGCAGAAAATATCACAACCCCTTGAAATTAATCATATATTTTTTCTGGCACAAAGATTGCTTAATTGGGGCTGTAATGACGGGTTCTGATTTTTAAGGAGTAGGGATTATGGGAACGAAGTTGAATAGAAAAGTTCTAGGCCTTGGCGCTGCACTGATTGGTGCTGTATTTGCCTCTGCCTCTGCCTATGCGGGCGCAGTATTGGTGATGATCGATGATCTCGGTGGCACAGTCGCCGTTGTAGATAATGGCGCAGGCGATTCGGATGCGACTGTTGGCGTTATCAATTACAACGGGGCGATCGGCGCATGGCTGGTTACAGCGGAGATCGGCGTTTCCAAGCCTATCGTTGGCTCAGCCTCGGAAGCTCAAGTGGATTTGCTCTCGGTTAACGCTTCAAGCGGCGCTGCCGGGGACCTTTATGTTCTGTTTTCCGATACGGATTTCATCAGCACGGGCGGCAACATGTGGTTTGACCTTGCCATTGGCGGGACCACTGACGGGACCGTCGAGACTGCCGGTTGCTTCAACGCCAGCAATTCAAACTGGATGGACGAGGGCTTATGCGAAAACCTGTTTCTGCTTTCGCCAGTCCTGAACACAAATCCATTTTCATGGGCCGGTGGCACTTCGGTTGCAACATCCGGTGACCTGTTCAGCCTTGGTATTGGCGCTTTGATTAGCCATGACAAAGGCGGGATTACGAGCTTTGACGCCAACCTGCGTGTGCCAGAGCCTGGCATGCTTGGCTTCCTCGGCTTTGGTCTCCTCGGCATGGGCCTTGCTGCCCGTCGTCGCCGGAAAGCATAAGCAGACAATAGAATTCAGAACCAGAATTTGGAGCGGCCCGCCTTTGGCGGGCCGCTTTTTTATTGGGCTCGCAAAACAGTCCCCCTGCACACCCTTCCTGTCGGGAGAGTGTCGGGATTCTTTACGGTTCAGGTCCGTACAAATATGGTTAATTCAATAACCCATTGAAAATGCGGTGTTATTTTATCTGGCACGACGCTTGCTAATAAGGGGTATCGCCCATGAGGGGTTTTTGGTCTTTTGTACCAGTTGTGTAACAGTCAGAGTTGAGTGGTGAGTGTAATGAAAAGTAAAACAGCCCTGAGTATTGGGATTGCCCTTTTGGGTATAGTGTGTGGCTCTTCGAGTGCGTTTGCAGGCGCAATGATGGTGCTGATTGATGATCTCGGCGGCACAGTCGCTATTGTAGATAACGGTGCAGGCGATTCGGATGCGACTGTTGGTGTTATCAATTACAACGGGGCGATCGGCGCATGGCTGGTTACAGCGGAAATCGGCGTTTCCAAGCCTATCGTTGGCTCAGCCTCGGAAGCTCAAGTGGATTTGCTCTCGGTTAACGCGTCAAGTGGCGCTGCCGGAGAGCTTGTCGTTTTGTTCTCTGATACAGATTTCATCAGTACGGGCGGCAACATGTGGTTTGATCTTGCCATTGGCGGCACAACTGATGGAACCGTTGTAACGGGTGGCTGCTACAATGCCAGCAATACGAACTGGACCGATGGTGATTCATGCGAAAACCTGTTTCTGCTTTCGTCGGATCTGACCGGAAATCCATTTTCATGGCTTGACGGTGGATTGGTTGCAACATCCGGTGACTTGTTCAGCCTTGGTATCGGGGCTGCGATTGTCCACGACAAAGGCGGCATTACCAGCTTTGATGCCAACCTGCGTGTGCCAGAGCCTGGCATGCTTGGCTTCCTCGGCTTGGGTCTCCTCGGCATGGGCCTTGCTGCCCGTCGTCGTCAAAAGGCATAAGCAGACAATAGAATTCAGAACCCGAATTTGGAGCGGCTCGCCTTTGGCGGGCCGTTTCTTTTTTGGTCTTCGTTTGGGGACGCCGGGCCAAAGCGTTTTGTCATTGCCCGAGAATTGCTGTATGGAAAGCCCATAAGGGTCGCCGGCATTTTGTGCGATCCATTGCCACTTTTTCTACAGGACCCAGCCCATGACATCCCAGAGTGAGCTCTCCGGCAGCTCCATAGAAGACGTTGTCGCAGCCCTTGTGAAGGAAGCGATCAAGGCTGGCGCAGATGCTGCCGATGCACTCGTGGCCGAGGGGATATCCCATGCGGCCTCGTTTCGCCTTGGCAAGCTGGAGGATATCGAGCGCTCCGAGGGTCAGGACCTGGGCCTCAGGGTGATGGTTGGCCAGCGCCAGGCGGCGGTTTCATCCAGCGATCTTTCAAGAGAAGGGCTCCAGCCCCTGGCCGAGCGGGCTGTGGCCATGGCGAAACTGGCGCCGGAGGATCCTTATTGTGGGCTCGCGCCGGACGATCGCCTCGCCAAGGACTTCCCGGACCTTGATCTCATTGATCCGGTGGAGCCGGGCTCCGACCATCTCATAGAACTGGCCCGGACCGCCGAGGAGGCTGCCCTTGCCATTGAGGGTGTTACCAATTCCGGCGGTGCAGGCGCAAGCTGGGGGCGATCCGGCATCGTGCTGGCGACCTCGGCCGGATTTGTTGGCCGGTATGGCGGAACCTCGCAAGGTGTCTCTGTTTCTGTTGTCGCCGGTGAAGGTGCCGCGATGGAGCGCGACTATGACTTCACCCAGGCGCGCCATGCAGAAGACCTCGAGAGCGCGGCTAAAATCGGCCAGAGCGCCGGGGAGCGCGCCGTAAAACGGTTGAATGCTCGCAAGATGGCCAGCCAGAGCGTGCCCGTTGTTTACGACCCAAGGGTTTCCTCGGGTCTTGTCGGGCATCTGGCCGGGGCAATATCGGGCTCCGGCATTGCCCGGGGCTCAAGCTTCCTCAAGGACCAGATGTGTAAGCAAATTTTCAAAGCGGGCCTTTGCATCATCGATGATCCACATCGCAAGCGCGGTTTCGGGTCAAAGCCGTTCGACGGCGAAGGCGTTGCCAACAAGCGCCACAATCTCATTGAAGATGGCCGCCTCACCACGTGGCTGCTCGACACCGCCACGGCCCGGCAGCTCGGGCTTGAGACCACCGGGCATGCCAGCCGGGGCATCGGCGGACCGCCCTCGCCCGGCGCGACAAATCTCTATATGGAGCCCGGCGACCTGAGCGCGGACGAACTCATCGCAGACATAAAATCGGGGCTTTATATCACCCAGCTCATCGGCTCGGGCGTCAACGGCATCACCGGCGATTACAGCCGCGGCGCGTCGGGCTTCTGGATCGAGAACGGCGAGATTGTTTTTGCGGTCAACGAGATTACCGTCGCGGGCAATCTCAAATCCATGTTTGCCGAGATGACGCCGGCCAACGACCTTGAGTTCAAAGGCCGTGTCAACGCGCCAACCATACGCATCGATGGCATGACCATCGCCGGAACGTGACACGGCACCGAATTAACTTTTAGCCTGGAGGACCAACTCATGAGCAAGCAATTGCTGCATCTTGTTTTTGGCGGCGAACTGACCGATATCAGCGACATCACGTTCAAAGATCTGGACGCCGTTGAAGTGGTCGGGATCTACCCGAGTTATGCAAAAGCCTATGATGCGTGGAAGGCTGCGTCGCACAGCAGCGTCGATCATGCCAAAATGCGCTATTTCATCGTCCATTTGCACCGCCTGATGCGCCCTGAAGAGCCCGAATAGGCCTGCACTTGCTCCGCTGAACCTCCAACACGCAAAAGGGCGCGCTTTTTCACGCTTTCGTGGTAAAACGGGGCCCAATGATCCGGGCGGGAGAATTCGCCTGTCCCTTAACTTTGAGCCGAAGACTTCAACCTGTGAACACTATCAGCGCAAATCAGCATCTGCCTTCTGCCGGACCGTCGGCCAGGGAGACAGAAAAAGCTCAGAGCCGCGCCTCTGTGCGTCGGTTGTGGCGGGAGTATCTCAGGCCTCAAAGCATGCCGCTTTTTTGTGCCGTTCTCCTCATGTTGGTGATCGCCGCGACAACCGCTGGTCTTGCGTTCCTCCTCGATCCGGCAATCAAATTTCTGTTCCTCGAGAAAGACAAGGATCTACTCTATCTGATCCCAACAGTCGTTATCGTCGTCGCAACAGTGAAAGCCCTTGCGACCTATGGCGAAGGCAACATCATGGCGACGATTGGCCAGAGGCTGGTCGCAGACTTGCAGCTGCGCCTCTTTCGCACCATGGTCTATGCGGACTTGCAAAGGCTCAACGTCACCCACTCCGGCGAGTTCATGACCAATACATTGAACAATGTCACGCTGGTTCAACAAGCCTCGGTTCAGGCGATTGCCGGGTTTGCCAAGGAGACGACATCGGTGATCGGCCTTCTGGCCGTGATGTATTATCAGGACCCGGCTCTGGCGCTTGTTGCATCGGGCGTCATTCCGCTTGTCATCCTGAACTCTCGCAAGCAGGGCAAAAAAACCCGCAAGGCGACAAAAAAACAGATGGCCGAAACCGGTATTCTAACGGCGCTGATATCGGAGAACCTCGATGGCACCCGGGTCGTCAAGGCCTATGGTCAGGAAGAGCGCGAGATCGCGAGGACGCAGGCCTCCATTCATCGCCGGATGCTGCATCAATTGAAGGCAGCGCGGGCGAAACTTGCCGCTGCCCCGGTAACAGAAGCCATTACCGGGATTGGTATTGCCGCAGTGCTGTTTTATGGCGGTCTTCGCGCACTCGACGGTGAATTCACACTCAATCAGTTCATGAGCTTCCTCATGGCAATGATGCTGTCCTACGATCCGTTGAAAAAGCTCTCCAATCTTTTTGCCATCCTCAGCCAGGGAATGGCTGCGCTCGGCCAGGTCTTTGAGGAAATTGATATTGAGCCGGAAATTGTTGATGATCCGGAAGCAGGTCAACTGGTGCTGAACGGTGGACGGATTGCTTTCAATGACGTCTCGTTCCACTACGGCGACGACAAGGCGGCGCTCAATAACATATCCTTTGCTGCAGAACCTGGTGAAACCATTGCGCTGGTGGGTCCCAGCGGTGCCGGCAAAAGTACCGTCCTCAACCTCATTCCCCGGTTTTATGATGTGACCAGCGGCTCGGTGGAAATTGACGGACAGGACATTCGCGGCGTCACGCAGGAGAGCCTGAGACGTCCCATCGCCATCGTCACCCAGGACCCGTTCCTCTTCGATGATACAATCGCTGCCAATATCGCCTATGGCAAACCGGATGCGACCGACGAAGAGATCGAGGCCGCAGCGCGCGCAGCAGCGGCGCACGACTTCATTTCCGAGATGCAGGACGGGTATGCGTCCTACGCCGGCGAAGGTGGTGCCCGGCTTTCAGGCGGACAGCGCCAGCGCATTGCCATAGCACGAGCGATGTTGAAGAACGCGCCTATATTGCTGCTTGACGAAGCCACTTCGGCGCTCGATACACGCTCGGAGGCGCAGGTGCAGCAGGCGCTGCGAACCCTGATGAAGGACCGAACCACAATCGTGATTGCCCACCGGCTCTCGACCATCATCGACGCCGACCGGATCTTTGTCCTGGATCAGGGCAGGATTGTCGAAGCGGGCCGTCACGGCGAATTGATTGACAACGGCAAACTTTATGCCTCGCTCTACAGCTCAATTTTCGACGATGCAGAAAAAACCTCCGTTCTTGAGGCAGGAGAATAGCCCATGAGCAATGACGCCCTCATGCCCACCAAACAGAAACCACGCCGCCGGACGCCCCAGTGGATCAAGGCCTTTGGGCGCAATGATCAATTGCGCAGCGTTATTTCCTGGCTGACCGCGCTTTACATTCGCTTCGTCTATTTTACGGGACGCTGGACAATCCTGGGCGAGGAGCATCCGCGCGCGCTGTGGCAAGAGGGCAAACCGTTTCTGGTAGCGTACTGGCATGGCCGTATCCTGATGATGCCGCATGCCTGGCGAACAGACATGCCAATGAACCTGTTGATTTCAAAACACCGGGACGGAGCTATCATTGCCGATGCCGTCGCTCATCTGGGTCTGGGAACGGTGCGTGGGTCGTCGTCAAAGGATGGCAACAAGGGCGGAGCCCGGGCCTTGCGCGCCATGGTGAAGGCGGTACGGGCGGGGCAGTCAGTCGGGATCACACCCGATGGCCCTTCCGGGCCCTTCATGCGGGCCAGCGAAGGGGTCTGTGCGACCGCGCGGCTGGCAGGCGTTCCTATCCTTCCTGCGACCTACGCTGCGCGTAGCCGAAAGGTCATGAAGAGTTGGGACCGCTTCGTCGTGGCGCTGCCGTTTACCCGGGGCGTCATCATGTGGGGCGAACCGATCTTCATTGACAACAAAGCCTCTCCGGAAGAGCTGGATCTTGGCCGGGCCCGCGTGGAACAGGCGATGATTGATCTGACGCGCGAGGCAGACCTCATTGTCGGTGCTGACCCCATTTTGCCGCCTGAAGAAACAGCGAAGGTTTGACCGGCGGTGGGACAAACACTCATGAACGAAGCCCTGCCCCGCCCGACCCCGAAGGGGTCTTCTGCATTCAATGTCGGGCGCGCCCTTTACAGGGCAGCATGGTGGCTCATGGGCCCTGTGCTTCCGTTTTACCTTCGACGGCGCGCGCGGCGCGGCAAGGAAGATCCCGCCAGGCTGGTGGAGCGCTACGGCAAGTCTTCCAGGGCAAGGCCCGACGGAGACCTCTTGTGGGTACATGGCGCCAGCGTCGGGGAAAGTCTGTCGGCCCTGCCGCTTGTCGAACGTCTGCTTGAAGCGCACGCGAACCTTCATGTTTTGGTTACTACAGGGACCATGACCTCGGCGCAGCTCCTGGAGGCGCGGCTTCCGGAGCGAGCCTTTCATCAATATCTGCCCCTCGACCACCCCTCCCACGCTGCCGCCTTTATGGATCACTGGCAACCTGATGCGGTTTTCTGGATCGAAAGTGAATTTTGGCCAAATCTTCTCCACGAGATATCGGCGCGGGAGATCCCGGCAGCACTGCTCAATGCCCGCCTCTCGGAACAAAGTTTCAAGCGATGGCAAAAGAGTCCTCGATTTATCAGGGAACTGCTCGGAACATTTTCACTTTGTCTTGCTCAGGATGAAAATATCGCAGGCATGCTGGCTGCTCTGGGCGCGACCAAAATTTCGACCGCGGGCAATCTCAAGTTCGCGGCCCTGCCTCTTCCGGACGCAGAACAGAAACGCCAGTCGCTGGAGGCCCTGCTCGGCGAACGGAAGGTCATTGTGGCAGCACAGACAGTCGAGGGTGAAGAAACAGGCCTCGGGTCCATTCTGCCTGACTTAAAGCAGGAATTCAGCGACCTTCTTCTCATCATCATTCCGAAACACACACATCGCTCATCCTCCATAGAGCAGGCGCTTGCGGCGGCCACACTCAAAGTCGCCGTGCGTTCGAGGGCCGAGGCTCCGGCGACCGACACTGACATCTACCTCGCCGATACAATGGGAGAGCTCGGCCTCTTTTACAGACTTGATGCGCCGGTTTTTCTCGGGCGCAGCCTTGTCCCGGGTTACGGGGGCTCTAACCTGCTTGAGCCGGCACGATTTGGCCGTTGCATTATTCAGGGTGTCCACACCGAGAACTTTACTGCAATGAATGACCTCTTTCAGTCCTCGTCGGCCTCCCTCGTTGCCCGGGATGAGGCGCAGCTCAGAGACCTCTTGCTGGATGTCTTGAGAGACCCGCAGTGCGCTAACGAGATAGGGACCAAAGCCGAAGCGGTTACCAGCTCAGCATCAAGCGTTCTGGACAGGGTTGCAGATCTTGTCTCTCCCCTGTTACCCGAGCCCTCACCCACTTCAGGAGAACCCGATGCGCGCTCCTGAGTTCTGGTATCCTGACGGCGGCCGCGCGGGCCTGACCGCCACGCTGCTCACGCCGCTTGGCTGGCTCTACGGCGCCGTAGGTGGATGGCAAAGGTTGACGGGATCACCGCGCCGCACGGTTGCGAAAGTGGTCTGCGTCGGCAACCTGACCGCCGGGGGGACAGGCAAGACGCCCGTCTGCCTCGCGCTCAATGATCTCCTCACCGCCGACGGGACACGCACCGCCTTTCTTACGCGAGGCTACGGCGGAAAGACTGCTGATCCGACGCGAATCGATCTTTCCGCTCACGGATTTGATGTGGCCGGTGACGAGGCCTTGCTGCTTGCCAGCGCCGCTCCAACCTATATTTCCCCGACTCGGCGGCGCGGCGGCGAAGCGGCCTCGCGGGACGGCGCTGATGTTATTCTCATGGATGACGGATTTCAAAATCCGGCGATCATCAAGGACCTGTCGCTGGTCGTGATTGACGGAACGGCCGGGTTTGGCAACAGACGCATGATACCGGCCGGACCCTTGCGCGAATCCATAAGGCTGGGTCTGCGCCGAGCTGACGCGATCATTCTGGTTGGCGAGCTGAGCCATGAGCGTGATCGAGACCTGGTAAAAGCGAGCGGCACTCCGGTCTTTCGGGCCAGCGTCAGTGTCGACCCGAGGTCCGAATTTGATCTGACCAGACCAGTTGTTGCCTTTACCGGCATCGGCAGACCGCAAAAGTTTTTCGACACGCTGGCGTCACAAGGCTTCGACGTGGTTGAGGCCGTCCCCTACCCTGACCATCATCCATTCAAGGCGCGCGACCTTGAATGGCTGGAGGACCTGTGCGACGAACGTAGCGCAGATCTGATAACAACATCCAAGGACTACGTCCGGCTCCCCACTGACTTCCGTGCCAAAACCCGGGAATTGCCAATTCGCGTTCTGTTTGAGGAACCCGAAAGCGTTGCGGGTTTTCTTGCTGAGGGCTTGCGGGACCATAGTGCCACGCGCTAAAAACCCTCTTGAACGAGTGGCCAATCCATCAGGACACGTAAATGAAAAGACCGCACAGTGTAAAAGGAGCACGCGACCTCAAGGCTCGCCACTACGCTGAATATGCCCTGCTGCGCGGTTTCACAGCGTTTTGCAGCCTGTTCGGCCTTGACGGCGCATCGGCCATTGGTGGCTGGCTCGCGCGGACGGTTGGGCCATTGACGCCGGCCCAGAAAACCGCACGCAATAATATGCGCATGTGCATTCCCGAAATGCCCGACGAGGAGATTGAGGAGAACCTGAGGGCCATGTGGGACAACTTTGGCCGGACCATGCAGGAATTCCCACAGATCACAAGACTTCTTCCCTATAGAGACGGATCTCGCATCGAGGTGGTTGGCGGAGAGATTATTGATGAGGTGGTTGGCCGCGGCAAGGGCGCGCTGTTCATCTCCGGCCACTTCGCTAATTGGGAGCTATTGGCTCCGTGTATTCGATTGCGCGGACTGGAGCTTGACGGGGTCTATCGCTCCGCCAACAACGCGCTGGTTAACGACTGGTCGATGCGGCTCAGGGGCCCCAATTCCTTCAGCTCCCAGTCACCCAAGGGCCGGGCGGGGGCAAAGATGATCGTCAAACACATTCGCGCCGGAACGCCGGTTGCCATGCTGGTCGACCAAAAAATGAATGACGGGATCGAAGCGCCGTTCTTTGGCCGCCCGTCCATGACTGCAGGTGCTGCGGCGCAGCTGTCAGAAAAGTATGATTGCCCGATCGTGCCAATGCACATCCGCCGCACGGGAGGGGCGCATTTCCGGGTTGAGATCTATCCGCCGCTCGATGTGCCCAAAACCGGCAGCAAATCAGGCGACATCCTGGCGATCACCACCGCCTACAATCAATTCCTTGAAGACCGGATTCGCGAGACTCCGGGTCAGTGGATGTGGATGCACAATCGCTGGTCGCCGCCGAAGCGCAAGAAGAAATACGGTCCGAAACCGGTGCGGGAAACGGCAAGCTAGCCGCCGACATCATTCAGGCATTGCCCCGACGATAAGGACCGGGTCGATATGCTGGTCGAACCAATACATGCGCCAGTCAAGATGCGGGCCATTGGCCCGGCCAGCGGCGCCTACGCGGCCCAGCACATCACCCGTCGCAACCACATCCCCCGGCTTCACATCGACCCCTGAAAGATGCAGGAAGGCCGAGGTCAGGCCCATACCATGATCGAGGAAAATGAGACCGCCCTCAAAGTACATGTCATCATCGGCGAGGGTTACAACACCGTCCGCAGGCGCGTAAAACTCAGTGCCAGCGGGCGCGGCGACGTCGACACCAAAGTGGGGACGCCCTGGCTTGCCATTGTAATAGCGCTGGGAACCATAGACGCCGGAAATGCGGCCCGTCAAAGGCCAGTTAAAATCCGCCAGATAACCGGTCGAAGCATTCATCTCTGCCCGTGCGGCGCGCTTGCGTTTTGCCTCGGACCGAATACGGGCCAGGGTATCTGCCGGTGGCTCCACGTATTTTTTAGCGATCCCTTCAACATACTGAACATCATAGTCACGAGCGCCGACGTCGAGCGTTCCGACCCACGTCCGGCCATCGGGGAATGTGACATTGACGTTGGCCTTGTCGGCATAATCGCGATCAAAGCCGAATATGAAATTGCCCGCAGAGTCGAGGAGAAGATCGCGGCCATCCAGGGCAACCTTTGCGCCCGGTTCAATTTTCGCCCGGACGAGCCCACCCTGTTTCAATTCACCGCTGACAGAAAACGGAAAAATACCAGGATCAGCAAACGCGGACGATGAAAGAACGAGGGAGAACAAACCCAAAAGCCTGACCCAAACTCTCATTGGGCGTCTCCCTTGGCGAGACCCAGTTGCTGCATTCTTTTGTGGACGGCTTCGGCGGATGCATAGGCTTCCTGGCGCTCGACGCTCCAGTAGCGCAGCTCGTCAAGCGGAATGCGCTGGCCTGTCACCTCACACAAGACATAAGCACCCGGTTTGACGACAGAGAATTCACCGTCGAGATATTCAAGTTCTGCTTTTGTCGTTCCGTCCATACCCGGTTCCTGAATGTTCATTTTACCTCAACCCTGATTTGCAATCAGGGCGCACTATAGCAGCCGTCCCTGCTTTTCTTCCACTTCTTTAGCGGGCTTTTCTTTACCTGCCTTTGCGGGCTTTTTTGTGACTTTTTTGGGAACTGTACCAGGCGCGCCAAAAACCGCGGGAACCCTGCCATCAGAAAACTCAATGTCTGCCGCCATGCCCGGCTGTGCCGCTGCTACATCGCGGATGATCCGGCCGTCTTCACCATGAACCATGGCATAGCCACGGTTCAACGTGCTCTTATAGCTCAGGACTTCAAGCATATTGGACGCGGCTTTGAGGCGCTCTTCCTGCCTTGCCAGACGCGACTTCATCGCATTGGTCTGGCGGGTGCCCAGCTCGGAGACCCGAGTGAGCGAGACCTCGGACCTTTGCTTCACTTGTTCAGGTCTCAACCTGGCAGCCACCCCGTCGAACCGGGATCGGTGGGCCCTGACGTGACCCTTGAGTGACTGGGACAGGCGCAGGGACGCTGCATCAAACCTCTGTTGGGCGAGGCCCATGATGTCCCGGGGCTTGGGAATGGCACGGGCCAGACTTCTGACGCGTTCGCGGCGTTCGGTCATGGATCTCGCCGAAGCGCTGACAAGACGCCGGTCGAGGGTCATGAGATCGGCGACCAGTTCGCTGCGGACCGGCACGGCCATTTCGGCGGCAGCGGTCGGCGTCGGCGCGCGCTGATCCGAGGCGAAATCAATCAGCGTGGTGTCGGTCTCGTGGCCGACGGCGGAGATCAACGGGATCAGGCTCACGGCTGCCGCACGAACAACGATCTCTTCATTAAAAGGCCAAAGGTCCTCGATGGAGCCGCCGCCACGCGCCACGATAATTACATCAGGCCGGGGGATATCGCCGCCGACCTCAAGCGCATTGAAGCCTTCGATGCCGGCGGCAATCTGCTGCGCCGCCTTTTCCCCCTGAACCAGGCAGGGCCAGACCAGCACATGACGCGGGAAGCGGTCTGAAAGTCTGTGGAGGATATCGCGGATGACGGCGCCCGACGGCGAGGTGACCACGCCGATCACCTCGGGCAGGTGTGGCAGAAGCTGCTTGCGCGCCGGGTCAAACAGACCCTCGGCGTCAAGTTTCTTGCGGCGCTCTTCCAGCAGGGCCATGAGGGCGCCAACGCCGGCTGGCTCCATGGTGTCGATGACGATCTGATAGCGCGACTGGCCGGGAAAGGTGGTGAGCTTGCCGGTGCAGATCACCTCAAGGCCCTGTTCCGGGCGAATGGACAGCTTTGAGGCGGTGCCTTTCCACATGACGCCGTTTAGAACCGCCTTGTCGTCTTTCAGGTCCATATAGAGATGGCCGGACGCAGGCCGTGAGACCCGCCCCAGCTCGCCGCGCACGCGAACGTAGCCAAAGGCCCCCTCGACGGTCTTCTTGATGGCGCCGGAAAGCTCGGAGACCGTGTATTCGGGGACATTAATGGCCTCATTGGTTCTTGGGTCGCTCATATAGACTTTCGGCTGAATATGGGGCCCCGGGTGGCAGGATTGCTCGCCTCGGGTCCGACTCTCTGATACAAGATAGCGCCCTTTCAGGCTTAAGAAAAGAGATCGAGAACGCTAATGAAAATCTTGCTGGTCGGATCCGGTGGCCGTGAACATTCCCTCGCGTGGGCGATCTCGGGAAGCCCGCTCGTGGACGCGCTTTATTGCGCGCCCGGCAATGGCGGCATGGCGGAAATCTCCACCCTGGTCGATATCAAGGATACGGACATTGACGGCCTTGTGAGCTTTGCCAAAGACAAGGCCATCGATTTTGTTGTCGTCGGCCCGGAAGTCCCGCTCACCGCCGGGCTGGTGGACGCGCTTGATGCGGCAGGCATCGCGAGCTTCGGACCCAACAAGGCAGCCGCGGAGCTTGAAGGCTCCAAGGGGTTCATGAAAGATTTGTGTGCAGATTACGATATTCCAACTGCCGGATATCAGCGTTGCTACGATGCAGCTTCAGCAAAAGCCTTCCTCAACACCCTGAGCGCGCCTTATGTCATCAAGACGGACGGTCTTGCTGCTGGCAAGGGTGTTATCATTGCTGAGACTCTTGAGGATGCCGGGACCGCCATTGACGAAATGTTTGCCGGATCCTTTGGCGAGGCTGGCGATCAGGTGGTGATCGAGGAATTCCTTGACGGTGAAGAAGCCAGTTTCTTTGCCCTGACCGACGGGACCAACATCCTGCCACTGGTTAGCGCGCAGGATCACAAGCGCGTTGGCGATGGCGACACAGGGCTCAACACCGGCGGCATGGGCGCCTATTCGCCAGCGCCGATCATGGACGAGGCCATGACCCAAAAGGTCATGGAGACAATCATCCGGCCAACTGTAGCGGCGATGAAAGACAGGGGCGCGCCGTTCAAGGGGGTTCTTTATGCCGGACTGATGATTTCGAACGGCGTACCAAAGCTCATCGAATACAATGTCCGCTTCGGGGATCCCGAATGCCAGGTGCTGATGGTGCGGCTCCAGAGCGATCTCCTGCCCGCGCTCATTGCCTGTCACGATGGAACCCTGGACGGGATCGAACTTTCCTGGTCGAATGAAAGCGCCATGACGGTTGTCATGGCCACCGAAGGCTATCCTGGCGCCTACCAAAAAGGCTCGGAGATCCGGGGGCTTGACGCGGTGGGTTCAGACCAGAACGTCACCATTTTTCACGCCGGGACCCAAAAAACCGGCACAAAACTCACCGCCATTGGCGGCCGGGTCTTGAATGTTACGGCGCTTGGGGCCACCATAGGCGAGGCACAGGCACGCGCCTATGAGGCCATTGGCAAGGTCGACTGGCCGCAGGGCTTTAACCGCAGCGATATCGGCTGGCGCGCACTGAAACGATGAAGAACAGGGCTCATAAAGAAAGCCTGTAAAAGACAAAAGGGAAGAGACGGACATGACAGAAGAACCGACACGCGAGGAACTGAATACCGGCACCAAGGACGTTGCCGAGACCCACAAGTTCGATGAGAACGCGCTTCGCGACTATATGGAAGCCAATGTAGCTGGCTATGAGGGTCCGCTTGAGGTCAGCCAGTTCAAAGGTGGTCAATCCAATCCGACCTACCAGCTTATAACGCCGCGCCAGAAATATGTCATGCGGCGCAAGCCTCCCGGCAAGCTTCTGCCCTCTGCCCATGCGGTTGACCGCGAGTACAAGGTCATCACGGCACTGGGCAAGACCGACTTTCCCGTTCCCAAGACCTTCTGTCTTTGTGAGGATACCGACGTTATCGGCACGATGTTCTACATCATGGAAAAAGTCGACGGCCGCATTTTGTGGGACCTCTTGCTTCCGGCAGAAAACCCTCAGTCGCGCCGCGAAATCTACGACAGCATGAATGCAACGCTGGCCAAGCTGCACAAGACTGACTACACAGCCATTGGCCTTGAGGACTATGGCAAGCCGGGGAACTATTTTGCCCGCCAGATCTCGCGCTGGACCAAGCAATATCAGATGTCCGAAACCGAAGAGATCAAGGAGATGAACAATCTCATTGCGTGGCTACCCGATGCAATCCCGCAAGATGACCTGACGACCATTGTCCACGGGGATTATCGTCTCGATAACATGATCCTGCACCCGACAGAAAACCGCGTAGAGGCTGTTCTGGACTGGGAATTATCCACTCTCGGACATCCGATCGGTGACTTCACCTATCACCTGATGTCGTGGAAGATGCCATCGCGCGACGGCGGCGAAACGCTCTTGTCCTCGGACCTCAAGTCGCTTGGTATTCCGACGGCTGAGGAATACACAGAAATGTATGAGGCGCGAACAGGCTACGTGGTTGGAGAGAACATCAACTTCTACCTGGCCTATAACTTCTTCCGTCTCGCCGGGATTTTGCAGGGCATTGTCGGACGTGTGCGCGACGGAACCGCCAGCTCTGCCAATGCAGAAGCCAATGCCGCAGCGGTGCGCCCGCTGGCTGAAGGTGGTTGGGCCTATGCGAAGCTTGCCGGGGCTTGATAATTTTTAGTTCTGTCGTCCCCTTCTCAGGCGTGCTTTGCACGCCCTGTCAGGCAGCGCAGACATGAGCCGGGACCTCGGGGCACGATGCGGAGAATAACCAGGACCTGCATTAGTCCCGACATCGTGCCCTGAGGTCCCGGGTCGCGCTGCGCTTGCCCGGGACGACAATTGTGGGGATTGCTATTTCCGCCGCGCTCTGAAAAACGCCTTCAGAACTTCAGAACACTCCTCCCACAACTCGCCAGAGGCGACGTCCGGTCTGTGGTGGCAGGTGGGTTGTTCAAAGAAGCGCGCGCCGTGTTCAATGGCGCCGCCCTTGGGGTCAGAGGTCCCATAGTGCACCCTGGCGATCCGGGCAAAGGAGATCGCCCCGGCGCACATGGCGCAGGGCTCAAGGGTGACATAGAGCTCGCAGCCAATGAGGCGTTCATTGCCCAGCGCCTGCGCCGCCTTGCGGATCACCAGGATCTCGGCATGGGCGGTCGGGTCTTTCAGCTCAAGGATGCGGTTGCCCTCGGCCGCCAGAACGTTGCCCTCAGGCGAGACCAGGACCGCACCAACCGGCACTTCCTCGCGATCCGCCGCCTTTCTGGCCTCTTCAAGCGCCAGATCCATAAATTTGTTGTCTTTCATAGGGGCCACAATGCGCCTAACGCTTTGCCGCGTCAAAGGGAGCTGATAGGAAGAGCCCCATGGAAGACGAAAATTCAGAAATTCGAGAGGGCGACAGGATCGCCAAGGTGCTGGCCAGGAGCGGCGTATGTTCGCGGCGCGAGGCAGAACGCTGGATTGAAGCGGGCCGCGTGACGCTGAATGGCGATATTCTGACCTCCCCGGCGATTAATGTGAGCCCGAAGGACATCGTCCTTGTGGACGGCAACCGGCTGGCCAAACCGGAACCGATCCGGGCGTGGCGCTACAACAAGCCCCGAGGGCTGGTGACGACCCACAGTGATCCTGAGGGACGACCCACGGTGTTTGCCGCCCTGCCCGGGGATCTGCCGCGGGTGGTCTCGGTCGGGCGGCTCGATATCAATTCGGAGGGGCTCCTCCTCCTCACCAATGACGGCCAGCTGTCGCGACTTCTGGAACTTCCCGCGACCGGGTGGGTGCGGCGCTATCGGGTTCGCGTCTTTGGCAAGGTCACGGTGGAGGATCTTGCACGGTTAACGCGGGGCGTTACGATCGATGGTGTCAAGTACGAGGCGTCCGAGGCGACCATCCAGACCCAGGTCAAAGACAATTCCTGGATCCTTGTCGGCCTAAAAGAGGGCAAGAACCGGGAAGTCAAACGCATGATGGAGAGCATTGGCTGCAAGGTGAACCGGCTGATCCGGATTTCCTATGGGCCGTTCCAGCTCGGCAATCTTGAAAGCGGCGAAGTTGAAGAGATCAAGACCCGGTCGCTGACCGAACAATTGGGCGCACGGCTCAGCAATGAGCTTGGCTTGAAAGCCCCCGAACCGAAGCTGAAGCCGGCAGACAGCAAAAAAGGCGGCAAACCAACCCCCCGCAATCAGGCGCGCAATGAAAAGCAGGCTGGCAAAAAGCAGGTCGGCAAAAAACCGGCTGGCAAGAAACAGACTGGCCCAAAACAATCCGGCCCAAAACAATCCAGCAAGGGTCCGCAGGCGAGCCCGACCAGGAAAAAGCGTAGCTGATGCGTATTGTTGGCGGGACATATCGCGGGCGCACTTTGGTTGCCCCTGAAGGCCTCGGCGTTCGTCCGACGACGGACCGGGTGCGCGAGGCCCTGTTTAATATTCTTGAACACGGGGACACGCCGCTCGAAGGTGCGCGGGTGCTTGATCTCTTTTCAGGCAGTGGGGCGCTTGGCCTTGAAGCCCTGTCGCGGGGTGCTCGCTCGGTTCTGTTCGTCGAGATGGACGCCGATGCCCGCGGCGCCATACGCCAGAACGTCGAAAGCCTCGGTGCGACCGGGGCAACGCGCATCTTCCGGCGCGACGCGACGCAGCTCGGTTCAATGCCCGGCGACAAGGGTGGCCCGTTTGATCTGGTGTTCCTTGATCCGCCCTACGGCAAGGGTCTGGGCGTGACGGCTCTGGCGTCAGCACAAGACGGCGGCTGGCTGACGGGCGATGCCCGGATCGTATTTGAATGCGGCGCGGATGAAACGCCGGATGTCAGCGGCTTTCAGCTTGATGACATGCGACGCTACGGGGATACCAAGGTGTTGTTCTTGCGTCTCACATAACTTCAATTGCTGTCATCCCGGATGCTGTGCAACATGAAATGTTGCTCTGCTGGTCCGGGACCCAAATGTCAGAATTAGGCCCCGGACCAGCATTGCATCACTTTGTGCTGCAAAGCATCCGGGGTGACACTGCTAGTTTAGAGTGCGATGACTACCTTCTACCGAACAATCTCTCGATATCCGATAGCTTCAGTTCCACATAGGTCGGGCGGCCGTGGTTGCACTGACCTGAATGCGGGGTTACTTCCATTTCACGCAGGAGGGCGTTCATTTCATCGCCGGTGAGGCGGCGGCCGGCCCGGACAGAGCCGTGGCAGGCCATGGTGGAGCAAACCTCTTCCAGTTTTTCTTTCAGGGAATGGGCCTCGCCAAACTCTGCAATGTCATCAGCAAGATCGCGCACCAGTCCCTTGATGTCGCTGTCACCAAGCAGTGACGGGACCTCGCGAACAACGACCGCGCCTTCGCCAAACGCTTCAACGAGCAGACCCAGCTCTTCAAACTCCCCGGCTCGGGTGAGCAGCCTTTGGGCCAGAGCGTCATCAAGCTCGATCACTTCAGGGATGAGAAGCACCTGACGTTTGACCCCGCCCTCGGTGAGCGCACGTTTCACGGCTTCGTACACGAGGCGCTCATGGGCGGCGTGCTGATCGACAATGACAATGCCGTCCTCGGTCTGGGAGACAATATAGGTCTCATGGAGCTGACCACGCGCCGCGCCGAGCGGAAACCGCGACAAGGCCATATCAACGGCAGATATCGAGGGGCTGCCGGTTCGCCCGCTCAAATCTTCAAGCCCCGACATGATGCCCTGAACGGGGCCGCGGCCCTCGGTTCCGGCGGCATAAAGCAGCTGCTCATCTTCAGAAAACCCGCCCGGGCGGCGCAACACTCCAGGCGATCTGCCATAATCCTGCTGATAAGGAGTATGACTGTCGCCGCTCTGGATCGCCCCGAGGGCGGCATCTGCCACCGTGCTCGAGGCGCGGTGACCCGATGCGGCCAGCCCGTGTTTAAGTGCGCTGACAATGAGGCCGCGTATCAGACCGGCGTCACGGAAGCGCACTTCAGCTTTGGCGGGATGAACATTGACGTCAACCTGGGACGGGTCGAGATCAACGAACAGCGCCAGAACCGGATGGCGATCACGGGCGAGGAAATCCATATAGGCGCCGCGCACCGCACCGACCAGCAGCTTGTCGCGAACAGGCCTGCCGTTGACAAACAAAAACTGCATCTGGGCGTTACCACGATTGAATGTGGGAAGCCCGGCAAAACCGGAGAGCTTAATCTCTTCGCGGGTCGCATCGACCTTGAAAGCATTTTCGCCGAACTCGCGACCCATGATGGCCGCAAGACGGCGCAGACGCGTGTCAAAGAAATCACCCGCCTCGGCTTCGAGGTTCAAGATCTGCCTTGTGCCCGAGCGGAGCGAAAACCCGACCTCCGGATGGGCCATGGCGAGGCGGCGCACGACGTCAACAACGGCCGTCGTCTCGGCGCGATCGCTTTTCAGAAATTTGAGCCGGGCCGGGGTCGCATAGAACAGATCGCGGATTTCAATGCGTGTGCCTTTTGAAGCGGCGACCGGTTCGAGCCTTGATTTCTCACCGCCGAGAACGGAAAGCCCCCAGGGGTCCTCACCGGGCTTGCGACTGGCGATGGTCATGCGGGACACCGAGCCTATGGACGGCAGCGCCTCACCGCGAAACCCGAAATTGGCGATATCGAAAAGATCATCCTCGCCGTCTTGCTTGACCTTGAGCTTTGAGGTCGCGTGACGTTCGACGGCGAGCGACAAATCCTCGCCAGACATGCCGCAGCCGTTGTCAGTGACGGTGATCAGCGTCTTGCCACCGTCCTGAATAAAGACCTCGATTTGCGTTGCGCCCGCATCGACGGCATTTTCAGCCAGTTCCTTGACGACGCTGGCCGGCCGTTCGACCACTTCACCAGCGGCGATGCGGTTGACAGTACCCTCGGACAGGCGGCGTATGACGGGAACCGTGCTCAAGACATTACCCTTCACCCAGGTATTGACGGGCCAGCACCTTGCCTTCTTCGACGGCGGGCTGGTCGAAGGGTTCAACGCCCATCAGGTGCCCTGCGATAATTGTCTCCAGCATGAAATGCATGAGAAGCGCGCCGAGGCTTGCCTCGTTCACTTCATCAAGTTTCATGATTCGGGTTGGTCGTTGATTGCGCACCAGTGTTTCGGCGGTCGCGCGTTGCTGGGCATCGACCAGGTCACCGACAGTTTTGCCGGACAGATAGGAGAGGCGTTCATCGTCGGCATGAGCCCCCGGAGACATCACCGGCCCCTTGCCGGCGCAGGCGGTCATGACGATGGTGTGGAACTTGTCGTTGGGGCCGCCAAGGTAAAGCTGTAGCTGGCTGTGCTGATCAACGGGGCCAAGAGCGCCAAAGGGAACCGTGCCCTGGCCGTCCTTACCCAGACTTTCAGCCCAGAGCTGCGCATACCACGCACTGAAGAGTTTCAGCTTGTCGGAATAGGCCATCAGTACATTGGTGCCGGTGCCACGGTGGCGATTGAGCCCGACGGCGACGGCAGCCCCTAGAGCGGGCGCAACGTCGCGGGCAGCGGCACCTTCAAGGATCGGCTGCAAGACCCTTGCCGCGCCCTCTCTCACCTTCACAGGATCAAGGCCGAACAACATGGCTGGCAGCATTCCGACATTCGACAGCACCGAAAACCGCCCGCCAACCATCGGATCGTGATCAAGCACCGGGAAGCCCTCAGCTTCTGCAATGCGGCGCAGTGGATTATCACCGGGGATCGTGATGACGGCAAAATGGCGTCTCAAGTCTTTGCCAACCCCGGCTGCCTTCAGGCGATCGATGGCGCTGAGGGCCTGCATCATGGTCTCGGCCGTCGAGCCGGATTTGGAAACAAGCAGGAAACGGGTCCGCCTGAGATCAAGGGTGTCAAGCGCGGCAGAGAACGTGAGCGGGTCCAGATTGTCGAAGAAATGAATGCGCGGGCTGTTTGCAGCCCGCTCGTTTGCCGGTATGGCGTAGCCGCCAAGCTGGCCAAGCGTCTGCGCGCCAAGGCTCGACCCGCCAACACCACAGATAACCAGGTCCGAAGCGTCTTCTCCGAGATGGTCGCACAGGTCCCGCATGGGCTCGAGGTCACCGCGTTCCTCGGGTAATCGCAGGAGCGGCAGCGTGCGGGTCTTGTACATTTCGCGCAGATTGTCCAAAGCCGCCCCGGACGCCCCAAGCAACGCCGTCAGCTCATCGGCCTTGAGGCCAAAGCCGGTCTCGTCTTCAAGGCATCCGGAAATGTCCTGAGTGTAAGGCATTGCGCCATCCTTCGAATATCACCATGCGAGAATCGTCATGGAACCAGCCTCAAGCCTAGCAAATTCCGGAGTGAGGCCCAAGCGGAGACGAAACCAGGTGCCTATTCCAGCCCCTCCGGCTGTCCGACGACCACAAAAGTGAGTTCCGATGCGGCGGGAAACCGCTTCAGAGCCCGATTGACGTCGTCCATCGTCACCGCGTTTATTTTGTCATTGCGGATATTGATGTAGTCAATCGGGAAGCCGCCAAGCTGATAGCCCAGCAGTTGACTTGCGATCTTGGCATTGGAGTCAAACCGCAAGGCAAAAGCTCCCGTCAAGTAGGTTTTTGCGTCGCTCAGCTCTTCGGCGGTCACACCATCTTCGCGCAACCGGTCAATTTCGGCTTTGGTAAGGGCAATGGCCTCGGCAACCTTGGCGTTATCTGAGGCCACGCCGCCTGTGAAGATCCCGGCGCGTTCCAGTGGCTGGAAGTAGGAATAGACGCCGTAGGTGAGACCGCGTTTTTCCCGAATTTCATTCATCAGCCGTGATGTAAATCCACCGCCGCCAAGAATATGATTGGCAACAAACGCAGCAAAGAAATCCGGGTCATCCTGCATGAACCCGAGACCGGAGAACTGAACTGTACTCTGCGGATTATCGAAGGGCTCGATGACCATTTTACCCACTTGGGAAACTGCGACCGGGGCGAGATCCCGGGGTTTTCCAATGGCGGGTAAATCACCAAAAATAGTGTCGAGCAGCACGCCGAGTTCCTCCGGCGTTACATCCCCTACAACGGAAACCTTAAGGCGATCTTTGGTCAGACCATCCTCGCGGAAAGCCTGAAGGCCGGCGACGGAAAGGTTCGCCAGAGTGTCTTCTGTCCCCATGACGCGGCGCGCATAACGCTGCTTACCAAAAATCTCTGTGGCAAGACGGTTGGCGGCAACCTGGTTTGGCGACGACGCGGCGCGCTTCTGCATGACTGCAATTTGCGCACGGATCCGCTCGACCGGTTCGTCGTCAAAGCGTGGCTCGGTCAACGACAGGCGCAGAAGCTCAAAGGCGAGATCCTTCGTCTTGCTGAGAGTGAACAGGCTTCCGGTCAGGGCGTCACGGCCCGCCCTGTAGGAAAGCGATATGGAATTTTCATCAAGCGCGGACTGAAACGCCTGACTGTCGTAGTCTCCAGCCCCTTCATCCAGCAGGGCAGCCAGCATGTTGGCCAGCCCTTCCTGACCGGCTGGATCAAGCCAGGCCCCGCCCTGAAAACCAAAATTGATGGCGACCAGAGGAATGGAATGCTCTTCCACAAGCCAGACCTCGATCCCGCCGCGGCTGACAATCTTTTTAACATCGACTGTGCCGGTGAGGGATTGTGCTTCGCCCCGGGCCGAAGGATCAATAGTCCCGGCATCCGCCGGGGTTTTTGATTCTGAACCGGATTCTTCGCAGGCGACCAGAATGAGCACAGGAATGACAATGCAGGTCAGTGACTTGAAAAGAGCTTTCAAGAATATGGTCATGAGCCTACTCCCCTTCTTCCGGAAGCAATCGTCCCGTGACAGATCGATTTGGCTTCAGATATTTTCTCGCAACAGCGTTGACGCTCTCAACGGTAACACCGCGCATATTTTCCGGCCATTGCAATACCCGCTCAATGGTTCCACCTGTCGCCAAAGTCTGGCCGAAGATGTAGTTGAGGGTCATCGGGCTATCGAGCGCGAAGATCGCATCATTGAGGAGCGCGGTCACGGCGCCCTCGACTTCTTCCTTCGTCACGCCATTTGCAATCAGTTTCGCAATCTCGTCATCCATCAAAGCCTCGATATTATCAAGACTCTCGCCGGGGCGGGGCACGGCCGAAAAAGAGAAATCCATGTCGTTGACCGCCGTCGAATAGTAGCCCGTGCTGGCGACTGCGGCCTTGCCTTCCTCGATAATCAGACGTTTGTAGAGGCGGCTGCGCGGGCCTTCACCCATGATGGATGACAGAACCTCAAGCGCCTCTGATTCTCCTGGTGCTCCGGTGTTTTCGGTCGGCGCGAGATACCAGCGCTCCCACGACGGCTGGCGAACGCGGGCATCACGCATTGTGATCTGGCGCGCCGCATGTTGTTCGGGTTCAACCGCGCGGACCCTTTCGGGCAAATCCTGCGGTTTGAGCTTGCCATAGTATTTTTCCGCCAGCGGGCGGATTTCATCCACTGTGACGTCGCCCGAGACGATGAGGAATGCATTGTTGGGGGCGTAATAGCGCGTATAGAAAGCCAGCGCATCCTGTTGTGTCAGCGCGCCAATTTCATGGGCCCAGCCAATGACCGGCACGCCATAGCGGTGGTTCTGATAGAGCGCGGCACCCATCTGCTCGCGGAAAAGACTGGATGGATTATTGTCGACCCGGAGCGAGCGTTCTTCGAGGATGACATCGCGCTCCGGCAAGAATACTTCCTCGGTCAATACCAGGCCGGTCATGCGATCTGCTTCCAGTTCCATGACCAACGGCAGGCGGTCAACGGCCACGCGGGCGAAATAGGCAGTAAAATCCCATGAGGTGAAGGCGTTATCCTGACCGCCGTTGCGGGCGATGATTTTACTGTAGGCCGCATCCGGTACGGCTTTTGTGCCCTTGAAGAGCAAATGTTCAAAGAAATGAGCGAGGCCGGATTTGCCGGCGACCTCATCGGCGGCCCCGACACGGTACCACAACATATGCGTTGCGACCGGGACCCGGTGATCTGAAATCACCAGGACCTGAAGACCATTATCGAGGGTGAAGGTTTCGGGCCTGATGCTTCGGGCGAAATCAAACTCGTCAGCAATGGCGCCGGGGGCCTGTCCACAGACAAGAATGGCCGCAGACAAGGCAGCGATGGCAAATTTCAACATATGCCCTCTCTTAACAATGGTTTCCATGATTTACCGGTCACAGCCCCCACCGCGACAGGGTCTGCACTCTAGTCCGTTGTCGGACCGTCATCAGTGGCCGGTTGCCCGGGATCCTCGTTGTTGACTGGAGGCGTTGCTTCTCCGAGCGTTGCCGGATCAACTGTTTCACCCTGCCAGAAGAGAATCTTGTTGGCAAAACCGGTGTTGGTGCGCTGGATCGTATAGAACTCGGAATCGACCAGATCACGGATAGAGTCATCGGCGTCCTGGGCCCCGGCACCTTCGAGGAGCATACGCTCACCATCGGTTTGCACTGCGGCAGCTGGGCCACTCCCGCCAAAGACGGCATTGGCGGCCTCTTGCGCGGCGTCACGTTCTTGCGGGCGTCTTGCGCCTGGCCGTGGCGGACGCAGCGAGAAATCCGGGGGGATCACAAGGGGTGCCTTGGTCACAACCGCAAATTCGTCTGGCGAATTCTTGCCGCTGCCCACGGCTTTTGAAAGGCTGGAACAGCTGGCTGTGCCGAACGCCAGGGCCACAACAACCGCCGCGAGCGGCGCAGCGTGGATCTTCCTCTTGAGGCTGGAGCGCTCCGACTTTTCGACTAGAAACATTTACTACCCTTTGTCTTTTTCGCCCAAATTTGGCGACTCACTCGGATTGAGTGTCTTTTTCAGGATCTTCTTTAGCAAAGAACGCATCGAAGACCAAGAGAGCAACGCCTGTTGAAATAGCAGAATCGGCCACATTGAAGACCCATTTGAAGGCGAGACCCGAAAAATCGAGAAAATCCACTACCGCACCGTAGATTACGCGGTCCAGCGCATTGCCCAGGGCACCGCCAATGATCATACCGAGAAAGACAGCCTGGAGGCGCCTTTCAGCTTCCAGCAGCCATTTAACGAGAAAACCCGCGACCAAAAGCGAGAAAATGACAAGAACGGTGCGCCCTGCCACGGTGCCGGCCTGGAACATGCCGAAGCTGACGCCTTCATTCCAGACCATGGAGAGATCGAAAAACGGCAATATCTCGATGGAACGTCGGGCAGGCAGATCGACAATATTGAGGATCCACCATTTCGACAGCTGGTCGAGAACAAAGACGACCAGGGCGACCAGCGCCCCCCATTGCGGTAATGTCAGGTCACGCTTCACTCAGATTGCCCCGTTTTCTGCCAACCAGGCCACAGCGTCGGCGTCGCGTGCCGAGAGCGTCGGGTATTTCGGATTGGAGCCAACATCGGGCAAGATCTTCCACGACCGCTCACATTTTCCGCCCTCGGCCCGTTTGGAAACAACCGCGACGCCGGGCACGTCTTCAAGACGGAAGGCGTCGGACGGCCCCTCCCCGTCAGTAAGGACAGCCTGGGAGGTGATAGCGATCTCGGCCAGGTCAATACCGGACATGGCGGCCAGAAGGCCAGGGTCTGAAACGAAGACCTCCGGCGCGGCTTCCAGGGAGGATCCGATCCGCTTTTCGCGGCGCTCGACTTCAAGAGCTCCGGTTACGACACGGCGCAGGGTCTTCACGCCTTCCCATTTTGCTGCAAGTTCCGGGTCTGACCACACTACAGGCGTTTCAGGGAAATCCTGAAGGTGAATGGAATGCTCATCCCCCGGGAAGCGCGACAGCCAAACCTCTTCCATTGTGAAACACATCATGGGAGCAAGCCACGTGGTCAGCCTACGGAAGGCCTCATCTATAACAGTGCGACATGACCGACGCACAACACTGTCCGCCCGATCACAATAAAGCGCATCCTTTCGAATATCGAAATAGAAGGCGGAGAGTTCGGTGGTTGCGAAATTGAACAGCGTGTGGAAGACCCTGGAAAACTCGTATTCTGTATACGCCTGGCGCACCAGGACATCGAGTTCTTGCAGTCGGCTCAACATCAAACGCTCAAGCTCCGGCATTTCGGAAACGTCGATACGTTCGTCTTCAGTGAAACCATCGAGATTGCCGAGCATAAACCGCATGGTGTTACGCATCTTGCGATAGGCATCGGTCACGCCCTTAACGACCTCGTCACCAATTGTCAGATCATCGCGGTAGTCGGATGATGCGGCCCAGAGCCGGATAATTTCAGCGCCATATTGCTTCGTCAGCTTGTCCGGCGGCATGGCATTGCCGCCGGACTTGGCCATTTTGAAACCCTTGTCATCAAGGATGAAGCCGTGCGTCACGACCTGATCATAGGGCGCACGGCCTCGTGTGCCGCAGGACTGCAAGAGAGACGACTGGAACCAGCCGCGATGCTGGTCGGAGCCTTCAAGGTAAAGATTGGCTGGCCATTTAAGATTCTCACGCCCCTCAAGGACGAAGGCGTGGGTCGATGCTGAATCAAACCAGACATCGAGAATATCATCGACGCGGTCATAGTCTTCGGGACTGTAATCATTGCCGAGGAATCGTTCTGAGTCGGATGTAAACCAGGCCACGGTGCCATCTTGTTCAATCGCATCGGAAATACGTTTGACGACTGCCGGGTCCTTAAGAATTTCGCCGGTAGACTTGTTGACAAAGACTGCAAGTGGCACGCCCCAGGAGCGCTGGCGCGAGACGACCCAGTCCGGGCGGTTTTCAACCATGGCACGGATACGCGCCTGACCTTTAGCGGGGAACCATTCGACCCGGTCGATCTCCGAGAGCGCGAGCTGCCGCAAGGTCTTGCCGCCATACACCTCAATTGGCTTGTCCAGAGCAATAAACCATTGCACCGTATTGCGGAAGATGAGCGGAGCTTTGGAACGCCACGAATGCGGATAGGAATGTTCAAGATGGCCAAGACCAACAAGGGCGCCGACACCCTTCATCACTTCGATGACGGATGAATTGGCATCACCGAACTTGCCGGCCTTCTTGCCATCAGCATGTATGACGGTCTTGCCACCAAACAGCGGCACGTGGTCATAGTAAATACCGTTTTCATCGACCATATGCGGCACTTCGAGACCAAACTTCTGACCCACGATATAATCATCGGCGCCGTGACTTGGCGCGGTATGAACAAAGCCGGTGCCTTCTTCCTGGGTGACATGGTCACCGGGAATAAGCGGTACATCAAAGTCGTAGCCCTGCCCCCGGAACGGATGCGAACATTTGACACCGGACATGGACGGGGCATCACCGATGCGAGTCCATTCGACAATTTTTGCGGCTTCTGCAACTTGCGGGGCCAACGCGTCAGCCAACACATAGCGCTTGCCAACTTCCGCCAGAGCTTCTTCGCCAACGGACTTGATTTCGTAGATGCCATAGGCAATGCCATCGCTGTACGCGATCCCGCGGTTTGCCGGGATCGTCCAGGGGGTCGTCGTATAAATCAGGACCTGCGTACCCTTCAAGGCGTCAGGACCATCGATGACGGGGAAACCGACCCAGATGGTTGAAGAGATCTTGTCGTGATATTCGACTTCGGCCTCAGCCAGAGCTGTGCGCTCGACGGCTGACCACATGACGGGCTTGGAGCCCTGGACAACGAGTCCCTTTTCAACAAATTTATGGAATTCCCGAACGATGACGGCTTCCGAGGAAAAATCCATGGTCTTGTAAGGATTGTCCCACTCGCCGATGTTACCAAGCCTCAGGTAGACCTGTTTTTGGACGTCGATCCAGTGATTGGCAAAATCACGGCATTCCTGAAGGAAATCGGCGATCGGGACCTCATCCTTGTTCTTGCCGGCCTTGCGGTATTTCTCCTCGATTTTCCATTCAATCGGCAGACCGTGGCAATCCCAACCCGGCACGAACGGCACGTCCTTGCCCATCATCTGCTGGGAGCGGACAACCATATCCTTGAGGATCCGGTTGAGCGCGTGGCCCAAATGCGCCTCGCCGTTCGCATAAGGCGGACCCTCGTGATAGGTGAAGGTTTCACGCTCTTCGTGTTTCGTCTTGGCCCTCAGGCGGCCATATATATCCAGTTCCTTCCAGCGCTCGAGCCACTCGGGCTCTTTCTTGGGAAGTCCGGCCCGCATGGGGAAATCGGTTTTGGGCAGGGCCAGCGTATTTTTGTAATCGACGGCGCCATCCTTTTCGGGGGCAGCCTTTGAATCATCTGTCTGTGACATGTTTCAGTCCTAAAACTCTTCCTGGTCGGGAGATAGGGGTAATCGGGAGATGTGGCGCGGAAAGTTTCCCGGACCGGCGCACATAATATCAGGCGCCGGCCGGGCCCATAATTCGGGCCCATCCGTCGATTTCTTCAGGACATGGTATAGCGCAACGGTATTTCATAGCCGGTACTGGTATCAGAGCGTCGCCAGGGCGTCCAGAGAAGAGTCTTTTGCTGTCAGGACCGGGCATTGTCATTTCCCGGGATTCAAGCGGACTGCTTGATACCCGCCAAAATGTCTCTGGCAGTTCGGCTGTCGATGAGGATTTGGCTTTTCAGGGCTTCAAGGCCGTCGAATTTCTGTTCCGGACGGATAAAGTCAATCACCGACACTGCGATGGGAAGACCATAAAGATCGGAAGAGAAGCCAAACAAGTGGGCCTCCAGCAGGATGTCTTCCTTGTCGAAGGTCGGGCGGCGACCGATATTGGCGACACCATCATAAACGCCCGCATCCGGGCCTTCCAGAACTTCAACCTTGACCGCATAGACCCCCAGCGCGGGCTCAACCAGCCAGTTCATCGACAGGTTGGCGGTTGGAAAGCCGATGGTCCGGCCCCGCTGGTCGCCCTTCTGGACGACGCCTTCTATGGTCCAGTAATGGCCGAGCAACCGCGCTGCATCAGCCGGGCGCCCTGAACGCAGGCAATTGCGCACGCGGGTTGAAGAAAAAATCTCATCGTCATTGTCGGGCACTGCAGAAGCTTGCAAGGCGACCGGATCGACCACTGTGACACCGTAGCCTTCTTCGTGTCCCATATAGCCAATGACCGAGACATCCCCGCCCCGGCCTTTACCAAAGCGAAAATCGTACCCGGTCACAACATGGACGACGCCGAGGGCGGCAATCAGGATGTCTGCGATAAAGTCTTGCGCAGGCTTGCTGGCCAATTCCTCGTCAAAAGTCAGGACATAAAGAATATCCACGCCTTCCTTTTCAAGAAGCCGCGCCTTTTGTGACAGGGAGGTCAAGCGGAAGGGTTTGTCGGCGCGGCGGAAAAATTCACGCGGATGAGGCTCAAAGACGATAACGCCGAGCGGCACACCGAGCGTATCGGCTCGCTTCTTGGCCTGTCGGATAACCGCGCGATGTCCCAAATGCACACCATCGAAGTTCCCCAGCGCGACCACTGCACCGCGTTCACTCGGAGTAACGTCAGTATATTGACGAATAATTTTCATTGCAGATCTTGTTCCCGAAGTTTTTCTTTGGCGCCAACGGGACTCGCACAAACCGCGTCAACTGCGATAACACCCTGGTTCTAGCAACAATTTGTTGCTTTTCGCTAAACAGTTTTATTAACAAGTTGTTAGAAATCTCCCGGACCACGTCGCAGACAAGGTTCAAATTCATCGACTTTTCTCACCCGCTCTTTGATGGCACCATGACAAGCGCCTCACCCTCGATAACCGCCTTGCCATCAACCAGGCACACCGTTTCCAGCGTGACGCGGCGACGGGCAGCATTGATGTCGGTGATCGTGCACTTCGCGGTCACCACATCGCCAATTTTCACCGGTGCCTTGAAACGCATCTGCTGAGACATATAAATGGCGCCAGGCCCGGGAAGCCTTGTCCCGATGACAGCGGAGATAAACCCGGCTGACAGCATGCCGTGGGCGATACGCTCCTTGAACATTGTACCAGCGGCATATTCAGCATCAAGGTGTACCGGGTTATCATCTCCACTCACCTCGGCAAAGAGCTCGATCTCCTTTTCCGTCACGGTTTTGGTGAATTCATCACTTTGGCCAATGGACAAATCCTCGATAAAGTAGCCTTCAGCGCTCATGACATGTCTCCTTAATTTTTTGTTATTGTGTTCCCACGCTAACACTTGAGGTGCGGGACTTAATACCTGTGTCTTTGCACAAAGCCGCTGTCGCCGCAATCCCCGCGATGCGTGTGCAGGACATTCCGCCTGTCTGTTAACCGAATTTAAAATGATCCGAGGATAATCTGTCTGGATTGAGTGTGGGGTTAGCGAACATTTTCCGACAAAGTGCGCCAAAGCCTTGCCTCCTTGAATTGTGTAACAAACAGTCAGAGAGTGATTGAAATGTCCGTTGATACATCAATGCAAGTCCTCGTAGTCGATGACTATAAGACCATGATCCGCATTATTCGCAACCTTCTGAAACAACTCGGTTTCAACAATGTTGACGACGCCGCAGATGGCTCCGCCGCATTGGAAATGATGCGCGCCAGAAAATACGGCCTTGTCATCTCCGACTGGAACATGGAGCCCATGACCGGTTTCGAGTTGCTCAAGGAAGTGCGGTCTGACGAAAAGCTGAAGGCAACGCCATTCATTATGGTCACAGCTGAGTCCAAAACAGAAAATGTGATTGCCGCCAAAAAGGCCGGTGTGAACAACTACATCGTCAAACCTTTCAATGCAGCGACATTGAAGGGCAAACTGGTTACTGTCCTCGGCGACTTCTAGGAACCTGACTATGGCACTTCCTGCGGAAATGCCTGCGGATCTCCACAAGGCCATCACATTCTTTTGTGAAAAGGACCCGGAGGACTTGCAGCTCAATGATGTCTTGGGTGTGACCGAGATCATGGCGCTGTGCCTCAGGGACCTGTTCGCAACCGAAGATACTCCGATCTTTTCGAGTGCCGTTATGATGGCGGCCTATGTTCGCGGCGCGCGTGAGCGTTTGAAAAACATTCGCCCGGCAAGTCTGCGGGACGAAGACCTGCCACTTGCAAGAGAAGAGCTGGAAGCCATCGTTGCTCACACCGAAGAGGCGACCAACACTATTATGGAACTCGCCGAGACCATGATGGGACTTGACCCGGAAGACAGCAACTACCCCGAAACAATCAATGACAGTCTGATGCAAATCTTTGAGGCCTGTGCGTTCCAGGATATTACCGGGCAAAGGGCGGGCAAGGTCGCTGACACAATCGCAACCACATCAGATCAAATTTCTGTAGTTGCCTCAGTCCTGGGAAGTACACATGATAAAACCGTTGGTCCTGCTGAAGAAACCGAAGAGGAAGCGCGTCGCCGCGAGAACCTGCTTCACGGACCCCAGAGCGGCGACGTGGCTGTCACGCAGGATGAGGTTGATGAAATGATCAATCAGGATGATATTGATTCTCTTTTCGATTGACCCTTCAGCCAACCCAATGATCAACCCACCAGCCAGGGCATTGCATAAGTTGGCCAATTTCCTTCAGAGCCAAATACCTCACCCATTCCGGATTGATCCAGCCCACCATCGGAGTTGAAACAATCTTCCGAATGAATGCCGCCGCCGATAAAAAGGCTGTCGAAACGCTGATCCAGCGCTCCTCTGATATCCGTCTTCGGACCGTCCCCGACAACAAGGATCCGCTCCCGGTTCACTTGCCCTGATACAGCACCGCTGGAATCCGCGATGAGATCAAGGCAGTGATTATAGATGGGGGCATGGGGTTTGCCGGCATAGGTCGCCTGACCGCCTTTCTTCTCGTAGGCTTCAGCAAGAGCCCCGCCGCAGTAAATCAACCTGTCGCCACGCTGGACAACAATGTCAGGGTTGGCGCAAATCATTTCCAGTTGACGCTCAAGGGCCTGCGCCAAAAGGTTTTGGTAATCATCCGGAGTTTCGGTCTCATCATCAAACAGTCCACTGCACAATATGAAGTCGGCATCCTCCAGGGATGTCTTTTTCAACCCCATACCATCGAGCAGCGACTGATCACGCTCCGGGCCCAGGTGGAAGACCGAACGACCGCGGAAGCGTTCAAGCTCAACCCGCGTCACATCGCCGGAACTTGCCATATGATCATAAATATCGAGGGGCACACCGATCTCGTCAAATTGTGGCAGAAGCAGCTTTGAGGGCCGCGGAGCGTTCGTGATCAAAACAACCAGACCGCCGCTTGCTCGCCAGGCCTGCAGGGCTGCTATCGCCTCGCGAAAGGGGGTCTGGCCATTGTGAACCACGCCCCAGATGTCGCAGAGAAGCGCATCGTAGCGCTGTCTCAAAGTTCCGAGCCCCGATACAATTTCCACATGGTTTTGCGATCCTGCCATATCTGTTTTCGCCCCGGTCTTGTCTGAAAATACGAACGGCGCGGGTTATAACAGTATGTCAAAGGTTTCGGGGATTTTTCTGAAGTCGCGCCGGAACCTGCGGCGAAAGCTAGAAACCGGACGCCTGATCCTCGTCTGGAGCATGATAGGCAATTGGTTTCCACATCGGACCGCGGTCATAGTCTCTGGACCCTTGCGCGCCGATTGCCGCTTCAACTTCTTCAAGCGGTCTTGGTTCACCGAACAGGTATCCCTGGCCGAATTTCACTTCATATTCGAGAACCTCCACGACCTGAGATTCTTGCTCGAGACGCTCGATAATCAAATCAATTCCGAACCGACCGAGCAGTTCGTGCAGATCAGATGGATGAACAAAAGAACTCCCCGGTTCTGCATTGCCATGCAGGAAGAGGCCGCTGGCGACCTTGATATAGCGGAAGTTACGTTGGCGCAGATCCGGCAAATCCAGATCAAGATCGCCAACACGATCAAGCGAAAACTTGAACCCAAGTTCGGCCAGACGCGACAGGTTCTTGCTCTCGTCAGGACCGCATTTGTCGATGGTCTCCCTGGCAAACTCAAAGACAAGCGTATCGGCCAGGTCCGCGTTGAAAGACATGAAATCGAGGAAATAGGGGAAGAAGTTCCTGTCCTGCAGAGAATTCAGAGAGATGTTGCACATAATGGCAATATCCGTCTTGTGTTCAGCGAGGCGTCGCACCACTTGCACGCAGCGGAAAAGAAGCAGGTTATCAATGATTGACATCAGACCTGCAGGCTCGGCGACGCGCAGGTACTGAGCGGGCAGAATGAGTTCGCCATTTTCACTGCGCAGTCTGGACAGGGCTTCATAGAAACAGATCTGGCGCTGCGGCAAGGTAACAATTGGCTGAAGGTAAAGATCAACACGGTTTTCCTCAAGCGAAGATCGAATGATACGCAGCAGCTCCTGCTCGCTCATGGAATCAAACAGGGCCGCCTTGTCACCCGGCGTCATATCACCATTTTTTTCTGCTTCACTCAGGGCTTGTTCAATGCTGCCAATCAGACGCTTGACCGCTTGCGGATCATTGCCTGTGAGAACGTTGGTCTGGGCTTGCTCGACAACTTCCATCGCAGCCTTGCGAGCCTTCTTCTCGAGTTCGCCGGCCATTTGCCTGATCAGCGTTTCAAGCAAACGAACTTCAGAGATTACCTGATGATTGCGTTGCTGAACTTTTTCTTCAAAAGACTCGGCCAGGTCATCGTTCTGCCCACGCATGAGATCAATTTCTTCTGAAAGCGCGAGCTTGCCGTTTTGCAGGAAGGTGAGCTCATTCTCGAACGACTGGCGTTCCTGCGCCCGATTAAACGTCTGGTGAACCTGGGCGGCCAGCAAAAACGACAAAGTGCTCGTCACGAGAGCGCCGGCCAGTTCGAATCCGAAGACCCTGAAACAGACAATCCCGATGGCTGCAGAAAGAACCACATAGGAAAGAGTGATAAGCCAATTTGTAAAACTCGGCATAGGACTAACAACCTGCTACATTTGGTGGCACCTCTCCATGGGTGAAGTCATCCATGGTTTCCGCCAGCTTTATCCATCGCCTCAAATTACGGCGAAACTGTTTCGATCCGGTTAACTATGATGTCACCCCCGCCTGGGCAATTGGTTGAAATTGCTGATGTTTTTGAAGATCCACATCAAATTGCAGAGACTTTTGATGACATCTGGGTGTTTGGTTATGGATCCCTCATGTGGCTGCCGGATTTTGACTATCGCCTTGCGGTTTGCGCCCGTCTGCACGGTTGGCATCGCCGGTTTACCTGCCGGTCTGTGAAAGCATGGGGGACACCGGATCGCCCGGGGCTCTCAGCGGCGCTGCATCCTGGCGGGTCGGTGCTGGGTGTTGCTTTTGCTCTGGCACCGGAACACCGCGAAGCGTCCTTGCGCGCGCTTGATCGCCGCGAGGCCGCCTACCGCCAAACGTCCGTGGCCTGTTCTCTGCCCGGCGGCCAAACGATCACAGCACTCACCTATGTAGTCAATTTTGAAAACGGTCGATTTTTGGATAATCCGACCCAGAGTGATCAGATCCGCCACATTCGCCAGGGCAAGGGACCGAAGGGCACTTCATTGTTTTATCTGGAGAGCACCGTGCATTGTCTCGATGGACTGGGCAGTGGCAAGACCCGGGCTCATGACCTGCTGGATCGCGCCCAAAGCTAGCGGATCGATTTGACGAAGGCATCAAACAGAGCGTTACCGGGATGATCCGTCCCGTGAAACTTTTCCTGATGCCACTGGATGCCGAGGGCGAAGTGTTGGCCTGGCAGCTCAATGGCCTCAATCACACCGTCGGGAGCGCGGGCCGATACCACGACGCCCTGCGGAACTTCCACCACCGCTTCATTATGCAGCGAGTTCACCACGGCCTTTGTGGTCTTCATAATCGCCGCAAGCTGCGAGCCCGCGGCGATTTCCACATCGTGACTGCAGTCTGTGCCATTGTGGATGAGAGGATTTCCGGCCTTATCCCTTGTGTCGCCGACCAGTTTGCAGCCGGCAAGTCCGGCCATCATTTGCATACCGCTGCAAATGCCAAACACCGGCTTGTCGGCTGACAGGAAGAGTCGCATCAACTTCAGGTCAAAATCACACCGCTCTGACGGCGGGGCCGACGAAACTCGGCCCTCGACATACCAGGCTCTTGGAAATTCAAACCGCCCGCCAGGCGATATCAAGCCGTCGTGAGCCTCAAGAACTTGCTCTTCCCGACCCGGCAGGTAGGGAATCCCGTAGGGAATTGCCCCCGCATCGGCCACCATGCGAAACAGGGTCTTGGGAGATTCATATAGCGTTGCATCGCCGCTGGTATTCTCATCAAGAAGAACAGCAATCCGCAGGGGCGCTGAAGTCATCACAGGAGCCCCTTGTCTTTTCCAGGCATCACTTGTTCAGGCTTACGCACCATCCGTATAGGGTGCAATGCGAATTTCCACACGGCGGTTTTGCTGACGCCCTTGCGGTGTTTCATTTGACGCAATCGGCATCCGCTCGCCAAAGCCGCGGACCATCATGCGGTCGTAGAGGACACCTTGTGATGAAAAGTAATTCGCAACGCTTGCTGCTCGCCGCTGCGAGAGATCATTGTTGTGGGCGTCAGAACCAGTGCTGTCGGTATGCCCCAGAACGTCAATGTAGGTTTGCTCATATTCTTCAAAGACAAGGGTAACCGACGAAAGAACATCATAGAAGCCTGATTTGATCGCATCAGAATCTGTATCAAACGTCACATTCCCTGGCATGTTGAGAATGATTTCGTCGCCCACCCGTGTCACACCCACTCCGGTGCCCTCGAGTTTGGCGCGCAGAACTGCCTCCTGGTTATCCATATACTGACCAATACCAGCCCCGGCGAGTGCACCGATGCCCGCACCAAGCAGTGCATTCTTGCGGGTCTGTTTGCCGTCCGACGTGTTGGTGAGCGCGCCAACGATCGCGCCGAGGAAAGCACCGCCAATGGCACCCTTTGTTGCACTTGCCGTCTTTTGCTCACCGGTATAGGGGTCAACGGTGGTGCAGGCGGCGAGCAAGGAGACAGCGACAAGTGCTGTGAAAATTCTGTGTTTCATGAGGTAAGCCCTTTTCATTGCTTCAGTCATTGTGCCGGCACTGTTCCGACCTTTGTCCAACAGCGGAATTTCGATGTTTCGTCAATCAGACTTTCGATCACCATTCCTGATATCTTCTCGAATCATACCTGATTTGCGCACTTATTTCCCTGAAATATGTGGCAATGTTGAGGCGACTGTCGCAAAATCACTCGCGAAGCACTCGCCCGCCGAGTTTGGCCGGACAATTGTAAAACAAAAATAACAAGAGAAAGGGATGAAATGACCCTGTTTAATCTGGACGGCAAGGTTGCCGTTGTCACCGGCGCAAGCCGGGGCATTGGCGAGGCCATCGCGTGGCGGATGGCGGAGCACGGCGCGAAAGTCGTCGTCTCAAGCCGCAAGGTCGAGGCCTGTCAGGAGGTGGTCGACAAAATTAACAAGGAATTTGGCGCAGGAACCTCTATCGCCATCGGCTGCAACATCTCCTACAAGGAACAGCTGCAAGGCCTGGTCGACCAAGCCAATGAAGCCTTCGGCAAGATCGATATCATGGTGTGCAACGCTGCGGTCAATCCGTTCTTCGGGAAATCTCAGGATATCCCGGACGATGCGTTTGACAAGATTATGAACTGCAATGTGAAGTCGAACCACTGGCTGTCCCAGATGGTCGCTCCGCAAATGGCAGAACGCGGCGATGGTGTTTTCATCATTATCTCGTCCATCGGCGGGCTGCACGGCTCCGCGTCGCTCGGGGCTTACGGTATCTCAAAAGCCGCCGACTTTCAGGTTGCCCGCAATATTGCCGTGGAATATGGCGGCAATAATGTGCGGGCCAATTGCATCGCGCCCGGTCTGATCAAGACCTATTTCGCCAAAGCGCTTTGGGATGACGAGACGATCCTGAAAGGCGCGACCCAGAGATCGCCGCTCAAGCGGATCGGCACGCCGGACGAAATCGCCGGTGCTGCAGTTTTCCTGGCCAGTGAAGCCGGCGCCTTCATGACCGGACAGCAACTGGTGATCGACGGCGGCAATATGACGGCCTGATCACATAAAAGACCCCGCGCGAGGGGGCACTCACGCGGGGTCACTCAGGGGTTGGGCATTTGATGCCCGGGGTATGTGCCCGGAGCATTGGGCGCTCACGGGCTGAGGGTTTAGCCGTGTGGTTGAAGAGGACTTCAATTTCGCGACTGGAAGACATATATGTATGCAATCGCCAGATTCCATGTGACCGGCATCACAGGTTCACGCCTGTAGGCCAAATTCACCGAAAAGGTAGCTGAATGAGCCCGACTTCGCCCCCTCACGCCCCCAATAATCACCGTTTGAATGACATTGACCTGTTCGCAGACCTCTCCCCGGAGGACATTGCAGATATTCAGTCAGCCTGTCAGTGGCAGACTTTCACGTCGAGCGATGAAATTTTTACCAAATCTTCCACAAGCCGCGACGTCTTTTTTGTGGTGGCAGGGCGGGTCAGGATCGTGAATTTTTCCCTGACCGGCCGCGAGGTTGCCTACGCCGAGGTTGGTGCCGGTGCGTGTTTTGGCGAATTATCCGCACTGGATGGCAAGCCGCGCTCGGCATCAATCGTTGCTCTGGAGGACTGCGTGCTGGCATCGCTTGCGCCAGAAGCCTTTCTGGACGTTCTGCGCAAATTTCCAAATGTGGGGTTGAGAGTTTTACAAAAACTGGCCGCCATGGTGCGTTCGGCCGATGAACGGATCATGGATCTGGCGACCTTGTCAGCCTATCAGCGGGTCTACCGCAAATTGCTTGATCTGGCCCGCCCTGATCCGGTGCGGGAGGGCTCCTGGCTGATTTATCCTCTGCCAACCCAGGCCAAGATCGCGGCCCAGGCCAGCACAACCCGCGAAACCGTAGCCCGAGTGCTCGGTCAGCTGGGCGCCGAAGAAATCGTCGAGCGCAAGGGCAAGACGCTATACGTGCGCGATATGGAACAATTGTCGATCCTGGCCGAACGGGTCGCCCTTGGGACCACGCCGGAGACAACCTGAGCACTCAATCGGCTTGCCGGATTAGCACCTGACATCTGAATGAACAGCAGCTACTGACTGCGCCCGCGCGCCGTGACGTCCCAGATGTCGACCAGGACATCGCCCCGCACGCAATGATAGACGTCATAGAGATTGACGGTCGGATCGCAATGAGGCGTGATGCAGTTCACGGCACTGCCGAGCGGCAAGGAGACGTCTTTTGATTTCAGTGCGATACCGCCCTGCTCATCGCCGAAGAAAAAGTAACTTGCACCGTCAAGTGCATCGACCTGATCGCCGGATACCAACTCGGATACCAAAAGGGGCGCATCGGCGTCGGCGGCAAAGGACTTGAAGCCTGCATCTGTCGTTACCAGACCAGCGGTATTGGCGCTGATCACAGAGGTCTGAACCATCAATGACGTTTCGAATGGCATGGACTGCCCGTTGGCCAGAGGAACATCATTATACTGCCGATCCATAAAAACATAAGATCCGGCCTGCAGTTCGGTCAGAACACCGATGTCTGCATCTATATTGTAGGTGCCTGTTCCGCCGCCTGTGATGATTTCAGGCTCAAGACCCTTGGCACTCAAGACGTCCCTTGCCTCTCTCAGGATATCCATACATTTGGATGAAGCCCCGGAGCGCTTGGCGAAGTCCTCTATGTGCATCACATGGCCCGCATAACCCTGAAAGCCGCGGTAGATGAGCCCAGCGGACGAGGCAACCGCAACCGTGAGCGCCAGAGCCTGTGGACCCCACGGGATGCCAGTGCGATGCAAACCGACGTCAAGATCAATGATGACGTTGAGCGGCTTGCCTGCACTTTTGGCGGCCTCACTCAGCCTTGACGCGGTCGCCATATCCTCAACGGTAATCATGAGATCCACGATTTTCGCATTAAGTGCCATAACGCGGGCAATGCCAGGATCTGAGACGACAGGTGAGGTCAGGTGGATCGACTCGATCCCCGCCTCGCCCAGGGCTTCGGCTTCTCCCAGCTTGGCCGCGCAAATCCCCAACGCCCCTGCGTCGATCTGAAGTCGCGCGATTTGCGCCGACTTGTGTGTCTTGGCATGAGGCCTCAGCCCCAGACCTTTGGTCTTGCAGTGTTCCGCCATGAGCTGAAGATTGCGCTCGAAGAGGTCAAGATCAAGAACCAGCGCCGGTGTCGCCAGCTGCCCGCGCCCTCCTGGCTTGCCGATGAGAGGCCGATTGATATCCCGAGGACCGGGGGCTCCGGGCGAAATGGCTGACATATGGGGTTTTCCTGTTGAAGGGTGGTCGAGCGAAGCACACAGTTCTGACAATAATCTTCAGGCGCAGCTCTGTCTCGCAATTTCAACAAGGCATTTGGCAAAAAGATGAGCCTTGCCGCTCCGACTCCTGTAAAATGGTCAAATGGATACCAACGATCAACACAGTATTTTGCTGATTGAAGATACCGCCTCTCTGGCGCGGGTCTATCTTGAATATCTGCGGGATGGACCTTATGAAATCATGGTCGCAGATACCGGCCGCAGTGCACTTGATGCCATATCGCGCCATACCTTCAGTGCCATCCTGCTCGACCTGCGCCTGCCGGACATGGACGGCATGGACATTTTGCGAGAACTGACCAAGCGCGAGGTTAAGTCCAGCGTTGTTGTGATTACTGCGCATGGATCCGTCAATGTTGCGGTTGATGCGATGCGATCCGGTGCCGTTGATTTCCTGCTCAAGCCTTTCAGTGCCGATCGGCTCCGGGTGACACTGGAAAATGCGATCGAACGCTTTCGTCTGCGTGAGGCGGTCGACAGTCTCTCTGAAGATTTCACATCCGATGATTATGTCAATTTCATCGGATCGTCGCCGGTGATGCAGGACGTCTACCGGATCATCGAAAGTGCAGCTCCTTCAAAGGCGACGACGTTCATCACAGGCGAAAGTGGGACCGGCAAGGAACTTTGCGCCGAGGCCATTCACAAGAAGAGTCCACGGGCGTCGGAGCGCTTTATTACGCTCAACTGTGCAGCCATTCCGAAGGATCTGATGGAATCTGAAATCTTCGGTCATGTCAAAGGTGCCTTTACCGACGCCAGTTCGGACCGCGACGGCGCAGCAAGCCTTGCCGATGGCGGGACGTTGTTCCTTGATGAAATCTGCGAAATGGACCTGCTGCTCCAGACCAAACTCCTGCGGTTTATTCAAACCGGGCGCATTCAGAAGGTTGGCGGGGATGTTGAAGAACCCGTTGATGTGCGTTTCGTGTGCGCGACCAATCGCAACCCTCTGCAAGCGGTCGCTGACGGTGAATTCCGCGAGGATCTCTACTATCGCCTGCACGTTATTCCGATCCATCTGCCACCCTTGCGGGATCGCGACAAGGACATTGTCCTTATTGCCAATCGGCTGCTGATAGAATTTGCCCGTGAGGAGAAAAAGCTGTTTCGCGGCTTTGATGATGATGCCGCACATGCCTTTACGCGATATTCCTGGCCAGGTAATGTTCGGCAGATGCAAAATGTGTTGCGCAACATTGTTGTGCTCAACGACGGTGAACGTGTCACGTTCGACATGTTGCCGCCGGAATTCACCGACACTGCCAGCCCGGCCGCATTGACCTCCAGACCGTCAATGCTTCCGTCTGCCAGCCTTCCGGCTGCGCCCTCTCATCGTCCTGAAGAGGGCGGGATCTCACCTGGTCTCCAGAGCGAAGCGGCGATTATCCCGCTGTGGCGCATCGAACGCCGCGCCATTGAAGATGCGATCGAGCGATGTGGCGGCAATATCCCGCGTGCTGCGGCCTTTCTTGAAGTCTCGCCTTCAACACTTTACCGCAAGCTTCAATCCTGGGACAAGTCGGTCAGGGAAGACCTCTGAGGCGGATTTCCAACCCCGGTTGAACCGGGTTCATCCAGCACGGTGACACGTACTTTTTGCTCAAGATACCTGAAGCTGACAACCCCGCCTGCAAGAACGACCAGGGCGCAAATCACCCAGATGATCCCGATACCAAGGCCGAGCGGTTCACCCTGGCGTTCCACCTGATTGAGGATCGCGCCGCCAATCCCGGCAGCAAGGGCGACGCTGAGGCCCTCGGCAAGGCCCGAGGCGATGGAGGTTGCCCCTTCCTTGCCCTTCATAGTGTGCGCCATGGCGCTTGTGATGACTGTATTATAGACGAGACCGGTCCCGGCGCCGCCTGCAGCCCAGAAGATAAAACCCCACCAGTAGGGCGCGCCCTCAATCAGGAGCAGCGTGAGACTGAAAACCGAAAGTGCGATGAGGGCCATACCGCTCACCGCGAGGTTTCTCGGGCTCACTCTGGCGGCAAGACGCGACTGGGCAAAGGCCGCCGCTGACCAGCTAACCGCCGCTGCCGTCATGACAATGCCGGCGACGAAGGCTGTCAGCCCGTGAATTTCGATGAGGCCGAGCGGCAAGAACGTGTCCGCGCCGAAAAATCCGAAGACGAGCAAAAACTTAATTCCAAGCGATGCAAGAAGAATACGCCGCGAGAGCCCCTCGCCGGGCGGCAGAATGCGTTTTAGCGGCCTGGCTGCAAGGACAGGCCCGGCCACAAGCAGAAGAACCGACCACAGGTCAAACATGCGGGTAATTGCGGCGATCAGCATGGAGATCCCGACGGCGATGCGGACAGCATCAATCGTCTTGTCTGTTGCTGTTTCGTGGACCTGCCCCGGACCCATTGCCCTCAAGCCCTTGAGCGACAGGGCAAGGGTCACAGCCACGAAAGGCAGGAGCAGGACAAAGATCGCACGCCAGTTCCAGAATTCCGCAATGGCACCGGCTGCCACCGGTGCCACCAGCCCGGGGATGACCCAGGCCGAGGACAGGAGGGCCATGATATGAGCCCGCTCCTCATCCTTCCACCCGCGATTGACGCTTGCCATTATGACAGCGGAAAAGGCGCCGCCGCCGAGCCCCTGGACGCCGCGGGCCAGCACAAACATCCACATGGTGGGGGCCATGGCGGCCAGAACAAGTCCGATGGAAAAGACGATCAAACCGGCAACGAAGGGAAAGACGGGACCTTTTTCATCGGTCATATGGCCCGACCAGACAATCGATATGATGCTGGTCAGAAGGTAAGACGAAAAGGCCACGCCATAGAGAAGAGCGCCGTCCAGGTCCCTTGAGATGATGGGCAGAGCTGTGACAATGGCAAGCTCGGCAAAGGCGTGCAAGGTGACGGCGAGCAACAGGCCAATGAGCAGCGCTCTTCGTCCATGGGGGACTTGCGCCTGCTGCTCTTCCTCGCTGATCGTCGGTTCCAGTGTCATGGACAAACTCTATACACCATTCGTCGAGAGACGCCATTCATCGGATTCGGTACGCCATGTGGATAAGTCAGAACACTGAGTCTTTTGAGTCTCTTGACCCCGCGTCCTGAAAGATAGAATCAATGTCGGAACCGATCAGTCTCTTCGCGGATATGGTCATTGAGGCTCTCCGCCTCGCGCCTTGCCGCTTCGTGAGCCTTGTCAATGGCACGGTCGATCGCCTCTTTGGCATGGGTGGTGAGGCCGCCTGATTCAAATTCGCGGACGATGATTTTTTCCAGTCCTGCCACCAGCTTGTCAACCGAGGGGCCCTCCGGCACGTCCATATCGAGACCCGCATGTTCGCCGGCACCGAAGAGATTGATTGCCGTATCCGACTGTCTGCCGGTTTTCATCAGCGGGTAGAAGTACCGCCCCGGGCGATCCTTGTCGCGGATGAAGCCGACGAGCGCTGCGATGATCGAGACCGGGCTGAGGGCAAGATCGCGCAGAGCGTCAAGGGCAAGCTTGCCCTGAAAAACGAGAACATCGCGCATCAACGCCCAGCGCCCCGGATCCTCAATGTCGCCGGCCCAGGCATCGAGACGGTCAAAAATTGAACTCTCGTCCACGTTTTCCGGGCTCTCATCCGGTTGCTTCTCTATCTCATTGGTCATTGGTTACCCTCCAAGGGCTCCGGCCCTTCGGTTAATGTATGGATTCCGGGAAGCATTGTAACCCCTTGCCATTCCAGGCTTTGGCGTCTTGCACTTTTACCAACTCCTGTTAGCGTTGATCACAGAAAGTACTCAGGTGAGAATATTCGGGAGAAGTGCGAGACATGGAACAGTTCACCAAAGCCAACGGGATCGAGATTTGCTACGAAACTTTCGGGGACAAGGGGAACCCCACGGTTCTGTTTGTGATGGGCCTCGGCGCCCAGATGATCGCGTGGCCCGATATCTATATGAACGGGATGGTCGAGGCGGGCTATCACGTCGTGCGCTACGACAACCGCGACGTTGGGCTCAGCCAGAAGTTTGACGGTGCGGGCATGCCGGACTTTCAGGCGCTTGTGAAAGATCTTGTTGCGGGCAAAACACCCGAAGTGCCCTACTATCTTGCCGACATGGCCGCAGACGGTATTGGCCTGATGGACGCCCTTGGCATCGACAAGGCCCATATCATCGGGGCCTCCATGGGCGGCATGATTGTGCAACAGATGGCGATCGACGCTCCCGAGCGCATCTCCAGCATGGTATCGATTATGTCGACGACCGGCGATCCATCGGTTCCCCAGGCAACAGAGGAAGCCATGGCTGTGCTGACCACGCCTGCGCCCGACACCGACGACATTGAAATCCTCGTTGATCACGCCATGAAGAACCGCAAGGTCATCGGCGGTGATGGATTTGAGGACAATATCGAGGAGGCCCGGGCAATGGCTGCCCGGATCATCAAGCGATCTGTCTACCCCATCGGAGCGGCGCGCCAGCGTGCCGGGATCATGGCCAGTGGATCGCGGACGGAGGCCCTCAAATCGGTCACCGTGCCGACCCTTGTCATCCACGGTGACAAGGACCCGCTGGTGCGCGTCGAGGGCGGTATCCACACCGCCGAGACAATCCCCGAGGCCCGGCTTGAAATTCTCGAAGGCATGGGTCACGCCAGCTTCCCGCGCTATCAGCAAAGAATCCTGGCGCTTCTCTCGGACCATGCAACGGCCCATGAACCAACCCGTGCCAATGCCGCAGAATGAAACTGTGTGAATGATGCTCAAAGCTGTCAGGACCCACATCGGATCAAAACCCGGCGCCTGGGAAGATACGCCGTTCGGGCCCGATGTTCTGGTGCCAAAGGTCGGCAAGAAAATGTTCGCGATCATCGCCTGGAAGAGCGCCCCCTTGCGGCTCAGTCTCAAGGGCGATCCGTTTCTCAACGAAATACTGCGCGAAAAATATGACGCAGTGATCCCGGGCTATCACCTCAACAAGAAGCACTGGAACACAATTATCCTCGACGGATCGGTGCCGGACCGGGAGGTCAAGGACTGGATCGATGCATCCTATGACCTTGTCTCAAGGAGTTTGACCAGGAAAGAGCAAGACGCACTGAAGCTCCCGCCTTTGTATTCAAAAGACACATGAGACTCCCGGGCGAGCGCCCTCAAAACCGCAACACAGCAAAGAGATCTAGCTCGTCGATGTTGTTGTCGTTGTTGTCGTCGGGGTTGGCGTCGGCGTGGGCGTTGGCGTCGGTGTTTTGGCCTTGCCGTCGTCATCGGCCAGAACGAGACCGCCAATTGTCACCAGGAAGATGAACCCGCCAATCATGACATAGGAGCCCACCGGCATTGACGCCCAGGTGTCATCTCCGCCCGGGCCAGCTGATGGCGACTCTTGAGCAATCGCCGGCGCAGCAACGAGCATGGCTGCAACCACACCCGCAGTAAATGTTTTCATCACTTTCACAATAATCCCCACTCCAAAGTTACATTCCCCGCTTGCCGCGCCATGTGACCGCAAAGACTGAGTCTCGCCGCTACAAGCGCAACCTTATCGTTGTACTGGTATGCGCTTCGGCTCCACACTTCAATTGGAATATGGTTAATCCTGCCAAAACACATGCAGGTGTTGTATTCCAGATACATCTTTAGGGGGATTTAGCAGCAGAGAATCTGCGCTCGCCCTGTGACATTACAGGGGAAATCGGTGGTTCTTCCGGGCAAAATTGGTGGCAAGGCGAAGAGGCTAGCTCGTCGTTGTGGTTGTGGTTGTCGGGCCAGGTGTCGGCGTGGGTGACGGTTTTTTGGTTTCGTCATCGTCGCCAGCCAAAACAAGGCCGCCAACTGTCACCAGAAAAATGACCCCGCCGACCATGACGTAGGTGCCGACCGAGTAACCTTGCCAAAATCTGAGAGGTTCGCCGCTGTAGCCAGCCGAAGGGGCGCTCTGAGCGGCGACCGGAGCGCTCACCAACATTGCTGCTACCACACTTACCAAGACTCTCTTCATCGACATCATAACAGCACCTTCCTGAGTAGCTCGTAAAACAATTATACACCAGATTAACGCTACAGCCAAATCGCACCTCCGCCTGATCGCCCCTGTCTCCCGGAAGCGATCATTCAGCCTTCAAATTCTTCCCTGTACTTCGCACTCGCGCGACTGACTGTCGAAATATGCGTGCTGAAGGCCTCGGCAATATCCTTTTGTCGATAGCCGCCGTCCCAGTATGCGGCGGCCATGGATCTGGCTGCAGGACTATACTCATTGCGGAAGGCTGCAAGAGCGCGGGGCTGCGCCGCGTTCAATCTGCCGCCTGTCCCGGTCCTTGCCTGAACCTCAAGCGCAAACTGCCGTGATCCCAGAACCTGATTGTGACGCAGCAGCGCTTCCAGGACATCAACGTCGCCTGCCTGGTCTGCGACGGGCCGCCCTGCCTTCACAAACTCCTGCAGGGCGAGACGCGCGGCACGAGGATCAGCATCAAGCAGCGCCAGCACCTCGCCGCGTGCCAGATATTGCGGCGGCTTCCTCGCTCCGTTTTCTACAAGATATCGATATGACCCCCAGAGCCATTTTTCAGCCTGGCCTGCAAGACCGGCGCGAACCGGAGCGAGAGCGCTAAGGCGAACAAGGGCAGGCAGCCAGGCAGCCGCGTCCACGACGACGGCCGTGTAGCGACCCTCAAAAAGATGGCCGTCGATGTGGCGCTTGCGATTGACCCATTGGGCATAGTGACCGTTGAGGTGTTTCATGCCTTTGGCGAGGGTCGCCTCATTGGTTCGCACGGTGAGTTGATAGTGGTCCGGCATCAGAACCCAGGCGAAGGCGTCCCAGTTATGATCGGTGCAAACCTGCTCAAAGATCGACAGAAACCTGAGCGATTCTTCCCGATCCACAAAGATCGCCTCGCCGCGATTGCCACGTGCCTGGATGTGAAAGGTGGCGCCGGGATATTCAATGCGGGGAGCTCGGGGCATGGGACACCGTCAATAGCTTCAATATTCTCCTCCAGCATGCAGTATCGGACTTGAGTTTGCAACAATAGTGTCTGACCCCACATGTAACATGAGGGGTCAGACACTATTGTTGCACTAGAAGTCGAGACGGGCGTAGAGATCGTCGAAGGGGATCATGATGTGGGTTCGGAAGGCCGGGCGCTGCTGGAGGCGAGCATACCAGGCCTCGACATTTGGCAGTGGTTTTCGCGGGATATCCATTTCGAAGTAGCGAAAAAGCGTTGTGGCCGAGGGGATATCGCCCATGGTGAAGGTCTTGCCAGCGAGGAAACTCCGGGTCTGAAGATGTTGATCCAGAACCGAGAAGTAATGGTCGCAGCTCAGCACCGCGCGTTCGATCAGGGCTTCGTCCCGGTCGGCCTCTGGGGTTCGGTAAAAACCCCAGAACAGGTCCATGAAGACGATCTGCAGCCCGGTTTGTGCCCAGTCCATCCAGCGATCCGCTTCGGAGCGCTCGGCGGAACTCACCGGCCAAAGGCTTCCGGATCCATATTCAGCCGCCAGATAGCGCAGGATGGCGTGGGATTCCCAGATAATGTGGTCGCCGTCGCCGAGCACCGGGATGGTGCCGTTGGGGTTCATTGCGAGGAACTGAGCGGTGCGTAGCCCACCTGCCGCGCCGCCGACATCGATATGCTCGGCCTCAAGCCCCAGTTCGCCCAGCATCCAGAGGACTTTTTGAACATTGAAGGCGCTGCGCCGTCCCCGGATGTGGATTTTACCTTTCAATTTGCCGGTCCTTCCCTATATAACAACGACGCAGGATAAGGCAGAAACCTATATCAAAGTCGCAGAAATCCGGAATCTTTCGGGACTTTATTTCACGCTTTCTGTCTCGCGCCCCTTGACTCTTTTCACCCCCCTCCCTACATGAACGCTCGACTGTTAGCACTCGACCTGTTGAGTGCTAATGTCTCTTGAGACAGTTTAATTTTCACTCAAACGAGAAAGGGAGATGGGTCAATGAGCTTCCGTCCTCTGCACGACCGGGTCCTCGTACGCCGCGTTCAAGAAGAAACCAAAACCGCTGGCGGGATTATCATTCCTGACACAGCCAAGGAAAAGCCATCCGAAGGCGAAATCGTTGCTGTGGGCTCGGGTGTCCGCAATGAAGCCGGTGCCATTGTCGCGCTCGACGTCAAGGTCGGCGACAAGGTTCTCTTCGGCAAATGGGGTGGCACTGAAATCACCCTCGACGGTGAAGAACTCCTCATCATGAAGGAGAGCGACATCATGGGTATCATCACAGCCAAAAAGACAGCGAAGAAAGTGAAAAAAGCCGCCTAAGTCAGAAATGATTTGAAGCGGTTTTTTCTTTCTCGAAATCAGGAGTTTAATTACATGGCAAAAGAAGTACGTTTTTCCACGGACGCCCGCGAGAGGATGCTTGCCGGCGTCGATATTCTCGCCAATGCCGTAAAGGTAACGCTGGGGCCCAAAGGCCGTAACGTTGTCATCGACAAGAGCTTTGGCGCGCCGCGCACCACAAAAGATGGTGTGACCGTTGCCAAGGAAATCGAACTGGAAGACAAGTTCGAAAACATGGGTGCACAAATGGTTCGCGAAGTCGCCAGCCGCACCAATGACGAGGCCGGCGACGGCACAACGACAGCAACCATCCTTGCCCAGTGCATCGTTCGCGAAGGCGTCAAGGCTGTTGCCGCCGGCATGAACCCGATGGATCTGAAGCGCGGCATTGATCAGGCTGTTACAACAGTCATCGCCGAACTCAAGAAAAAATCCAAGAAGGTCAAGTCAAACGAAGAGATTGCTCAGGTTGGCACTATCTCTGCAAACGGCGAAAAAGAAATCGGTGACTACATTGCCGAAGCCATGCAGAAGGTTGGCAATGAAGGCGTTATCACCGTTGAAGAAGCCAAGAGCCTCGCTACCGAGCTGGACGTCGTTGAAGGCATGCAGTTTGATCGCGGGTACCTGTCACCTTACTTCATCACCAATGCTGACAAGATGACCACGGAACTTGAAGATCCGTTCATCCTGCTGCACGAAACCAAGCTTTCCAATCTGCAAGCCATGCTGCCGATCCTTGAAGCTGTTGTTCAGTCCTCGCGTCCGCTGCTGATCATTGCAGAAGACATCGAAGGCGAAGCACTGGCAACTCTGGTTGTCAACAAGCTGCGCGGCGGCCTCAAGATTGCTGCGGTCAAGGCTCCTGGTTTCGGCGATCGCCGTAAAGCCATGCTGGAAGACATCGCGATCCTGACCGGTGGTCAGGTTGTTTCCGAAGATCTCGGGATCAAGCTTGAAAACGTTGGTCTTGAAATGCTCGGTACTGCCAAGCGCGTTCGGATTACCAAGGACGATACAACGATCATCGACGGTTCCGGCAAGAAAGCCGAAATCAGCGGCCGTGTCAGCCAAATCCGTTCGCAGATCGAGGAGACCTCTTCGGACTACGACAAGGAAAAGCTCCAGGAACGTCTTGCCAAGCTGGCCGGCGGTGTTGCAGTTCTGAAAGTCGGCGGCGCTACGGAAGTTGAAGTGAAAGAACGCAAGGACCGTGTTGACGATGCACTCAACGCAACCCGCGCTGCTGTTGAAGAAGGCATCGTGCCTGGAGGCGGCGTTGCCCTTCTCCATTCTTCACGTTCGCTCGACAAGCTGGTTGGCGAAAACGCCGATCAGGACGCCGGTATCAAGATCGTGCGCCGCGCCATTCAGGCACCGGTGCGTCAGATCGTTGAAAACGCTGGCAACGAAGGCTCTGTCATCGTTGGCAAGCTGCTTGAGCAAAAGTCAGCCTCCTACGGCTTTGATGCCCAAAAAGAAGTCTACTGCGACATGATCGCCGCCGGTATCATCGATCCGGTCAAGGTCGTTCGCACAGCGCTTCAGGATGCGGCCTCAATTGCCGGACTCCTGATCACGACCGAAGCCATGGTCGCCGACAAGCCTGCCGAGGCCGGCGCTGGTGGCGGCATGCCTGCAATGCCCGACATGGGCGGCATGGGCGGTATGGGCGGCATGATGTAAATCACGCCGTCATATCGACGAAAATTGAGAGGCCGTTCCTGTTGGGGCGGCCTCTTTTTTGTGCTCACCTTCAATAGCGGCGTGGGCCTCGCTCTTGCGGCTTCGATCACAAGAGGCCTATGATTGTTGCCGATCTGAAACGAAAACGGGAGGCAGTCATGTTGAAAGGGATCAGTCACTTCGGAATTGTTGTAAACTCTATGGATGATGCGCTGGCGATCTGGCAGGGCAAGCTGGGATTTAAAAAGACCGGCGATACTGTCTTTCCTGAAGAGAGCATTCGCAGCGTGTTTATTTCCGTGAACGGCACGCCGGGCGAGATGACCATCGAACTGATGGAACCGCTCGACAAGGACGACATGGAAAACCCTGTTGCACGCTACCTCAAAACCCGGGGCGAAGGCTTTTATCATCTTGCCGTTGTCGCCGATGACATCGAGAGCAGTGGCAAGGCGCTTGAGGCAAGCGGATTTCCGGTCATCATGCGCCCGCCGGTGGGCGACGCAAAGGACGGGCGCTGGCTCATCCACCCCAAGGCGGCAACCGGTGTCATGATCGAGGGTATCGAGGCGGCTTATGAGTAGCGCCATGCCGCCAGGAAGACTGGAGGGTAGGACAGCGCTGGTGACCGGCGCGGCGCAGGGTATCGGCCGGGCGCTGGCTTTGAAGCTGGCGGGCGAAGGTGCGAATGTCTTTGCCAATGATTTTGATACGGATGGACTAAAGACGCTGGAGGATGATATTACGGCACGCGGCGGCACCTGCCTTGTCTTTCCCGGCGATATAACGGATGCAGAATTCGGCGACCATGCTGTGGCGGCCTGCGTCGAACATTTTGGCGATCTCCATATCCTCGTCAACAATGCGGGCTACATCTGGAATTCTCGCATCGTCAACCATACCGATGAGCAATGGTATGCGATGATCGATGTTCATGCGACGGGTCCCTTCCGCCTGCTGCGCGCTGCCGGGCGCCACTTTCGCGCCCAAAGCAAATTGGCGGACAAACAAGGCAAGAGCGATGTCACACGCAAGGTGGTCAATGTCTCGTCTATTTCCGGGCTTTACGGGGCCGACACGCAGTTCAGCTATTCGGCAGCCAAGTCGGCCCTCTTCGGCATGACCCGGTCGCTGGCGAAAGACTGGGGGCGCTATAATGTGACGGTCAACTGCGTTGCCTTTGGCCATATCGAAACGCGCCTGACGCAAGGGTTCGAGGGCGAGATCCCGGAGATAGAGGTCGGCGGCAGGACGCACAAGGTCGGCATCCCTGAAGGTGCTATCGAGATGTCAAAAGCGATGACGCCGCTGCGGCGTGCCGGAACACCGGAAGAGGCCGCCGGGGCGATCTTTCTTTTCTGCCTGCCGGAGTCTGATTTCATCACCGGCGAAATCATCGCGGCAAGCGGCGGGATGCGGAGCTAGTCTCTTTTTCACTTTGATTGACTCATCTCACACTTTGTCATCCCGGATGCTTTGCAGCACGTAGTGATGCAATGCTGGTCCGGGATCCAGGTCTATCGTGTGGATACCGGACCAGCGGAGCAGCATTTTATGCCGCGCCGCATCCGGCATGACAATTCGAGTTATCTTGGATTGAGTAAATCAACCTGGAAAACAGTCTAGAGTGCGGATCTACTCAATCCCGAAATCATCGAGCGCGATGGCGCCGGCCTCTGATTTGTCAAACTCAAACCGCAGGCTGACAAGCGCCGTGGGCTGAATATCAGGGTTGGCCGCCATGAAGTCCTTGACCGGGAAGGCAAAGCGGCGCCAGACGAGTTCGGATTTTTCGATTGAGGCAAACATCTCGAGCTTTCTGGTGTGAGCCTTGACTTGCGGGTAAAGCGCCGCGTCGTGGGACAAGGCCAGGCGGGCCTCGTTGCCATAAACGTCCGTCAAAACGAGGGTCCAGTCGAGGGGATCGATGGGCGTGTCCTCTTCGACGTCCTCTTTCGCGTCGGCTGCATCGTCGTCCTCGTCGTTTCCTTCGGGCGATTCCCAGCCTTTGGGCTTCGTGCCCTCGCCCGCATCTGCTGCGGCAAAGACGAACGTCGCGTCCTCGCCCAGCTTCAGGCTGCCGGCCGTCCATTCAAAACCGTAGGAAGCGGTGTCCTCCTCGACCTCGGCGTCCCAGGCCAGTACGGCGACATGGGTGTCGAGCGGCGCCCACTTCAGGGACGCCCATTCCTCGCGCCATTTGGTCAGATTTGCAGCCGCTATCTCCGCCATGGCGAAGGACGTGGTAGTGACTTCCATGTCCTCTTCATAGTCGGCAATCAGTTGTCTGCCGCCGGTCACAAGATTGGCCAGTATATATTGGTCGGGCAACCAGGCCGCGCCCTTGCGCGGGTCGCCGAGCAGAGGCAGGTAGGCCCGATTGTCCTTGAGGGCGACTTCGAGGAAGGCGCTGAACGAGACCTTGGCAATCTGGCGCTGCTGTTCGGCGTCCATGATATCTTTGGTGTTGAAGAGCCAGCCCAGGGGCCGTCCGTAGTCAAACCGTCCCCAGCGAGTATTAAACTGGCCGTGATTTGCTCCTTCCACATAATAGCTCCCCTTGAAGCTTTCGCCAACGCCGCGAATGTCAACGCGAGACCCTTGCGACAGCCCCATGAAGCTTTGCACATCGCCGTCCATGGAGCCGTGGATGACAAAGTAGTTGATCTTTTCAAGCGCCTTGGGTTTGGCCCGAGGATTATACTGACCATCAACCGGCGCAATAGCGATGACTCCGGCGAGGTCAAATCCGAAATCGAAGACTTCCGAAGCATCGTCGGGATAGTGTTTGAGACCGTTAAAGGCCGCCGCCACAGCGACCGCCTCGCCGCCGCGGGAATGACCGATGAGCGCGATGTGCTGCATATCCACCAGGCCATGAAGCGGGTGCTTCGGGTCCGCGTTCCAGTCGCGCCATTGTTGCAGATGTTTGAGTAACATCCAGCCGCGGGCATCGTTTTCCGGACCGATCCCTCCTTCGAGCGGATTGATGATGTCGGCGGTGGAGCTATTGAGGAAGTTTTCGTCGACGGACACGGTGATAATGCCGCGGCTGGCGAAATGTTTGCCAAGATACGCGTAGCCGGGATCGGAAAAGTCTTCCATGCCATGATTACCGTGAACAATGAGGACAAGTGGGTATGGCCCCTTCCCTCCCTCACCGGTCTTTGGCATCCAGACGCGGCCCTGGATCGGCAGTTCGGCGGCGTCAAAGCCCCAGTATTTTGTCCGCGCCCAGCCGACAGCGCCGCTCCATCGGTCGACCAGTTTTGAGCCGTCTACAGACTTCGTTTTCCAGGTCGCTGCCTTTGCAAATTCGCCGCGATGGCGGTCTGTCCCACTGCCATAGCTCGTGGTTTCGACTGGGTAGTCTCCCGGCGCGCCCGGGTTTGGCAAATCGAGTGTCCGGTCTTCAAAGACGTAGGTCTCAAGCCAGGGATTGACATCTTCAGGGGGCTGCATAATGAACCAGGCGCCACTCGCGAGCCCGAGCAGGCCGGCGCCCAGACCGACCAGCGCCGGGATACTGCGTAGCGGTCTCCACCCAGTCGTGCGCAGGGGCGCGCGCAGGGCCGCAAGGGAGCCAAATGTCAGGCTCAACGCAAGGACCATAACCAGCGGCGGCACAAACCCCATCGGCGTGCCCCAGAGAGCCATGCCGTAGAGCGTACCCAGGAGGACAGCCACCAGACTGGTCAACCGCCAGGACAGGGGCTGAATTGAGAATTGCCAATAGACAAGCTGGACTATGAGTGTGGCCACAAGGACGATGCCGAGAATGACCAGAAAGCCGAGCAGTTTGCCAATCCAGAAATCGGCCAGCATGTCATAGAACCCGAAGACCCCGATGAGCACTAAAATCCAGAGGAGCAGCGCCTTCGTCGCCCCGTTCCAGGCGGCATCAGACGGCGCAAGGGCCCGCCCCAGCCGGTTCACACCAGCCCCCGTACGGCGTAACACGTTCATAAGAAGTGACATGGATATCCCCCGATCCCCGCTTTACCCCTGGCATCAATGGCGACCACCTTATCGCCTTCGCAGCAAATGGGCCAGCACCCCAGTATGACGCGAATTGTCCGAGCCTGTTGCAAGCCTGTTTACACATTGGAGCAATTCATGTTTGTGTCTGTCCAACTCACCTGCTACACCCTGCGGCCCTTCATCAAGCCTGATATGGAATTCCTTCATGCCATATATCGTTGTTGATCATCTCTCGAAAGACTTCTCGATTGCGACCCGTCAGCCCGGAGCGCTTGGCGCTGTCAAAGGGCTTTTCTCGCGCAAGACCCGGACCGTTGAAGCCCTCAAGGATGCGAGCTTTTCTCTCGAAGAGGGCGAGCTGGTTGGCTACATCGGCCCCAATGGTGCCGGAAAATCCACTACGATCAAGATCCTTTCGGGTATTTTGACCCCGACGAGCGGACAGTGCTCCGTAGGCGGCCTTGTCCCGTGGCAAGACCGGATCGCCCATGTGGGCCGCATCGGGGTCGTCTTCGGTCAACGCACCCAGCTGTGGTGGGACCTGCCGGTGATTGAAAGTTTTAATCTGCTGCGGGACATCTACCGGGTGCCGGAGGCGCGGTTTCGCGCCACCGCCGACCGAATGATCGGGCTTCTTGGGCTTGAGCCACACCTCGATACGCCGGTGCGCCAGCTCTCGCTCGGCCAGCGCATGCGGGCGGATATTGCCGCCGCCATGTTGCATGAGCCGCGCATTTTGTTTCTGGATGAACCCACCATCGGCCTCGATGCTATTTCAAAACTGGCGGTACGTGATTTCATCAAGGTGCTGAACCGGGAACACGGCGTCACTGTTATTCTGACCACCCACGACATGCAGGATATCGAGGCGCTGGCGAAACGCGTCATCCTCATCGGACACGGGACAATCCTGCAGGACGGGCCGATTGATGCGATCCGGGATGCCAGCAGTGCGGAGCGTCGCCTGACGGTCGACTTTGAAAGCGCTGTCGATTTTGAAGCCACGCCCGGTGCGCTGATCCGGTCCGAGGCGCCGGGGCGTATTGAACTGCAATTCAATCCTCAGGACATTGCGACCCACGATCTCATCGCAGCCATCACGGCCAAATATCCAGTGCGTGACCTTGTCGTCAGCGAACCGCCGATCGAGGAAATCGTTGCGCGTCTCTATGATCAACACGGCGTGGGAGAGGGATAGTGGCAAGAGCTTCCGAGACTTCCCTCAAGCCCTATGTGGCGATCTTTGTCGTGCGCTTTCAGATGCTGCTGCAATATCGCGCGGCGGCCCTTGCGGGCCTGGGAACGCAGATCTGGTGGGGCGGCATCATGGTCATGGTCATGGCTGCATTCTTTTTGAGCCCGGGTCATGAGAGCAGGGAACTCCCGCTGACGCTCACCGAAACCATCACCTATATCTGGCTCGGCCAGGCCTTGCTGGCGCTGCTGCCGTGGAACACTGACAGTGAAATTCAGGACATGGTGCGCAGTGGCAATGTTGCCTACGAACAGCTTCGCCCCATCGACACCTACTGGTTCTGGTATATGCGTTCCATGGCGACGCGCACGGCGCCGCCGACACTGCGGGCCATACCGCTGATCGCTTTCGCTGCCATCGCTCTGCCACTAGCCGGACTTGGGGACTGGGCTCTCCAGCCACCACCCGATATTGAAGCTGCAGTCCTCTTTGCCGTTTCTCTTTTGGCGGTCGTGGCTCTCAGCTCGGCAATTACGGCACTCATTAATATCTCTGTTATCTGGTCCATTTCAGGCCAGGGCGCAAACACTCTGGCAATGCCGGTTGTGACGATTTTCTCTGGCATGGTTATTCCGCTGCCATTCTTTCCGGACTGGATGCAGCCGTTTCTCAATGCGCAGCCCTTCAGAGGGCTGGCTGATGTTCCCTACCGCATCTATCTCGGCGATCTTGCCGGCGCAGAAGCCCTGTTCGGGATCGCCCACCAGATTGTCTGGTCCGTCATCCTGATCCTCTTTGGACGCTGGCTGATGAAGCGCGCCATGTCCCAGCTTGTCGTACAGGGAGGGTAGGCCGAAACGATATGAGCAATTTCCGCCTTTACATCCGCATGCTGGCCATTTCTATCCTGGGGCAAATGCAGTATCCTGGCTCCTTCATCATGTTGTCCGTTGCACAGTTTCTGGTGACATTCATCGAATTCGTCGGCATCTGGGCTCTGTTTGAGCGCTTCGGAAACATTGAAGGATGGACCCTTGGTCAGGTCGCCTTCTTTTACGGCACGGTCAATATCGCGTTTGCGATTGCAGATGCGATGTCCCAGGGTTTTGATGTCTTCGGCTCGCATTTCGTCAAGACC